>CAZPYJ010000004.1:0-170325 GCA_964590645.1 uncultured Lentimicrobiaceae bacterium
CGAATAAAGCAGGCCCCGAAGGGGTGGCCCGTTTAAGTAATAAGTCAGAATTCAGAAGTCATAAGGAGGAGGAAGATGCGTACGAGCGCCTACCTGCCGGTAGGCAGGCGATTACGAGTACGAGTGCCTACCTGACGGTAGGCAGGCGAATTCGGAGAAGGCTGAAGTTGATATTTAGCCCCATCGGGGCGAAACCTAATTAGCAGTTGATGTTTGTTTCCATTAATGCGCTCCATCGGAGCGCGACGTGATTGATTATTGATTCAGCAGGGCAGCAGGTCAGAAGATCAGAAGGGCAGAAGGGCAGAAGGCCAGAAGGTCAACCTTATTCAGGCATTGACACACCTGCCTCCCGGCAGGCAAGCTGAACACTGAATACTGAACACTGATCACTGAACACTGATCACTGATCACTGAACACTGAACACTGAACACTGATCACTCATCACTGCCCCCCCACGCAACCTTCTGCCCTGCATACGCATCTTATGCCTGTAAAACCACATCAGGCTTCACTCACCATAAACAATACCGCGTATGAAGACCAAGCTTTTTATTCTCGCCCTCAGCCTGGGCCTCCTCTCCCTCACAGGATGTAAAAAAGACCATATCGAACCCGAAAGCTCCCCGCCCATCGTCCTTACTGCAAAGCAGTCCGCAGTGGTCAAAGCCAGCAACCACTTCGGTTTTCAGATGCTGAAAGAACTGAATGCGCATACCGGCGATAGTAACCTCTGCCTCTCCCCCCTGAGCATTTCCGCCGCCCTCGGGATGACCTGGAACGGAGCCGCCGGCAATACCGCCCTCGAAATGCAAAACACCCTTGGTTTTTCCCAACTTACCCCCCAGGAAATTAACGAGGCCTATCAGGTGCTCCTGCAATACCTCTTGTCGAGCGACCCTAAAAGCGTCCTCGAAATTGCCAACTCCATTTGGCACCGCCAGGATTTCTATGTCGTCCCCGACTTTATCCAGCGCAACCAGCAATACTTTGGCGCTGATGTGATGCCCGCCGATTTCAACGACCCGGCCACCGTCACGCAGATCAACAACTGGGTGAGTACCCATACCCACGGAAAAATACAGGAAATCATTCAGTTTATCGACCCGATGACGGTAATGTACCTCATCAATGCCACCTATTTTAAAGGTGAATGGACTTACCGTTTTGATGAGAAAAACACCTTCACCGGCGATTTTACCCTTCCTAACGGAGGCAGTGTCCAGGTGGATATGATGAAGCAAAAGGCGGATATGGAAACTCTTTTCTCCCCTTTGGTCAATGGGGTCAGAATGCCTTATGGAAACGGCCGCTACCAGATGATTGCCCTGATGCCTGCCCAGGGCAAGACCCTGCAAAATGTGATAGATCAACTGGATGACAAAATGTGGGAGGGGTGGATGAGCAGCTTTGAGAAGACAGAAGGCCTCGACCTTTATTTCCCCAAATTCAAATTTGAATATGAAGAAAGCCTTCTTGAAATGCTTCATACGCTGGGGATACAGGATGCACTGACGCCCGGGATCGCCGATTTCAGCGGGATAAACCCTTCAATGGACCTCTATATCAGCGATGTTAAACACAAAACCTTCATCGACGTAAACGAGAAAGGCACCGAAGCCGCAGCGGTTACCGCAGTAGAGATCGGTTATACCAGTGTCGGGCCGATGCTCAATTTCAACCAGCCCTTCCTTTTCTTCATTGCCGAGAAGCATAGCGGATTTGTCATCTTCTCCGGAAAAGTGGTACATCCGGATTATCAATAAGTAAATCCATACACAAACAAATACGGGAATGAGAAAGAAGATCGGATTGTTATTGGCGGTCTGGATGTTGGCCGGCCTGGTGTTTGCCCAGGAAAACCAGATAGAACTGCTGCAAACCAGGCTCGAACTGCTGGATGCCCGCATTCAATTGCTTGATATTGCCCTGCGGAATCTGGAAGAAAGACCTGAGGTATTTCAGTATCAGATGAATGAGATGGATGCCTGGTTCCGTCAGCAGCGCGACTCGATTATGGACCTGCTGCACGATGCAGGCATCAGGGCCGGGATGGCCGCACAAATCAAACCCCTGGATGCCAAAGCCAGTCTTTTCCTCGATCCCTACCGTTTGTTCGAAGGCTCCCTGATGATGGGCTACGAGAGGGCCATCAGTCCTTCCCTTTCCCTGGAGGCAGCCCTGATGGGTACGTATCTGACCAAGGGTGGTGGACTTGGACGAGGCTATTTTGAGAACCAGGATCTGGCGGCCTACAATGAGTACACCCGTACTTACGAGCCGGTGGACGGGGATATGATCACCGGTTGGGGGATGGTCCTTCGGGCCAAGAAGTACCTGATGGCGCGCCTGAACCCGCAGAGCAAAGCCCCTTTGGGATGGTATGCCGGCCCACAGCTGATGTACCGTAACCTGACCATCCGCGGGCTGAGTACGCAGTACATTGACGAGGAGTATAAGGATATTGAGGTCACCCAGCACCTGGATGTGTTCGGGGGAGGGGTGATCATCGGTGGGAAATTCCCCCTGATGAAAGTATTTGCTGTGGATGTTCACCTTGGGGGAATGATGCGGCTGAGCCGCTATGAAGGCGACAAGAAGTTCACACGCTACAAAGCCTGGAACAATATTGACTACAGCGGCGTACTGCCTTCCGCCGGGATCAGCATCGGCATCCTGCAATAGAAAACTTTGTATGTTTGAATCACAGTATTTTGAGAATGTATGAATGCTATGATACAACGCATATTCCCATTGGTGTTCTTTCTGCTGCCGGCACTCTGCCTGTCGTGCAGTGAAAAAGAAGATCTCATCCATCCGGGTCCCTGCGAAACCCCTGGCATCCAGGAGATCATATTTGGGGTCAATGATTTTTCAAGCTGGACAGATGATCCGCTCAGTCTTGACACTGCACGGGTGGTGGGTGATACCCTCCACCTGGCGCTAGGGTATGGTGGAGGTTGTGCCTGTCACGAGATTCACGCCCTGGATTATCCCTATTCCTGCTGCATTCCCGATCCCAATCCGGTGATCCGGATTTTTCACGATGGAAACGGGGATGCCTGCGAAGCCTGGCTACATAGGGATGTCAGTATCAACCTGAAGCCCTTGCGCAAAGAAGGGGTGAATGAAGTGCCCGTCCTGGTGTTGGTTCAGGAGAGCACAGGCCTGCGTTTCGTGAGCCTTTCCTACGTATATAGCTTGTAAATGCCCGAATAAGGTTGGTCTTCTGATCCTACTGATCTTCTGACCTGCTGACCTTCTGATCCTGCTGACCTGCTGATTTTTTTCTTTGCACACCCATTGAAAGAGCGCAGTCTCATAAAATTTGCTATATTGGCTGACCAAATTTAACTAAATATGGTCAGTCAGGTATCCCGAAGTTTAACAAAAATCGTAATGCAAAGTCTTAAACCGGGCTTTGTTATTGGATTATTCGGTGCGAGGAGGACAGGAAAGACAGTACTAATGCACCACATCAAAGACCAGCTTGTGAACCGAAAGGTATTGATGGTCAATGGGGAAAATCTTGATGTGGCAGAGGTCTTATCCAGCAGGCGACTGAGCCTTCTTCAACAGCTCGTGGCTGGATATGAGTATCTTTTTGTGGATGAGGCCCAACAAATACCCACCATTGGTTTAAACCTCAAATTGCTCGTGGATTCTTTCCCTGATCTATCCATTTTTGTGACAGGCTCCTCTGCCTTTGGGCTCAAAGCGGAAATTGGCGAACCACTTACTGGCCGCGGAATATTCTTTAACCTATTCCCGATTGCTGAGTTGGAGCTGGAGCAGGACTTCCTGACAGCGAAAGAAAAGCTCCCCGAGCGACTGATTTATGGTTGCTACCCTCAGGTTATTACAGCATCATCTGCGGATGAAAGAATGGACCACCTTGAGTCTATTCGTAACGGAGCCCTGCTTAAGGATATCCTGATGTTAGATAATGTTAAAGATTCGATATTTCTGATCAACCTGCTCCGTGCCCTCGCCTTCCAGATTGGCAATGATGTATCGCATCACGAATTATCCAGGCATCTGGGTGTAAGCAAGAATACAGTGGCCCGCTATATCGATTTACTGGAGAAAACTTTTGTGATCTTTTCCCTGGGAGGTTTGTCGAGAAATCTTCGCAATGAAATCAGCAAATCAAGGCGTTACTATTTCTGGGACAATGGAATCAGGAACGCAGTAATTTCCAATTACAATCGAATTGAACTGAGAGATGATACCGGTAGGTTGTGGGAAAACTATTGCCTTTCGGAGCGGCTAAAGCGAAACCATTACACCCGATATCGACCCAATTACTATTTCTGGAGGACATACCAGCAACAGGAAATCGATCTTGTGGAGGAATTTAATAACAAGTTTCAGGCCTTCGAATTTAAATACAGCCCCCGGGAATATGTCCCCCCGAAAGCATTCACCGAGAATTATCCGGGATCTGACTTCCAATTGATCCATCGTGAAGACTACCTGGGGTTTATTGGCAAATAGTCAGCACATCAGCAGGCCAATAAGATCAGAAGTCCAATAGACCAGTTAATTCGCAAGACAGGCTTTTGGTGAGCCGGAGGCGCTGCGCAACTTTGGACAAGTTGATTGATGATTACTCGATTGATGATTACTTGATTGGAGATGGGTAAGTGGACAGTGTGTCAATGCCTGAATAAGGTTGAACTGCTGGTCTTCTGATCTGCTGACCTTACTGGTCTTCCGGCCTTCTGGCCTTCTGTCCTTCTGATCCTGTTGAATCTCCAGCGCAAGCTGAAGGCGCAGAGATCTTCACCGATCGCTGGATCTTTCCCCTCGCTTACAGCCCTTCGTAAATCACCGACACCATCAGCCTTCCCGTCATTCCCAGGGAGGCGGGATCCACATTCTCCAGATTGTCTTGGCGGGTGTGCCAGTATTTAAAAAACCCGCTCTCTCCGTCTGTCTCCCGGTGGATAATATCAATGCAGGGGATGCCGGCAATCTCGTTCACAGGCAGGTGGTCATCCACAATAGGCGTGGTTTCTTTCTTCACAAACCATTTCCCATATCCCAGTGCTGCGGCCCTGTCCCAAACCGCCCGCATCACATCCGGGGCAAAGTACATCGAGGTTCCTTCCAGGGTGAACTGGGGATCGGGCACGCCCACCATATCGAGCACGATGCCGTAATGCGCAGTATAGGCTTTCCGGTGAGGCTGGCGTGCCCAATGTGCGGAGCCCAGGGCCCAGAACTCGTGCGTACCCAGCTCCTTTCCACGCGGCTCTCCATAGTCTTCTCCATCGAAGAGGATAAGATCTACCCCGCGGGGCGGTGCCTGCTGGTGCATCAGGCGGGCCAGCTCCAGGATGACTCCCACCCCGCTGGCGCCGTCATTGGCTCCATCGATAGGCTGATCGTGGAAAGCAGGGTCAGGGTCGTGATCGGCATAGGGACGTGAATCCCAGTGGGCGGCGATCAGCATTCGTGCCGGATTTTCCGGACGGAAACTGCCGATGATATTGGTAAGTTCCAGCACGGTTCCATCCCAGGCCCGTGCCTTGAAGTCCTGCACATACACTGTATCACAATACTTTTTCAAAATCATTATCAGATCATTACGGCAGGCGCGGTGGGCAGGGGTATTCGGAACCCTTGGCCCGAATTCAAGCTGGCGGGCAACAAAAGCAAAAGCTGAGTCCTGCGAAAACACAGGCAGCTCAATTGCTTTCTGCGGCTGAGTTGCGACAGGCGCTTCTGATGCATTTTTGTCGGCACTTCCTCCGCAGGAGAACAAGAAGAGGGCTAAAAGAAATGGCGTGATTACCCGTATCATCATTTCCTGAAGATGGCGGCCGTTTCTTCCATTCCGTTCACAAAAACCGTTTCCGACAGGGGCCTTCTCACCCTTTTTTTGTACTCTCCCTCTGCCATTCTTTCCGGCAGGATTTCCGGTTCACCCATATAGCCTACGGCAGTAACGGTAAGGGGTTTGTATTGTGCATTGATTTTGAATATGCGAACCGCAGCAGCAGGGTCGAAGCCACCCATCTGATGCACATATAAGCCTTCCGCCATTGCCTGGATACTCAGGTGGGCAATGGCCTGGCCCACATCGTAGCGGTAGGTGTCATTGATTTTTTCAGAATCGCTGAAGACCTTATGGCCAAGGCTCAGGATGAGGACGGGGGCTGTTGGGGCCCATATCTGATTGAACTCCACCAGTGTCTGCATTATCTTATCATAGGTTTCGTCCCCTTTGATCCCGAGGATGAAACGCCAGGGTTGCTCATTCATACTGGAGGGTGCCCAGCGTGCGGCCTCAAAGATGCGTTGCAGCTTTTCGGGTTCCACGTCTTTCTCGGCAAAGGCCCTCGGACTCCAGCGGCGGCGCATCAGTTCGTGAATTTCATAATCGGTTTCGGCCTCTTTACTGAATACTTTCATTTTTGTGCTCTTTTGTGGGTTTCAAACATCCACCTTCCGGGAATGTTCAGCTAAAATGTCAGGGTGAATATGCTCCCTTCACCCGGGACAGAGCGAACGGAGATGCTGCCTTTATGCAGGTGCATTATTTGTCGGGACAGACTGAGTCCGATCCCGCTGCCGTGTTTCTTTGAAGTGAAGAAAGGCATAAAGATTTTGTCCATCATATCGGGCGCAATGCCTTGTCCGTTGTCTTTGATCTCGATCAGTATTTTATCATTTTCATTGGCCCTGGCCCGGATTTCAATCAGGGGGTCTTCCTTGTCTTTAACCGCATCGATGGCATTGAGCAGAAGGTTGATGACTACCTGGTCGAGCAGGTCGGGATCGGCGGTGACCATCAGGCGTTCGGGCATTACCCTGTGGTTGACCTGTATCCCCTTGGTATCCAGTTTGGGCTGAAGGAGTTGGCGGTTGCGTTCCAGGAGTTCCCTAACCTGGAAGTGCCGGAAGTTGGGGCGGGGGATGCGGGTAAGGTTGCGGTATGCCTCCACGAAATGCAGCAAGGAATGACTGCGTGCCTGGATGGTATCCAGGGCCCCTTGTATGCTTTGGCGATCCTCCTCGTCCAATTCCTGAAACTCCCCGCTGTCTTCATCCACCAACATTGCTTTTACCGTAGATGCCAGGCTGGATATCGGGGTCATTGAGTTCATAATTTCGTGGGTCAGCACTCGGATGAGATTCTGCCAGGATTCAATTTCCTTCTCCTCCAGTTCGCTGTGGATATTCTGCAAACCGACAAGGGTATAGTTTTCATTGCGAAGCCTGAATTCAGCAGCATAGAGCAGGATTTGCAGCATTTCGTTTTCCAGGTGTACCTTCACCAGCTCTCTGTCTCCGGCACGCATCCCGAGGATGATGCGGGGCAGCTCGGGAGAGATCAGCTCCAGGTCCTCCACACTAAGCAGTGAGTGGATGCGCAGCATTCTTTTGAAGGCATTATTGTACAGGTGAACCTTACCGTCTTCCCTGAAAGTAAGCAGGCCGGTATGGACGTGCTGCACTACTGTCTGCAGAAAGTTGTAATGCTCCTCCTTCTCAGCCCTCGTACGCTGAAACTCGCGGATGACCTGATTGAAAGCTTCATTCAGCTCTTTGAAGCCGGCGCCCAGGTGGTGATCAGAGAAGGAGGTGGAAAAATCGGAGTGACGGATGCTTTCCAGAAAATGGGTGATCTTGCGGTTGGTTTTCTCTACATACCAGATCAGATTGATCGCAATACCGGCGGCAAGCAGAAGCAGGATTACCAGTGAAAAGCTGTACCGGCTTTCCCGGTAGAGGGCAAAGACCAGCCCCAGGAGGGCAGAGAAGAGGAGGAGGCGCAGGATCACGCCCAGTCGGAAATGCTTAAAGCCCATATTTCTCAATCCTGCGGTAGAGGGAAGCACGCGTCAGTCCCAACTCTTTGGCAGCCTTGCTGATGTTGCCCCCGTGCTTGTCGATGACCTTCCGCACCAGGATGCGTTCGGTTTCTTCCAGGTTGTAATTGGCTGCATCAAAAAGCAGTGCATTGTCTTCTTCGGGTTGTGGCAGGAAGAAATCGGAAGGTTCCAGCACATTTCCCTCGCTCATAATGACGGCCCGTTCAATGCTGTGTTGCAGCTCGCGGATATTCCCGGGCCAGGAATGTTTCTCGAGGCGGCGCAGGGTTCCGGGATTAACCCGTTTGAGGGGCATCTTGTATTTTTTGCAGTACACCTCAAGGAAATGATCCACCAGCAGGGGGATATCTCCTGTCCTTTCCCTCAGAGGCGGCACAGCAATTTCCACGGTATTGATGCGGTATAAGAGGTCCTGACGGAATTTTTGCTCATTCACCATCTGGTAGAGCGGCATATTGGTCGCACAGATCACCCTGACGTCCACAGGGATTTCCTTATTGGAACCCAGACGCACCACTTTACGGTTCTGCACTACGCTGAGCAGCTTGGCTTGCAGGGGCAGGGAGAGGTTGCCGATCTCATCCAGGAAAATGCTTCCTTTGTTTGCGGTTTCAAAGCGGCCGGCCCGGTCTTCCCTGGCATCCGTAAAGGCTCCTTTTTTATATCCGAAGAGTTCGCTTTCAAAGAGGGTCTCACTGATCGCACCCAGATCCACGCTGATAAAGACTTCATCGCGGCGGTGACTGGCCCGGTGCAGCGCCCGGGCGATGAGTTCTTTGCCTGTTCCGTTTTCACCCAGGATAAGCACGTTGGCATCGGTGACAGCCACTTTCTGTACCGTGGTCATTACCTTCTCCATTGCCGTGGATTGGCCGATGATGGCTCCGAAGCCCTGGTCGAGGCTGGAACGGAGAGCCTGGTTCTGGTTGCGCAAGACTTCCGCTTCCTGGCGCGACTGCCTTACCTTCAGGTTGGCGGCAATGGTTGCCAGAAGCTTTTTGTTTTCCCAGGGTTTAAGAATAAAATTGGTGGCCCCTTCCTGTATTCCTTTGACTGCCAGCTCAATGTCTCCGTATCCCGTAATGAAAATGACCACAGCCGATGGATCGGCTTCCAGAATGCGGTTCAACCAGAGGAAACCTTCCTGCCCACTGGTGGCATCGCGCGAGAAATTCATATCCAGCAGGATCACATCATAGGTCTCATTCCGCAACAGATTGGGCAGGCGCTCCGGGTCTTCTTCCGTGTGGACTACCTTAAAATGTTGTTTCAGAAAGAGACGGGCAGCCAGGAGTACATCCTGGTCGTCATCTACAATCAAAATTCTGGCATCCAGCTTACTCATACCTTCGATTTTGTTTTTTTGTTTTCCTGCGGGAAGTTGGACAAGATTTCAGGATCCGGCATTTCGGCCATTTCCTAAGAGCCAGGCAAAATAAAGAAATTTCCGGAGGTGGTCAACTGTTTCATCAAGGGGTATCCCCTGGCATAAAGAAGTGTTAACCGTATCTTAGCCCTTAATTAACGCGAAAGTACGAGCGCGGGGCTACCTTGCGCCTCAAAAAAAAAGGTATGCTTATGAAAAAGTCCCGTTTTGTCATTCTACTGCTGATCTCTATCCTGCTTCAAACCGGCATCAAGGCACAGTCCATCCGCATTGCCGTATTTAGCGACCCGCATTATTTTGATACCAGCCTCCTGATCCAGGACGGTCCTGCCTTTCAATACTACCTGGCTTCCGACCGCAAGCTGATCAAAGAAGGCCCGGCCATTCTCAATGCTGCGATAGATACCATTCTGGCAGATGGTCCGGACCTCGTGCTGGTGCCCGGCGACCTGACCAAAGACGGAGCGTTCAGCAGCCATAGTCTGGTGGCAGCCCAACTGCAATTACTGGAAAATGCCGGGATCAAAGTTTATGTGACCTGTGGCAACCACGACATCAACAATCCCCACGCCCTGGCATTTGACAGTGCTACGGTGATTCCCGTCCCTGACGTTAATCCTGCCCAGTTCGACAGCATCTATGCAGCATTTGGTTTTGATGAAGCCATTGCTCGCGACAGCAACTCTCTCAGCTATGTGGCTGAACCCTTTCCCGGTCTGCTGATTCTTTCGATGGATGTGTGTAAATATGATGATAACTATGCCCTGGGCCGTCCTGAGACAGGAGGGCGTTTCAAGCCGGCTACACTGCAATGGGCCTTGCAACAGATTGCGGATGCCAAGTCTTCAGGGAAGCGTATCCTGGGAATGATGCATCACGGTCTGGTAGAGCATTTTTATGGCCAGGGCACCCTCTTTTCCGATTATGTCATTGAGGATTGGGACTCTGTTTCAACACTACTGGCAGATGCCGGATTAGAAGTGGTATTTACGGGTCATTTTCATTCACAGGATATTGTCGGAAAAACCACAAGCGCCGGCAATCGCATCTACGATGTGGAAACCGGTTCATTGGTCACCTGGCCTTGTCCGGTCCGTTTTCTGGATCTGAATGGAAACCAGTTGAGCATTTCCGGCATACCCCTGGAGAATGTGAACTACAATACCGGCAGCCTTTCTTTCCAGGACTATGCATACAACTACCTGGTCAATGGAATGCCCCTGATCATTCAGGCTATGCTGATGCAGCCCCCCTATAATCTTCCTGATTCCATTGCCCAGCTCCTGGAACCGGCACTGACGGCATCCATCGTCGCACATTATGCAGGAGATGAGGCTAACCCCCCGATGCAGGTTCAATTGGCCATTTTCTTCCTGTTGTCTGATCCCCAGACGGCATATCTGGGTACTGTGCTGGATTCACTCTGGAATGATCCGGCACCGGCCGACTGGAATGTCAATCTGTCTCTTTCAGCACTAACGGGTATGGAAGAAAAAGTGTCGCTGGAACGCTTTCAGGTTTACCCGAATCCGACCCGGGATCAGCTTCACATTATTGGAAATGCATTGATATCCAATTATATTCTGATGGATAGCCGTGGCAAAGTTTACCGCTCTGGTCAGCCCTCTGCTGCTTCCTTCACCCTGGCCACCAAATCACTTTCCCCGGGGGTTTATTTCTTGCATTTGTATTCGGAAGAAGGACATCAAATAGACAAAATCAGCATCCAACGGTAGAAGCAGGTCCTTTTTTACGTACTGGGATAGCTGTAATCCCACCGCTGATGTCTCAGACACATCATTGAGTCTTTTGCGCCCCGATTTATGCCTGCTCTTCCAAGGCTAAGCGTATATTTGCGATATGGATACCCTCATTCAGACGAAAGGCATAAGCAAGGTTTTTCGCACAGCAGAAGTGGAAACACGGGCGCTGTGGGAAGTGTCCCTGGAAGTCAGGAAAGGCGACTTTCTGTCGGTGATGGGGCCATCAGGTTGCGGAAAATCCACCCTGCTGAATATTTTAGGCTTGTTGGACCAGCCTGATTCAGGGATGCATTTTTTTCTGGGCAATGATGTTAGTGGCCTGTCTGAAGTACGGCGCGCCCGGCTGCGGAAGAAGAACATCGGTTTTGTTTTCCAGAACCCTAATCTCATTGAGGAGCTGACCGTAAGTGAGAACGTTGAGTTGCCGCTGGTGTATCTTGGCCTGAGACCCAGCGACCGGGCGAAACGTGTGGATGAGGTAATGGATCAGCTACAGCTGCTGCATCGCCGCAATCATTTCCCCAATCAATTAAGCGGGGGGATACAGCAGAAGGTTTCTGTTGCCAGGGCTATAGTGGCTCGTCCGCGCCTGATTCTGGCCGATGAACCAACCGGGAATCTCGATTCGATCAATGGAGATGCGGTGATGAGCTTGCTGGAACACCTTAACCGGGCCGGAACTACCATCATCATCGTAACGCATTCTCAGCGCGATGCCGGCTTTACGCATCGTGTGGTCCGGCTTTTCGACGGGGAGGTCATCAATGAAGATATCCGGATTAAGCAACCATAAGGGTTTTGAACGATGGATGCCAATGCTTCCCACATTTTCCGGAATTTCTTTCTCAGCTCCTGGCGCTATCTCACCCGCCACCGGGTATTCAGCCTGATCAACCTGGCCTGTTTGACCATTGGCCTGGCCTGTGTGTTCCTGGTTTTGATCTGGGTGGATTATGAGTTGGGCTTTGACCGTTTTCATCAGGATAAAGACCGGATCTACCGTGTCGTAAGTGAGATTCGTTTTGGCGACGAGCGGCTCTCTATGGCTGTTTCGGCAAGGGCACTGGGCGAGGCAGCAGATACAAGAATTGAGGATATTGAAACCGTCCTGCGTATACGACCCTATGCCAGACCGATCGTACGCTACCGTGATAAGCTGTTTACGGAATCCAATGTCATTGCCAGCGATCCGGCTTTTTTTCAGCTGTTTTCCTTCCCCCTGCTGGCAGGAGATGCCCAAACCTGCCTGCTGGCCCCTTCCTCGATTGTACTTTCTGAAGCTATGGCCAGGAAGTACTTCGGCGACCTGGATCCTCTTGGCCGCGTGGTGGAAATCAATCAACGCCACCGCTGCCGGGTTACCGGGGTTTTTCGCCAGCCCGAGCAACCCTCTCACCTTAATGTCAACGCTGTAGTCCCTTTGAGCTTGGAGCGGAGAAGCAACCCGGATGTCAATCCCTGGAACCGATACGATATGTATACCTATGTACTCCTCAGGGAAAATGCAGACCCGGAGCAGGTGTGCCAGGAGCTACTCCTGTTGCACCGTACGGAAGATCCTGATTTGGATCCGGAGGACATAGATCGCTTGAACATTTCTTTACAACCGCTGATCGAGATTCATCAGCAAAGCGGGCTTCAGGCTGAAATGGCAATAACGGGAAACCGACAGCAAATTCTCATTTTTCTCTTCATTGGAATGGTGATTCTGGTTATCGCCATTATCAATTTTGTGAACCACACCACAGCCCGGGCCAGACTTCGCTATCGCGAAATCGCCATCAGAAAAACGTATGGCGCCACACGCCACCAATTGATTCTGCAGTTTCTTTTCGAGTCGGTCTTCCTGTCCCTGATCGCCCTGCTGCTCGCCATCTCCCTGATGGAGCTGCTGGTCAACATCTTCAACCGTTTTATGATGGAAGGCCTGAGCTTTTATTTACTGCGCGATTATCGATTCCTTTTTCTTTTTGTTGTCATCAGCCTGCTGGCAGGTATATTGGCAGGAATCTATCCGGCCCTGAGCTTTTCACGTTTGAAACCCATCAAAGTATTCAGGGTAGAACCCAATATTTTGAGAAAGAGGATTTCGGTGCGCCGTGCTCTGGTCATCCTGCAGTTTGCAGTCTCCATTGCCATCCTCACCTGTACTCTGATCGTGGCGGGACAGATACGGTACGTGAAAGAAAAAGAAGCCGGGTTTCAATCGGAGGACGTGGTTTATTTGAATTTGAATGAGGATTTGAAAGCATCTCTGCCTGCCTTCCGGGAAGCGCTGCTTGCCCTGGATGGCGTGGATATGGTTTGCGCCAGCAATACACTGCCGATGTTCGGGACGGCCTTCTCCTCTGTGGTGGACTGGGAAGGGAAGCCTGAAAACCTTGAGGTACAGGTGCATTTTCGGTATGTGGATCAGTATTTCCTCAAAACCCTGGACATCCCCTTGCTTAAAGGCCAGCATTTTTCTGCAGATCCCTTGTTTTCCGACAGCCTCACCTTCCTGATCAATGAGAGTATGGCGGCCCTCATCACCGACCGTGAGGTTCTGGGACTGCCGATGACTTTTGCGGATATCCGCCACGGCAGAATAGCAGGGGTTTTCCGCGACTATCACTTCAGTTCGATGCACCAGCCCGTGGCTCCCCTCATCCTGATGCTGGGAAGAGAGGAGTTAAACTATCTGATGCTGCGCCTGCATCCTGAGAAAAGTGAGAACACGATGGCTGAAGCGGAAACCCTCTGGAAGCAGTTTACTCCCTTTTATCCATTTGAGTATCAGTATCTGGAGAACAGATATGAGGAGTTGTATGCAGATGAAGGCAAGACCTATGCTTTGTTGACCTATTTCAGTGTCCTTGCCCTGCTGATCTCCTTTTTGGGGCTATTCGGACTGGCCTCATTCCGTGCTGAGCAGCGCAGGAAGGAGATAGCAATTCGTAAGGTGTACGGAGCCTCGCCGGCCCTGGTATCCTTATTCTATGCACGGGAAGTCGGTTTCTGGATTCTGTGGGCAGGGCTGCTGGCAGCGCCCCTGGCCTGGTTCTTTATGGATAAATGGCTGGAAAAGTTCGCCTATGCTGCGGCCATCTCACCGCTCTTCCTCGCCCTCGCTTTGGCTATCGCCCTTTTGGTGGCTTTGCTTGCTTCAATCTGGCAGGTCATTCTCTCCGCCCGGATGAATGCCGCCCAGGCCCTGCGCGTAGATTAAACTATTAACGCTCTCCCCTTTAAACAACTTTTGTTTATTTCCTGCAAGCCAATCCGCTTTCTGCCTTTAACTGACGTTTGCACACCAGAAACTAAAATAATAGTTGCATAACTATATCATTAGTTATACATTTGATTTTTCTTAGAAGACTACCATTTACGGATAAGATTATGAAGAAAGTACAGAAAGAGCTGACGCGTGCCGAGGAGGAAGTGATGCAGGTATTGTGGCGTATCGGGAAGGGCTTTGTGAATGATATTCTGGCAGAATTCCCCGAGCCCAGACCGGCATACAATACCATCAGCACGATTATTCGTATTCTGGAACGCAAGGGCGTAGTTGCTTACGAGAGCTTCGGGAAGAGCCACCGCTACTTTCCTTTGGTTCAGCGGGATGCCTACGCCCGACAATACCTAAAGGGTTTTGTTAAGCGCTATTTCAGTAATTCATACCAAAATATGGCCTCCTTCTTTTTGGAGAAGGAGGATGTGAGTGTAGAAGAGCTGGAATTGCTTCGTAGACATATTGACCAGGCTTTGGCCGAAAAGAAAGACCGACAATGACATTAACCACCTATCTTATTCACTCAGCCTATCTGCTGGCTTTTGTCTGGCTGGTGTATGTGGCCTTATTGCGGAATCTCCGCTATTTCTTGCTCAACCGGGCTTTTCTGATAGTAGGATTGTTGCTGGCTATTTTGGCTCCGCTGCTACCTTCGGTGGCTCCCAAGGTAATAGGTGAGATACCCATACTCACCTTGCCTGAATTCGTCGTATCCCCGGAAGCGGATGAAGCGCAAGGCTTTTCGCTGAAGCATTTTATCCCACACATATACCTGGCTGGTATTCTTTACTTTCTGTTGCGCTATTATTTCCGGCTGAAAGGGATCTTTCATCTTCTAAGAAAAGCCCGGTCTGACAACCACGGGATGTCACAAGTCCGTACCCTGAACGGAATGGGTGGAGCCTTTACCTTCTTTAATCGTATTCTTATGGACGATAATCACATCGCTCCCGAAGCACAGCGAGCCGTATTGCGTCACGAAATGGTTCACCTCAGGCAGTGGCACAGTCTGGATATTTTACTGATAGACCTGATCCGCATTCTGCAATGGTTTAATCCCTTTGTATATGCGATGAAACGGGAATTACAGCAGGTACACGAATTTCTGGCCGACAGGGAAGGTTTACAAAGGGAGGACAGGCCGGGAGAATACCTGCAGGCATTGCAGACCTATGTGCTTACCAATCAGAACTCAATGAAAATCACCGCCGCTTTTGGCAATGTATCGCTAAAAAGACGTCTAAAAATGATGACCAGGACCAAACAAAAAGGGATGATGCTCCGCTACGGAGCGGCATCAGTAATGATGGTGTGCTGCTTCCTGATATTACCGGCCGGCAGCCTTTCTGAGAACAAGGCAACACCTGAGTGGTTGACTTCACAACCTGCTACAGCAACAGATTTGCAGGAAAAGGAAGTTCCGCCCTACAAGATGGCACCTCAGTATCCGGGAGGTGAGTCTGCACTGGTGGCTTATCTTGCTTCTGCAGTGAAGTATCCTGAAGATGCCAGAAAGAAGGGAACCAAAGGGACAGTTTATGTGAGCTTTATCGTGAGTAAAGATGGCGATGTCAAGAACGCCAAGGTAATCAGAGGCATTGGAGACGGCTGTGATGAGGTCGCACTCAAGGCCATTCAGGAAATGCCTCGCTGGTCGTCGGGACTGAACCATCAGGACCAGCCTATTGACGTGGAGCTCACGATTCCGGTGAAGTTCGAGCTGAGTGGGAAGGAAGGCAGTGATCAGTGATCAATGACCAGTGACCAGTGACCAGTGATCAGTGATCAGTGACCAGTGACCAGTGATCAGTGATCAGTGTGAGCTTGCCCGCACGCGCGTCTTCAGCCTAAAATCCGCAAGTCCCAGCTGTCCGTAGCCATACCTGACGGTAGGAAATCGTCCACGCTAAGGACCTGCTGATACAATGGCGCTGTTCGGTTTCCCGCTGAAGACGCGCGCCAGCTGAGATGAAAACTCAGCTTATTGTTTCACCCATCGCCGGGCACATCGGGTTTCTTCCAGGATGACTTCCACGATATACAATCCGGCAGGGAGGTGGTTCAATCGGATTTCTTCCCCTCTTTGCCCTTCTCCCGAAAATACCAACACTCCTCTGGCATCTAATACCCTGATCATCGCCTTCTCATTGTCACCCGGCCAATCCGGTGTGAAGCCTGCACGGGAAGGATTTGGGAAAAGGGAGAGCTTGCATTGCGCTGCTTCCCGGATTTCTGTATCAGGAATAATCGGGCTGTCGCAGTCACAGCTTTTAGCAATGGCGGTAGATCCGGGGATACAGTTTACGCTGCTGAAAGTAGCTTCACTTCCTGCATAGGCGGTAAATCCTGCCGACAGGCAGTGTTCCCTGGCGATATGGGCAGCGCGTGCCCCGGAATAATAGCTCACTTCACAACCATCTCCGGCCATTTGGACCAGGCCCGCTTCATCGAGAAAGTGATCAGAAGCATACAGCTTTACCCGGCACCAGCGGTGTTCACGATCGCAGGGCTCGGTGATATTGGTGTAGAGGTAAGCGGTTCCGCGTTCATCCTTCCATCCCCAAGCCCCTGAAATGGCGTGGTTGGCCGACAAGCCCAGGGCCGATCCATAGCGTTCGTAAGGATCAGGGGTTTGTGGAAAAATTTTGCGATGCTGTGACCATTGGTTGTAGTAATCACGCCGGAACAGATAGGCCGATCCACCTTTGAAAGACGGATGCCCATCGCCAGGTTTTCCTGCCAGGATATAGCGTCCGTATATCTGCACATCATCCCCGAAATCATCGGTTCCTGAGGCCCCATCCTCCGGATAGAGATACTGGCTGAAACTCCAGTTCCCGTTATGGAATTCATACAAAAGCAGGCGGTTGTTCCAGCTGTCACCCATTATGGCGTAGGGGCAGTCTATATCCACCGAGCTGGCTTCTGCCACATTGATGGTTTTGATCGTAGCCCAACCCTGTCCATTGTTCGTCCAGAACCAAAGCTTGTCCTGTCCTGCGTTGGGATTGGCGATGGTGGCGATATGATTGCCGCTGACCGCTACATCCAGTCCGAAGCGATTGGTGCCGGAAGCACCGGCGTCGTGTAGCATCGCTTCATTCCCCCATATCTGGCTGCCCAGAAGGCGGAAAACCCAGGCGGCCCCGGTAGCGGGTTGAGAATTATTGGGTGCCCCAACCACACACAATGGCCCGTCCATATCCAAAGCCCAGCCGAAATGATACTTGACCTGACCGGGAGAAGAGAAGGTTTGTTTCTCTTTCCAGTTTGTCCCGTCATAATAGAAAAAGACTGCTTTGCCTTTAGTGTAATTGGCATTGCCCGGGGCACCGGCCACCATCCAATCGCCGCTGCAGGCCACAGAGAAGCCAAAATAGTCTTTAGGGTTCCCGACCTTGGGTTTGAGTTTCTGAAAGAACTGCCAGACTGAATCCAGGCCCAGACGGTACACATATACCGATCCGGATTCCCCGCCCTGGTCGTCATCATAGGGCGCACCGATGAAGGCCCATTCTCCGTCGGTAGCCACAGCTTTGCCAAAGTAATCTCCCCACCATCCATCTCCGGCCTTGATTTGGTTCACATCGGTACTCAGGTCGTGCAGGGCATTGGGAATGATGGTCACCATTTTGGAGGCTACTCCAAGGATATTATCGAGGTAGTCGCGTATTTCCAGCCTGACCTGATACATCCCCGGTGTAAAGTACAGGTGCATAGGGACACCGGAAATCTCCTGCAGAAAGCCATCTCCGAAATCCCACAGACGCCGGGCAAAAGAGGGTCCCCCGCTTGTCAGATCGGTGAAACGGGTAAAGTCCCCGGCGATAGCGGGCGCATCCACGCTGAAATCCACATTCAGACCACTGATGATTTGCGGATAGACATAAATGGTCTTTTCAATTTCGTCCACATCTCCATAGAGATCCGTAATGGTCAGCTTGACATCATAATAACCCGGGCTGTTGAATTGATGCACCGGACTGAAGGCTGTGCTCGAACTGCCATCATCAAAATCCCAATGACATTGCAGTCCGTCGCCGGTGGAGAGATTGATGAAGTTGGTCACTGAAGGGACGCCCAGGCTGAGCTGGTCGAAATGAAAATCAGCACTGAGTTGTGCACTGCTGTTCTGAGGGTAAACCGTGATGTAGTTCACCTTTACCTCAGTATCTGACAGTCCGTTGACATCGGTGACTTTGAGGGAGACCGAGTAGTGTTTGGCTTGTGAAGTATGATTCACGTACTCTAGCGCAGGGGGATACTTTCCCAGCCATACCATACCGTTTCCAAAGTTCCACTCCCAGCTTGCCCCCTGGCCGAGGGATACATCGGCAAACTGGACAGAGAGCGGACTTACTCCGCTGACAGGAATTCCGACGAAGCCGGCCTCCAGCGCGCCGGGATTGGGCCCGCTTCCCAGATAGAATCCGTGATTGTTGTCGTGCCCGCTCTTCTGCGAAGGCGTCCAGCTGCCATCATCATTCCGCTGGGGAAAGGAAGAGCCGGGGGTAGTGCCGGGATAATGTGGTTTAAAGAATCCGTTTCCCCCAAGATCTTCTCCGCTGAAAACAAGGAACTGGAAGCCACTGATCCCGTTGAGTACCGCCTGGTTAAGATACATCGCCGGAATACTGATGCTCCATTCTGTTTTGGCAGCATTGGTGGGGCTCATTTGTTTGTTGGGCATTCCCGCCAGGATGGCCGGATTGGCCAGGTCCACCGTCACAAAACGCATTGGCTCGGAGGTTTGGATGGTGATGTGCACGTTGGATAAACCCGAGGAGGTCCCTCCCTGGTTCTGTGAAGTCCAGATGAAGTAATTTTGTCCGGGATCCCAGTTTCCATAGGCTGCATACAAAAGCTGGTCGGCGGTAATGCTGATCCCCCGGATAAAGGGTTTGAAATTATCGAGGATGACCTGCTTGTTCACACTGTTGCTGTTGCCGGTGATGTCCGTTCCCCTGGCCCGGAAAACGTAGCGCCCGTCAGGCCACTCCGCTTCCAGGTTGTTCAGGGCATCGTTCCCCTGGATATCTTTCCTGGAATAGAAATGATGTTTCATATAGTCCTGGCTGGGCATCGTGGAAAAGGGATAGATGCCTTCCCGCACATCGCTCATAATTGCCTGGGATGTGTTCAGCACATAAATAGGTATTCCTGAGAGGCCGTGATGCTCATACTCCCATTCCCTAAGCAGGTGTTCCGGCTTTCCTTTCTCCCTGAAATACAGTTGCATCCGGTTGAAATCCTTATCCGAAGTAACGTTCATCATTGCGTTCAGGATCATCGGATGCCCATACACTGCGCTGTCCGGAAAATCCACGGCCTGTCCGCCCTGGTTTTTTTGCGGAAAGAGATGAATCGTGGGACTGTGCTGGTCGCTGTGGGCGATGTAGCGCAGGGGGTTCTCCCATCCGATTTGCCCGGGCGGACTATAATCGATGTGCAGATGATTGGTATAGTTCGAAGTAAAAACCCAGTCCCCTGCCTGGACGTTATTGCTTACGTTCACGCTCTGGCCGGTCAGGACATCGTAGAACGGCACATTAAAAACGGCATTACTCAGCACCCGGTGGGTATGGAGTAATCCATTTTTTGCTGTCCGCTGAACAATGACCACAGCCCCTGCAGGATATGAGGAGTGATTGGTTTGAATGACTTCCCAGGTATTGTCACTAGAACTTCCCGCTTCCAGATGGAAATAGCGCCAGTTTCCTATCCGGATATATCCGTTTTGTGAATGAGCACTTATGCCCGTTATCGTGCCCGCTGCAACTGCATAGGCTCTTCCCCCTTTGGTGAGCTGGTAGTCGATCCCGACGTGGGGGTTGGTGCCGTTGGTGATGTGCCGTGGCCCGTAATCGCTGTTGATCTGTCCGTACTGGGTGGTGGATCCTGTAATCGGATCGATCAGGCTTTGTGCCTGGAGGGTGCCTCCTACGTGGAGGCTGAGGAATATACCTATGGTCAGTACTCCCTGCTCAATCGCTTTTCTGTATTTGTTTATCCGTCCCATCATTTCTCCCCTTCGTTTCGTGGATAAGTTTCATCTTGCCGTTGTATATCTTCAGATTATCAGTCTTGGCCTCATAGACCAGTTTCAGTCCGGAATATGGACCTCCTCCCAGCTTTGTTTTATCAAAGCGCCCTATGACCTTTTGCTTTGGATCAATCAGGAGAAAGTGTGCCTGATTGGGTCCGTTGGCCACGTGGATCACATAATGATCACTTCCAGGACTGGGATAAAAATTGAAGCCGGTTAATTGTTTGGTAAAGGGTTTCTCCAGAGGAATCTGCGCCAGCACCATCTTCATCCCGGGGCCATAGATGTTGGCCATCATTCCTTCCTGATCGATTTCGAGGAAGGTCTGGAAGGTGGATGTGGTGTACCAGCGGTTTCCCGGACCGGACAACGGCCGGGTGAACACCGTCTTGCCCCCGCCATCCAGGCAAAGGAGGCTGTCGCGGGTTTTCAGCAGCAGATAATCGCCCCGGGGATGGATCGCCTGCACCGATGGCATTGCATCAGGAAAGAACTTCTCCCATTGGATCCCGTTCTGAAAATTCCTGCAAGCCACCGAATAAGGCCCGCCTATATGCATCGGGTTCCGGCATTCCACAATGAAGTTCCCTTCCAGGCTGAGGTGGTAGGGCGAGGCTATCTCTTCTTCCATCACCATCATATTCCCTTTCTCATCCAGCACCACATATTGGTAATGCACCTGCCCCTCGCCCAGCATCGCATCTGCCAGAAAGAAGCTTGCATCTGGATGATAATGCTGAGGCTTAAAGGTGAAATTCAGGTCCCGTTCCCGGGCGATCCACAGAATGCCGCCTTCGGTATCGCACATCCCTGCGTAGCTATAGCTATGAGGCGCTTCAGGAGTGTAATAGGTGACATAATAGTTGAACAGGTATCTGTCTCTTCCATTCAGCTGAAATGTGGTAAGCATCTGAAGTCGCTGGATATCGGAATACCAGCCGAACTTCGCCACGGTATCTGTTTTTTCGAATTCCATTCCGATGCGGTCTGCAGCATTTTCAACACTGGTGAGGATGCATTCGCGGACAAAGCTGCTGTCGAGCTGGTTTTGCGCTGAGAGGGAGAATGCGTTGCTTACGCATAGCAGGATCACAAAAAGCTTGGCTTGTTTTTTCATTGGCGGAGGAGGTTTGGGTTAGGTGGATTGAATTGACTGATTTTATCGTGAAAACAAAGATTTTGTTGCCTGAGCTCCAAAATATACAGGGTCATTTCTTCCAGCTTTCCCAGCAGGGCTACACAAAGTTGTCCCAGATCCACATCTGTCCCCAGGATTTCCTTTTCGGGAGGGATGCCGGGCAAGTGGCGGTTTTCTGCAATAAAGCGGGCAAGGCTGTCGAGGCTGAGGCGGGGATAATCTTCTGAAAAGACTTCATCTTTCCACACATCCAGCCTCACTTTCACTTCTTTGGCGATCAGGGTATTGTTGCTGCGCATCATTCCATTGGCATCTATGCGCAGGCTGGTGTCGCCGTTCTGGATCAGCATCAATGCGGTTGAGTTCGGGTTATTGGAGATGTAGCGAATCCCGGCAGTGCTGTTCGCCGCATTGTGGTTTCTTACCACTAAAGCATCCTCTGTTCCTGCATCTACTTCAAGACGTGCCTGCGGACTGGAAGTGCCAATGCCGACCTTCCCCAGTGTTCCGGGCCCGGCGGCACTGCTCACATAAAAGGTAGGCAGGTCGGAGTTGAATCCTACCATCAGGCTGTTGGCTTTATGGTTGGTCAGGGTCTGGTTGGCGTAGCCCGACCCGATCACGATGGATTTGGATCCGCTGGCCTTCACATAATTACCCAGGGCCATACTATAGCTTCCCGGACTGCTGGCTACACTGCCGGCACTCAAAGAATACAGTCCGCTTGCCTGTGCATTCATCCCGAAGGCGTGGCCTCCGGTGCCACTGCTCTGGCTGCTCAGCCCCGAAGCAAAAGCGGCATAACCTGTGGCTGAGCAGCCCATCCCCAGTGCACTGCTGTTAATTTGATTGGTGGTGGTGCCCTGGTGATTTACCTGGGCCTGTAGAAGGCCCGCCACAAGACAGGCCATCGCAGTTAATATCATTCCCTTCATATCGTTCCCTTCTTTTTTAACTGTTTGTTTTACATTTTGATGATCTTGAACAGCTCAGGCTGTTCGCCCTCCGGCTTCACGCGGAGGATATACTGTCCGGACGGCAGATGCCCCAGGCGCAGGGCTTCATCCGGGCGGCTGACTTGCCAGAGTACCCTTTTCCCCAGTAAATCCAGTAGCTCAATCTCCACCAGTTCCGCTCCTGTCATATTCAGGAATAAGAGATCGCTGACCGGGTTGGGATAAGCTTGGATACTTCCAGCCTGTTTTGAATGAACACCAGTGGCAAGGTCCGTTTCGTATGCGCCTATATCAACGGCCGGACCGATAATGCGGGGATTGCCGTTCAGATCAAAAAGAGGCAGACTAAAACCCGGAATCGTATTGAGGCCGGTATTGATGCAGGAAGAACCTGAGAGGAGTTCCCAGTTGGTGGCAGAAGCCTGGGCAATGATTCCGCTGACCTGGCTTGGATTGGCAAAATTGGGGTTTTGGGTGGTAATCCCTATGGATGGACCAAGGTATCCCTGGCTGACACAGGAGTTGATCACCCAGGGGGGCAGGGTATCCAGCCACATAATCTGTCCGAAGCCGTTGGCAAAACCATTCAACCAGACAATGCAGTTCACGATCAGCTCATTCGGGGAGGGTGCGAAAATACCATACATCTCATTTCTGGCAATGGTATTGTTCACATAGAAATTATAGGATCCACTATGACCGCCCATCAATCCAATCCCTGCATTATTGTGGATCAGATTGTTTACAAATGAGGACTCCTGGGTCGTAAGATAGACCGCCGCCAGGCTGAGGTTGTTCCGGAACACATTGTGCCCGACCTTCACCCCCCCATAGTTGTGTTTCAGATATATAGCACCTCCCAGGGCCAGGGTGTAGTTCCCCTGTGCATTATTGATGGCCTTGTTCTCCTCGAAGAGGTTATGCTCAAGCCAAAGCGGGCATAAAGTGGAATAGATCGCTCCTCCGTGATTCCTGCTTTGATTGGCACTAAAAATGCAATCGCTGATGTGGACGGTGTCGTGTGTTGCAATGTACACCGCCCCGCCGTAATAATTGCTCTCGTTTGCAAGGAAGGTGGTTTGGAGGACCTCCAGATTCGAATAGGAGAGGTGGATGGCCCCTCCATTCTTCAGGCTGCTATTGTATTCAAATCGGCAGCCCTTGAACTGGGTGTTCCCCGGGCCAGTGATCGCAATGGCTCCCAGGCTGTCCCAGGGATTAAGACTATGTGTGCCCATCCATTCAAAAACACAACACTGAAAGGCCACATCTGCCGTGGCCATTCCCTGGTGATGTATGCGTATGCCTCCCCCATAAAGTGTCCCACTTGCATTCATCCCATTGAAATACACCGAGTCACCCACATCTCCCATTACCTGCATATTACCATACACTATGATATGATATTGGGCATCCGTGTGTATGTGTGTCCCGGCTTCAATGATCAGGCATCCTGTACTGCTGACAACTACATTGTCAACCATCACGTAATTGGAGGTATCCCAATACACTGTATCCTGAATCAAAATCTGAGAAAATGATGCACCCTGGCTGACCAGCAGCCACAAGAGGAGAAGGCTAACTTTTTTCATTGTGGAGGAGGTTTATGGTTTTCTACAATACATTAATACCCATTGGTTACCATCCATAAGGTATCCAGGTGGATGAGCCGTGTGATATGCCGTAGAGGAGGAGCACTGTATGCGAGACAACCTCATACCCATTGCTGTTCAGGGTATGTACCGGGACAAACACGATGCCTGCGAATACTTTGTGTCCCAAGCCCGGGTTCTGCGGATCTACCAATGGTTTTAGCCCCGGAATGAGGCTGACGATTTTGTGGTAATGATAATTCATCTCTGTCGGGCTCAGGCAAAGATGATGGGTGGAACCGAAAGGAGGTTGACTGGTGCTGTAGAAGGTATTGAAATAGCAATAATTGGGATCAGGGCTATTCGGGGGCAGATCGATGGGATTGATCAGGGGGACATATTCAAGGTCGGTAAAATACTTATGATTTTGGGGATATCCCATATTCATCATCACCCTGCGCGTCATTTCCGTACTTGCGTCTTTTCCGGCACAGCAAACGGTGTCGTAACACATTCCCCAGCCCATCGCAAACCACCAGTATGCATCCGGACCCCAGTCGGCATTTACCGACCAGGGTGCACTGGTCTGTCCGCGGACAAAAGTGTATTCAATTTTGAGGAAATCCTGTCCATCCAGGTTTTCCCAGTCCATATCCATAAACTTGAGGTGGATATCTTCCCCCGAGGCTTGGGTGGCGATGCTGTGCAGGGTGTCGGCAATGTCGGCCCATACTTCCGATAAAACCAGTCCGTCAATCTTATCATTCTGAAAAGTCACCGGAAAGGAACATTCTCCACGGATGATTTCTTCTCCTTCTTCCTGATGGTTAACATAGACGTAGTTACCCGAAGCTTCCAGCAGCCAGAGACTTTCCTCCTTTTCAAATTCTTCCCCGGATTTCATTTTCCGCTTTTCCACCTTGGCGATGAAGTCTTTGACCTTCCGTTCAGTTTCGTCCATCTCCACTTTCTGCCCTTCCATTTCAGCGAAGGGCTCCTTCTTACAACTGCCGAAGGGTAGCAATACCAGTCCGGCCAGCATCCACAGGACGCCATAACTGAATAATCTTCTTTTCATTGATTTTTGGGTTTGGGCTGCCTTTGGGCAGCGGATTATGCCCAAATAGACGTTCTGCCCCCCCCAAAGCGGAAAAAAAAAGAAAGTTTTTTTAAGCGGCGATGTATTTTAACTGCCGCTGACTGTCTTCAACAGAGCAGGCGGGTCAGTTGATGGGGCGGGCCAGGATCACATAAACCGGGAAGTGGTCGCTATAGCCACCCAGGTAATTGCCCCCGGCGAAGGAACGGAATGGATAGCCTTTGAAGGAACCACTGGTTTGACGCAAAAACTCCTTATTGTACACCCTGGCTGTATGCAGGAACCAGCCTGGCTGGTCTTTCGGAACCAAAGCCTGGCTCAGGATGATCTGATCGAAAAGATTCCAGTTATCACGGTATGCGAGCGATCCTATCCCCTTCTTATACAGGCTTTCCATTGGGTTGTACAAACGGTATCCATCCAGGTTTTCCGTATTTCCGACGGCTTTCAGGTTGCGCTTTATGCTTGGATCCACCGGATCGTCATTCAGGTCGCCCATCACCAGCACCTTGGCATTGGGATCAAGGTGCAGGAGGGAATCCACAATATGGCGGGTCAGGTCGGCGGCGGCCATCCGCAGCGGGCGGCTGCGTTGCTCTCCGCCCCGGCGGGAAGGCCAGTGGTTGACAATCAGGTGAATCATCTCTCCCTGAAGGTATCCTGAGACCAGCAATTGATCACGGGTCAGGAAATCAGGACGATCGGGCAGGCGAAGACGGTAAGATTTACTATTGGTAAGACGGAAATACCGTTGCTGATAAATCAGGCCCACATCCACTCCACGTCGGTCGGGAGAGTCGTAATGGACAATGGCATAGCCGCGCTCTTTCAGCTCAGGTTGATCGATCAGATCCTGAATGACGCTACGATTTTCTATTTCGGAAAGGCCCAGAATGGCCAGGCCGTCCGGACTGATGTCTGTTCCGACGCGGGCAATCACATAGGCGAGTTTGTTCAGCTTATCATAATATCTTTCTGTTCCCCAGGCATTGGGTCCCGAAGGGGTAAACTCTTCATCTCTGACCTCGGGCTGATCTATCGTATCGAAAAGATTTTCCACATTATAAAATCCGATACAAGCGACGCCGTATTGCTTTTCCTGTTGCGCAGCGGCAAGCAAGGGCAGGAAGATTAAAACCAGAAATAGCGGGAAGTGTTTCATCATAGTTTTGGGGCATTGACATCAATGTTTGCAAAGATGATAATAAGCTGTGACATAATTTCCTGACTGAATGTGAGCCACAAGGAATATTTTAACCAATTTTGTGGGCTGAATCAATGGGGTTCCCTACACAGCACTGATACATACTGCTTATGTTGCCATACCGTATTTCTATCTTCACTTTTTTGCTGCTGGCAGTCACGGGTTTATCCGGACAGACAGACAGCCTTGAACTGAATACCCTTCCCGGGGCGACCATCCCTCTGGTGACTTTGTCGGCCTCTGATCTGGAGGCGGAAGAAGAGTCCCAGGATATTTCCGGACTACTTCAGGCCTCCAGGGATATCTTTACTTCCACTGCCGGCTATACTTTTGGCTCGGCCCGTTTCCGCATTCGGGGTTATGATTCCGAGAACACCATTGTGATGATCAACGGGATGCCTGTGAACGACAGGGAAAGCGGCAGAGCATTCTGGTCGGGTTGGGGCGGACTGAATGATGTGACCCGCTATCAGGAGATCAATACAAATATTTCTGCCGGCCAACATCATTTTGGGGGCATAGGGGGCAGCACCAATATGGATACCCGGGCCTCGGGCTTCCGAAAAGGATCCCAGATCACCTATTCACTGGCCAACCGCTCCTATCGCAACCGTTTGATGTTTACCACAAATACGGGAATGTTGAAAAACGGCTGGGCCTTCACTTTCTCCGGCTCCCGCCGCTGGGCGCAGGAAGGCTATGTGGAAGGTACGTTCTACGATGCCTGGTCCTATTTCCTTTCTGCAGAAAAACGCATTAATGAAAAACACAGCCTGGTGTTTACCGGCTTTGGATCACCCACCATCAGCGGTCGCCCGGGTGTAGCTACCCAGGAGACTTACGACCTGGTCGGAACCAACTATTATAATCCCTATTGGGGTTACCAGAATGGAGAGAAACGCAATGCCCGCGTCAATCACTACCACCAACCAATGCTTATCCTGGGCCATTACTGGAAGCTGAACCCCAAAACCCAGGTGAATCAGGCTGTTTCTCACACCTTTGGAAGGGGTGGAGGTACCGCCCTCGAATGGTACGACGCCGCCGATCCCCGCCCGGACTACTACCGCAACCTGCCCAGCTTTTATGAAGTGGAGTATCCCGACCAGTTTGCCTTTTATACACAACAATGGCAGGAAAATGAATCCTTTCGTCAGCTCGACTGGGATCAGTTCTATTTTGCCAATGGAAAGAATCTTTATACGGTTCAGAATGCCAATGGAATTGAAGGGAACAGCATTACCGGAAACCGTGCCAAGTACATCGTGGAGCAACGCCGCAACGATAAACAGCAATGGATGTACAATGCCAATTTGCGCCACTCCCTAAGCGATAAGGTGATGATCTCGGCCGGGCTCAATCTCTCCCGCTTCAAAGGCCATAACTATAAACGGGTAGATGACCTCCTGGGTGCCGATTTCTGGGTAGATGTAGATAAATATGCCGAACGCGATTTTCAGGATCCCGTTTCCGCCAACAGCGACATCCGTACCCCAAACCGCGTAGTGAAAGAAGGCGATATTTTTGGGTATGACTACGATGCCAATATTGATCAGGGGGAGGCATTCGCAATGATTGAGTCTAAAGGGCGGAAGATTGATTTGTATGCTGCCCTCCAAGGCAGCAGCACACAATTCTGGAGAACCGGAAATATGCAAAACGGAAAATTCCCCGACCAGTCGCTGGGCGATGGGGAAAAACATTCCTTCCTGAACTACGGCGTCAAAGCGGGGGCCGACTACAAGATTACGGGAAGGCATTTCATTACAGCCAACCTGATGTATATGACCCGTGCCCCCTATTTCCGCAATGCCTATATCTCTGCCCGTACCCGCGATCAGGTAGTGGAAGGACTGGGGAATGAAGAGATACAGGGCGGAGATATCAGCTACCTTTTCCGTGGATCACGCCTTAAGTTCAGATTGACGGGCTATTACACCGAGTTCAACGATGGAGTCTGGGCACGCAGCTTCTATCACGAAGAGTTGCGCAGCTTTGTCAATTATGTGATGAATGGGGTGGACCAGATCCGCACCGGCATTGAAATGGGGCTGGAGGCCAACCTGACTCCGACCCTGACCGCCAGCCTGGTGGTAGCCGAAGGCGATTATGTGTACAACTCAAGGCCGCAGGTTTTTATCGCCCAGGACAATAATCCGCAGGAGGTCATCGCCTCCCGGAAAGTCTTTCTTAAAAACTATAAAGTGGGAGGGATGCCCGAGACGGCCATAAGTGGAGGTTTGAAGTATAATTCACCCAAGTACTGGTTTGTGGGCGTCAATCTCTCTTATTATGATAATACATACCTGACTCCCAATCCGGATCGCAGAACTGAGGATGCCTTGCAGGGCTTGGTGACCGACGACGTCCTCTATAAAGAATTGCTTACCCAGGAAAAGCTGGAATCCGGGATGATCGCGGATCTTTTCGGAGGAAAATCCTGGCGCTTTGGCTCCCATTTCCTCAGCCTGACCGTCAGTATGAATAATCTTTTGGATGTTACCGATTTCAGCATTGGCGGATTTGAACAATACCGCTATGATGCACGCGACATCGACCGCTTCCCTCCCAAGTATTTTTATCTCTACGGAAGAACTTATTTTGTTAACCTCAGATATCGTTTTTAATCCTCAATAAGAATGAAAAAAATAAGCATCCCTTTTTTAGCCCTATCCCTGATTGCACTGTTGATCACAGGCAGTTGCGTGAAACGTGATTTTGATGCCCCTCCGGGTAAAGAAATCCCCAAAGGCAATATCAAAACCATCGCTGAAATCCGCAGCCTTTATCAGGGCCAGCCAGTTTCCATTGATGAAGACTGGTCGGTTTACGCCGTGGTTACAATGGATGAACGTTCCGGGAATATATACCGCAATTCTTATATCCAGGACAAAACGGGAGCACTGAATCTTCGCCTGAATTCTTCCGGTGGCCTGTATCTGGGCGACTCTATCCGCCTTTACCTGAAGGGAACACTGCTCTCCAGTTACGGGGGGGTATTGCAGCTCGACAGTGTAGATGTGGATAACAATGTGGTCAAACAGGCTACCCTGCTTATGAAAGAAGCGGAAAAGGTCAGCATCACTGATATTATGACAGGCTTTTACCAGTCGAAACTGGTACGCCTGGACAGTGTGCAGTTCAAGGCTTCGGAGCTGGGCAAGACGTTTGCCAATACCGTGCTGCTCTATTCGGAGAACCGGATGCTGGAGGACTGCAATAAGAATGAGATCATAGTGCGCACCAGTGGTTATGCGAATTTCGCGGGTGAGCTGCTCCCGGAAGGGAATGGTTCGATGGTGGCTATTGTGAGTGAATTCAACGGCGATATGCAGCTCTTTGTCCGCTCATACGCCGAGATCAATATGAATGGTGAGCGCTGCGGCGGCGTTGGAAACCAGGACCCGATCACCATCAAAGCCCTTCGGAACCTTTATACGGGAAGCATTACCACTGTTCCGGCCAATAAGAAGATTAAGGGCATCATCATCTCCGATTATTCCAAATCTAATCTGCCCAATCGCAATGCCTTTATTCTGGACGAGAACGGAGACGGCATCGCCCTTCGCTTTGATGCCTCACACAGTTTTGCGCTGAACCAGGAAGTGGAAATTAATGTTTCAGGGATTGAACTGTCGGAGTTTAATGGCTTACTTCAGCTGAATAACCTTCCCAACGACAATGTCGCTGTGCTTGGCTCTGCGAGCCCTCCAATTCCCCTGGATGTGAATATTGAAGACATACAGGACGATTTTGAAGAGTTTGAAGCCAAGCTCGTGCGCCTGAGCAATGTGAGCATCAGTAAAAGCGGTGGGGAAACAACCTACGCCTATACCACCATTCTGAATGACGGTACCGGCCAGATCGATATGTTTACCACTTCCTATGCAAGCTTTGCCAACGACAATTTCCCCACTTATCCGGTGAATATTGTATGCATCGTTTCGCAGTATAATAACCCTCAGGTAATCATCCGGAATCTGAATGATATCACTCCGGCAAAGTAGTCCCCGGCAGATCCGGCTTTTGTATGCGATGGTTTTTTCAGATGCTTAGCGGATATTTTTCTATATTCGTTCCAAAATCTTCAGCCTAGTGACCGACAGCTTAATCATTATTCCTACTTATAACGAAAAGGAAAACATTGAGAAGATCATCCGGAAAGTGTTTTCTCTGGAGAAGGTATTTCATATCCTGATTGTGGAAGACAATTCTCCGGATGGCACGGCGGATATTGTCCGCCGCCTGATGCAGGAGTTCCCTGACCAGCTCTTTATGGAAGAGCGTCAGGGTAAGCTTGGCCTGGGAACGGCCTATATTCACGGCTTTAAATGGGGTTTGAAGAAGGACTATACCTACATCTTCGAGATGGATGCCGATTTCAGTCATAACCCCGATGATCTGATCCGCCTTTACAGGGCCTGTGAGGATGAGGGTGCCGACCTGGCCATAGGGTCGCGTTACATCAAAGGAGTGAATGTAGTTAACTGGCCAATGGGCCGGGTGCTGATGTCCTATTACGCCTCTGCTTATGTTCGCTTTGTCACCAGGATGAAAGTGCGTGATACCACTGCAGGCTTCAAATGCTACCGCCGTACGGTGCTGGAGACCATTCAACTGGATAAGATCCGGTTTACAGGTTATGCCTTCCAGATTGAGATGAAGTTTACTACCTGGAAGTTTGGGTTTAAGATCATTGAGGTTCCCATTATCTTCCACGATCGTACTGAGGGAAGCTCCAAGATGAGCAAGGGGATTTTCAAGGAGGCCGTCATTGGCGTGATCTCAATGACCATTCAAAGTTGGTTTAAAAAATACCACAGGCTTGCCTGAGAGCGAAATAATATACATTGGGTGGCGGAGCCGTGAGACGGTTTCGCCTTTTTTATATCCTGCATTATGCTGATAGAAAATGTGACCCTCATCAACGAAGGGAATGTTTTTCGGGGTGGACTCCTGGTAGAAGGAGACCGGATTCGTGCTGTTTTTAAGGAGGGCAATTTGCCGGCCTTCAAAGTGAACTACAGAGGACCGGTTTTTGACGGGGATGGGGGTTGGCTGATCCCCGGTGTGATCGACGATCAGGTACATTTTCGCGAACCGGGCCTGACCTACAAAGGGGATATCTTTACCGAAAGCCGGGCGGCTGCGGCAGGGGGCATCACCTCTTTTATGGAGATGCCGAATACTCAACCCCAGACGCTCAGCCTGGGCCTGCTGGAAGAGAAATACGGTCGTGCAGCAGAAGTGTCGGCGGTGAATTATTCCTTCTATATGGGTGCCTCCAACGACAATATCGCCGAACTGCGTAAAGTGGACCCCAAGCGGGTTTGCGGGGTGAAGGTGTTTATGGGCGCTTCTACTGGCAATATGCTGGTGGATAATCCCAAAGCCCTCGAACAGATCTTTGCAGAATCGCCTGCGCTGGTGGCCGTGCACAGCGAAGATGAGCAGATCATCCGAAGCAATATGGCCCGCTATGGAGAGGAAGCATTGAGTGCACGCCATCACCCAATGATCCGTTCACGGGAAGCCTGCATACGTTCTACAGAAAAAGCCCTGGGTATGGCACACCGGCACAAAACCCGCCTGCATATCCTGCATATTTCCACCGCCGAAGAAGCCAGGATGTTTGATGCAGGGCCGGTGGAACAGAAGAAAATCACCGCCGAGGTATGCGTGCATCACCTTTGGTTTTCAGATAAAGATTATGCTGTTAAGGGAAATCTTATCAAATGGAATCCGGCCATAAAAACAGCCGCCGACCGGGATACCCTGCGTCAGGCATTGACGGAAAATCGCCTGGATGTGGTGGCCACCGACCACGCTCCGCACAGCCTGGAAGAAAAACAACGCCCCTTTGTCCAGGCCCCTTCGGGAGGCCCACTGGTGCAGCACTCCCTGGTAGCAATGATGGAGATGGCAGCACAAGGCCATTTTACCCGTGAGATGGTAGTGGATAAGATGTGTCACCAACCCGCCCGCCTCTTCCGGATCAGAGACCGGGGCTTCCTGCGTCCTGGGTGTTTTGCCGACCTGGTTCTGCTGAGATCCAGTGAATGGACAGTGAGCAAAGAAAACATTTTCTACAAATGTGCCTGGTCGCCCTTCGAAGGCAGTACCTTCTCTCATCAGGTAGCCGTCACCTGGGTGAATGGGCAGGCTGTTTACAGGGACGGCAAAATAGAAGATATCCACTGCGGTAAGCGTCTTTTGTTCGGATGAGAAGAATGTTTTTGTGTATCAACGCGACATTATGGCTCTTCCCTTTTCCGGAAATACTTACGGCTCATTCTGATAAGAAAAGGATAGAAAACAGCCAAATGAATTGCAAAGAAAACGACCAGGGCCATTCCAAGCTTATTATGCAATTCCTGAAAGCCTTCCACCATCCCTTCCTCCTGAATCCAAAGCCAGGTGAGCAAACCACTGGCCGTTGTTGACAAAAACAAGAGAAGAAGCCCAAGATTGATGGGCTTAAACCCAGCCTTCCTGCCTTTAAGAAACAGACGCCTCAAAGCAGCCCAGTGAAGTACAAGGTGAAGTAGCACCAGGGGCAGGGCCACCAGGGTCGTCCGCTGATGGAACCAGCGCCACTGATGTCCGCTGAAGCCAAGCGTAAGACTTTCCTCCAAAACCCCACTGCGATAGATCAGCATTACAATGCCACTGCCTAGCAAGCAAAGAAAGGGAAGCAGGGCGGCAAGATCCACCACATAATTCCGAAAGGCTTTATTTGTCAGGAGTTTTTTCAGCATTGCGCAAATAGAGGCGTCGAAAATAGAAAAACCTGACCAATTCTCCCTGGAGCAAAAGCCTTGCTATTTCGCAAGTTGTTTCCACCCCACGCGGGATGTTGCAAAGTACACCATTGCACCCATAGCCAGGGCTATCGCATAATAGATCAATCCTGCGGTATGCTCCCCAAAAATCAGTTTCCCTGTTCCGAAGAGGAAAAAGAGCACCATCAGGCTGCCCGCAAACCAACTGATGAAAAGAAAATGCAGGCCCTTATCTGTCTGTACACCTGGCGAACGCGCTGCCACCGGCTTCCAACCCGGTCCTCCCGGCCTGACTTGCCGATAGAAGGCATCCAGTTTATCCGCTTGCGTCGGGCGGGTAATCAAGGTTACCGTAATCCAAACAAGGGTACTCCAGGCTACGATGATGAGCAGGCTGACTTCGTAGGGCAGTTGGTATTTATAATGAAGAACAGGATATACAGCATACGGTGCCAACATTGCCGCAATCTCCGACCAGGCATTGATCCGCCACCAGTACCAGCGCAGGATGAGCACCACGCCGATGCCCCCGCTGCAGGCCAGGATGAAGCGCCAGGCATCGCTGATTCGGTCGAGCTTGGCAGTTACGAGCAGGGAAAATGCCAGCAGGATGAAAGTAGTAATCCGGGAAATCCGGACATAATATTTCTCATCGCCATCGGGGCGGATAAAGGGCCGGAATAAGTCATTGACGATATAGGAGGTTCCCCAGACTGTTTGCGAAGCAATGGTGGACATATACGCGGCAAGGAAAGCAGCCAGGAGCAGGCCCATCAGTCCGGCTGGCATCATATCCCGGATAACCATCACAAAGGTGGCTCCTTTGTCAGTCGCATCAGGATAAAGGATGAGCCCGGCCAGCGCCACGATAATCCAGGGCCAGGGACGGATGGCATAATGCGCCACCTGGAACCAGAGGGTTGCCAGCACAGAGTGTTTTTCATCTTTGGCCGACATAATCCTCTGGGCGATATATCCCCCGCCCCCCGGCTCAGCCCCGGGATACCAGCTGGCCCACCACTGCACACCCAGATAGGCCACGAATGCTACGACCGAAAGCTGCAGCAAATCGCTGGCTCCCTGAGCTGTTCCAATAGAAGGGGTATAGGTAAAAACCCATTCAGGGAGTTGCGCCTTCATTCCTGCGATCCCTCCAACCTCCGGACTTTGCAAGGCATAGATGGCCAGGGCAATACAGCCTGCCATCGCCATAATGAACTGAAAAGAATCGGTGATGGAAATGCCCCACAAACCACTTAGTGCACTGTAAAAAGCTACAAAGAGCATAATCCCGCCAACCAGCAGGAGGTGAGAACTGAAAGTAAATCCGGCAAAAGAGAAAGAAGTGAAGCCCAACATACTGAAATCAGGAAACATAACCTGCAGTATCTTCACCATTGCCAGGTTGACCCAGCCAATGACGATCAGGTTCATAATGATGCCAATATAAACCGCACGGAAGCCTCGAAGAAAAGCAGCGGGCTTCCCTGAATACCGGATATCCACAAACTCGCAATCGGTGAGGATGCCGGCCCTGCGCCATAGCCGGGCGAAAAAGAATACCGTCAGCATTCCGCCAAAGAGCATATTCCACCATAGCCAGTTCCCTGCAATGCCATTTTCCGCCACCAGCTCTGTTACAGCCAGGGGGGTATCTGCCGCAAAGGTGGTAGCCACCATACTGGTACCGGCAATATACCAGGGTAACTTTCTGCCGGAAAGGAAGAAATCGCCAGTGCTGCGGCCCGCCCTGCGCGCCATAAATATACCAATGCCCAGGCTGATGGCCAGATACAATCCGATGATCAGCCAGTCGAGGGAAGACAGATAGACACTCATACACTTGCAGATTGGGTTAGCTGATGGGCAAATGTAGCAAAACAGGCGGGCATTCTGCCCGGACGTGATCCCCGATTTGCACAGGATTGCGTATCTTGGCTGCTTCAATTTATCCACATTATGAAAAAGATCATTCATACCGAAAATGCACCCAAAGCCATTGGACCCTACAGTCAGGCCACCGAAGTGAACGGATTGCTCTTCATCTCAGGCCAGGTACCCATCGACCCGGCCACAGGGAAAGTGGTGGAAGGCGATATCAAAGCACAAACGAAGCAGGTGATGGAGAACATCAAGGCGATCCTGGAAGAAGCCGGTTACAGCTTCTCCCAGGTAGTGAAATCCACCTGCCTGCTTTCCGATATGTCCCATTTTGCTGCGATGAATGAGGTGTATGGCGAATATTATAAAGAAAATCCCCCGGCCCGGGCGGCCTACGCTGTAAAAGGATTGCCCCTGGGCGTAATGGTGGAAATTGAAACCATTGCTGCTAAATAAAACCTTATGAGATACCGTACTTTTTTGTCCCTGCTGCTGGGACTGATTTTGTCGTTGCGCCTCTCCGCGGGAGAAGGGATGTGGATCCCCAGCCTGCTCAAGCAATTGAATGAGGCTGAAATGATTGAGATGGGATTTCGCCTTTCGGCTGAAGATATCTATAGTATCAATCACGCCAGTATGAAGGATGCTGTGGTGCTCTTCGGAAGGGGCTGCACCGGGGAGATCATTTCTGAAGAAGGTCTCATTCTGACCAACCACCATTGCGGACTTGGCCAAATTCAAAAGCACTCCTCCCTCGAAGCGGACTACCTGACCAATGGTTTCTGGGCGATGAATAAGGCGGAAGAGCTGCCCAATCCCGGACTGAGTGTGACCCTGCTGAAGTATATGGAGGATGTGACAGGGCGGGTGTTGCGTGATATCCCGGAAGACGCCGATGAAGCAAGCCGTGCAAAAAGGGTGAAAGAGAACATCTCCCTGATCATTGAAGAGGCCACTAAAGACAATCACTACGAAGCCTATGTCCGCCCTTTCTATTATGGAAATGTATATTACTTGTTTGTAAATGAAGTCTTTAAAGACGTCCGTCTTGTAGGTGCCCCGCCTTCCTCCATCGGAAAGTTCGGGGGCGATACGGATAACTGGATGTGGCCCCGGCATACGGGCGATTTTTCCCTCTTCCGCATTTATGCCGGTCAGGATAATAAGCCTGCTGAATATGCAGAAGACAATGTTCCCTACACACCTGCTTACCATTTCCCGATTTCTCTCAAGGGCTACAAGAAAGGGGATTTTACCCTGGTTTTCGGCTACCCTGGTTCTACTGACCAGTTTTTTACAGCGGATGCCGTGAAAGTGGTCACTGAAGTGCGCAACCCCATCGCCATCGATGCCCGCCGCCTTCGCCTGGATATTTTTGAGAAGCATATGCGCCAGGATGAGCAGGTGCGGATACAGTACACGGCCAAGCACGCCGGACTCGCCAATGGATGGAAGAAATGGATCGGAGAGAACCGGGGCATCCGCCGGCTCAATACCATAGCCATCAAGGAGAGCAGTGAAAAAGATTTCCATTTCTGGACCCAAAGCAACGACCAGCTCAAGGCGCAATACGGTAATCTGCTCCCTGATTTTGAAAAGGTATATCAAAGCTACGGCCCTGCTACCCGTGCCGCTACTTTTATCCGGGAAGCCGGACTGGCCGGGGAACTCCTGCGGCAGGCCGGACAGCTCGACGATCTGATCGCAGTGGCAACAGATAAGGAATCCGATCTGGCATTGGTTCAGGAAGAAGCACAAAAAGCCCTGTCCCGCTTTAACAGTTTCCAGAAAGATTTCAATACCGCCACCGACCAGGATGTGCTGGGTAGTCTGCTGGCCTATTATTATGAAGGGATGAATAGCGATTTCATCCCTGCTTCCTTGCAGAAAGGAATCAAAAAACACAAAGGCGATTTCAATGCCCTTGCACAGGAGCTGATGAAGGGGAGTATCCTTTCTAAGCCTGATGCCTTCCGGGAGGTGCTTCAAAGCGACAATAGAAATAAGATTAAAAAATTGGCAAAGGACCCGCTTTTTGTGCTCGCTGATGAACTGCTGACCTATTATTATGAGAATGTGGTTCCGGTGCTCCGAAGAGACAATCGCAGCCTGGACAGCCTGTACAGAGTTTATGTAGAGGCATTGATGCAGATGCGCCCCGATAAACGCTTCTATCCTGATGCTAACCTCACGCTTCGTATAACATACGGACAAGTGGATGACTATTTCCCCCAGGATGCGGTCACGTACAACCATTTTACCACGCTGGAAGGCATTATGGAGAAGGAAGCGCTGGAGGTGTATGATTATGTGGTTCCAGAGAAACTACGCACCCTTTATGAGGCCGGGGATTATGGTACCTATGCAGGTGCTGACGGAAAGATGCATACCTGCTTTATTGCCAGCAACCATACCACAGGCGGAAACTCTGGCAGCCCGGTGCTTAATGCCGATGGGCAGCTTATCGGGATCAATTTTGACCGGAACTGGGAAGGAACAATGAGCGACATCGATTACGACCCGGATATGTGCCGGAATATCAGCCTGGATATCCGCTATTGCCTGTTCATCATTGACAAATTTGCAGGGGCAGGTCATCTGATAGAAGAAATGAGCCTGGTGCGCTAAGCCGGCTTGCATACTTTTGAATTCTTTAACCCCACAGAAATGATTCGCGTAGCCATTAATGGATTTGGCAGGATAGGCCGTGTCACCACCCGCCTCCTTCTTGAACAAAACGATCTTCAACTCATTGCTATCAATGACCTGGGTGACCCGCATACCCTGGCACATCTTTTCAAATATGACTCCATCCAGGGAATATACCCTGAGGCGGTCAGTGCGGATGGAAATACCCTGAAGATAGGGGAGAAAAAGATACAGGTATTGTCGGTGCCCGAGCCTGCCTCCCTTCCCTGGAAAGCGCTGGAGGTAGATGTGGTGATCGAAGCGACAGGTTTATTTCTGACCAGAGCCTTGGCTTCACAACATCTGCAGGCCGGAGCCAGAAAGGTGATTCTTTCTGCGCCTTCCAAAGGAGAAGCGGAAGACATTGCCTTTGTAGTATTGGGCGTCAATGATGAGGTGATTGCGGAGGCCGGAGATATTATTTCCAATGCTTCCTGCACCACCAATTGTGTAGCTCCCCTGATCAAGATTCTGGATGATCGCTGGGGGGTGGAGAAAGGTTTCATCACAACAGTGCACTCTTACACCCGCGATCAGAACCTGATGGATGGCCCCCACAGCAAAGACTTACGGCGGGCCCGGGCTGCGGCCGTTTCTATCATTCCCACCACCACGGGGGCCGCGAAAGCATCCACCCGTATCTTTCCGAAACTGAAAAACAACCTGGGGGGCGCCGGGATACGGGTTCCGGTGCCGGATGGTTCTCTCACCGATCTGACCTGCACGCTCAGAGACAGTACGAGTGTGGCCGAGATCAATGCAGCCTTTAAAGCAGCCGCAGAGGGTCAGATGCGCGGGATACTGGAATATACCGAGGATCCTATTGTCTCGGTGGATGTGATCGGGAACCGGCATTCGGCGGTGTTTGATGCTGGTCTGACGGCGGTACTGGGCGATAAAAACAAGCTGGTGAAGGTGGTGGCCTGGTACGACAATGAGATGGGTTATTCGGCAAGGCTGGTGGAATTGATCCGGAGGGTGGTTTAATACATTTACTTCTCTTTATCAGATGAATTGCTCGATACAATCGAGCGGCCCTGACGCACGCGCGCGAGCAAAAAAAAAGAACCTGCCTCATTGAGACAGGTTCTTTATCTAAGATCAAAAATTTCTTAGCGTACACTCACCTTGCGGGTGGTTTCGCTGCTTTCGCCTACAACACGGAGGAAGTAAGCACCGCTTTTGATATTGCGTACATCGACCACGGCACGGAAGTCATCAACCTGGCTGGCATATACCATTTGACCCAGGGTATTGATCAGCTCTACGCGGGTGATCATCTCTTCGCTGGTCACTGTCAGTTCAGTGGAAGCCGGTACCGGGAATACGTTTACGCTGAGTTCATTGACTTCGATCTCAGGAGTACCAACAACCATATCCAGATAATATCCGAAGATGTCCTGCTCGCCCTGCGCCAGCCCACCCAGGGTGTACTCGCCCGGGATAATATCACCGGCAGACCAGAGACCTCCTGCGATGCAAGTTGCACCAAGATCACCGCTCACACTGTGTGAAACGCCTGTGGCTACGCCTGTGGTAGGATTAAACTGCTCTACCTGGCAGCCAAGTCCGCTTGAAGTACCGGTGAAGAGCCAGAGGAATGGACCACCTGCACTGTTCATATCATAGGCCATCCCATAACAGCTTGGCGGGGTGGAGATCACATTCAGGACAGCTCCGGTGCGGCTCACCAAAGTAAGGTCGGTGCTGAAGTTGTTCACCCAGAAAGCATCATTGACAGGATCATAGGCAATGGCGCGTGCAGCCACCGGGCTGGTAATGGTGCTGATCAGGGTACCTGTGGAGGTGAAGCAATAAATAGTGGTAGAGGCATCAGAACCATAGAGGTAGGTACCGTCCCACGCCATATCGCGGATGCCTGAAGAACCTGTAATCCAGGTAGGAATGAAGGAATCCACCAGGGCACCGGCAGGGCTGATGCGGAAGATGGTTCTTCCACCGCCAAATCCCCACTCTGCTGCAAAGAAGTTGGTACCATCCCATTCTGAACCTGCAAGTCCGGAGCCACCGGTGATGCTGTCGGCATCAATCACAAATTGAAGATCCCACATTTGTGAGCCGGGGCCGGTGCCACCACCCACACCTACTTTTACCAGGTCGAGGAAGAAGGCAGCGCCATCGTTGAAGTTGTCCGTTACGTGCTCACGGAAGGCAATGTAGATATCCTGTCCGGCATAGGCAGCCAAAGGATATTCATAATAGAACCAACCTGTATCGGTAGCTAAATAAGCAATTTGCGCCAGGTTAGTCGTGAAATTGGCTGTAGCATTTCCCGTGGTGGAGATCTTGATATCCAGGTTGTCGATGTATAAGTCTGAAAACTTATATACCCAGAAAGAGAGGGTATCGGTGGCAGAAATGGTCACTTGCGGGGTGATCAGCCACTGGTCGTTGTAAGAGGCACCACCGGTGGTCCAGGTGCAGAAAGCCACGCCTTGTCCACCACCTACAGGTGCAACAACCGTACCTCCATTCCATCCCGGGATCGGGGAAGTTCCAACAGTCTGGCGTTCCCAGCCGGTTCCCCCATCGGGACTCTGGGTGGACCAGCCTGCCGGGGGGAAGGTTGGAGATTCAAAGCTCTCGTCGATCGAAGTGACTGTGGTGTTCTCGATGCCATTCCCTGTAGTGGGGGCATTGGGATCGGAATCAGCCACATTAAGCTTGTTTTGTGCGAACAACAGGCTGGTGCCCATCATCATCACAACAAACCACTGAAGAAGAATAGTAGATTTTCTCATAGTGAAAGGATTTGGTTTTTAATAGGATTAGGCAAATATAGTAAATCTGGGAAATGATAAACAAACCTAAAAATCGGTCAAGGCAGAAAAAAGATTACAAAGGTTTAACCAAAATCCTGGGTTCCAGCATCTCCATCATTGCATAGCGCACCCCTTCTCTGCCCAGGCCGGAATCTTTCACGCCCCCATAGGGCATATTGTCCACGCGGAAAGTAGGGGCATCGTTGAGGATCACCCCGCCCACCTCCAGCTCGTTGAAGGCCTTATCCATCTCCTCAATATTCTGTGTGAATACGCCTGCCTGCAAGCCGTATCGGCTGTTGTTGAGGGCTTCCAGGGCGGCATCAAAATCGCTGAACTTCTCCAGCACCACCACGGGGCCAAACACCTCCAGTGCGCACACCTTCATCCGTGGCCGGGTATCGGTGAGGAGCGTTGGCTCCATATACGCGCCTTTTCTTGTGCCTCCGCACAAAATTTTCGCTCCCTGCTGCACCGCTTCTGACACCCAGCTCTCTACCCGTTCAGCATTGTCTTCATCAATCATTACCGAGATATCTGTATCCATTTCCTGTGGCGAGCCGTAACGCAGGTTCCGGGTACCCTCCAGCAAGGCCTGGCTGAAAGCCTCAAAGCGGCTTTCGTGCACATATATACGCTGTGTGTGGATGCATACCTGGCCGGAATAGGCAAAACCGCCATTCAGGCATTTGGATACCGCCAGGGGAATGTCTGCACTCTCGCTGACTATGACGCCTGCATTGCCCCCCAGCTCCAGGATGACTTTCTTCTTTCCTGCCTGCGCTTTCATTTTCCAACCCACCTCCGGTGAGCCGGTAAAGCTGAGCACAGCGATGCGGGGGTCTTCCACCAGCATATCTCCCTCTTTTCTCCGCATTGGCAAAACGCTCAGGGCACCTGCCGGCAGACCTGCTTCTGCAGCAATACCAGCCAGCATCAGGGCGGTCATTGGTGTGGAGGAAGAAGGTTTCAGTATAATGGGGCATCCGGCGGCCAGGGCCGGGGCGATTTTATGGGCCACCAGGTTGATGGGAAAATTAAAAGGGCTGATGCCGGCCACGATGCCGGAGGGGAAGTATTTCACCCAGCCTTCTTTTCCCTCCGCCGCAGGGGTACGGTCGAGCCGCAGATATTCCCCCGGAGCCCGCAGGCACTCCTGCACCGCAATTCGAAAGGTGTCCTCCGCCCGGTCCACTTCTCCCAGGGCATAGCGCAAGGGCTTGCCACTTTCCAGGCTGATCATCCCGGCCAGGGATTCCCGCTCTATATGAATGCCGTTGGCTATTTTTTCCAGCCATCCTGCACGGATATGCAGGGGCGTTTGGGCGATCACTTTCAGGGCCGTAGCAGCCGCTATTATACATTCATCCACCATCTCAGGGCCGGCCAGCCAGGTCTTTCCCACTTCGCGCTGATCCCAGGGGCTTCGTACTACCCACTCCTCTCCTTCTTCCCTGAAACGGCCTGCTGCAAACAATCCGGAAATTCTCATACCAAATTTTTTTCTCGTTTGCTCAAAGGTAAGAATATCCGGGGGAGTCAAAAGAAGCCTTCTCTGCCTACCTTTGCGCGATGCCCCGCAACGAAAAGATCATCGCCTGGATTACCCTTTTCTCCCTGATGCTCATCTGGGGCAGCTCCTTCATTCTGATCAAGAAAGCGCTCTTGTATTTTTCTGCGGTCGAAGTGGGCCTGCTGCGCATCGTGGCAGCCTGGCTGTTCCTGCTGCCCTGGGCTGTGCGTCAACTGAAAGGACTGAAGCGGAGGCAATGGTTTTATCTGGTGCTGGTGGGGATGGTGGGAAGTGCGGCTCCGGCCTATCTCTTCCCCAAAGCCCAGACAGGCATCGACAGTGCGATGGCAGGCATCCTGAATTCCCTGACCCCGCTGTTTACTTTGTCGGTGGGTATGCTGATTTTTGGCACCCGGCCGGCGGTCTCAAAAATCATTGGGGTACTGATAGGACTTGCCGGAGCTGTAGGATTGATGAGTGTGAGCGGTGGGAAAGACCTGGCTTTCAATTTCTCTTACGCGATCTATATTCTCATCGCCACCCTTTGTTATGCCATCAATGCCAACATCGTCAAGCACCGGCTGGGCGATGTGAATCCGCTACGACTCACCGCCCTGGCCTTTTTCCTCATCGGTCCCCCTGCCCTGCTGTGGCTGGGACTGGATGCCGATTTCTCCGCCAAGCTCACCAGCCTTCCGGGTGCCGGGACCGGCCTTTTATATGTGGCCATCCTGGGGATGATTGGAACAGGGCTGGCCCTGATGTTTTTCAACCGCCTGATCCAGATGACCAGCCCGGTTTTTGCGTCTTCCGTCACCTACCTCATCCCTATTGTGGCAGTGCTGTGGGGCATTATCGATGGGGAGGTATTTCGCTTGAGTTATTTTCTCTGGATAGCGATGATTCTGGGCGGAGTGATGCTGGTGAACAAGAGATAGGGGATTGGGCAATCAAGTGGCAGAGGTGCAAATCCAGCAAAGATTATTTATCCTCTGGCAGGGATTCTTTCCCCTTTTCAGTAGGAGGCTCTTCCTCATTGAGGCCGCTTTTATAACTCCTGATGCCTTTACCCAGTCCTCGCATCAGCTCGGGAATTTTTCTGCCGCCAAAAAGCAGCAGCACTACGATGGCGATCACGATGATCTCTGTCTGGCCGAACCAACCAAGAAGTACGAAGGGGGTCATAGTCATTGATTTTGTCAAAGATATAAAAATCAGGACAGGGTAGTAAAATGTTTCATTTCAGGTTTTCAGAAAGAGACAGGCATCCCCATAGCTGAGAAAACGGAAGCCATTCCGGAGAGCATAGTCGTAGGCAATTCGCCAGTTTTGCCCGGTAAAGGCGGCAACCAGCATCAGCAATGTGCTCCCGGGTTGATGGAAATTGGTGATCATTGCATCTGTGACCTTGAAGGAATAGCCTGGTACGATGATCAGCTGGGTGGAGGCCTGCAATATGCGGGTATCCTTTTCTTCCATATAGTCTGTCAGGGCTGAGAGGGCTTCTTCTCTGGATGGTTGATGGCGCATTTCATAGGCTTCCCATTGTGAGAGGTGATGCATATCGTTTTGCCTTTTGAGATGCTTGGCTCCAAGCCAGTAGAGTGTTTCCAGGGTTCTGACACTGGTTGTGCCAACTGCGCTCACAGATCCCGGATGTGCAGCAAGCTGCCGTATCAAGTCGATGTGAACCCTGATCTGCTCCTGGTGCATTTCGTGTCCGCCTATGGTAGGGGTACTGAGCGGACGAAAAGTGCCTGCCCCCACGTGAAGGGTAAGCCTTCCGGTCTGGTGTCCGTCCTTTTCCAGGCTATGCATCAGTTCGGGAGTAAAGTGCAGGCCGGCGGTAGGGGCCGCCACCGATCCCTCATTGTCCGCATAAACGGTTTGATAGCGCACTTTATCCTCCTCTTCTGCTTCTCTGGGGATATAGGGAGGCAGGGGTACTTTCCCGCAGGCTTCCAGTACCTGGGCAAATGAAAGGCCGGCAGGTGTCCATCGGAAATCAATCAATGAATGCGCTTTTTCCTGTGCGATTCGCCCGGCATAGAGCATTCCGGCAATACGACCTGATTTGAAAGGCATTTCAAGCAAGCCTGATTTCCACCGGCGTGATTGGCCTACCAGGCATTTCCATTCAGCCCTTTCCTGCTGCTCAAAGGCCATTTGGATATCCTTGTGCTTTCCGGCCGGCTCAAGCAGGAATACTTCGATGCGTGAGCCTGATGCTTTCTGAAAGTGCAAACGCGCCTGAACAACCCGGGTATCATTGAACACCACCAGGCTTTCAGCCGGGAGATGAGCGCTTATTTCGGAAAAGGAAGCCTCGCTGATTTCCTCGCCCCGGCTGACCAACAGACGCGATTGCTCCCGCTTCTCCAACGGATAGGCCGCAATGCGGCAAGCAGGGAGCTCATATTGGTAATCGGATGCGGGAATGTTTCGGGGTATCATTGCAAGCCTGAAAGATCAGCTGCCAAAGATATCGGATATATCAATTTCTTTTTCGTAAAGATGAATGACCTCCTCCAGCACTACGGCCTCCACCTTGTCAATACGGTTGTGATGAGGACGATACCATACTTCCACAAACAAAGGACCCAGTTGAAATAGCTTGATCGTGTAATACAGGTAGATCCGGGCCATTATCTCCTGGCCCTCCTCAAAAGTCAACCTGACTTTCTCCTTTGCCGGAATCTGGTTAAATGTATCGCGGGTCCATTCCATCCTTAACAAATGAGATATTCTTTTACTCGGGGACTACCCTGCGCAGTTCTGAACGAAAGCGGTCGCGGAGGTATTTAAGCTGTTCCAGTTGGATTTCTTCAGAATAAATGCGGATGAAATCCACCAGGCCTGGTTTTCTGTACATCGACCCGATGGCAGCCACAAAATGCTTGAAATCATAATTGTTCCTGATATTCTCGTAGATCATTTCAAAATCAGCCCACTCCGGCTCCCTGGCTACCTCCAGATAATAGCTGTTGGCCTGGTCATTATCCTGAAAAATACCTTCATCCAGGACATTCATTACAAAGTACTTTCTCACCTTGATCAGGGTGGCGAATTCCTTGATTTGCCTGGGTCTGGCAAAAACCAGACCAGCAGAGGCATAGTGCCGGATGAGGACGGCAAGTTCATCCAGCTCATCCATCTTCAGGCGAATGCAAAAGGCTCTTTCGTTCATCACCGTGAGTTGGCCAAGGATGGCATCAAAATGCAGCGCCGGATGCTCCTTTTTGATCTTCTGTGTGATGCGGATAAACTCGTCTTCGTTGGGCTCATAGAAGGAGCGGATAACCACAAAAACGGAGCGAGGGATCAGCTCCCTCCGGTTTCGGGGAAGATTAAACATATCATAGTAACCGGAAAAGGGGGCCATATCTTCCAGTACCAATGCGGGTAAGGATTCCTTAAACTTAAGGGTGGCCAGGGTTTCCTTTTTCAGGATGTATCCCAGGGCTTCTATTCTTTCCATCGGATGATTAAATAAAGTGAATGAAACATTTCATATATCAATACAAATATATGTTTATTCGGGCAAGGATAAAAATTTCTACCACAGTCTGGGCTGGTAGGTGAGCATCACCCAGGTCCACCAGCTTAGCCGGCTTGTCCCTTTATCCAGGCCTTTCAGTGCTTCCATCGTCTCTGTGGGGAAGAAGAGAGAGGCACCGGCCTGCAGCCTGATCCCCTGGGCAAAGTGTTGGGTGTACATCAGGTCGGCTTCGGTACCAAGAAAGGCGGTTTGGCTTTGATCCATTCCCGGAATGCTTTTTTGGGCAGTCCGGAAAAGATGCAACAGAAAGCGCAGGTCATTTTCTTTGCCAAGCGCATATTTGACAAAAGGGTACACATCGATCAGCCCGGCTGAACCTGTGGCAGCGTCCAGGTTCGCAAACTGATTCATATAGCCATTAAATTTGAACCGGGCCCCATAGAGCAGGTCGAAGCTGTGGTCTTTATCAAGGTAATCCGCTTCGGTGCGGCTCCCGTCGTTCCCGGACAGGAGATCTGCACCCACTCCTGCCTGCCAGCGTCCCAGGGCGTAGCTGCCACTGAATGTTGCCATCCAGGCCTCTACCCTCCGACCGTGAATGTTTCTGCCAAACTGTCCGAAAAGGTTGGCATTCAGTGCCATTAGTTCCTTTTTGTGAGCCAGGTGAAATCCGCTGGTTCCGCTGACATAGAGGACATTTTCGAAACGTGGACTTTGGTAGCCGCTCGTAATCATAGAGTAGGAGAGGCGGGTGTTGGCACACAGGGCACGGCGGATCCACAAATAATTCAGCATTCTTATTCTGTTCTTGTCGCTGTAATACTCGTCTACTCCCGAGGGAGTACCTGTAACAGTGCTGTTTTTGTTGTTATAGGAAAGCACGGCCTCCGTTTCCCATTGCGCATCCGTACGACGGTAGCGCAATGCATCATAAGCTTGTCCGTATTGGTTCCAGTTGCGTTCTGCAATCAGGCGTTCGTCATCCAGAGACAGGATTTGCCGGCCCAGTCTCAGGTGGGCTTTATCAGTGAGTTTCATCTCCATCCAGGCCTCGAAAACATCCAGAGCCTGATTGGCCCAGGCACCGGTAGCGGTGTAAAAAGTCTCACCCCCCCAGGCACGGATATCCTGTATGTTCAAACGCATACTCACCTGGTCTTTGCCGTAGCTGAAGCCCAGACGGCTTCTTTGGCTTACCCCTGCCAGAAAATCAGTTTCCGGTCCGGCTATGAGCAGATACCCCTGGTTTATTTCTGCCCGCATCCTGAGCTGGGCATCCACTGAAAATTGTGCCTTAAGTTGGATCGAATTGCAGAAGAAGGCGAGGCAGAAAAATGCGATATAGTATCTCATTTTGATAGGGTTTTGGATGAGAGATAGACAAAGATAGCAGTTCAGCGTTTTATTCCTACCTTGCCGGGCAATGATGAAGCTTTTGAGATTCCTGCCGAATGCCGCCACCCTGGCCAACCTCGCTGCCGGTGTGAGCGGCTTGTATTTCCTGTCCAAAGGTGAACTGATCTATGCCTCCTGGATGATCTTGCTCGGAGCTTTATTGGATGTCGTGGATGGCTTGCTGGCCCGTGTGTTGGATGCGGCTTCACCCATTGGAAAGGACCTGGACTCGCTGGCCGATCTGGTCAGTTTCGGGATATTACCGGCGGCGATTATGGCCTGGTTTGCACAGGAGGCCGGCAGTATTGGCATCATTGTGTGGCTGGTTTTCCTTCTGCCACCCCTGGCTGCAGCCTGGCGACTGGCCCGCTTCAACAATGATCCCGGGCAACACGAACTTTTTCTTGGCCTTCCGGCGCCTGCAGCAGGCCTCTTTCTGGGCAGCTGGCCCCTGGGCCTGGCCTATGGCTCAGGGCTTGCACTCAGGCTGATGGATTATGCTGTCCGGTCTCCCCTGATCATATCCCTTCTAATTATCCTGATAGCGCTTCTGATGATTTCCCGGCTTCCCTTGTTGAGCTTCAAAATGAAGAGCCTGCAAGACCGCAGGATGTCTGTTTTGCTCGCATTATTGGTATTGACAGCAGCCTTGATCTTAGTCAGCGGGATGGCTGCCATACCCTTTGTGGTATTGCTCTATCTCATTTTTTCACTGGTCATAGCAGCAGGGAAAAGACAGAAAACGCATCATCCCTGAATATCCATAGCAAGGCTGTAAGCCGCACATCATAATTCCACCAGCTTCTGAAGGGAATTGAACTCTATCCAAAACAAAGAATTATCTTTGCGCTGTTATTACATTCACACTAATTCACCATACGATGAACAATGCAATTTTCAGTTATGACCTTCCCGGCAATGAACCGGTAAAATCCTATCTGCCCGGCTCTCCTGAGCGGGTAGCACTGAGGACAGAGTTGAACCGCCTTAGTGCCGAGGTTTTTGATATTCCCCTGATCATTGGAGGAAAGGAAATCCGGACAGGCGATACCGGAAAGGTCGTGATGCCCCACCGGCATTCCCACGTCCTGGCACATTACCACAAGGCCTCTCCCAAAGAGGTACAGATGGCCATTGAGGCTGCGGATAAGGCCCGCAAGGCTTGGGCAGATACGCCCTGGGTGGAGAGAATGTCGGTCACCCTCAGGGCGGCCGAATTGCTGGCAACGAAGTACAGGGCGCTGATCAATGCTTCCACAATGTTGGGGCAAAGCAAGAATCCTTTCCAGGCAGAGATTGATGCGGCTGCAGAAACCATCGACTTTCTCCGCTTCAATGCCCATTTTATGGGAATGATCTATGCCGATCAGCCCATTTCCGATATCGGCATTATGAACAGGGTGGAATACCGGGCCCTGGAAGGCTTTATCTTTGCAGTGACTCCCTTTAACTTCACCTCCATTGCGGCCAACCTGAATATGTCTCCGGCGCTGATGGGAAATACTACGATTTGGAAACCGGCCACTACCGCCTTGTTCTCTAATTATTTTATGATGAAGATCTTCCAGGAAGCCGGACTGCCTGATGGGGTGATCAATTTTGTGCCGGGCAAAGGTTCCGTCATTGGGAATGGACTATTTGGTGCTCCCAGTTTTGGCGGCATTCACTTCACCGGCTCCAATGCCACCTTTAACCAGCTTTGGAAATCGGCTGCCGATAACCTGCCTAAATACAAGGCATATCCTAAAATTGTAGGGGAAACAGGGGGCAAGGATTTCATCTTTGTCCATCCCTCTGCCGGAGTGGATGAAGTAGCCACTGCCATCGTACGCGGCGCTTTTGAATATCAGGGGCAGAAGTGTTCGGCTGCCTCCCGTGCTTATATCCCGAAGAGTTTATGGAATGATATTAAGGAAAGAATGGGAGGGATGCTCTCTGAGGTCAGAATGGGCGATCCGGTGGATTTCACCAACTTCTTCAATGCCGTGATTGATGAAGCCAGCTTTGATAATATTGCCGATTACATTGGAAAGGCTAAGGCTTCCGCCGATGTGGATGTGATCTTTGGCGGCACTTGCGACAAATCGGAAGGCTATTTCATTGAGCCGACTGTCCTGCTCACCCGCGATCCGCATTTTGTTACGATGGAAGAGGAGCTTTTCGGCCCTGTCATCACCATCTTTGTTTATGAAGATCAGAAGTTCGAAGAAACCCTCGAAATCTGCGACCACACTTCTCCTTATGCGTTGACGGGCGCCATCTTTGCCAACGAGCGTTATGCTGCCATCAAAGCGATGGACCTCCTTCGTCATTCTGCCGGAAACTTCTATATCAATGACAAACCTACCGGTGCTGTCGTTGGTCAACAGCCCTTTGGAGGCAGCCGTCAGTCGGGAACCAACGACAAGGCGGGAAGCTATCTGAACCTTATCCGTTGGGTTTCTCCCCGCACCATTAAAGAGAACTTCGTGCCACCTACCGACTTCAAATACCCCTTTATGCAGGCGGATTGAGTTGAATTTCACTGATATATATCAATAAAATAAAGGACGGCTAAGGCTGTCCTTTTCTTTATTTCGGGATTACTATTCAGTAATTTTATCGGCACTATTCTAAGCCTATGGAAGCGATCGGGGAAAGTGATTTTTACAAGCGGGTAGTGTTGCGCCTGAAAGAGCGGGAAAAGGAACTGCATTGTATTTATAAAGTGGAAGAAGTACTGAGGGGCAATGGGCGTCCTTTGGATGAGATATTCAGGGAGGTGTTGCGTGTTATTCCTTCGGGCTGGCAGCATCCGACTCTGTGTGAGGCCAGGATTATCTTTGAAGGAAAAGTTATCCGGACGGATGATTTCCGGGAAACCGAATGGATGCTGCAGGCAGATATCGTATTGGATGATAATGTAGCCGGGCGCCTCGATCTGGTTTATACTCAAAGGGTGGCCGGAGAGCATCAGCTTGTTTTCCTTCCTGAAGAGCAAAAATTATTGAATACCATCGCAGAGAGCCTGAGCCATCATATCTTCATACAAAGATTAAGGGCCACCCTGAAAACCCTGCGCGGGCAGCCTTCCTCGAAAGCAGAAGCGCCACGCGAAACCATCCTTTCCCCCGACTCCGACCTGCATTGGAAATGGCGTTCCCGTCAGGCCGAACTGATCACCAAACACCTCGACCTGGAAACATTCGGTGTGGAAGCCGTATATGTCATTGGAAGCACAAAAAATGCCACCGCCGGGCCCGAGTCGGATATTGATCTGCTGATCCATTTTAAGGGGGACAAGCAACAACGCAAATGCCTGGAGGCCTGGCTGGATGGCTGGAGCCTGTCGCTGGCTGAAATCAGCTTTCTGAATACCGGTTATCGCCCTAAAAGGGGATTACTCGATGTACACCTGATCACCGATGAGGATATCCGGAAAAAAAGCAGTTATGCCGTGATGATCGGCGCAGTCGATAATGGCGCCCGCTTGCTGAAAGCACGCAATCCCCTTTCCTGATATGCCCAGGGCCTTCTTCGTTTCCGACCTCCACGGGCAGATCCCGCGTTATGAAAAACTGTGGGAAAAGATGCTGAGCGAAGCCCCGGAAGCGGTGTTTTTTGGCGGAGACCTCTTTCCGCACGATATGGCACGACTGCCGGCAGGATTGAACCATTTTTCAGTAGATTATCTGCGCCCGCAATTGGAAAAGCTGAAAGCGGAAATGAATGAGCGCTATCCCGCTATGCTGCTTATTCCCGGCAATGATGATGCCCGTGCCGAAGAAGACCTACTGCTTGAAATGGAAAAGGACGGGCTCCTGCACTATTTGGTAATGAGAAAAGTTGACGTGATGGGCTATACCATCGCCGGATATCCTTTTGTGCCGCCCACACCTTTTCTGCGGAAAGACTGGGAAAAATACGATGTATCCCGCTATGTCGATCCCGGATGCGTCCCCCCTACGGAGGGACATCGCACCAAGGCTCCGGATTACGATCCCGGGTATGATACCATTGCCAAAGACCTCCAGATTCTCAGCAAGGGAATGGTGGCCGAGAAAAGCATATTCCTGTTTCATTCACCGCCCTATCAGAGCAAACTCGATCGTGCCGCCCTCGATCATCAATTTGTGGACCACGTTCCGCTGGATGTGCACGTGGGCAGCATAGCCATACAACGTTTCCTCCAATCCTTCCCGGCTCACCTGAGTTTGCACGGACATATCCACGAATCATCCCGCTTGACGGGTCATTGGAAAGACAGAATCGGCGAAACAATTTGCCTGGGTGCAGCCTGGGATGGCCCGGAATTGGCACTGATTTCCTTCGATACTGAAAAGCCTGAGGAGGCCCTCAGGCTTTTGATCTGAAAAAAAAAGGGCCTCTCGCGGAGGCCCTTGCTGTATTATTGTACGATCATTTTGCGTACCAGTCGTCGTCCCTCAAATTCCAGATAATAGAAGTAAACGCCCGCGGTCAGTGCATCTGCATCCAGCTCAATCTGGTGCAGGCCTGCATTTACGGTGCGTTCCTGTGTGAAGACCGGCTGGCCGAGATAGTTCAACAGCCCGAACTGGTATGTTCCGTAGCTGGGAAGCTTGAATGGAATGAGCGTCATATTCAATGCCGGGTTCGGAATGTTCTGGCTCATACTGAAACCTTCAAGGTCTGTTTCTGTCACTTCAGTATACAGCTCTTCCAGAATAGTACATTTCTCATCGTTCCAGGGGTATCCGTCTCCGCTGACCAGGGTTCTGGAGCAGAGGTAGTAGAACCCGATATAATCGTGTTTATACTTCTGCTGGAAAGTGTAGTAGAGCGTATCTCCCGGCATAAAGGGATTGGCTGCATCCGTCCAGGTTTCTGTGGCGATGATGTTTCCGGCCACAGTGTATTGCAGGTCGAAGGTGGTGAAAGGATTCAAGCCCCGGTTCTCCACCTGCACCGTGACGGTAGCTGAGTCACCGTGGATAGTAGGATTCTGAGGTGAAATAATCTGTGTGACGGCCAGATCGTAATTAGGTGGCAGCACATTGTAGGTATCACAGCTCATATTGTTGTAGCCGTTGATATCCCCACTCACGTCTGTGAAGGCACAGAGTACATAATCGAAGAGGGGAGAGGCCATAGGTTGGAACGTATAGGTGGTGGTGGAGTCCGGAGGCAGGGCGCCGGTCCACATTCCGGTATTTACCGTAGCACCGTTGACTTTGTACCGCACGGGAATTGAGAAGAGGGTATCGCTTCCAAAGTTCTGAATGCGAATTTCGACATCGATATCGGTTCCGATGATGGTGGGGCTGGGTGGCCCGATGATTTCAATCACACCGGCATCTTTGGGGATGATCGGAATGGTGATCTCCAGATTATCCAGAATCCAGCCTTCAAAATTATTGCTGTTGGCGGCAGTGGTGAAGAAGATAAAGCGGAACTGAGTTGGCTCAGCCATATCGTAGATGTTCTTGAGGTTATAGGCAGAATGCATCCATCCGTTCTGCCCACCGTTTCCTGTCCACAGATTCTGAGGGGAATTATACCAGTTCACCCCATTGGGATCATTGGGGGCGCCAAGCAGTTTCCAACCCAGGATGCTCTTGTACTGTATGGCAGCGCCGTCTCCGCTGTGGGTATTGAACCGCTGCCAGAACTTCAGGCTGTCGATCCCGGTGATCAGATGATTGAAGCGGGGAGTATACAGGAAATTTGCTCCATTATGAATGTATGGTCCATCCAGGGTTGTTCCCCAGACATTCGGGTTGCTGATAGCACTGTTGAGTACCGTACCCGAGGGGATGCCTCTTTCCCACTGGTTGGGCAGAGAGTCGGGCCAGAATTCAGCGGCTGCCTGATCGAAATTGTTGATATAGGGCAGGCCGGCGGTAAATTCAGCGTAGCAATCGATGCAACGGGTATCATTGAAGGCATTGCTGTCGCCGGGCACAATGGTATAAGCACAGATACGGTGGTTGCCATTGCCCAGGGTCAGGGCCGGCAGGTTCACAATGGCTGTAGCCTGTGGGGCCAGAGGGTTAAGGTAGGTATAGGTTGTTGGAGGGCCATTGTTGACTTCGTAAGCAATATCCACCGAACCCAGGGTATTGGTACCGAAGTTCTGGATTTTCACTGTGATCGGGCTTGTCACCCCTGCAGTGCTCAGTTCGCCTGGTGAAAGGATGTCGGTTACCCCGGCATCATTGGGGATCATCGGGATGATGAGTGCCAGGTAATCTTCTGTTTCCCCGTAGGTATAGGTGCCGCAAGCCGGGGCTGCCCCATAGCGGTCCATCACAACCCGCATCATTGTCATCCCGGGGGTAGCCGTCACAGGTACCGTTAAGGTTCCTGTGACTGTGGGGTTACTGCCGCTAAAGACTCCGGAGAAGGCCAGTTCACCGGGAATGTTAAAGATACCGTTCCTGTTATAATCGATATAAACCTTAACTCCTACGTTTCCGGTGTACAGCGTGGACGAAGAAATCCTGGATATGGAGATCGGATAGGCCACGGTGGGTGAAAGCATCACCGGAGTGAGATGGGTAAAGTCAGTATATCCGTTCTGGGCACTGGGGTTGCTGGTAGCCGGGTTCGGATTCCCATTGTTCAGGTTGCTGATGGTCACATTCCCGATATCCGTATAGGTTGCAGCGTTGGTTGCATAGGACAGACAATAGGGAGGGATCAGGCATTTTACGGATTTGTACAAGGTGTCATTGGTTCCTGTCGCATCATTGGGGACAGATATCCAGGCTTTAAACTGGTAGGTGTCGTAGAACTCCAGGTTGGCCGTCTGCGCAAAGGTGTATAGCAGGGTGTCATTCTGCTGCAGGGTCTGGCTTATCGTATCGGTGCGGATGATTCCGCCATTGATTTGATAGCTGACCCCAAAGTTGGAAATAGCCTGGGTGCCATAGTTTCTGATCTTCACACTGACAGGCTCGGCAGGGCTCAGGTTCACACCTGAAACCGGCTCGGTAATAGCCAGCAGGGCGCCATCATAAGGCGGGATATTTTGTACAAAAACGGTATCGGGAACCCGGTTGCTGGGACAACCTCCACCGCTGCCCAGGAACTGAATGTTCGGGCGGTTGGTGGTCAGTGTACCGGGTGTAGTCGGGAATGATCCGTCCTGACGACGCCATAAGCCCTTGTTTCCGGTTGCATTTGTAAACCGGAATGTAGGATATCCCGATGACCAGCTTCCTAAATGATTCTCCCACCAAACCAGGATATTGTCGGTGCCATTGTAATTGAAAGGTGTCGACAGTGGAATCTTGAACCAGCCCGGCCCGCTCCAGTTAATGGGGCCATTGTACACCTGGGTCATCGAGGTGTTGGGGATATAATTCGCATTGGGGAAATTACTGGCGGAATAATGGCTGAGATAGATCCGCTGGTTGGCCATATTGTAATTATTCACTGAATTGCCGACGTAGAAGGCGATCGTGTCAATATTACCTTTGGTATTCAGTTCAGCAGCAGTATATATAGTTCCGCTGTATCCGTAGCCATAAAATCCATTCACAGGGATATTATTCTGTGTTGTCGTTCCTGTACCTATGGTCACGGAGTTGGCCCCTCCGTCTGTCTGGGCTTCTACCCAATACACCTCCTGACCATAGAGGATGGGAGTAGTGTAGGAAGGTCCGGTGGCAAGCTCATTGCTCGCTGTTTCGGTCTTATACCAGAAGATGGAATCGGGTGAGCTGGCGGTAAGTGTGGCTGCTGTAGCGTATTGTATGGTCGCATTGCTCACCACCGGGTCGGGTGGGCTGTAGAGGGATTCTACGCTGGTGAAGGTTGTATCGTTGTGGTTTTCAAAATCACCCACCAGGGTGGTGTAGGCTATGATATCCCATACGGTATCCTGGGTGTAAGCGGTCAGGTCTACCAATTGGTTGAAGGTATAGCTGATGGCCGCATTGGGCAGGATGGTGGCAGAAACAGTTTCGGTTACTGTGCTGTTGGGGATTTGTTTGACATAGTAGCTGGCCTGCAGGCCTCCGTTGATGGTATCCAGTCCCACATTTTTAATCACAATGGTCACGGGCTCCTGTCCTACAAAACAGCCCTCTTCATCAGGCTCCGGCAGAGCCATAGCCTGGGCATTTTGCAGGGGGTCACCGTAGAAGGATTTGCAGAAATGGTTGTTACCAATATTGACGTCTCCGGTCACATCGGTATAGGCACAGATATCATTGGGTCCGCCTGCCACGGTAAGCTGTGTCTGGAAAGCATACAGAGTGATTCCCCCTGGAAGCAGGGTGCCTGTCCACTGCTCTGTGACCGGGGGATTATTGTTGTGCTCGTAGATGACATCGCAGGAGGTCAGGGTGTCCAGTCCGTAGTTTTTAATGGCCACCGTAACGGTTTGCAAGGAGGCTTCCGGCACCAGGGAGCCCGGGGTGATGATGGCCGAAACACCGCCATCGAAGGGGATTTGGGGGTACATCACCACGGTATAGTCTTCCGTTTCTCCAATGCCGTAAGTACCGCAGGGCTGAACATTGTTCAGGTTGTTGGTTTCCTGCAGGACTACCCGCATATGGGCTATGCCCGGATTGACCCAGGTGGGGATGGTGATCGTGGCACCGGTTTGGAAACTGTAATATGGAATGGTGCCTGCGAAGGCGGTTTCAGTCGCCGGGTCAAAGGTGCCGCTGCGGTCGTAGTCGATGAATAACTTAACGGCTGCAACAGAACTGGCAGCATTTCCTGCCACAATTCTTCGCACCTGGAAGTTATACGACTGACTGATGGCCAGTTGAACTGAAGGGGCATTGGAGGTCCAGTCGGTATATCCGTTTACGGCTGTGGGATTGTTGGTGCCGGGCTGGGCATTGCCATTGTTCAGATTGCTGAAGGTGATATTCCCGATGTCTGAACCTGTGGCCGCATTCACGGCATAAGAGGGGCAGTAGTTGGGCACTGAATGCACCACCAGGCGTGAGATCGTATCGTTCAGGTATGTGGTGTCTCCGGCCAGGGCTACCCAGACGGTAAACTGATAGTTGCCCGGGGTGGAAAGGTCGGCCACCTGATTGAAAACGTAATCGGCCGTATCTCCGGGGATCAGGGTGTCCGGGAAGATTTCAGTAATAGTGGGGTTGCTGTTGATTTTATAGTTCAGGGGGAAGTTATGAATGGTATCCCCGCCAAAGTTCACGATCCTGACAGATACTTCTTCGTTCGGAAGCATATTGATGGCCGATACCGGCTTGTGCATTGCAATCAGGGCTGCATCGAAGGGTGGCTTGTCTCCTACGTCAATAAAATAGGGTCGGATGGCCGAGGGGCAGGGCAATGAACCAACGGAGGTGGCATTGCGATAATACACCGTGTCTTCAAAAAGGATGGGGGTGACAAAGCTGCTTCCCGTAAAGACTAGTTGCGTACCATTGGAGTCGGCATACCATTTGACGGTGGTATTGGGTATGCTGGTGGTGAGGGTAGCGGTGGTGGCGTAGTTGATGGTGTCGTAGAGGATGGGTGGATCCGGGGGTACGAAGCCGGAAGTAAAGAACTTGGTTTGGTTGTTATTTGTGGGAATCGGGTCACCCAGCAGGATGATGCGTGCCTTGAGTTCAAAGGTGACGTTCCCTGTGGGGGCGTTTACATCAATCAGGGAGTCGAAGGTATAGTGCAGGATCTGATTGAGCAGGATGGTATCTGTAATGTATTCGGTGACCGTATCGGTGGTACCGGCGATCCAGTATTGCGCCCAGAGATTTCCGGCTATGGTCTCCAGTCCGGTATTTTTGATCTGGACTTTCACTTCCTCCAGGCCCAGCCCGCAAGCCGTATTCGGTGAGGTGATGGAGAGCAGGGCGGCTTCCTGGGTGCTGGCCGTAAAGCAATGCTGTCCGATCTGCGGGGAGTAGGCAACGTTTTTCGAGAGGGAATTGTCAATGGCCACCAGGCGGTAGCAGATCTGATCCAGGTGGGTCACCGCCGGAATGCTGCCGGTCCAGTTGTTTCCACTGGTATTCACCAGCCATACCGTATCTGGTACTCCGTTGAGGGTGTAGGGGATGTATGCCTGATAGATACCGGAAACGTCGGTAATCTGCGCTGTGAAGTTGAAGGGGCCGGTATTGAAGATATTTCCGTTAAGCACGGGGGTAAAAGAAATGATATTGGGTGGGGTCAGCTCGGAGAGGGCTGCGGTAACCTTGATGTTGTCAATCAGCCATCCATAGCGGTTCTCTCCTCCAATATTCCCGCCATCGCTCAGCTTGAATCGCACGGCACAGCCTGTGGTGGAGGCCGTGAAGGCAGAGATGTCAAAGGTCTCTGATTTCCACCAGCTGTTGGTAGGCTGAGCTAATGCTACGCCCGGAGCCCAAAGGCTCCCGTAAGAGCTCTCCGCAAAGCGGCTGCCCAGTCCTGAGAAACTGGCTGTGCCCAGGTAGTGGGTAGCAGTAAGTTTGTTCCAGGTCAGGCCGCTGTCGCCGGTGACCTCTATCTCAGCATTGTCAAAGAAGCTGATCTTACAGATCTGGTCAAACTGCAGCAAAACGTAGGTATTTCCTGTGGTTGAGAAGAAATCCGTGGTCAGGTAGGCCGTTCCTTGAGGGACTACTTTAGCTGTATCTGAATGCGGCCCGCTTACGGATAACTGGCTGCTTATTGCCCAATGTGGCACTCCGGAGGTAGCCGTGGAAGTCACACTGTCATCCAATGTGGGCGGATCAAAGTTTTCTGTGTACACAACAACCTGTGCATTTAGAGCCAGGCTGAGAAGGATGGATACCAGGAGGAGTAAACCTTTCTTCATTATTATCACGGTTTTACAGATTGACGTTCGGTTTGAATTCAAGCATTCACAGTCGGTAAAGATAGTTTTTTTTGAACAATCTTCGCCGCTTACTGCCTAAACAGACACCATCCCAAGCCTTATAGTTGCTTGAATAATGAAGGTTCAGAGAATTATTTCTGCCACTACGAATGTGGAGCCACCCACATATATGCTCCCGGATGGGGAGACTTGGGTTTTAGCGTTCTCAAACGCCTCCTGCACGCTTGCCCAGGCCTGTCCTTTCAATCCAAGACTTCTTGCCGCATCCCTGACTTTCTCTGCCGGCATTCCCCTTTCTACGGCAGGTTTACAGAAGTAGTAGTCAGCGTCAGCAGGCAAGAGGGAAAGCAGGGCATAAGGATCCTTGTCTTCTGCCATCCCGAATACCAGATGCCGGTCGGCGGCAGGACAGCGCATCCATTGTTCCATTCCTGCTTTCAATCCTTCCGGATTATGGGCAGTATCTGCCACAATCAGCGGGGATGTGGACAGGATTTCCCAACGTCCTCTTAAGCCAGTGGTTTTTTTGACATTGCGTATGCCCTGGAAAAGGGCGGCAACATCCACAGGAAAGTCTTCGTGCAATGGGATCAGGGCTGTTAAAACGCTGGCCAGATTTTCTAACTGGACTATGGATGCAAGGGGGCAGGCTATCTTTTTCATCCGGCCATAAAGGGGATGATCTGCATCGAATACCAACAGCCTTTCTGCCCCTTTAAGCAAATGAGCATTATGCAGCCTCACTTCTTTCTCAGACAGGAACAGGGGTGCTTGCATTTCTGTGGCTTTTTGACGGAAGACCGGGAGGAGTTCTTCGGGCATTTTCCCCAGAACCACAGGAACCCCGGATTTGATAATCCCGGCTTTTTCTTTTGCTATGGAGGGCAGGTCATTACCCAGAAAACGCTGGTGGTCGTGACCGATATTGGTAATGATACTTACTTCAGGATGAATGACATTGGTTGAGTCGAGACGTCCTCCCATTCCTGTTTCAATCACAGCAATATCTACCTTTTCTCTGGAGAAATGATCAAAGGCCATCCCTACGGTCATTTCAAAAAAGGAAGGTTGAATATGTCGGAAGGCGCTCCGGTAGCGGGATACATATTTCATTACCGCTTCTTCCTGAATCATTGCTCCCTGGATACGTATCCTTTCTCTGAAGTCGGTAAGATGAGGGGATGTGTAGAGTCCGGTTCGGTATCCTGCTTCCTGAAGGATGGCAGTCAGCAGATGGGCCACGGAGCCTTTGCCATTGGTGCCGGCGATATGGACAGATGGAAAGCGGGTTTGCGGATTGCCTTGTTCACTGAGCAGGGCCAGGGTATTGCCCAGGTCACTTTTATAGGCCGCTGCTCCGATGCGCTGGTACATCGGCAGCTGGCTGAAAAGCCAGTCCAGGGTTTCCCGGTAATTCATCAGTTCTTAATGAGAAAGTGATAGGTGATGGTTCCTTTTTGCTCTTCCGGGGCATCGGGTTTGGCGTTGAAGCGTGCTCTTTTTGCGGCTTCCTCCGCCAGTTTTTGCAATACAGGACTGGCCGTGGTTGTACCGCGGGCACCCGGAATGGCTTTGGTTACCCTTCCGTAGCGATCTACCCAGATGCTGACTACTACCGTTCCGCTTTCCGAGAAAGTGGGGGCAGGTTTGGGCAAGTGGTCTGCTTTTCTTCCTCCAAGGCTGAAGGATATCCCGTCTCCGGCACCGCCGCTGCCATCATAATTCCCTGCACCAGCTGTACCGGTGGGCTTGCCCTGGTCTCCCGCTTGTCCGGTTTCTCCCTGGCTTCCCTGTCCTGTAGTTCCGCTCTGCCTGCCCGGATAGAGGGCCCGGGGATCTACTTTGGGTTCTTCCGGTTTTACCTCTTTGGGTTGTTCTGCCGGTTTCTCAGTGAGGGGCTTTGTTTCCGTTTTTGGTTTTTCCCTGGGTTTTTCCGGCAGTCTTATCGATTCTTCGATATCCTGTGTGCTGATGTTCTCTTCAGGCTCAGGCTGGCTGGAGACCGGACTTGGAGTAGCCGTCGGTGGCGGGGTTTCCGGTTGGATTTCTCCCATTCCCTGATCACTGTACCCCAGGTCTACAACCACTCCCTCTTCACCGGGCAGAGGAAGGGGTGTGGTAAAAGCGAACAGCAACAGACCCAGCAAGAGCAAGCCGTGAAAGATCACGGTGCCCAGGATGGCTGCCCGCCGGTCTTTATCTTCTGTTGGCCTCATCATCGGGGTGTCGTCGCCAAAATAACCTTATGCCGGGTTTCAAATTTACGATTGATGTCGTTCACCGCATCAATCACATTTACAATATATTGTACCGGAACATCTTTATGTGAACGCAAGACCACTGATGCCTCGGTTTCTCCAATCAGGGCCACATCCAGTCCGGCTGCCAGTTCTGATTCGTTCACGGCCTGCTCTTCCAGAAAATACTGCTTATCTTCATTGATATAGACTGTGATGGTCTGTTTGGCCAGGGTCTTGCTGCTGCTGGTCGGAAGCAGTAATTTGATGGCATTGGGTGCAACCAGGGTAGAGGTAAGCATAAAGAATATCAGCAGGAGGAAAACCAGGTCGGACATAGAGGCCGTGCTGAATTCCGTACTGCGTTTATTTCTGATCTGAATGGCCATAGTTAAAGTCTTATTTATTTCGCCGGCTCATACAGCAAGTCCATAAATTCCGTGGCCCTGGCCTCCAGGATGAAAACCAGTTTTTCTATTCTGGCTACCAAAACATTGTAACAGATATAGGCTATGATGCCCACGATGAGTCCGCCGATAGTGGTGATCATCGCCTGATAAATCCCGGATGACAATAAGGCAATATCAATATTGTTACCGGCCATCGACATATCGTAAAATGCCCTCACCATACCAATGACGGTACCCAAAAACCCGATCATCGGTCCGGCCCCTGCAATGGTAGCCAGTGTGGCGATGTTTTTCTCCAGCTTGGACACTTCCAGCTTCCCCACATTTTCGATGGCTGCATTGATGTCGTTCAACGGTTTTCCAATGCGTTGCACCCCCTTTTCAATCATCCGGGCGATGGGGCTGCGTGTGCTTTTACACAATGCCTGGGCTGCATCTATCCTGCCATCGTGGATGAAGTCCCTGATGTTATTCATAAAGTTGTAATCTTCCTGGGATGCCCTGTTGATGGCCAGGAAGCGCTCCAGGAAAATATAGACTGCGATGATGGAGAAAACTCCCAGGACAGCCAGGATCCATCCCCCTTTCATCGCCAGTTCCCAGAGGGATAAACTGATCTGCCCCGCCGGCTCTGCAGCCAGGCTGTCAACCGCGGCCATACCAGCCTCATTGATCTGTAACAAAATGAATGCGAACATCATATTCTCAGCTTTGCTTCAAAATTAGCCACAAAAAAAGGACGGACGTTTTCCATCCTTTGCACTTGTCAACACAAAAATGTTAATTGGCCACAAACAAGGTAAACGTCAAATTATTGCATTTTGCACAGCGCTCAATAATCCGAGTTTTTTGTCCGGCATAGTTTACGGATGGCTGAGCAAGCCGCTGCAATGATCCCGGGCAGCTCCTGTAGCGCTGGCCAGCACATTGTGGAGATACAAAAGCCTGCGCAGGCCCAAAAAGGCAAAGATCAGGGCTTCCTTAAAGTGAAGAATTTCCTTTTCCGCTGTGATGAGGCTTGACTCAGGGCAGAATTCGGATAGCAAAGAAACCAGGTAGTGGTTCAAGGCTCCTCCTCCGCTCAGCAATACCCTGCCTGCCCCTGAACGCTTGATTTCAGTGCTGATTTGCTGTGCGATGTGATGGGTGAGGGTGTGCAGCAGCCCGGATGCCTGCTTCTTATATGGTTCTGTAATGGGAAGAAAGTGTGTTTTCATCCATTCTTCACCGAGCGATTTGGGCATTTTCTGCTCATAATAGGGCAGGGCATTCAGCTGTGCAAGCAGTTCCGGGAACATCGACCCGGATGCTGCGATGCGGCCTTCCGGGTCGTACACTTTCCCAAGCATTTCGGCATACAGGTTCAAAACCTTATTGGCCGGACAGATATCATAGGCGATTCTGCTGCCTTTCCACCCATACGATATATTGGCAAATCCCCCGATGTTCAGGCAGGCGTCGTAGTCGGAGAACAGGAGGGCATCTCCCAGGGGAACCAGGGGCGCCCCCTGCCCGCCTTTCAGTACATCGGCTGTTCTGAAATCACTAACCACCTGGTAGCCTGATGCGATGGCCAGGGCTTGCCCTTCTCCGGCCTGAAAAGTAAAACCTGCTTCCGGCTGATGAAATACAGTGTGCCCGTGGCTGGCGATTAGCTCGCAGGACCATCCGCTTGCGGCGATAAATTCTCCAGCCTGCACACCGAGGTAGCGTCCATAATCCAGATGGAGTTTTAAGAGTGACTCCCCGTCCAGAAGCTGGGCTCCCTTCAACCTTGTCTGCCATTCATCAGAATAGGGGAGGGTTTCCCCGCAAAGGATAGTGTAGTTCCACTGTTCCTCTTCCTGCCAGAAACGGCAAAGAGCAATGTCCAGACCATCCAGGGAAGTGCCCGACATTAAACCGCAGACATTGTAATATGTGGGATCAGGGCGACTCATTGTTCAGAGGTATGGGAGCAGCTTTTCCAGGCCGATGCCACGCGAACCCTTCAACAATACATCCGCATTGCTGATCGGGTGGTCTTTGAGCCATTGAATGCAGGACTCTGTATCCGCAAAAGCCTGGCTGCCTTTTCCGGCGCAGCCTTGAAACCACGGCCCGATGAACACCAGATTGGGGAAACCTGCCTCTGCCAGATAATGTACGATGGCCTGATGTTCAGCTTCCGATTCCTCGCCCAGCTCCAGCATATCTCCCAGGATCGCCCACTTTTCTTTGCCCTCCCATCGACTAAAATTCTCCAGTGCGAGCAGCATACTGGATGGGTTGGCATTGTAAGCATCCATCAGCAGGGTATTGCTTTGGGTGTGGATGACCTGGGAGCGATGGTTGGCGGGTTGATAGCTGGAAATGGCCTGAACTATCTTCGCCCAGGGAACCTTAAATTGCAGTCCTGCTGCTGCTGCTGCCAGCACGTTGGCCAGATTATAGTCCCCGCTCATTTGTGTCGCTGTTTCGGTTCCGGGATCCGGTGCTTTTTCCCAGCGTAATTTCAATAAGGCTTGCTCTGCGATGACCGAGGCAGAGGGGGTTTGGTCATTGCCGTATAAAATGCGGTGCATTCCTTCGCTCAGGCGCATAAGGAGGGGGTCAGCGGCATTGACGAATACCCTGCCTCCGTTTTCGCGGAGGAAGGTGTATAATTCTGTTTTGGCCCGGATGACTCCGGCATATCCGCCAAATCCTTCCAGGTGTGCTTTCCCGATATTGGTAATCAGGCCGTAGTCCGGCCTGGCTATTTCGCACAGCCTGGCTATTTCACCGGAATGGTTTGCACCCATTTCAATGACTGCGATTTCGGAATTCCTGGGGATGCTGAGGATACTGAGGGGAACTCCGATGTGGTTATTCAGGTTTCCGTGAGTTGCAAAAACCTGAAAAGTGGTTTTCAGTACCCTGTCGATCAGTTCTTTGGTCGTGGTTTTTCCATTGGAACCTGTGATAGCCAATATGGGGACGCTCAGTTCAGAACGGTACCTTATGGCCAATGCTTGCAGGGTCATCAGGCTATCTCCGGTCAGAAAGCAATCAGGGTGTGAAGCGGGGGCCAGCTGCGGGTCGTCGCAAACGACGGCTGCAGCACCTGCTTTCAGGGCGTCTTCCGCAAAGCGGTTTCCATTGTATTGTTCCCCCCTGAGGGCAAAGAACAGCTCACCTGCTTTCAATGTCCGGCTGTCGGTGCAAATAGTGGCACCATTGAGGAAAAGCTCGTAGAGATCGTTTGTTTTCATTCTATAAAAAAGCCCCATTTATCGAGGATAAACGGGGCCGGTATATTTGTGGATTATCAATTAATACGCTCCGGGGATTGGGCTGCCAACGCGGGTCATTGCACAGCGGAAGCCGATGTAATCGGTGGCCAGGTTCTGGTCGATAAAGCGACGGGCACCGGGGCTGAGCCAGTAGGCCCGGTCGCGCCACGAACCGCCTTTGAATACCCGGGCTTCATCATTGATCATCGAAGCCACCCCGTATTCGTACATCAGGTTAGTGGTGTTGGATACCGAGGGTTCCTGCAGCCAGTCGGTGGAAACGGTGGAGGCATAGTCCCCGTCCAGGAAGTTACGGTTGTCTGCTTTGCGGTAGTTTCTTCTTCCTGCGGCTTCTTCAACGGTCACATCGCGATAGATCAGGCGGCCAAGGCTGTCTTTTTCCATCAGGTAGCCTTCTTCATCTTTGACTTTTGTTTTAAAAACATTGCCACGGAAAGGCCGGAAGTCGTCTACGTCTTCAGCAGAGAGAGGACGATATACATCCATCACCCATTCAGCGACATTGCCAGCCATATTATAGAGACCATAATCATTGGGCCAGTAGGCCCATACCGGGGCGGTAATGTCTGCTGCATCGTTCAGGGCTCCCGCTACCCCCATATTGTCTCCACGACCCCGTTTAAAGTTGGCCATAAAGGTGCCGTAGGCATCATCGCCGGCAAAACGGGTATAATTTCCATTCCAGGGATAGATTCTCCTTTCGATTATGCGCTCATACAGGGCATTGCCGATCAGGCCCAGGGCTGCAAATTCCCATTCAGCTTCTGTCGGCAGACGGTATTTGGGCAGCATTATCCCATCTTCAATGCGGGCTTTGCGTTCACCAGGTCCATTGGGATTAAGGTCTTCCAGGGGCATCAGCACCAGGCCTTCATATTGGCCGGCCAGATAGGCTTCGGTATTAAAGTTGTTTTCATTCAGCTGATCGGGATCCCAGTCGAGGATGCCGGCTTCAATCAGCAGCATTTCATTGACGCGGTCGGTACGCCAGGTGCAGTAATCATTGGCCTGTGGCCAATTAACTCCAACTACCGGATAGTCGCGATAGGCCGGATGGCGGAAGTACAGTTCTACAAAAGGTTCATTGTAAGCCAGGCGGTCGCGCCATACGAGGGTGTCGGGCAGGGCATCGGCAATGACTTCAGGATAGTCCATTCCAAAGACCCGGTTCAGCCAGTAGATGTACTCCAGGTAGTCGAGGTTGCGCACCTCCGTTTCATCCATATAGAAGGAGGATACGGTCACCCTTCGGGGGATGTTGTTCCAGTCGTACATAAAGTCATCCTGGGTATTTCCCATCACAAAGGTACCGCCTTCGATCAGCACCAGGCCGGGGCCGGTGATTTGTTCTGCATAGGGTACCACTTCAAAGCCGCCATTATAAGGGGCATTGTACTCCCATCCGGTGGTACTGGAAGCAGGGCCTCCTCCGCAGGAGGACAACAGCATCGCACTGATTCCGATGGCTGCCAAAGCGATTAAAAAATTCAGACGCATCATATCTTAATTTTCAAAATAGCGTGATTAACTAGAAGGTCGGGCAGTTTATTGCCTTGATCTTTTTCTTCTTAGGTGCGCAGGGGAAGAACCAGGCGAAGGAAACTTCGTGCGCTCCACCGGTGATATTGGTCAGCCTGGAGACCGTAAGGTCGTAGCTGTAGCCAAATTTGTAGGTACTTTGTTCGAAGCCTACCAGCATAATGAGGGCGTCCGGATTCTCAAAATTCTGACGGAACCACACGCCGCCCACAAAGGGGTAGCGGTTGAAGTACATTCCGTAGTTGAGTTGATGGAACTCCTGCTGTTTTTGATACAGGATGTTGGGCGACAGGGTGGGATCTTCCAGCTTTCTGCCGCTGGAGCGCCTGGGAGCCAGATTGATGATGGTTCCGGCGTGGGCGGTCAGCTTCATATACAGTTTGCTGCTCACATCGGTATAGAAGCCATCATTCGGCTGGGTGAGGTGATGTGCTGCAAAGCCTACAAAGAAGTTTTCATTGTCTCCGAACAAGAGTCCGGCACTGAAATCCGCAAAAGCACGGCTCAGGTTAGGGGGGCGTACTTCCAGAGAAGTCAGGGTAAATCCATATTTTGGATCAATCTGGTCAGGAAATACCAATTTGTCCCAATCCAGCCGCCTTTGCATAAAGGTAGCCTGGAAACCTGCATTCAGGAATAGTTTGCGGCTGAGGGTCAGGCGATACGAATACATCCCGCTGGCCATCGTGGTGGTAAAAGCTCCATCACCGGCCCGGTCATTGGTGAGCAGCAGACCAACTCCCCCGCTGATGTTGTCTACATACTGATCGTAGCTGGCATTATACGTGACGTAGGTTCCTGAAATGGCAGGCCACTGGTTGCGGTAGTTGGCGATCAGCCTCGGACACACATTGGATCCTGCCATAGCAGGATTAAGGTAGAGGGGGTTGGCATAGAACTGGGAAAATATAGGGTCCTGTGCTTTTAGCCCTCTGAAAGAGAAGACCATCAATAGAATGGCAGCCGTGGTGATCACCTTTCTCATCATACTGGCGTTCGCTGATGCTGTGTTTGGTTTAAGGTTCACAATATTACAAATAATATTTCTATTGGAAACTTTTTTTCAATCCCGGAATTAATCGAAGCTGCAATAATCCCGGAACCCCCTCGTTTGGGCTGCCTGTTTTAAAAAAATGCCGCAAAATAATCTCATTATACCAGGGAATCACTCAAGGGGTTACATTTGTGCGACAAGGAAATCACCTTATTGCTGAATTCCTGAATCAATCGAGAAAAACCAAAACCGGATGAATTTGTTACCTTATGCATCAGTGAAGAAAATGCTCAGTAAGAATATGTTGGTATTCCTGTTGCTGATGCACACTTTCCTTGCGATTCAAGCACAAGCCGTGCCTGGAGCACAGGAAAAATGGCATACTGCACAAATCCTTTGGGCGAGCCCGGCAACCGCATCTCCTGCCGATGCTTTTGCCGCCGATATGCACTTTTCCGAAACAGCTGTACCCTATGCCTTTGCCTTGGTGGAATGGAAGGAGAATTATGCCCTTCTCTCTGCAGAAATCTCGGATGCGGTTTATGAAAATGTCAGTCATCCGGATGCAGCAGCCTGGTATCAACAACTGGAAACAACAGAAAAAGAACTGAAGACGGAAATCATTCAGGCCCGTAATAAAAAATATTTGAAAATCAGTCTCTTACCTTACAAGCTCAACTCCTCTTCCGCCGGATTGCAGCGCATTACGGCCTATAGTTTACTTATCCGATATACAGAAACTGCCCCGGAAGAATGGCAGCGGCTGCTGAAGCAGTCCGACAGCAGTTTTGCAAACAGTTCGGTGCTGGCTTCAGGAAACTGGTATAAAGTTGCGGTAGCCAGCGATGGAATATTCCGCCTAACATACAGCGATCTCAGCTCGATGGGCATCAATGTGAACAGCATTGATCCACGACAGCTACGCCTTTTTGGCAATGGCGGAGGAATGCTTCCGGAAGCGAACAGCGCATTTCGCTACGACGACTTATACGAGAATGCCATCTGGGTTGCCGGGGAGGAAGATGGGTCCTTCGATCCTTCCGACTATGTTCTTTTTTATGGTCAGGGGCCCCATCGCTGGAATTATGATCAGACAGCAGAGGCCTTCCACCACAGCCTGCACCTCTACACTGACAAAACAGTGTACTTTCTGACCATTGGTCCTGTCCAGGGCAAGCGTATCGGGCAGGTGAACCAGAGCCCGCAAGCCCCCACCCACCAGGTAAGCAGCTTTGATGATTATGCTTTTTATGAACAGGAATCCTATAATCTGATTAAGTCGGGAAAAGACTGGTATGGAGAAAAGTTTGATGTCATCACCCGCTATGATCTGCCCGATTTCAGCTTTCCCAATCACGATATGAATCAGGCGGTGTACCTGCGGGCCGCTGTTGCTGCCAAAAGTACTTCCATCAGCAGTTTCGGAATCTTCCTGGATGGCGTTCAGGTCGTCAACCCGATGGTGGCGTCGGTGCCGGCCCAGGCGTACAATACAGATTACGCCAAGAAGGCCGAAGCCTCCCGCAAAATGCTGATGACTTCTTCCGATTTTGATCTGGAAGTGGAGTATTATGCGACAGTCTCCAATTCCGTAGGTTGGCTCGACTTTGTGGAAGTCAATGTCCGGCGACACCTCAGGTTCGGAAGCGGGCAGTTGAACTTCCGCGATGCTGGCAGTGTTGGTTTAGGGAATATCAGCCGGTTTACCCTTACTTCTGCCCCTTCTTCCCTCAAAGTATGGGAGGTCAGCAATCCATTGGAACCTGCCCTGATCAATGCTTCTGTATCTGGCAGCGAGCTAAGCTTCGTCGTGGCCACCGACCTGCTGCGTGAGTTTGTCGCCTTTGACGGATCTGCCTTCAAGCAAGCCGAGTTGATAGGAAAGATTCCGAATCAGAACCTGCACGGGCTTCCGGTGTTTGATATGATCATTGTCAGTCATCCAGATTTCTTCGATCAGGCAAACCGCCTGGCTCAATTGCATAATGTGCAGGATAACTACAGCGTGATCGTGGTCACACCGGCTGAAATATACAATGAGTTTTCCTCAGGGGTACAGGATATATCCGCAATCCGCGATTTTATCAGGATGATATACCAACGCAGCAACAGTCAGACTGATCTCAAATATGTGCTCCTTTTTGGCGATGCGTCCTATGATCCCAAGAACCGCCTTCCGGATAATCAGAATTTCATCCCGACTTTCCAGACGCGTAACAGTCTCCAGCCTACTGCTTCCTATGCTACCGATGACTTCTTTGTGCTGATGGATGATGGGGAAGGCCAGGGTGCCAGTGGAACCCCCGATCTGGGTATCGGCCGCTTTCCGGTTTCCAGCCCTGCTCAGGCCAAAACGGCCGTGGATAAGATTGTGAACTACACCAGCAATGGGCTTGTGGTGCCTTCCTCTTATGGCGTCAACCTTATCCCTGCTCTGGCCGATTGGCGTAATGTGCTTACCTATGTCGCCGATGACCAGGACGGGAATCTGCATCAGAACCAGGCCGAGGAGCTGGCCGATTATGTGCAGAACCGATTCAGAGAATACAATATTGATAAGATATATCTGGATGCCTATCCCCAGGTGAGTACCCCGGGCGGACAGCGTTATCCGGAAGTGAATAAGGCCATCAACGACCGCATCAATAAGGGGACGCTCATCTTTAATTATACCGGCCACGGAGGAGAAACCGGACTGGCCCAGGAAAGGGTACTGGAGATTCAGGATATCCTTTCCTGGAAGAATCCATTTAATCTTCCTGTCTTTGTTACTGCAACCTGCGAGTTCAGCCGTTACGACGATCCTCAGCGCACTTCGGCTGGCGAGCTCACCTTTCTCAAATCTGATGGCGGGGCCATCTCACTCTTTACCACTTCCCGGCTCTCTTTTTCTTCCAGCAACTTTGCCCTGAATTTGCGATTCTATGAAAAAGTGTTCAATAAAATTGACGGGGTGTTTCCCCGGATGGGAGATGTAATTCGTTTGGCGAAAACACCCTCCAATCCAAATATCCGCAACTTCGTCCTGCTGGGCGATCCGGCTTTGCGGCTGGCCTATCCTGAACATCAGGTCTATACTACCGAAATCAACGGAAAGCCCATCGATGGCACCCCCGATACCCTGAAAGCTTTGTCAAAAATCACCATTAAGGGAAAAGTTGTGGATGCCACCGGCCAGCTCCTGCCCTGGTTCAACGGTATCATTTATCCCTCCGTCTTTGATAAGCCGGCTGAAGTGATTACACGGGGCAATGATCAGGACAGCAGCCCGATGAAGTTCTACATACAGAAAAACCTGCTATATAAAGGTAAGGCCAGTGTGGTGAACGGATGGTTTGAGTTTACTTTCGTGGTGCCCAAGGATATCGCATACCGGCTGGATTATGGCCGGATCAGCTATTATGCATCCGATGGATTTACAGACGCCACCGGCTTTTACGAGAATATCCTCATCGGAGGCTCCTCTCCGGATGCACCGGTGGACGAAGACGGACCTGCTATCCGCCTCTACCTGAACGACACCAATTTCGTAATGCACGGAATTACGGATGAAAAGCCCATCCTGCTTGCTTTTGTGGAGGACAGCAGTGGGATCAATACTGTGGGCAACGGCATCGGGCACGATATCGTCGCCATCCTTGACGGGAAAACCGATGCGCCTTATGTGCTGAATGATTATTATGAAGCAGACCTGGACAGTTACCAAAGAGGCACAATACGCTATCCCTTCTCTGGCCTCAGTGAAGGCAAGCACAGCCTGGAGCTGAAAGTGTGGGATGTCTATAATAACTCCTCCACGGCTTATATTGAATTCTATGTGTCGGCCTCCGATGCACTTGCCCTGAGCCAGTTGATCAATTATCCCAATCCTTTCTACGGACAAACGAACTTCGTTTTCGAGCACAATCAACCTGGAAGAAGTCTGGATATCGATATCCGGATCTACGCAATGGATGGAAGGCTGGCCCATCAGATACGTCAGAATGTGACAACCAGCGGCTACCGTACCAACCCCATCCCCTGGGATGGAAGAACGACCGAAGGCGCTCCCCTGCCCGGGGGGATATATATCTACCGGGTAAGCGTGAATGCAGGAGAGGGCGTTTCAAATGAAATGTCAGATAAATTGATCATCCTAAGATAATTCCGGCAATGTATTGTTTATCCACAGTAAATCATCCGAATACAGGATACACGTTGAAGACCTCTGTAGGTTTCTCCAATATCCTTAACTTTGCACGATTTTATTATCCAAAAATGCAGATAATGAGGAAGAAAACAGCCTCGATCATTTTGACAGCCCTGATAAGTATGGCGGCTGTGCAGGCACAAAGCAACAATTACCTCGGACAGGAGCTCAATACCATCACCACGGCGGTTCCTTTCCTGCTGATCTCCCCTGATGCACGCGCCGGCGCAATGGGAGATGCCGGTGTGGCATCTACGCCCGACGCCAACAGTATGCATTGGAATGCAGCCAAGTATGCTTTCATTGAGAAAGAAATGGGTTTTTCCGTCTCCTACAGCCCCTGGTTGCGGCAATTGGTCAATGATATCAACCTCGCCTACCTGACCGGCTACCGCAAGATTGACGACCAGTCGGCAGTGGCTGCCAGCCTGTTGTTTTTCTCCCTGGGAGACATCACTTTTACCGACATTATCGGGAATACCATAGGCCAATACCGCCCCAATGAGTTTGCCCTGGATGCCGCTTATGCCCGCAAACTGACCGATAAACTCAGCGGTTCGGTAAGCCTGAGATATATTTATTCAAACCTTACTCAAGGGCAGTTTGTAGGATCCCAGGCAACCAAAGCGGGAACCTCTGTCGCCACCGATGTGGGCATTTATCACGAGAATACCTTCCGGATGAAAAACCGTCAGCAGGCTACCCTGGCCTGGGGAGTCAGCATTACCAACATTGGTGCAAAGATTTCTTACTCGGATGACAATACCGCCAGGGATTTTATCCCGACCAACCTCCGCCTGGGTCCCCGTTTTTCCTTCGATATTGACGAGTACAACTCTCTTTCCTTTATGTTTGATATCAACAAGTTGCTGGTGCCTACGCCTCCCTATTATGACAGCATCTTTATCAACGGAGAGCAGCAGATCAGGGCCGGGATGGACCCTGATGTAGGCGTGGTCACGGGAATGATGCAGTCTTTCTATGATGCTCCGGGGGGCTTCAGTGAGGAGATGAGGGAAATCAGTTTTGCCATCGGAGCAGAATATTGGTATGACAAGCAGTTTGCCATACGCGCCGGGTATTTCCACGAAGATAAAACCAAGGGCAACCGCAAATTTATCACCCTGGGAGCCGGATTAAAATACAATGTCTTCGGGATGGATTTCTCCTACCTTGTGGCTATGGATCAGCGCAACCCACTGGAGAATACCCTGCGTTTCTCCCTGCTGTTTGACTTCGATGCCTTCGCCCAGCAGAATCAGGACGTCCCGCCCCGAAACTAAATGGCATTTCGGATAGGAACCGGATTTGACGTACACCGCCTTGCTGAAGGAGAATCTCTCCGGCTGGGCGGTGTTGACATTCCTGCCGATAAAGGTACCGTCGGCCATTCGGATGCCGATGTGCTGATCCACGCCCTGTGTGATGCCCTCCTGGGAGCCCTCGGCCTGGGTGATATCGGTCATCACTTTCCCGACAGCGATATGCGTTGGAAGGATGCCGATTCGCGCCAATTGCTCGTGTATGTTATGGAGTGGGTTACAGGAAAAGGGTTTAAGCTTGTTAACGCCGACAGCACCCTGGTGCTGCAAAGCCCCCGAATCAGCGCGTACATCCCCGCAATGCGGGCGTCCCTGGCGGAAGTCCTGCAAACAGACCCCTCCCGGATATCTGTGAAGGCGACTACTTCAGAAGGGATGGGCTATGAAGGCAGAAGGGAAGGGATTTCAGCTCAGGCCGTGGTATTGCTGCAAAGGGTACAGCCTGACTCAGAAGAGGAGGGCGACTTCCTTTTTTAACTTTTTGATCGCTTCCACACTCAGTGGCCGCTTCATTTTAACATATTGCTCCATTGCACGCTCAGCAAAGTCTTTGCCTGTTGCCCCTTCAGGCAATTCGGCGAAGCTCGAGTTCAGCACCCGCAATACCTCCTCTTTGGCGCTGCGAACCAACTCCCAGGCTTCGTTGGAAACATAGAGTTGCTGTGAAAGATTATGGTCGAACTCCTGCCGGACCGTGCTTACCAGGTGCTGATGAAGGGTGACGGCATCGCTGCCCGGCAGACTGACCCTGACCAGCAGGTTGCGAATGCTGATCCTTTCCAACAGCAGCAGAATTCTTTCACAGGCCTGCAGACGCAGAGGCATCGCCAATTCACTGCCCTTCATCCTGATTTCCAACAAGCGTTTTTTCTGCTCATTCTCCAAAAAAGCCTTCAGGACGTACCAGGCTGCCCCAAAAGTGACCAGGGAAGGAAGAATGTACTTTAAGATCTCAAGAAATTGAAGCATATCATTAGTTCTGATGAGGATAAGAATCGAAACCTGTTGTTTCAGGAGGACAAATATCGGCATTCTCCGCCGGAACAGCAGTTTTTTATTACATTTGCCCTTTTCTGTTAGATAAATAACAAAGATATGTTTACACCCGCATTATCCAATCGCATCAATGCCCTCTCCGAGTCTGAAACCCTGGCGATGACCCGCCGCAGCCGTGAGCTCGAGCTTCAGGGGATGGACGTGATCAACCTGAGTATCGGGCAGCCCGATTTTGATACCCCTGATTTCATCAAAGAAGCGGCTGTGGAAGGGATGCAGCAGGGTTATACCTCCTATCCTCCGGTGTCGGGCTATCTCGATCTGCGCAAAGCCATCTGCGCCAAATACAAACGAGACAATGGGCTTGATTATCAGCCGGATCAGATCGTTGTGAGCACAGGGGCCAAACAATCCCTGGCCAATGCCATCCTGAGCCTGGTGAATCCCGGCGATGAGGTGATCGTACCCGCGCCCTATTGGGTTTCTTACAAAGAAATGATCAAACTGGCAGAAGGCCAGGCTGTATACATCCAGGGGAAACTGGAAAACGATTTTAAGGTCACCCCCGCCCAGGTGGAGGCCGCCATTACTTCCCGCAGCCGACTGTTCATTTTCAGCAGTCCCTGCAACCCGACCGGCTCTGTCTACACCAGGGAAGAGCTTCACGATCTGGCCAGAGTTTTTGAATCCAAAAAGGATCTTTTTATCATTTCCGATGAAATTTATGAGCTGATCAATTTTGACGGCCGCCACGAAAGCATAGCCCAGTTCGATTTCATCAAAGACAGGGTGATCAACATCAACGGGCTTTCCAAAGGATTTGCAATGACCGGATGGCGCCTGGGGTATATGGCTGCCCATAAAGAGATTGCCAAAGCTTGCGACAAATTTCAGGGGCAGATCACTTCCGGAGCCAATTCGATTGCCCAGCGGGCCGCCATCAAAGCCCTGGAAGTAGATCCGGCACAGTGTGCTGATGTGCTGAATATGCGGGAGGAATTCAAGGCCCGCCGCGAACTCCTGCTTGAGCTGTTGGAAGAGGTACCCGGTCTGATCACCTATATGCCACAGGGTGCCTTCTACCTCTTTCCCAATGTGACCTATTATTATGGGAAGCAGTCTGAAGATTGCCGGATCGAGAATGCCAACGACCTGTGTATGTACCTGCTCGACAAGGCACAGGTGGCTCTGGTGCCGGGAGATGCATTTGGTTGCCCCACTTGTATCCGCCTGAGCTACGCCACCTCGCGGGAGAAAATCCGCGAAGCCGTACGCAGGATCAAAGAGGCTCTGGCCCGCCTGCAATAAGGCGGAATCGCCCTTCCGGGTTATAGACCCGGCCAAAAGACCAAGCTATGGAAACCCGATATGCCGATTTCTTCGCATCCCTGAAAACCAAAACCATCCTGGTGATAGGGGACGTAATGGTGGATGCCTATCTTTTTGGTCAGGTGGAACGCATCTCTCCCGAAGCACCTGTGCCTGTGGTGGCGGTGCGCCAGAGAGAAAACCGTCTTGGGGGAGCGGCCAATGTGGCCCTCAATATTAAGGCAATGGGCGCCGAAGCCATCCTGCTCTCTGTGGTGGGCGATGATGTAAAAGGAAGGGAATTTGCCGCCCTGCTTGACCAGGCCGGATTGCCCTCTGAGGGGATGATATACAGCAACGATCGCATCACCACCACAAAATTCCGGGTGATCGGTAATAAGGTGCAATTGCTCAGGGTGGATGAAGAAAGCCAGGAAGGCTTGAATGCAAAGGAAGAGGAAATGATCCTCCAGGGCTTCAGCACACTGATCCGGAAGAAAAAAATCGATGCCATTGTCTTTCAGGATTACGACAAAGGCGTGATCAGCCGTGACCTCATTCAGACCGTGATACAAACAGCCCGGAAAGAAGGCATTCCGGTAGCTGTGGATCCCAAGAAAAAGCATTTCCTGGAGTACAAAGGAGTCACGCTTTTTAAACCCAATCTCAAGGAATTGCGAGAAGGGCTCAAGCTGGACTACCATCCGGAAGGGGAAAAGCTGGAGGCTGCAGTTGCACAGCTTCAGCGAACATTGCAAGCCGATATCATAATGGTAACCCTCTCTGAAAAGGGAGTGTTCATCCGGCGTGAGGTGGAGGGGGAGGCCACATCCTGGCACCTGCCTGCCCAGGTGCGTAAGATATCGGATGTTTCCGGAGCCGGAGATACCGTCATCAGTCTGGCGGCGCTGGGACTGGCCTGCGGGCTGCCTCTGCCTCAACTGGCTGAGGTGGCAAACCGGGCTGGTGGACTCGTATGTGAGGAGCTGGGCGTGGTACCCGTAAACCCTGAACGCCTGATGCAGGAAGTCGGGCAAACCCCCTGACCAATGCTGAAAAAACAAGAAACTCCTGCTATGTTCGATGGGATCGCCCATCGATATGATTTTCTCAATCATTTGCTCTCTGCAGGCATCGACCGCCGCTGGCGCAGAAAACTGATCCGAAGTCTGTCGGAAGCCAGGGTGGAAAGAGTGCTGGATGTGGCTACGGGTACCGCCGACCTTGCGCTGATGGCTGCTAGGGCAGGCATTCCCCATATCAGCGCCATAGACCCATCCGATAAGATGCTGGCCATCGCAGAGAAAAAAAGGCAGGCTTCCAATGCACAAGACCAAGTCGTGCTGAAAAATGGCAGGGCTGAAAAGCTCCCCTTCTCCGATGCCTCTTTTGATGCCGTGATGGTGGCCTTCGGGGTGAGAAATTTTGAAGACCTCACACAAGGGATGAAAGAAATGCAAAGGGTATTGCGCCCCGGGGGAATGCTTTGCATCCTCGAGTTCTCCCAACCGGCTGCTTTTCCTCTGAAACAAATTTATGCCGCCTACTTCCGCCTTATCCTGCCCTTGATCGGAGGTTGGATATCAGGAGATAATAAAGCTTACCGCTATCTTCGCGACAGTGTCCTGGATTTTCCAGCGCCGCAAGTTTTTCTCGGAATGCTGGCGGAAGCCGGTTTCAGAAAGCTGAAGGAGGATGGCCTGAGTGCAGGCATTGTCAGCCTGTATACGGCTGTGAAGTAAATGATTTCCAAATAATCCAAAGGGTATATACCTTTGTGAGAGAATAATAAGAAATGATGCAGGCCGTTTGCGGCCCTTTGTCTGTCAGAAACTATGACCCGAAACCTCTGGATATCCTTCCTGCTCCTTCTTTTCCTGGGCAGCAGCATTCAAGTGAATGCACAGCGCCGGGTACAGCTCAACCTGCCCAGTTACGATCAGAAGCAATACCATTTCGGCTTCATCCTCGGGATGAACCAGATGTTCTTTTCAATGGACAGGGTGCCGGAATTCAATGAACTGGATTCCCTTTATATCCTCGAATCCACCCCCGAAATGGGATTCAATATCGGCATCGTCTCAAACCTGAGGCTTTCGGAAAACTGGGATCTGCGCTTTGTGCCTACCCTGTCCTTTGGGGAAAGAAATCTGCATTATACCTTTCTCTTAGAGGATGAATTGTTTTTCGAGGACAAGAAGAAAATTGAATCCACCCATATTGATTTTCCCATTAACCTGAAGTTTAAAGCCAATAGGGTCAATAACTTCAGGGCATATCTGCTGAGTGGGGTTAAGTTCTCCATCGACCTGGCCTCGCAAGCCAAGAAGAAGGAGCAGGACGATGAGCTGAGGGTGAAGCTGGAACGCGATGATATGGCCCTGGAATTCGGGGTGGGCTTTGATTTTTATACCCACTATTTTAAATTCGGGACGGAGCTGAAGATGTCTTATGGCGTTCATAATCTCCTGCGCCAGGAAAACAATATCTATACCCGGGGCCTGGACGGGCTTCATTCCAAGATATTCCAACTCTCCCTCACATTCGAATAAACGACATAATGGAAGAACAGGATCGCAGCGGGGCATTATTCAGCAAGCTCCTCGAAAAAGGCAGCCTGAAACAGCAGGTGTACAGACAGACGCATCAGGCTTTTACATCGCTTAAAAAGGAAGTGCAAAAACTGACTGAAGCCTGGGAAGAGCATAGCGGCGGAGAGGCCGGGCTTGTTGCTGTCGAATATGCCGACCGGGGAGAGTTTGAGCTGGAACTGAAGTTTGCCGGCGACGTCCTCCTTTTTGTGATGCACACCAATGTGTTCGAGATCCCGCGTGAGCATCCCGTGATGCGTACTTCCTATATCCGTGAAGATAAATCCCGCTCTTACTGCGGGATTATTCACATTTACAACTTCCTGGCGGATTCTTTCAAATACAACCGGATGAATGATGCCGGCTACCTCATCGGCCGCATCTTTGTGAACCGTGATCAACACTATTTTATCGAAGGAAAGCGCGAAGTAGGGATGCTTTACCAGCATTTCCCCACAGCCATCCTCAACCAGGAAGCGATCCGGGATCTATTGATCTCGGCAATGGAATACACCATTGATTTTGACTTGCTTACCCCACCCTTTGATCACGTAAAAGAGGTGAGTTTAAGGGAAATGCGGACGGCACTCGATAATATGCAGCTGCGCACGGCAAAAAGGATGGGCTTTCGTTTTCAGGCCGATAAAGACAATGGCTGAGGTCTTCCGGTGGACCGGAATATGATGCAAGACTTTGCTTGCTTTTCAATTGGAATCAGCGCTTCAGCTTCTTCAGAATGGCCGGCGGGATGGCATCTTTATGCACCACAATGTTCAGGGTTTTGTACTGCACAAAGGGAACCGAGGCATATAAATACCCGCCCATCTCATTGCTATGGTCTGCCCAGGAATTTTTCACCCGGTAATAGGTATTGCCTTTTTGATCCACTGCGGTTCCAACAATATGCATTCCGTGATCATCTGTTGTCTCATAAATATCAAAAGCTTCCTGTCTCATCTCCTGAGTGATCTCTTTTTCTTTCACGATTTCCTCAAAACTGTACAGGAGTTTTTCCTTTTCCTTCTTGCTCAGGCTTTCCCATTTATCCATTTCAGAATCCGCCCGCTCCTGGTTTTCGATATCAGGAATGATGGCCACGCCATTCTTGTGCGAAAAGCCTTTCTCGCTTACATCTGTTGCCCAGGCAATGGTGTAACCCTTGTCAATGGCATAATCCATTGTCTCCATCAATTCATTCAGCGGAAGGTTATACATATCTCCCCAGGCCCAGTTGTCCGGAACTTCCAGGATGAACTTTTCATAGAAAGGATGGTGCGTAAAGGAGCTTAGGGTAATGTAGTCCTCCATTTTCAGGCCCAGAAATCGGGTGAAACTTTCCGGGGTGTATGTTTTTCCCTCATAACTGAATTCCGCCGGCACTGCTCCGAGATAGGCATCCAGCAGGCTTTCAAATCCTTTTTTCCAGACATTGGTCAATTTGCGGTTTTTATTGGCAATGACGCCCTCCACGTATTGTTTAAAGACGTGGTCCATTTCGCTGTGTACGTGATTATCCTGATTGATCACCATACCGTCATACGCGGATTCGGGGACGATGCCATAGCGTTCAATCATATTGAAGACATCGTGAAAAGCTCCGCCGGCGGAAAAATTGATATGTCCGTGCATTCTCACGTATTTATCGGCTTTTTCGGAATAGGCGTAGCGCACTATCCACATATCAGAAAGATCGTGGGAACCCTTGCCCATCCTGAGCAATTCCGATTCGAGGAAAGAGAGGCCCGAGAAACTCCAGCAGGTTCCGCTGCGATGCTGGTCTTTCACCGTGGTGGCTGCGAGCTCTTTCTTAGGAGTAAAGACATAGGCTTTCTTTTCTTCTTTCTTTTCTTCCTGTGCCGGAGCCAGGCTTACGATGCTCATCATCAGGATGAGCAGAATCAGTTTGGCGATTGCTTTCATCTTTTTCTTTTTTGTTTTTGATTATCTGGATATGCTATACACATACTCTTTGCTGGTCGCGATCCAGGGGGTTGGCGCCTCTTCTGTGTTTTTCCGAACTATGATCGTAATACTGTGATTGATCAGTACCGGTCTGACCCAATCTCCCACCTCAATCAGATCTTCAGGATTGATTATTTCCCCATTGGTATCGATGATCTCATCAACTGCCGTCAGGGCCATCAGGTCCTCTGCGCTGTAGGCGCCCGACAGTTTTCGCAGCCTTTCAAGCCAGGTGAAGCGTCCGTCATTGCCTGAACGGCGCAATCCCAGACCTGCAAGGGCACCTATGCGGCCGTCTCCACCTCTCCATCCTTTAAGAAAGATGTTTTCTTCCCGGCCGATCCGCAAGGCATCCTCCATCCTTACCTTGCCCTTTTTGGCTTCGCGGCTCCAATCTATCAGCTTGTCTGAGATTCCTTCCCAGGGTGCCATACAAAGCCCGGGAGAGGATTTGGGACTGGCTTCGTTTTTCAAAAAGTCTACGCAGAATTGCACTAATTCGTCTGGATCATTGCTGAATACATCCATACAGATTGCTGAATTGTAGGAAGAAACCGGGTCATCCAGGTAGGGGAAGAGATAATGGCGTGAAACTGAGCGCACCCGTCCAAGGCTATTCATCGTGATCAGCTCGCCCAGCTGGCGGGCGAGGAAGCCCGTGCCCCGGCTGTCCGGACTGTCAGTATTGTCTATGGCTATCAGTATTCTTTCTTGCATCAGGTCAGGCTCCCTGTTCTTGCGGCATCAAAGATGAAAAAAAAAGCCGTCCGGTGGGGACGGCTGGGATAATAATAATGATGTATGCGGTCAGATTTTGAAGTTGATCCCCTGGGCCAGTGGGAGCTCAGTGGAAAAGTTGATGGTGTTGGTTTGTCTGCGCATATAGAACTTCCAGGAATCGGAACCGCTTTCGCGTCCGCCGCCGGTGTCTTTCTCTCCCCCGAAGGCGCCGCCGATCTCTGCTCCGCTGGTACCAATGTTGATGTTGGCAATGCCGCAATCGGAGCCGGCGTGGGAGAGGAATTGTTCAGTTTCAAGCATATTGGTGGAGAAGAGGGCGGAGGAGAGGCCCTGGGGTACATCATTGTGCAGGGCGATGGCCTCGTCGAGGTCTTTGTATTTGATCAGATAGAGCAGCGGGGCAAAAGTTTCTTCCTGCACGATCTCATAGTGGTTTTCCACCTCGGCAATGCAAGGCATCACATAATGTCCGTTTTCGTGCCCGCTTACGGTATGCTTCTCTCCGCCAAAGAGGATGTGCCCTCCTTCTTTCTTCACCGATTCGATGGCAGAGAGGTAAGTATCCACTGCTTTTTCATCGATCAGTGGGCCTACCAGGGTATTTGCATCAAGGGGACATCCGATGGGGAGCTGCTTGTATGCGTCCACCAGAATGTCTTTGAATCGATCATAAACACTTTCGTGAATGATGAGGCGACGTGTGGAAGTGCAGCGTTGCCCTGCCGTACCGACGGCGCCGAAGAGGGTGGCCTTGATGGCCATTTCCAGGTTGGCATTGGGGGTGATGATGATGGCATTGTTGCCTCCCAGTTCCAGCAGTGAACGGCCCAATCGCTGGCCTACGATACTGGCCACTTTTCTCCCTACATTGGTTGAACCGGTGCAGGAGATAAGCGGAAGGCGCTTGTCGGCCAGAAACTCATCCCCGATATAGCGTGAGGAACCGGCCACCAGGCAGAGGGTACCCTCAGGTACATTGTTGGCTTTCAACACATCCTGAATAATGTGGTGTACGGCTACCGCGCATAGCTGTACCTTGGACGAAGGTTTCCAGATGACAGTGTCGCCGCAAACCATTGCAATCATTGCATTCCAGGCCCATACCGCTACCGGGAAATTGAAAGCGGTGATCACGCCCACCGGCCCCAGGGGGTGATACTGCTCATACATTCTGTGGAGCGGACGCTCCGAGTGCATAGTGAAACCGTGAAGCTGCCGCGACAGGCCCACAGCAAAGTCGGCAATGTCTATCATCTCCTGTACTTCCCCCAGGCCTTCCTGATAGATCTTCCCCATCTCATAGGAAACCAGCTTGCCCAGGTCCTCTTTGTGCTCGCGCAGCTTGAGTCCGATCTGACGGACAACCTCACCCCGGTGCGGGGCCGGAATCATTCTCCATACTTTGAATGCTTCCTCTGAGGCCGCTATCACACCTTCATAATCATCCCAGTTCGCCTGCTTCACCGAAGCAATGGGTTTTCCGTCGGCCGGGGAAAAAGACATTTGTGCTTCTCCCTGTCCTTCCTGCCAGTTGACACCGGTACATACACCAGGGTTAATCTCCTTGATTCCCAGTCTTTGTAAGGCATCCTTAATGTTACAAGCCAATCCGTTTTCAGTCATAACAAAAAATATTTACAGATAAATAGTGCTCAAATTTGCGGCTTCAAAAGTCAGTCAAGCCAGGCAAACTTGCAAGGGAAATCGGATAATTGTTTGCAGATTAACAGCCTGTTTTCAGGAAAAGCAATCCTGTACTGCCTTTTCCCGCTCTTTTTTGGTTCGAAGTCTTTGAGTTAGGATATCTGTCTTTGCCCTCGAGAGAGGGTATAAAAAAAACAAAAGGGCTGTCCCGCTTATTGAGACAGCCCCTCTTTCATCGCTGAGGAAACAATTCGGGTTTAGCGCGTAGCCTGGGAATAGTTTTCAGATACTTCTTCCCAGTTGATTACATTGAAGAAAGCTTCAATATAATCAGGGCGCCGGTTTTGATATTTCAGGTAATAAGCGTGTTCCCAGACATCCATTCCCAGGATGGGGGTTCCGCCGCAGCCACCCACATCCATAAGGGGGTTGTCCTGATTAGCTGTACTGCATACGCTCAACTTGCCGACTTTGTCGGTGCACAGCCAGGCCCAGCCACTGCCAAAACGATTGGCGCCCGCAGCGGAGAACTCATCTTTGAATTTCTCGAAGGAGCCAAAATCACGTGCAATGGCATCTCCCAGTGTTCCGGAAGGTGTGCCTCCGCCATTGGGTCCCATTACCCGCCAGTACAGCTCGTGGTTAAAAAAGCCACCTCCGTTGTTGCGCACTCCGGCGGGGTATTTGCTAATGTTCGCCAGGAGGCTGTCGAAGGGCATATTCTCCATTTCGCTGCCTTTTACGGCAGCCATCATTTTGTCAAAATATGCTTTATGATGCTTGGTATAATGGATTTCCATCGTTCGCGCATCAATGTGCGGCTCGAGGGCATCATAAGCATAAGGAAGGGCAGGAAACTGCAGATCTTTTACCAGTGTTTTCATTCTTGTATAGATTTAGTGGGTTTATAAATCGGTTTGTTTGCATAACAAGGTAGTGCGAAGGAATGTTCAAACAGCCCGGGTCAGGATTGGAAGGAAAAGACAGAGGAAATGCTTAGAACTTCGCCACCAGCTTTACATTGAGCATTCGGGGGCTGAGGTAATTCGGAATGGCATATAAGCGGTTGCTGATGTCGGAAATCCAGATGTAGGAAATGGTATTGTTGACTTGCAAAAGGTTGAAGACTTCCAGGGTGATCCATACATCGCGGAAACGATTTAAGGGGTTTCCCTGGCTGAGGATGCGATTGTCTTCTTTGAGCTGCTTTGAGAAGCCAATGTCTACGCGACGGTATGATGGAATGCGGAAGGTATGTTGGTATTTCGGAGATCCGGGAGGTCCGAAAGGGAGGCTGCTGCCATAGAGCAGGTTGAGGTGCATTCGGAAGGTGGGATTGCTGGGCAGGTAATCCTGGAAAAAGATTCCCAGGTTTACGCGCTGATCGGTGGGTCGGGGGATATATCCGGGTTCGATACGCCGGCCCTGATTATCGAAATAGAAGTCGCCGATGAGGTCTTCCCGTGTTTCCATCACCGAAAGGGAAAACCAGCTTTCGATGCCGCGAACAAATTCTCCGTTGATGCGAAAGTCCACACCCGCGGCGTAGCCTTTGGCTTCATTCTGCGCACTATAGCGGATGCGCACATTGTCAATCTCGTATGGAACCAGATTGTCGAGCATTTTATAATACAATTCCGACACGAATTTGAATGGCCTGCCCCAGGCTTGAAAGTCATATTCAACTCCCCCCACAAAATGAATGGATCGCTGCGCTTTCAGTTTTGAATTGATGTTGCCTTCCGGATCGCGCAGCTCGCGGTAGAAAGGGGGTTGGTAGTAGATTCCGGAAGAGATGCGGAAAAGCGTCGGTCTTTTCCAGGATGGCTGAAAGGCCAGGGAGGCGCGAGGACTCAGCAGGAACTGCTTGTTCAGATCCCAGTGTTGTGCCCGGATTCCTGCAGTTACATTGAAGCCTGTACTGTCATTGCCTAAATCCCAGGACTGCTGAACATATCCACTGCTTCGTTGCGAGTGGATGCTGATCGATTTGCTCACAAAACGCTGCAGTACCAGCTCCTGGGGCAGGATTGCCTGACCCAGCAAATCGGGCGGATGAGGCAGGGAATAGCCGGCACTATCCAGCATCTGCCATTCGCGCAGCTGGTCTTCAATGCGCTCAAACTGAAGCTTAAGGCCCCATTGAAGAAATCGTTTTTCTCTTTCATAAGAGCCGAGGTAGGAGAGGTTGGCCACGTCCGCTGTGAGGTAATTCCGGGCGTGATCCAGAAAGGCGCCTACCCCGATGGGATCGGTTACATTGCCAAAGTCATCCTTACCGTAGTCGGTCTCCAGTCTGCCAATGAAGTATTGACCCAGGATATCGAAGGTCTCATATTCGGTGGAACGGTAGGCAGAAGTGATCAGTTTCATACGAAGATCCCTGGCCGGTTTCCATTCGGCACTCAGTGCCCCCAGCCAGGTGTCAAAGCGATCTACTTCCTGTCCGTCAAAATAGACTGTAAAGCGGTATGCCTGATTGATGGTGCCGAAATCGGTTTCCCGGCTTTCGGGGATGACCTGATAGGCATTGCGGGCATAATTCCCGAGAAAATTAATCTCCAGTTTTTTATGCACATTGAAATGCAGGCTTGTCTGAATATCCGTGAAGCTGGGTTTATACTGTCCTTGTGTTTCCAGCTGATTGAGCAGGTACTGGTTGGTTTTTTGCCTGGCGCCAAAGAGATAGGTGAGGCGGTCATCGAGTGCCGTTCCTTCCAGGTGGAATGAGGCGCCAAGCAGGCTGAGGCTGAACGATCCGCCAAATTCCTGGGGTCTTTTATATTTGATATCCAGCACAGAAGACATTTTGTCGCCGTACTTGGCTTCAAATCCCCCGGCTGAGAAAAGGATAGAGGAAACAAGATCGCTGTTAACAAAACTCAGGCCTTCCTGCTGGCCTGAGCGGACGAGAAAGGGGCGGTAGATTTCCACATCATTCACATAGACCAGGTTTTCATCATAGTTCCCGCCGCGTACGGAATATTGTGAGCTCAACTCGTTGCTGGAGGATACACCCGGCAGGGTTTTCAGGATGGATTCCACCCCTCCTCCAACACTGGGGATGACGTTGACCAGTTTTGGGTCAACCCGGGTGAGGCTGGATTTGTGGATCCGGCGATCGGTGATCACCGGTCCGCTGAGATCGGTGAAGGCGGGACGCAGTCTGAGATTAACCTGTCTCTTTTCGCCTGCTTCGAGCGACAGCTTCAGGCGTTCCCTTTCATAGCCGATAAAGGAAACCAGGAGCCAGCGTTCCTGTCCGGAAGGGAAGGCGATTTCGAAAAAGCCATATTTGTCTGTTACTGTGCCTCCGGGCAATCCCTCTACGGCAATGTTCACCAGTTCAAGGGCCTGGCCGGCTTCATCGCGGATGCTGCCATACACTGCGGCTTCCTGTGCTTGCAATGCGCCTGAAAAGGCCCAGAGGAGAAGGATGTATGTGTATATCGACTTTTGCAAAGCGTCCTGACGCGATAAAAATGAATGCCTGTTAACGAGACAAGCCCTGTATTATTAGTCTTTCCGCCTGAATTTTCCTTCCCTCCAGGCTTTGATGAATTCGGCCCAGGCAAAAGGATTCAGCAGGTTGTTGGGGGGCAACTGTCCGTAGTGATATAATTTACTCGTATGCTGATCAATGTAGTGCCTGTAGTTCATTGAGCCGTCCATAGGCATCTCCAGACCGCGTTCGTAAATCTCTGCCTGGGCCAGGTTCTTACGGGCAATCTCCAGATCATCATCCGGGATCTTCATATTGACAAAGGCCTCCCTGAATTGTTCCAGGGTGGGCCAGGGATAAATCACCGTTTCGCTCAACATAATGGTATCCGCAGTCATCACCTTGATCATTGAATAGCGATTTCCCTGAATGCTGTCGGGGATAACAAAAAGACTCTTCTTAAACCCGATGTTGGAAAAAAGCAGGCTGTCGCCGCGCCGTGCCACGAAAGAGAAATAACCATAAAAATCCGCGGAGGTCCCGTGGCGGAGATTCACGTTATAAATATTGGTAAAGGAGACGGGTTGCAGGCTGTCGGCAGTGACCACCACACCGGAGAATTGAACCAGGTCACGATCATCCTGTGCCTGCATTGCCAGGGGAAGAATCAGAAAGGCCAGGATGAGGGTTCGGTGCATTCTTATAGAATCTGGTTTTGCCGGTTCAATGATATAAAAAATGCTGTTACGGGAGGTAACAGCACAATACTTTAAACGCAAAGCAGCAGCTTAAGCGGTATAGTAGCCTTTTTCTTTAGCATCTTTCAAAGCGGGCAGGATGCCTTTCTTGCTGATGGTGCGAATCCCACTGGTGCTTACCGTCAGGGTGATCCAGCGATCCTCTTCCGCCACGTAAAAACGCTTCTTCTGGAGGTTGGGATAAAACCTCCGTTTGGTCTTGATATTTGAGTGGGAAACGTGGTTTCCCGTCATCATTTTCTTTCCGGTGATCTGACAAATTCTGGACATAGCGCTTGTATTCTCAAAAGGAGTGCAAAGAACGAAAAAACATTTCAATCTGACAAATCCTGTATAAAAAAACTATATGGATCCGGCAGAGGAAAATGGCTTTTTGCCATATTCTTCAAGAAGCAGGGCTTTACGCAACATATTCAGGCCGGTTATTGCACTGACCTGGATGTTTTGTAGTCTTCTTTTGCCGAAGCGGAATTCTTGTGCGACGGTTCCTTCCGGCCCCGCCAGGGCAATCCATACCAGCCCAGGCTGCTTGCCTTCTGTCCCTCCATCGGGGCCGGCAATGCCCGATGTGGCAATGCACCAGTCAGCCTGCAATTTTGCACGGCCGCTTTCCGCCATCTGGCGCACAACGGGTTCACTCACTGCCCCTGCTGTTTGCAACACGGATGCGCTCACATTCAGTTGCTGTTGTTTGACAGCATTATCGTAGCTGATAATGCTTCCCTTATAATAGCGGGAGCTTCCGGGGATACTGGTGATCAGATGAGCAATATAGCCTCCTGTGCAACTCTCAGCTGTGGCCAGGCTCTGTCCTTTTTCCAGCAGCATTTTGCCCACCACCTCCTGCATACTTGTTTTATCATAACCGAAGATCATTCCCTCAATGCGGTTTGTCAGGCCGTGGAGAGCCCTGGCCATATCCTCTTCGAGCCTTTTCAGTTCTTTTCCCTGGGCAGTGAGTCTTAAACGTACCTGTCCGGGGGAGGGCAAATAGGCCAGGCTAATGCTTTCCGGGAGGGTGTTTTCCCAATGCTCGAGCCGGCGTGTGAGAAAGGATTCACCCATTCCGTGGGTGAGGACGGTTTTTTGCAGGATGTGATGGTCTCCGTTTTTTTTGAGCAGGGCAGGAAGAATGCTCTCTTCCATCATACCTTCCATTTCGTAAGGCACGCCCGGCATCGCGATCAGGATCTTGTCATCCAGATCAAACCACATTCCGGGGGCGGTGCCGTTTTTATTCTGCACAGGCCGGCAGGCTTCAGGCAGCTCGGCCTGCTGGCGGTTTAGCGCACTCACCCGCATCCCGCGGGAAGCGAAGAAGTCCCGGATCATTTCAAAAGCCTCTTCATTGAAAACAAGGGGAGTATTGAAGAAGCGGCACAGTACTTTTTTGGTAATGTCATCCTTGGTAGGGCCCAAACCACCCGTCATCAGAATCAGGTCAAGCTGTGCAAATGAAGTTCGGATGCTTTCGATGATGGCCTCTTCCTGGTCTGCCACCACTTTGATGTGTTTCACCGCTATACCGGTAGCAGTTAGCTGTTCTGCCAACCAGGCAGCATTGGTGTTGACGACCTGGCCTATCAGTATCTCATCTCCGATATTGATGATGCCGGCCTGCATCTGTCAATAGTTGAAGTAGATGAATCCCAGTTCTTTAGGAACGATTGACATCACTGGTACCGGAGACTTCCGGATGATCTCCTGGGCCGAAGATCCGAGAAAGTATTCCACCACCCCGTTTTCCTGCTGGGTCATAATGATGATCATATCAATGTCGATATGTTTGTCGGCATAATTCAGGATGATGGGAACCAGGGTCCGGGCGTTATCATCGCTTTCCACAATTTCACCCACACAATCCACACCTGCCTCGGCAATAAATTGTTTTACCTGGTTTAGCTGATTGCGCAAGCGCCGGATCACTTCAGGGTCGTGCTTCGACCATAATGCAGACACCACCCGAATGCGGCACCCCATCTTCTTGGCCATCGTGATGGCCCAACTGACTTTCTGGCGTGTCTCTTTTGTGAGGTCGAGCGGAAGGAGAATACTGTGACATCCTTCGTGACGGTGGCGCTGTGTCAGCGTGATCACCGGCCGGTTGGCAGAACGGATCACCCTGGATGTATGGGCTCCTGAAATGCCCTTGTCTTCACTGGACGAACGGGTGCCCATTATGATCATCTTGCTGTCCAGCTCTTCGGCCATACTGAGTATCCGGCTGTGTACCGTTCCCTTTCGCACAATGGCGTTCACCGTTAATCCCGACTCCACCGATGCTTTGCGTGCTATGGACTTGAGCTCTTCCCTGATGCGGGCGATCACTTTATCGGTTTCCTCAGAAGTGAAGAAATTAGCCAGGATTCCCGGCTCCTCGTGCACATATAAGAGGTTGATCTCCAGCTCAAAAGTCCGGGCAATGCGATAGCCATATTCCAGGCCCATCAGGGATAAATCGTGAAAATCAATGGGAACCAATAGGTTAGGGCGAGTGTCCATTTTGTTTAATTTTGAAAGCAAATTGTCCACAAAGGTAGGGAAGCAGGAGGAATTATGATAAAGAAGATCCAGGAATCGGAGCTGATATTGAATGCCGACGGAAGTATCTATCACTTAGCGCTTAAGCCGGATCAGTTGGCTCACCGTATCATCCTGGTGGGGGATCCCCAGCGGGTGGATTTGGTTTCAGCGCTTTTTGATGAAATTGAGCACAGGGTTCACAAGCGGGAGTTCATCACCCATACCGGTTTTTACAAAGGCGCCCGCATCAGTGTGGTGGGTACAGGAATCGGTACCGACAATATTGACATAGTAATGAATGAGCTGGACGCCCTGGTCAACATCGACCTGCAAACCCGTCAGTTGAGACCGCAGCACACCCGACTGCACTTAGTTCGGATAGGCACCTCAGGCGCCTTGCAGGGGGATATACCGGTGGATACCTTCATTGCTTCTGAATGGGGCCTGGGCCTCGATTCCCTGCTGTACTTTTACGCACTAAGCCCTGATGTACTCGATGAAGGCCTGAGTCTGGCGATTCAGGCTCAGACACATTGGAATGCCAGGGCAGGGGAAGCTTATGCTGTAAAGGCTTCCGCAGTCTTATTGGAGATGCTGGCCAAGAATTTCTTCAAGGGTATCACCCTTACCGCTCCGGGCTTCTATGGCCCGCAGGGAAGAATGTTGCGTCTGGAACCGGCCACCCCTGACTTTATCGATCAGCTGACTATGTTTGAATACCAGGGTAAGCGCATCAGCAATTTCGAGATGGAAACTTCGGCACTCTATGGACTGGCCCGCCTGCTCGGGCACGAAGCCCTGACTATTTGTGTGGCCATTGCAAACCGCCAGACCGGTGCTTTCAGCAAAGCCTACCAAGGCCCGATCCTTAGCCTTTCACGTCACGTTCTGGACGGTCTTGCCGCCTTGCCTGCCTGAATACCAGAGTCCGGAATGAACGTTTTTGCTTCGGGGCCGAGCGGAAGAAAAAAATGAAATATCCATTATCTTTGCTTGGAAGAATTTGGGGAATATGTCCACCGGTTTTGATGAGAATAGAACGAAGGCCCACTCCTCACAGACGGAACTCCGCCTGGGTGAGTTGCACGCCCTGCTCAGCCTTGTCGATGAGCCGAATGACGAGAATTACATCCTGATCCGCGATAAGATTCTGAGTTATGGAGAGGCCGCCGTGCCGGAACTCGAAGCCCTGATCGATCGGCAATATAATGAAACTGTGTTGCAAAGAGTGATGGACCTGATCCAGAATATTCAGTACGATGCCGTTTATGCAGCCTTGAAGTTGTGGAACGAACAGGGAGCCGATGATTTGCTGCAAGGGTATTTGATTGTCAGCCGGTATCAGTACCCCAACCTGGATGATGTGGAGATCAGGGTTCGCCTGGATCAGCTCATCCGCGATGTTTGGCTCGAGATCAACAATGAGCTGACCGCACTGGAAAAAGTCAAGGTGATCAATCACGTCCTCTTTGATGTACACGGCTTTGCGGCGAGCAGGACAGAATCCCACACCCCACAGGATTTCTATCTTAACACCCTTCTGGACAGCAAAAAAGGCAGCCCTGTTTCACTGGGTATCCTGTATATGCTGGTGGCTCACCGGCTGGATATTCCTGTCTTCGGGGTGAATTTACCCAGGCACTTCATTCTGGCGTATATACAGGAAAACCCCCTAAGCAGGCGTCGTTTCCCCGGAGCGGATGAGGTGCTTTTCTATCTGAACCCCTTCAACCGGGGAACGGTTTTTACCCGCAATGAAATCGATCTTTTTATCCGGCATATCAAATTAAAACCCGATCCTGCTCATTACAGCCCCTGCACCCACCGGGATATTATCCGTCGTTTGCTCAATAATCTGGTATTCAGTTATGAACAAGCGAAAAAGCCCGGAAAAGCCGGGGATATCGGTCGTTTTCTCAGCTTGCTGGACTGAGCCGGGTAAAGTCAAATGCTGCCCTCGGCCGATTTTTTCACCCTTTTCCTTTCGTGTTCATCCAGGATGATCTTACGCAGGCGGATGGATTTCGGGGTCACTTCAATGTATTCATCCGGCCCGATGTATTCCATTGCCTCTTCCAGAGAAAACCTGATGGCGGGAATGATCATCGTTTTATCATCCGAGCCCGAAGCCCTGATATTGGTCAGCTTCTTGGTGCGGGTAACATTCACCACCAGGTCGTCCTGGCGGCTGTTTTCACCAATGACTTGTCCGGCATACACCTCATCATTCGGCTCGATGAAGAATTTCCCCCTGTCCTGCAATTTGTCTATCGAATAGGCGATGGCTGTTCCGGTTTCCAATGCCACGAGGGCTCCGTTTCTTCTACCCTGGATCTCACCCTTCCACGGCTCATAGGATTTGAAGCGATGGGCAATGACGGCTTCTCCTTCGGTAGCGGTAAGCAGCTGATTACTCAGTCCGATGATACCACGGGAAGGGATTTCCATCTCCAGGATCACCCTGTCGTTGCGAGGCTCAATGGTGACCACTTCACCCCGGCGGCGGGTAACGATTTCGATGACTTTACCCGAGAACTGCTCCGGAACGTGTACGGTGAGGGCTTCCAGTGGTTCGAGGAGTTGCCCGTCCACCTCTCTGGTCAGGACCTTCGGCTGTCCTATCTGAAACTCATAGCCTTCGCGGCGCATCGTTTCCACCAATATGGAGAGGTGGAGGATGCCGCGTCCGAATACAAGGAGTTTTTCCGGTGAATCGGTCTCTTTTACCCTCAGCGCCAGGTTTTTTTCTGTCTCCTTGAAAAGCCGGTCTCTTACGTGGCGCGACGTGACATATACCCCTTCCTTACCGAAAAAGGGTGAATTATTGACGGTAAAAAGCATACTCATCGTAGGCTCATCAATGTGAATGGCTTTTAAACCCTCCGGATTTTCTGCATCGGCAATGGTATCCCCGATATCAAAATGCTCAGGGCCAAGCACAGCCACAATCTCCCCGGAAGAAACCGGATGCTTCACTTTTTCCTTGCCCAGGCCTTCAAATACGTAAAGTTCCTTTACAATGCTCCGGGCAAGGGTTCCGTCTCTTTTGACCACAGATATGGGCTGCCCTGCCTGTATCTGGCCGCGTAGTATCCTGCCCACGGCAATGCGGCCGATGTAGGAGGAATAGTCCAGGGAACTGATCTGAAGTTGGAGGCTGCCCTCTTTCACCGACACGGGTGGGATCTCCTCCAGTATGGTATCCAGCAAATAACTTACATCCGTAGTCGGTGCTTGCCATTCAGGCCCCATCCAGCCTTCCTTGGAGGAGCCATAAACGGTAGCGAAACTCAATTGATCCTCGCTGGCATCCAGGGTGTACATCAATTCAAATACCGCTTCCTGAACCCCTTCCGGATCGCAGTTGGGTTTGTCCACCTTGTTGATCACCACAATGGGCTTCAGCCCCAGATCCAGGGCTTTCTGCAAAACAAAGCGGGTTTGGGGCATCGGTCCTTCAAAAGCATCCACCACCAGCAGGACACCATCCGCCATATTCAGCACACGCTCTACCTCTCCCCCGAAATCAGCGTGCCCCGGTGTATCAATGATGTTGATCTTAGAGTTTTTATACCTCACCGACACATTCTTCGCCAGGATGGTAATGCCCCGCTCCCGCTCCAGATCATTGGAGTCAAGGATCAGGTCTGCCACCTCCTGGTTTTCCCGGAAAAGCTTTACCTGATGTAGGATGCGATCGACCAGGGTGGTTTTGCCGTGATCTACGTGGGCTATAATAGCTATATTTCTGATTTCCTGCATTTTCTTCTTCTTATTCATCCCACTTATCGGGCGGGCAAAGGTAGGCTAATTTTAGAGATGCCGCGCTGTAGATATGCCTTTGCATAATATATTATATCGATAAATAAATATATGTAATATACTGTAATACAAATAATTATAGAGTAAATTATTTTGTGCTTCGCGGATATTGCTCTATCTTCCGCCCACTTTTTCAGCTGCCCAGGCCTGTTCTTTTCTGTAGACCATATTTATATTCTTTAACCAAGCTATTCAAACCGTGGAAAAAGAAACGCACGATTACAACATCAGTTTTTTCAAGCCGACCACTGAGTTGGCGAGGATCAACCGGAACCTGGCAATCAAGCTGCTGCTTATTTGGGCGGTGTCGGTATTTGGGTTTCATTTTTTATTACGCATCATCGAGGAGCCTACCCCTGAGCCGGCTTACATCGCTTATGAGGAGGTATGGCCGGCTATTCAAAGCGGGGAAGCTTCTTTGGAAGAAAAACGGGTTTTTCTGAATTCCTCGCTGAGTGTATTGGGGAAGTTGTTGATTTCTCCAACAGATCAGGCCAGGCTGGATGCGGTGGTCAGTCGACTCTTTTTCGAAATGCTTCCGGAGGAGATGCGGCCAGGTTTCATCCAAAAGCTCCGGCAATTTGAAGCCTCCCGGGCTGCCTTGACGAACCTGCAGGATGCAGAGTACAATACGTTAAAGGATGAGATTCGGGTAGTGGCTGCTGAGATTCTGGTGGTAGAAGAATATTCCTTGCAGGCAGAACTGATTCCTTTTGAACTTCTTTCTTCCGAGATGAAGCCATTCGAACCCGCCCTTACACAGGATGTGCCAGGCATTATGGCCAAATACCTTATTCACAATCAGTCTTTTCTTACCGACTGGAAGTTTCTTGGTTTTCCCTTTCATTACTTCTATACCGCTGTATTCCTGCTGGTACTTTTCATTGGCTTGTGCTGGTATTATTGCTTCCGGACGGACAGGGTGCACAAACGGCTTGGTATTGTTGAAATCTATGAACTTTAAAAAAGGCACAGAATGAAAAAGCAGATACTTTCCTTATTGTTCCTTGTTCCCCTGATGGCCTTTGGCAATTCTGCCACTCAACTGGAGGGAAGCTTTAAGCTTGGCCCGGCCATTATCCTGATCATCATCCTGGTTCTTTTTGTTTTGGTGGGTGTGGTATTTCGGGCGAAAGACACCACTGATTTTTATGCGGCAGGAAGGAAGATCAGTCGGGTAGGTTCCGGAATGGCCATTGCTTCCAACTGGATGAGTGCGGCCTCTTTTCTGGGGATGGCTGCCCTGATGTACGGCTTTGGGTACCACGGCCTGTCTTATGTGATTGGCTGGACCGGGGGCTATGTTTTGCTGCTCATCATTATGGCCGGTCAGATTCGGCGTTACGGCAAATACACCGCAGCGGATTTTATCGGCGACCGTTTTTACTCCAAACACTTACGCGTAGTGGGAGCCATTGTGGCCATCTTCATCTCCATAGCCTATTGCGTCGGGCAGTTTGGGGGCATCGGGTTGCTCTTTAAATGGGTGATGGGCATCGATTATGCCTATGCTGTGCTGATCGGAGGTTCTGTGGTACTCACCTATACCCTGATATCCGGGATGCTGGGTGTGACCAAGAATATGCAGATACAGTACATCATCATCATTGTTTCCTTTATGCTTCCGCTTTTCATCCTGACCTACAAGTTTGATTATTTCTGGCTACTGCCCCAGATTGGCTATGGAGCGGTTGTTTCTGATATCGTTTCGGGCATTCCGGCCAGTGAGTTGAAAATGCTGGTGAACGTTTACGGTCACGAATATGCACTGGCACCCAGTCCGGAATTTGCGATGCCCTGGGATCCGGCCACAGGTCAGACTTTTTTCCTGTTTATGGCTATTGCGTTTTCATTGATGATTGGCACGGCCGGTCTGCCTCACGTTATCCAGCGATTCTATGTTGTGCCGCGTTCCAGTGATGCTCGCTGGTCTGTGGTTTGGGGCTTGTTTTTCATTTGTGTGCTGTATTGGAGTGCTCCGGTATACTCTGCTTTCGGCGGGGTGATTTCGACCCATAAGGAGGTGGGGCTCTTAGCTAAAGACGCCATTGTGGTTTATACTGCGCAATTGGGGAACGTGAACCCGCTTATTGTAGGCTTTCTGGCTGCCGGAGGGGTTTCCGCTGCCTTCTCCACCGTGTCAGGATTGCTGGTAGCCGGGGCTTCTGCCTTTGCCCACGACATATACGTGAAGGTCATCCACCCCGAAAGTTCGCCAAAGCAGCAATTAAGAATTGCCCGCTATGGTACCGTTCTGATGGCTGCCATTGTAGCCCTGATCGCCCTGCTTGATCTCGCCCTGATCGGTCAGCTCGTAGCCATTGCGTTTTCACTGGCCGGATGCACCATCTTCCCCCTCTTCCTGCTGGGGATATGGTGGAGCGGCTCCAACCGGGCTGGTGCCAAGGCCGGACTGATCGCAGGTGGATTGGTATCTTTAGTGGCCCTGACTTATTTCATTGCTGCCACACAGGGCTTCGTCCTTCCCGGAAATGACTTTATTGCCTATTGGCTGGGTGCCTGGTACTTTGCCTGGTTTGGCGCACCCCTGGCCATTCTCGTGAATATTGTAGTATCCAAGATGACGAAGGAAACTCCACTGGAAATCAAGAAATTCCTCGTTGAAAAGGTCCATAGCTAGGTGTCTGAACCGCAAAAAAATGTGTTCAGAAGGGGCACGGTTCTGCTTGTCCTGGTGATGCTCGTCATTGTTGCCGCAGGCATTCTCATCGCTCATTTTCACTATGCGGCCATCAATGAGGCTGAGGATCCCCGCGTGCTTGAAGCCAAACTCCTGTACAAGGAATACAATCAGGCCATCCGGGACAACGATGCCGCTAAAGCGATGCTGACCCTCGATCGCATAGAGGCTGTCTATGCTGCGTGGCCCGACTATGCCCATTCATACGAGCTGGGGGTGGTCTATAATAACCGGGCTGCGATTTACCTCGGTCTTCTCCTGCATCCGGTTCAAGATACTGTTTCCCGCGACTCCCTGCTTGCGGAGGCTGCTTATTGGGCCGGCTTGAGCATACAGAACTATCAGGAATGGTTGGCGGATTTTTCAGACTCTACACCTGAAGCTCTGCTTCCGGAAACAGAGTCGTGGTACACCGGCCTGGATGATATGTATCCGGAGGTGGATGTCGCCCGGGTGATCCGGAAAAGGCTGGAGGATATCCAGCTGGCTCAGAAGGAGACCCCGCGCAGACTTTCCGTCGCGTATACCAACCTGGGCATTGTTCATCGTCACCAGGGCGACTATGATGCGGCCATTCAATGCTACCGGCAAGCCCTTGATTTGTGGGAAGCCAACCGCAATGCCGAAAACAATATCCGTATCTTGCTGGGTCAGCCCACTAAAGAAGTCAGCTTCATTGAAAAGCTTTTTCCGGCAGATAAAAACAAGTAATCTTATGAAGTCTTTTTTAAGCTCAAAAAGTGCATTATTTCTGATTTGTGCTCTTCTTTTGACTGCCGTTCCCCTGGCTCAGGATAAGGGAGAGGAAAAGATCCTTACAAGATGGTCTGGTTTTGTAAAAAATGATTTCTTTTTTGACAGCCGGCAAACCATCTCAGCCCGGGAAGGGCAATTTCTGCTTTTCCCTTCCGCCGTCTCTCCCGATCCGGATGGGGAAGACCTGAATGCCGCCCCTTCCTTCAATTTTTTGGCATTACAAAGCCGTCTTGCCTTTGATGTAAGCGGGCCGGAGAGGCTGGGTGCCGCCTTGTCGGCCAGGATCGAAGGCGACTTCTTCGCCCAGGCCAACGACAATATCAATTTATTCCGCCTGCGTCACGCCTACATTAAGATGCGTTGGCCTAAAGCTGAACTGCTTGCCGGGCAGTTCTGGATCCCGATGTTTATTCCTGGATGCTATCCCGGAACCGTCTCTTTCAACACCGGGACTCCCATCCAGCCTTTTGGCCGGAGTCCGCAGATCAGGCTGACCCGTTACCACGGCGACTTTGCCTGGGTGGGTATCCTTTCAGGCCAGCGCGATTTTGCCAGCCGGGGGCCGGAAGGGGTCAGCAGCGCTTACCTTCGTAATTCCGTGCTTCCGGAGGCCAGTCTGCAATGGCACCTTCAAAAAGAAAAACTGTATGCCGGCCTGGGAGGCAGTGTGAAAAAGATTATCCCGCAGTTGCGCAGCGGGAGCGGATATCGTACCAATGAGGGATTGTTGTCCTTCAATGCTATCGCTTTTCTGAAGATTACAAGCCCCTACCTGCTGATTAAAGCGGAGGGGGTATACGGACAAAACATACCAGATGTGCTCAGCATAGGCGGGTTCGGAGTTTCCGACAGCCTCGATCCGGTGAAAGGCCTGGTTGCCTACAGCCCGCTTTCCACCCTCTCAGCCTGGTTGGATGTCGAAAGCCGGGGGGCGCAATGGAAATTTGGTGTTTTCGCAGGCCATACTTCAAACCTGGGCGCATCGGAGGAGATTATTGGGCCTGTTTATGGGCTGGCTACGAATATTCGCAGCCTCTACCGGATTTCTCCCAGGATGGTGTACCAGGTTTCACCCTTGCGCCTGGCGCTGGAACTTGAATATACCGAAGCATCCTATGGTGCAAGCTTCGACAAGAAAGCAAAGCCGGAGGATCTGACCTCCGCCGCGAATCTGCGCGTGCTGCTGGCGATGTATTATTTCTTCTGAAAAGGATCAGAGGCTCTTTAATTCCGACAGGATCTTCTGCAGGCTGTCTTTGGCATCCCCAAAGAGCATCCGTGTTTTGTCGTGGAAAAAAAGCTGGTTTTCAATGGCGGCATAACCTTTGCCCATTCCGCGTTTCATCACAATGATATTTTTGGCCTCCCGCGCCTTCACTATGGGCATTCCAAAAATGGGACTGGAGGGGTCATCTTCTGCTGCCGGGTTTACCACATCATTGGCACCAATCACAATGACTACATCCGTATTGGGCATATCCGGGTTGGCTTCTTCCGACTCAAGCATCTTCTCATAAGGCACATCCGCTTCTGCCAGCAGTACATTCATATGCCCGGGCATTCTGCCGGCTACCGGATGGATGGCATAGCGCACGCTCACGCCTTTTTCCTCCAGCACGGTATCCACTTCGTGGCAGAGATGCTGGGCCTGGGCCACAGCGAGTCCGTATCCGGGCACAATCAGCACTTTGCGGCTGTAAGCCATCAGCACTGCAGTATCGCTGATGCTGATCTCTTTGATGTTCCCCCCCTCTGCTCGCCCTGAGGCTGCGCCTCCTCCCCCGAAAGCTCCGACGATGACATTCAGCAGTGAACGGTTCATTGCGTTGCACATCAGCACAGTCAGGATGGTTCCGGCTGAACCTACCAGGATACCCCCGGTAAGCATTGCCTGGTTATCATAAAGAAAACCGCCCATTGCGGCCGCTATGCCGGTGAAAGAATTCAACAGGGAGATCACTACGGGCATATCTGCTCCCCCGATGGGCATTACAAAAGAAACGCCATACACCAGGGCTATCGCGAAAAAGACATAAAGCATTACAATCATTGCAGCAGGATCGACCGTGCCCTGACTCATCATATACACCACAAAAACCCCCAGGACCAGCAGGAAGGCAATATTAATATAACGCATCAGCGGACTGCGGATATCTCCGATGCGGCCGTCAAGCTTTCCAAAAGCCACCATTGAACCGGCAAAAGATACACTCCCGATTAGCAGTCCGAGCAAAATAACCAGCATCATTCCACTTCCCATATTTACCGGATCGCCCAGGCGGGTCAGGTGCTGGAATTCGATCAGGGAGATCAGGGCGGCCGCTGCCCCTCCCATCCCGTTGAAAAGGGATACGAGCTGAGGCATTGCAGTCATTTTGACTTTCATCGCGATCAGCCAGCCAAGTATGCTTCCCAGGGCAATAGCCACCAGGATATAGGCGATATTCCCGATCGGTTCACCATCCATTTTATGGAAAAGCAGGGTGGCCAATATGGCCAGGCCCATCCCCACGGCAGCCCAGACGTTGCCTTTGCGCGCGGTATCCGGGTGGCTCAGCATCCGGAGGCCCACAATAAACAGAACGGAGGCGAAAAGATAAGCGATTTCCAGGATCGAGGAAGCCAGAGTGAATCTGATGGTTTCGATATGTGTGATGATCTGATTCATAGCGCCCTCCCTATTCTTTTGTTTTCTTCCTGAACAGTTCCAGCATCCGGTCGGTGACCACAAAACCACCTACCACATTCAGGGTTCCCATCAACACGGCCAGGAAACCCAGTATCATTGAAAGGCGGTCTTCCGCGTGCCCCATTACGATGATGGCACCGATGATCACCACCCCGTGGATGGCATTGGCCCCTGACATCAAGGGGGTATGCAGGATAGCCGGAACATTGGAGATTACCTCCACGCCCAGAAAGATGGAGAGGATTACGATGAAGATCGCTTCCCGGTGAATAAAATAGAATTCCAGTATGTTTTCCATAATGTGTCTTTTTTTCGAAGCTTAATTCTGAATGGCAGCTTTCAGCCTTTCGTTCATTATTTCACCCTGATGCACCGTACAGCTGCCTTGCAGAATCTCATCCCCGAAATTCAGTTGCAGCTTCCCTTCTTGATCGATGAGGAGTTGGAGGAAGTGGATGAGGTTGTTGCCATACATTTTGCTGGCATCCGAAGGCATATCCGAGGGGTAGTTTGATTTTCCGATGATGCGGACCTGATTATGAATTACGGTTTCGTTGTCGCGCGTCAGCTCACAATTGCCCCCACTCCCGGCTGCCAGGTCGATGATGACAGAAGCCGGATGCATCGCTTCCACGGTTTCTTTGCGAATCAGGAGCGGCGCTTTACGCCCCGGAATCTGCGCTGTAGTGATAATCAGATCGGATAATATTGCTCTGTCGTGAATAGCTTGTGCCTGACGCTTTTTAAAGTCTTCTTCCTGTTCGATGGCATAACCCCCGGCGCTCACGTCTTCCGCTGCTCCTTCCACTTCCACGAATTTGGCCCCCAGGCTCTCAACCTGCTCCCGGGTGGCAGCACGCACATCAAAGACGTGGACAATGGCCCCAAGCCTTTTCGCCGTGGCGATGGCCTGCAGCCCGGCAACCCCTGCCCCGAGGATCAACACGCGTGCAGGCTTGATCGTGCCGGCAGCGGTCATCAGCATCGGAAAGAAGTAGGGCAGGTTATGGGCTGCGTCAAGCACTGCTTTGTAGCCCGAAACGGTAGCCATTGAAGAGAGCACATCCATAGATTGGGCACGGCTTATGCGGGGAATGGAGTCGAGGCTGAACACCGTCAGCTTTTTGGTCCTCAACTTTTCAACCAGAGCCGTATTCACCAACGGATTGAACAATCCGATCAAAACCTGCCCCTCTCGCATCAGTTCAATATCCGCCTCTGCCGGCGGGTGAATCATCAGCAGTATATCAGAGCCCTGGATGACCTGCTCGCGACTGCCCAGATGCACTCCAAGATCGGAGTAAGCCTTGTCGCGCGCCCGCGCGTTGACACCGGCACCGTTTTCTATCAGAATGCTGACATTTAGTTTTATGAGGTTAGCAGCACCTTCCGGAAGCATTGCCACGCGATGCTCGCCTTCCGGCTCTTTGAGTATCCCTATAGTCATAGCAGATGAATTGTATGCGTCGACAAAATTACAATAAATAGACAAAACAATATATGTAATTGTAATCAGATCGATAATCAGGTGCGCGTCGGAAGGACACGAGAGAGCGAAATGCTCAGCTTTTTGAGGCCAGGGGAAGGATGAGCATCAGGCCGTCTCGGAGGGGGAGTAAGAAGTGATGGCAGCTTTGATCCTGATGGACATATTCATTGAATGCCCGGATGGCGAGGGTGTCCGGATCATTCTGATCCGGATCGGCGGCCTTTCCGCTCCAAAGGACGTTGTCGGCCAGGATCAGGCCGCCCGCATTCATTCGTGGCAGTACCTTCTTATAATAGTCGATGTATTCCTTTTTCTCTCCATCAATAAAGACCAGATCAAAGGATCCGTGGATATGGGATATGCCTTCCAGGGCATCCTCGGTATGCAGTTCAATCTGATCTCCCATACCGTGGCCATCCAGGTGACGATGTATCATTGGTACCAGTTCAGGATTGCGTTCAAAGGTGTGTAGTTTTCCACCCGGGGCCAGCCCTTCTGCCAGGCAAAGGCTGCCGTATCCGGTGAAAGTACCGATCTCTACAATGATCTTTGGCTGCAACAGGAGGCTGAGCACGCGCAAAAACCCACCCAGTTCAGGGCCGCTGAGCATATTGGGATAGGATGTCTTTAGCCAGGTTTCCCGATGAATATGCTTCATCTGAGGTGTTTCAGGCATACTAAAGGCAAGGACGTAATCCAGGACAGGGTTTCCTGTGCTCATCTTTGCGGGGTCTTAAAAACGAGAGAACTCATCTGTTCGGGGGAGCAGATTTCATTGGCCACTTCCAGAATACTGGATGCATCTACGGCATCTATTTCCCGGTAAATCTCTTCCAGGGGCAGGATATGGTTTTTCAGCAGCAGGCTTTTTCCCATCGAGAGCAGCAGATTCAGCTTTGATTCAGAGGCAATGGCAACCTGGCCTTTCAATTGTTGCCTTGCCCGCTGCAATTGCAAGGTTCCGAGCTTTTGATTGCGCAGCAGGCTGCATTCCTTCAGCGCCAGTTGGATTACCTTTTCAACGGAATCTCTGTCGGTGCCCAGATACATCTCAAATACCCCTGTATCCGAATAGGGGTGGTAGGATGATTCTGTATGGTAGGCCAGGCCCGATTTTTCACGGATACTCAGGTTTAGGCGGGAATTCATCCCCGGCCCTCCCAGCAGGTTGCTAAGCAGGGTAAGGGACCATTGCCCCCGATGCCCCAGGGGGTAAGCCCGGCTTCCCAGTATGCAATGCGATTGGTAACCTTGCCGCTCTATGCTTTTTTGACTGGGTACGTAGCCATTTACTCCAAGCCGCGGTCGTTCAGCATTTCCCCAGGGAATCTCTCCGAAATGTTTTGACACTATTCTTTTCACCCGGCTGAAGGGGGCGGGCCCCATTGTGCATATTACCGTGCCCTCATTGCGGTAATTGCGCCGGATGAAGGCCAGGACTGCTTCTTTGCCAAAATGACGCAGACTCTCCCTGCTGCCCAGAATATGCCGTCCCAGCGGATGGCCATCGAAGAGCTGCATCTCAAAGTCATCAAAAATCTGCTCAAACGGGGTATCCAGGTAAGCGTTGATCTCATCCTGAATGATCTCTTTTTCCCGGATGATCTCTTTGTCGGGAAAGGTGGAATGGAATAGAATATCGGCGAACAGATCCAGGGACCTTTCCAGATGTTCAGGAAGAAAAGAGGCATAAATGCAGGTTTCTTCCTTGCTGGTATAGGCATTCAGGTCGCCCCCTACATTCTCAAGCCTGCTCAGGATATGGTATGCCCGGCGTTTCCGGGTGCCTTTGAAGAGGATGTGCTCAATGAAATGGGCCAGTCCGCTTTCCTCTTCCCCTTCATCGCGGGATCCGGTATTTAAAAATACCGCACAATGCGCGACGGCTGAGGGGCTGGGAGAGTGAACCAGCCGCAAACCATTTGGCAGGGTAATCTGCTGTATTTCCATTTTTAAGGCTTCACGGCTTTAAATACTCCGGGATATGCCGCATCAAAATACACCCAGAACATCGGCATATAACCTCGAAGATGCCCTTCGGGGCTATAGCTTTCGAGCATCGGGCACAGGCCTATGACTTTTTTCTCAATTCTCAGGCTGGCCGGATCAATATACCATTCTTCCAGAAAGCGGATGCGGCTGATGTCGTTGATGTTAAGTGTTTTCGTCAGGACGGTATCGTATAATTCATAAGGCGGCTCCGGCCTTTGTATGGTAATGGTATCTGCACGGTTTCCCATTGCCCTGATTTGTTCGGGCCGCATTTCATTGTGGAAAACATCCCAGGTGCGAACTTTTCCTTCGTAGGCCGACTCAAGAATTTGGCGCAACAGGCTTTCCCGCTGCGCTCCTTCCAGATTCTGAACCCACCAGTCCATATCGACATCCGGACTCTTGATATCCACATCGTATTGAATGCGCCGGGTAATTTCTTTTCCCGACTGACTGTGTTGTTGACAGGAAAGGAGAAACAGGCTGAAAAGAATGATCATCAATGTTAGGCTGCGCATAAGCGATGGTTTGTGTTTTTGCAAAGGTAAGCAAGGCTGGTTTCAATGCAGGCAAAGGCTAAGGGAAAAGGACAAGGGTTGGGGCATTAAACGTATCTTTGACCAACACTATCTGTTATGAGAACCAAGGATGAAATTGTGGCCAATTGGTTGCCGCGCTACACCGGTACGCAGCTGAATGACTTCGGGGAGTATATTCTGCTGACCAATTTTTCGGATTACCTGGATGCTTTTGCCCGCAGCAACAATGTGGGTATACGGGGTGCAGGCCGGGCGATGCCTTCGGCCACCTCAGGGAAGATCACGATGATCAATTTCGGGATGGGCAGTGCCAATGCAGCAACCATAATGGATCTGCTTACGGCCATCCATCCCAAAGCCGTCCTTTTCCTTGGAAAATGCGGCGGCCTGAAGAAGGTGACCGAGGTGGGCGACCTGATCCTGCCCATTGCTGCCATAAGGGGTGAGGGAACCTCCAAAGATTACTTCCCCCCTGAAGTGCCGGCCCTGCCTGCCTTTAATCTTCAAAAAGCCATCTCTACCACCATCCGCGATTTTGGCCTCGATTACTGGACCGGAACAGTCTATACCACCAACCGCAGGGTGTGGGAGCACGACGATGAGTTCAAACAATACCTGATGGAGATCCGCTCTATTGCCATTGATCTTGAAACGGCCACCCTTTTCAGTGTCGGCTTTTTCAATGGTATCCCCACCGGGGCATTGCTGCTGGTATCGGACCAGCCGATGATCTCCAGCGGGGTGAAAACAGAGGAGAGCGATAAACGGGTCACCGAGCACTTTGCGGCCACCCACCTGAAGATTGGCATCGAAAGCCTCAATCAACTCATCAATCACGGCCTGACCGTCAAGCATTTGCGGTTCTGAAATGCTTAAGGAAGTATACAAATACAAGCGCAAAAAAGCCGGATGATGAAAACGGAAGAGATAAAACAACTGTTTCAGGAATTTGAAGCTGCGGCTATAGATTTTGAAGGTGTTGAGTGCTGGAGCGCACGGGAATTACAGAAACTACTCGGATACAGTAAGTGGGAGAATTTTGAAAAGGTAATTGCTAAAGCAAAAGATGCTTGCCTGAATGCCGGTGAGAATGTTTTCGACCATTTTCCTGACGTCAGGAAAATGGTTCGTATTGGTTCCGGTGCAGAGAAGGAAATTGATGATGTTCTTCTCACACGTTACGCCTGTTACCTGATTGCCCAGAATGGAGACAGCCGTAAAGAAGAAATTGCATTTGCCCAAAATTACTTTGCTGTTCAAACACGAAGGGCAGAAGTAGTTGAAAAAAGATTGTTGGAATTTGAACGAGTTAAAGCCCGTGAAAAGTTGAGTCAGACAGAAAAGCAGCTTTCAGGGATACTGTATGAAAGGGGGGTTGATTCGAAGGGATTTGCCATTATTCGCTCCAAAGGTGACCAGGCCTTATTCCGGCTGAATACTTTGATGCTGAAACGAAAGATGGAAGTACCCCAGAACAGGCCGGTGGCCGACTTTCTGCCCACCATCACTATCAAAGCCAAGGACCTGGCGGCAGAAATGACAGGACTGAATGTGCAGAGCAAAGATATGAAAGGGCAAAATGCCATAGAAAAAGAGCACGTGGACAATAATACGGCTGTGCGCAATATGCTGACCCAAAGAGGCATTGTACCCGAAAACCTGCCGGCTGCTGAAGATGTAAAAAAGCTGGAAAGAAAGCTGAATGCAGACGAAAAGAAATTGCTGAAAAACAAAGGGAAAAAGAAGTAATAATGGAAGGAACTCTTTAATCCAATGCTGCAATATTAAGACTTATGCTTTATGCGATTCGAAGAAATCATTGCTGATCTTAGAAAGAAAATCTATCACCCGGTCTATTTCCTGATGGGGGAGGAGCCCTATTACCTGGATCAGATCAGCAATTATATCGAAGAAAATGTTTTGAATGAGGCCGAAAAAGGCTTCAACCAGACCGTGGTTTACGGCCGCGATACCAGTTTGGCCGAGTTGGTGGGAATGGCACGCCGCTTCCCGATGATGGCCAATTATCAGGTCATCATTGTCAAGGAGGCCCAGGACCTCTTCCGCAAAAATGAGCTGGAGAAGATCAATCAGGTGATCAAGGCAAAGGAAGCCCTGGATGCCCCCAAAGCAAAGCGATGGGTGGAGGCCATTCGCGAACACCGCTTGCAATCTGTGGCACAGGCAATGAAGGTGCCCGACTTATGCAAGCCTTCCGACAAGAAAGTCCTGGAGGAAGTGTTTGCCCACCTTGCTCTCTTAAACAGTGAAAGTGGCAAGGCTTATGCCGGCCTGATCCAGTTGCTGGATCAGCCGATGAAAAGCAGCATCCTGGTCTTCAATTATAAATACCAGAAACTGGATAAGCGGAAAGCTTTTGCAAAGAAACTCGACAAAGCCGGTGTGCTTTTTGAATCCGCCCGTTTATACGACAATAAGATTCCGGACTGGATCGTGGGATGGCTCCAGAAAAAGGGATACAGCATTGATATTCCGGCGGCGGCCCTGTTGGCCGAGTACCTCGGCACTGATCTGAGCCGTGTAGCCAACGAGCTCGGCAAGCTGATTATCAATCTGCCGGCGGGCACCAGAGTGAATGCGACCCATATCGAGGAAAACATAGGCATCAGCAAAGAGTATAATATTTTTGAGTTGCAGAAGGCCCTGGGAGCCAGAGACCGGGTCAAAGCCCTGAGAATTGTCAATTACTTTGCAGCCAATGAGAAAGAGAATCCGGTGGTGAAGACCATTTTTATTCTGCATTCCTATTTTTCGAAGCTTTTGTTGTATCACAGCCTCAAAGACCGCAGTCAGAACAATGTGGCCGCCGCCCTGGGGGTGAATCCTTTCTTTGTAAAGGATTATCAGCAGGCCGCGTCTGGATATCCTTCGGGGCGCCTGCAGCACATCCTGGGTTTGCTGTATGCTTATGATCTGAAAGCCAAGGGGGTGAATAATATTTCAGCCGGAGACGGGGAGTTGACCCGCGAGTTGGTTTTTCGTATTCTTTGATCATCAGGCAGAATCAGGGTGCGGCGAGTACGTCCTGTCCCTGAGTCCCGCTGTATATTCCTTCGATCAGGCCGCCATAATGATCCTGCAATTCTCTGCGCCGGAGTTTCAGGGTGGGGGATAGAGCCCCGTTTTCCACATCCCAGGTATCGGCGATCAGGGCAAATCGTTTTATCCTTTCAGGATGATCCAGGGCTTCATTTTTGATAGCCATTTCTCTTTGAAAGCGGGCAATCACGGCAGGGATGAGGATGCATCTTTCCGGCGATTCCCAGGAGATGCCTTTCACTGTGCACCAGCCTTCCAGGTATACAAAGTTAGGGCGCACAATGGCGGCCGGGAAGTTTCTTCCTTCTCCGATAACCAGGATATTTTCAATAAAATCGGATGCCCTGAATTGGTTCTCCAGCACCTGCGGGGCGATGTATTTCCCTCCCGAGGTTTTGAATATTTCCTTCTTCCGGTCGGTAATACGCAGAAATCCATCCTGATCAAGGCTACCGATATCTCCGGTATGGAACCAACCTTCTGCATCAATCACTTCAGCGGTTCGTTGTGGCCTGTTCAGGTATCCAAGCATTACATTGGGACCCCTGACGAGGATCTCTCCATCGGGGGCTGTTATGACTTCCACATCCTCTATTACAGGGCCTACGGTTCCAAAGCGAACTCCATTCTTCTGAAAAGTTCCTACCGCTACTACCGGACTGGTTTCTGTCAAACCATATCCATCCATCACTCTGATGCCGGCCGCCCAATAGATGCGGACAAGCTTTTCGTTCAGGCTGGCACCCCCTGAGACAATGACTTTGAGCTGCCCGCCAAAGGCCTGGCGCCATTTTCTGAGCACCAGCAGCCGGGCAAGATACAGCCTGATCCGGTACCTGTTTCCCCTGGCAGCGTCCTGTTCATATTGCGAAGCCTGTCTGAGGGCGTAAAGGAACAATGCCCTTGCAGGCCCTTTCAGATAGCGCCCCCGCAAGAGGAAACGGGCGTATGATTTTTCCAGGATACGAGGGACAGCGCACAGCATATCCGGCTTCACTTCCGCAAAGGCGGCAGGCAAGGCCTCCAGGCTGGGTACATAATACACTTCAATGCCAAGATACTGATAGAAATAGTTTATGATGCGTTCGTAAACGTGGCATAAGGGCAGGAAAGACAAGGCTTTCCTGATTCTCTTTCGATAGTAGGGTGCGGCTTCAAGAAGGCGGGAAACCGTCAGGAAATTGCTGACCAGATTGTGGTGGCTCAGCATTACCCCTTTGGGTTTACCGGTAGTCCCTGAGGTATAGATAACCGTGGCCAGGTCTTGGGCGCGTATGGCTTCCTTTCTCAGCTGCAACTCCCTCCTGGCTGACGGATCAACTTCAAAAAATCCTTCCCAGCTGTTTTTGCCCTCTTCTTTGGTGATAAAAACTGCGCGGAGGTTCGGACAGAGGGGGGCTATACTTTGTATATGCCTGAAGGTTTCCTGCTCAGAGACGAAGGCAATCACAATACCTGCATCGCGGAAAATATAGGTGAAATTCGCCTGGCTGATGGTGGGGTATATTGGTACCTGAATGGCACCGCATTGCAATAGGGCCATATCCAGGAGATTCCATTCCGGCCCGTTTTTCAGGATTGTCGCCACCCTGTCGCCGGACTTGATTCCCCAACGGATCAGCCCCTGGCTGAGCTGAGTGGCTTTGCGCTCATACTCCACCCCCAGCAGATGCTTCCAGCTTCCTTCGCTTTTCCAGGAAAACACAGGCACGGATGCCCGTTCCGCCCCGGCCTCATAGGTCTTGAGCAGATCGAAAACACGATGAATTGCTATGCCATCCCGTTTTTTCAATCCGCAATGTTAAAAATCCTTCGGATCAGCGAATCGTACTTTTTGCAGATGAATTCACGGCGGTTTTTCAGCGATCCGGTAAGCTCTCCGGTATCGATGGACCATTCGTGATCGATGAGTTCAAACTTGCGCACCTTCTCTGTGTCTCCGAAAAAAGCGTTATAGATATCTACTTCTTTCTGAAAACGCTTCCGGATCCGGCTTTCTTTAACCATTTCCGCGTCAGTGGAATAGGGGATGCCCTTGATCTGACACCAGGAACGCAGATGGTAGAAACTGGGCACAATGAGGGCTGCGGCAAACTTCTGGTTTTCTCCGATCACCAGGATATTGTCGATGAATGGAGACTCTTTAAATCGGTTCTCGATCAGGGCCGGGCTGATGTACTTTCCGAAGGAGGTTTTGAATATTTCTTTCTTTCTTCCGGTGATTCTCAGGAACCCACCCTCTTCCATTTTACCGATATCTCCGGTATGAAACCAGCCGTCTGCATCGATGGCTTCAGTGGTGAGTTCCGGCTCTTTATAATAGCCCAGCATCACGCTTGGGCCTTTTACCAGGATTTCTCCGTCTTCGGCGATCTTCACGCTGACATTGTCCACAGGCGGCCCTACGGTGCCGAAAGCCCAGGCTCCGGGGCGGAAATTATTCACCGAGATGACCGGGGAGGTTTCGGTCAGTCCATAACCCTCCAGCACTGGGATGCCGGCTGCGGTGAAAACCCTGGCCAGCCTTTCCTGCAAGGCAGCCCCACCCGAAACGATGACCCGGAAGTTGCCCCCCAGGGCCTGCTGCCATTTGCTGAAAACAAGCTTGCGTGCGACCTTCATTTTTATCTCGTACCACCAGCCATTGGCCCCCTTCAGCTCATAGCGCAAGCCCAGCTTGAGCGCCCAGAAAAAGATGCCTTTTTTGATCCCTTTCAGTCTTCTGCCGGTACCGGTAATTTTATCATAAAACTTTTCCAGAAGGCGGGGTACCGTAGTGAGGATATGGGGCTTGATTTCCTTTAGATTGTCGCCGATGGTGGCGATGCTTTCCGCGTAATAAATGGAAATGCCTTTGTATTGCAACAGATAGGTGAGCATTCGCTCGTAAATATGGCAAAGCGGGAGGTAGCTCAGTGCCCTTCCTTCGTGGCCGACCGGCGGGACGTGTTCAAGGGTGAATACATTGCTCAGGATATTCTGGTGTGAGAGCATTACCCCTTTCGGATTGCCTGTGGTGCCGGATGTATAAATCAGCGTCACCAGGTCTTCCCCCCGGACGGAGGACATCCTTTCTTCCAGCTTATCTTTCTGGTCCATCGCTTCCCCCATCTCCTCCATCGCCCGGATATGCTCTACCCCCTCCACCGGGTCAAAACTGTACACCTTTTTCAAATGCTCCAGCTCCGGCAGAATGGGAGCAATCTTCCGGTACAAATCGTCGGACGAGACCACCACCAGTTTGATGTCGGCGTGCTTCAGGATATAGCGGTAATCGGCCTCACTGATGGTTGGATAGACCGGAACGTGGATGGCGCCTGCTTTCTGGATGGCTATATCCAGAAAATTCCATTCCGGCCGGTTGTTGCTGATGGATGCCACTTTGTCGCCCTTTTCAATGCCCAATGCAAGCAGGCCCCGGGCAAGCAGGTCAGAACGATGAAGGTAATCTTCGATGGAATACTTTTTCCAAACTCCGTTTTCCTTTCCTGCCAGCAGGTCTTCCTTGATGGGATAGGATTCCCGGATAAAGGGCAGAATGTCAAAAAGCCGTTCAATTTTTGTCATATCGGGGAAGGATTGCTTACTTCTTGGGGTTGAAAATTGGGTCGATCAGATGGGCATATTGGTGCTGCACGAGCTTTCTTTTCAGCTTGAGGGTAGGGGTCAGCTCACCACTTTCCACACTCCAGACCTGCTCGAGCAATTCGAACTTTCTGATCTGCTCGGCGCTGCTGAGTTCTTTATTGAAACCCTCGATTTCTTTCAGGTAGCGCTTTTTAATGCGGGGAAGCTGAATCATTTCAGCATTGTGCGTGTAGGTAATTCCTTTGATGCGGCACCAGGACTTAAGATGGGCAAAGTCGGGAACGATGATGGCCGCGGCAAAGCGTTGGTTTTCCCCGACTACCATCGCATTGTCGATGAAAGGCGAAGATTTGAGTTTGTTTTCGATGAGTTCAGGGGCGATGTATTTTCCCAGCGAAGATTTGAAAATTTCTTTTTTTCTGCCGGTGATCCTGAGTTGCCCTTCTTTTTCAAACTTTCCCACATCTCCTGTATGGAACCAGCCATCCGGGTCGATCACGCTGGCCGTCATTTCCGGATCCTTGTAATAGCCTATCATCACGTTGGGCCCGCGGGCCAGGATCTCACCATCTCCGGCAATCTTTACTTCCACTCCCCGCAAAGGCGGTCCCACCGTTCCTGCTTTGATGCCATTGGGCAGAGTGCTGGTCACCGCAATGACGGGTGATGTTTCGGTGAGTCCATAGCCTTCATAAATGGGTAAACCGGCTGCCCTGAAGACTTTCACCAGGTGGGGTTGGAGGGCTGCACTGCCGGATACGATGATTTTGAAATTGCCTCCCAGGGCTTCTCTCCATTTGGAAAAGACCAGCTTGTCGGCCACATTATGCTGAATCCGGTAGTGCCAGGGATTCTTTCCGTTCTCGTTGTAATGGGTAGCCAGATAGACGGCCCAGCCAAAGATGCTGCGTTTAATCCCTTTCAGATTGCGTCCTTTGTTCAGGATCCGGTCATAGACTTTCTCGAGGAAACGGGGTACCGCTGACATCATATCCGGCTTCACTTCCCGCACATTATCTCCCACCGTGGCAAGGTTCTCGGCGTAATAGATTGAAATGCCGAGGTAGTGATAGAGATAGACCAGCATTCTCTCATAGACGTGGCACAGGGGCAGAAAGCTCAGGGCTTTTCCTTCTTCTCCGAAGGTAGGGATATAGCTGACACCGATAAAGTTGGATATCAGGTTGCCGTGACTCAGCATCACGCCTTTGGGGTTGCCTGTGGTGCCGCTGGTATAGACGATGGTGGCGACATCCTTGCTTTTTACGGCAGCCATACGTTTTACCAGTTCCTCACGGGCGGGATGCGTTTCGCCCATCCGGAGCAGGGCCTCCAAGTGATCTACCCCCTCGGTGGGATCAATGGTAAAAGTATGCTTCAGGCTGAGGATATCGGCCAGCAGGGGTTCGATCTTCTTGTAGAGATCCGGCCCGGAAACAATGAGTATGGCTGCTTCGGAATGCCGCAGGATGTAGTCGTAGTCGTTCAGGGTGATGGTCGGGTAGATGGGCACGTGCACTGCACCTGCCATTTGTATGCCCATATCCAGGAAGTTCCATTCCGGCCGGTTGGGACTGATGGTAGCCACATTATCGCCCGGTTTGACTCCCAGATGGATCAGCGCGAAGCTGATCTGTTCAGCAATGCGGCGGTAGGTTTTGATGTCGTACTTTTTCCACTCTCCCTGAACCTTTCCTGCCAGCACATCCTCTTTGGGTATGAAGGAGGCCTCGTAACGGGGCAAGAGGTCAAAAATCCTTTTGACTTCCATTTTTTGCAGTTTTGTTGTCCCAACCCACCCTGAAAGGAGGCGAATATATAAAAAAAAGCAAAGGCCTCAAATCCCTGAGCGGGAAGAATGGCTTCAGGCCTTTCCGGGTTCGCTTTCTTTGTGCCACACCAGTGCAGCGGCCTGGGCAGTGGGCATAATAAGCATATCGTTGATATTGACGTGAGGTGGTTGTTGGGTGATAAACCAGGCGGCTTCTGCGATGTCTTCCGCTCGCAGGGGCTGATATCCCTGATAGACTTTCCCGGCTTTTTCCGCATCTCCTTTGAAGCGGACCAGGGAAAACTCGGTTTCCACCGCTCCGGGTGCAATTTGACTGACCCGGATTCCCTGAGGGAGAAGATCCATTCGCATTCCTTTGGTCAGGGCATCTACGGCGTGTTTGGTAGCAGAATAGACTACTCCGTTGGGATATACCTCCCTGCCGGCAATGGAACCAATGTTAACAATGTGACCGTGGCCCTGTGCAACCATCCGGGGAGCCAGAATGCGGCTGATGTAGAGCAGTCCTTTGATATTGGTATCGATCATTCTTTCCCAGTCATCCCAATCCCCTTCGTGAAGGGGATTCAGGCCTACGGCCAGGCCGGCATTGTTGATGAGGATGTCTATCTCCGCCCATTCCTCAGGAAGGTTTTCAAGCATAGCCTGGCAGCTTTCTCTGTCTCTAACATCAAAACAAAGAGTGAGGATGTCGCAGGTGTATTCCTGCTGTAGCGCTTCGGACAGGGCTTCAAGCCTGTCTTCCCTGCGAGCGGTCAGGATGAGGCGAAAGCCTTGCTGCGCAAATCGTCTGGCACAGGCTTCTCCAATGCCACTGCTGGCACCGGTAATCATTATAATGCTTGCTTCTTTCATTTGGGATGTTTTTCTATCCAGTTTTTTGCATTCACAAAAGCCTGCAGCCAGGGACTGATCTCGTCCCCATTTCTGTCTTCCGGGTAGTAGGCCCATTGCCAGGGCAGGAAAGCCCTTTCCAGGTGGGGCATAATGGCCAGATGCCTGCCATCGGCAGAGGCCAGGGCAGCCGCCTGGAAATCGGAGCCGTTGGGGTTGCCGGGGTAGGCCCGGTGGGTGTACTTAACAGGGATATGGTAATCTGTTTCTTTTCCGGGCAACACAAAGCGGCCTTCGCCGTGGGCTACCCATATACCCAGTCGACTTCCGCTGAGGTTCCCAAGCATTACACTCTCGTTCTCCAGGATGTCCACGCTCAGAAAGGCCGATTCGAATTTTCTGCTGAGATTGTGCTGCATTTTCGGAAAAACGCCGCTGGAAGAGGGAATAAGATCCAGGGCCATCATCAGCTGGCATCCGTTGCACACCCCCAGGCTGAGGGTGTCTTTCCGGGCATAAAAGAGTTCCAGTGCTGCTTTGGCTCTGGGATTAAAGAGGAATGCTCCGGCCCAGCCGCGGGCCGAACCCAAAACGTCGGAATTGCTGAATCCACCGACAAAAACGATGAAGTGTATATCACTCAGGTCTTCTCTGCCACTGATCAGGTCTGTCATATGAATGTCCTTGACGTCCATCCCCGACAGGTGCATAGCCCAGGCCATCTCGCGGTCTCCGTTGACGCCTTTTTCACGGATAATGGCTGCTTTTACTCCGGTTTTTTCCTTACGGTGGAAGTCAAGCCCGGCATCCCGCACTTTGCCGCTGAAATCCTCAGGGAAACGAAACTGCAATGCCTGTTCCGGAATATGCTCGAAGCGTTCTTTTGCCAGCACGGAGCCACATTGCTTGCGGTCGAGCAGGTAGCTGGTATGCATCCATTGCCGGCGCAGGATAGCGATTTCCCATTCCTTTTCCCACTGATGATGTTTCCAATGAAGGCGCCCGTGTGTTTGGGTGTGGCCGATGATACAGCCTTCCACCTCCATTTCTTCGAGTAGATCGAGGACTTTGGATGCCTGGGATGTTTGCATCACCACAGCCGGTCTTTCAGCAAAGAGGGTGGAGATGACATCCTGTGATTCCCAGTGAGAGGTATCTGTTTCGAGTCCGATTAAGGGATGGGCAAAAGCCATTTCCAGCAGGCAGGTAATGAGGCCTCCAGCCGACACATCGTGTCCGGCCAGCACCTGTCCCTGAGCAAGGAGTTCCTGCACGGCTGCAAATGCTTTTTTGAAGTATTCCGGATCGGGGATATCTGCGGTTTGCGTTCCTGGAAGCCCGTAGCTCTGGGATAGGGCCGTGCCTCCCCTCACCGGGGGGGAGAGGGTGAAGGGGATGTATACGAGGCTGCTGCCCGGGACGTCTTTCAGGTTGACAGTAACAGTGTGCCTTACAGCCTTGGTTTCCGACATAGCAGAGATGATGACCGTTCCCGGTGCCAGAACGGATTTGCCATCGGGGTAGCGCTGTGTCATAGAGAGCGAGTCTTTGCCTGTGGGAATATTAATGCCCAAAGCGATGGCAAATTCACTGGTTGCTTTTACCGCGTCATAGAGGCGGGCGTTTTCTCCGGCTTGCCGGGCCGGCCACATCCAGTTGGCACTCAGTGAAACGCCCTTCAGTCCGTGAGCCAGGGGGGCAAATACCAGGTTGGTCAGGGCTTCTGCAATGCTGATGCGGGCTCCGGCAGCGGGATGGATCAGGGAGGCCTGGGGAGCGTGACCGATGCTGGTAGCGATGCCGTTGTCTCCACTGATATCCAGGGCCATCAGTCCATAGTCGTTCAAGGGCAGTTGCAGGCTGCCTGTGCATTGCTGCAGGGCCACCCTTCCTGTTACCGAACGGTCCACCTTATTGGTGAGCCAGTCCTTGCAGGCCACGGCTTCTTGCTGCAGCACATCATACAGCAGGTCGTCTACTTCACGGGTATCCACGTGAAAATCCTGCACAGGGAGGGGTTCAGCCGTATCTTCAAGCAGGGTTTTGGGCGGTTTGCCAAACATATCTGCCAGGCTCAGGTCGATGGGTTTCCGGCCACTTTGGGTGTCTTCTACCACGAAACGCTGATCACCGGTAACCTCTCCCACATCATAAAGGGGTGCTCTTTCTCTTTCAGCTATCTTTTTTAAGGTTTCCACGTCTTGTGCTTTCATCACCAGGCCCATTCTTTCCTGGGATTCATTTCCCATTATTTCACGGGCACTCAGGGTGGGGTCACCCACCGGCAGGGAACGCAGATGAATGATTCCTCCCGGCACTTCCACCAGTTCGGAAAGGGAATTCAGATGCCCTCCGGCTCCGTGGTCGTGCACGGATACAATCGGATTGTCTTCTCCTTCTGCCATTGCACGCAAAGCGTTATATACCCTTTTCTGCATTTCAGGGTTGGAGCGTTGAACGGCATTCAGTTCGATAGCCTGGCCGAATTCGCCGGTGGCTACGGAAGAAACCGCACTGCCTCCCATACCGATGCGGTAATTATCGCCCCCCATCACCAGGATGCGGTCTCCTTTTTCAGGTTCCTTCTTCCGGCTTTGGTGTTCGTGTGCGAATCCGATCCCACCGGCCAGCATAATTACTTTGTCATAGCCGTAGGTCTTTTCTCCGATTTGTTGTTCAAAAGTCAGGAGGCTGCCACAGATCAGGGGTTGTCCGAATTTATTCCCGAAATCGCTGGCTCCATTGCTGGCTTTTACCAGGATATCGGCCGGGTTATGGTACAACCAGGGTCGGGCGTGGAGGTGCTTTTCGTAGCGACGGCCCGGTTCCAGGCGGGGATAGGAAGTCATATAGACGGCAGTTCCTGCCAGGGGAAAACTGCCCTGGCCTCCGGCCATCCTGTCGCGGAGTTCTCCTCCGCTGCCGGTAGCAGCACCATTAAAGGGTTCCACAGTGGTGGGGAAATTATGGGTCTCAGCTTTGAGCGAGAGGGCAGCCGGGATGCGCCTCAGCGTGAACCAGTCTGCAATATCCTGACGGGCCGGGACAAGATGAGCTGCTTCCGGGCCGTGGATAAAGGCGACATTGTCTTTGTAGGCTGAGAGAATGAAGTTGGGATGGGTTTGGGAAGTGCGCCGAATCAAATCAAAAAGGCTGTCCGGCATCTCTTGCCCGTTGATGATAAAGCGGCCGTTAAAAATCTTATGGCGGCAATGCTCAGAATTCACTTGTGAAAATCCGAAAACCTCGGTGTCGGTGAGTTTCCGGTCCAGGCGCTGGCTGAGCGCCTCAAGATAGTCCACTTCATCCTCGCTCAGGGCCAGGCCTTGCTGTTGGTTGTATTCTGCGATGCTTGTGATTTCCTGAATCTCTTCCGCCTTATGGGGGATCTCAAATATATCCTGTCCAAGGCAGTCATACACGGCTTCCAGCATAGGATCGAAGGAAGTATCCTGTGCTGCAGGGAGGAATACTTCTATTCGCCTGATGCCGGGGATGCCCATATTCTGGGTGATCTCCACGGCATTCGTGCTCCAGGGGGTAATCATCTCCCGGCGCGGTCCAAGGAACAATCCGCTCAGCTGCGGAGTATCCGGCAGAAGTCTTGCCTGCAATAGCCAATGCAATCGGGAGATGCTTTCTTCTTTCAATGCCCCATTGCAATCCAGGGCATATACAGCAGCATCATCAGTGCGAAAGAAATAGATCATAGTATCAGGACTTGGTCAGAACGGGAATATGCCTGCAAATATAGCAGGGATTTTTCGGAAGGGAAGGCAAAGGGAAAGCCTGCATTTTCTGCAAAGCCCGCTGCAAGTCAGGCTGTATAGCGTTTGTCAGTATAACAGATTAAATAAATCCCAAGAGTTTTTTTTTCCCTGAAAGGATGTTAATTTTGTCGATCATCAAAGGCCCCCATCAATGAAAAAGACGATTATTCAGCTTGTGCTCTCAGTAGTGATCCTCCTCCTGGTATATTTTGTTTATGAAAGTGTGATGGCACCTGTCCGTTTCAACAAAGAATATGACTACAGGAGCAAAAAGGTGATTGAAAAGATGAAGCAGGTTCGTTCGGCCCAGCTACTTTACAAGCAAGTCCACGGCACCTTTGCTCCCAGTTTTGATACCCTTGTTGATTTCTTGCAATACGGAGAGATTCCGGTGGTCAAGATGGTTCCTGATCCGGAAGACACCACCTTTACCCGTTCTATCCTGGATACGATTGCCTTTATTTCGGTAGGAGATTCGGTATTGGGTGCCGGAAAGGATCCGCAGACGATTCGCTATATTCCCTTTACAGATAAGGAAGAGATCACCCTTAATGCCGGAACCATTGAGCGAAGCAATATTACCGTGCCGGTATTTGAGGCCATTGCGCCCAAGGAAAAATACCTTAGCGGGCTGGATGATCACCTGATTCGTCAGGACAGATACAAGAGCGTAACGCTTGGGTCGATGACTGAACCTTCGTCGGACGGAAACTGGGAGTAAACCATTGATGATGCCTGCGGAATCTGCATTGGCTGCGTATTGGTTTATCCCGGGCTTTAATCAAGGAAAACAGGATCAGAATGTTTTGAGCGTCCTGGCCAACCGGGATGAAGCCTTGTTCATTATTAGCAGTGAGCAGGGAAAGCTGCAAGGGGTGGTTCGTTTGCGGAATACCGCTTTGCTGATGCAATCGGCTGATCCGGCCGGCTTGCGGATGAGGGTGGAGGCTTCCGGCCTGCCTCCGGGGCGCTATCGCAGGGCCTGCCTTATTCTCCGCAGTCAAAGATACAGCATCCTTCCCAGTGCGGTGGCCAAAGAAGTAGATCCCTTAAGCATATTGTCTGTCAGGCACAGCATCCGAAAAGGCGAGCAGGTCTTGCAGCATTCCGAGGATGATTTGTCTTCATTCTTCGTGGATCGGCCTGCTCTGAGTCTCTTACTGAAAGAATACAGCCTGCAGACTCAGATATCCAATTACGGGATGCTGGTGGCCAGAGAAGCCATACGGATCTCTGCCGGCCGGGAGGAAGTATTGCTGGCCGACCTGGGTTCACGTTCTCTGGATGTGGCTATGGCCGGAAAAAACGGACTGACCTTTATCAATGCTTTTCCAGTCAGAACAGCAGAAGATGCCGCCTATCATTTTCTGAATGTATGGCGCAGCCTGGATAAGCCGGTGCGAATAGTCCTGACGGGTGAATTTGCAAGCCAGGGCCGCACCCCTGCCCTGATCAGTCCCTATATCGGGGAGTACGAAATCATCCATACCGACAAAATTCCTCCCGGGGCAGAAATACCGGGAGGCACACACGATTTGCTGCTTCTCTTAAATCATTTGCCTTGCGTATCATAAGCGGACGTTTTAAAGGAAAAAGATTGGGCCTGGCCGTGGGTTCAGGCATACGGCCAACCACAGATCAGGCCAGGGAAGGGCTTTTCAATATTCTGCAACATCGCTGGGTGATTGAAGATACAAGGGTGCTCGACCTGTTTGCCGGGAGTGGGGCTGTTTCCCTTGAGTTCATCAGCCGCAATTGTACAGAAGTGGTGGCCGTGGAGCAATCGCCTAAGGCCGTGAAGATGCTCCGTCAAACCAGCCTTGATTGGGGAATAGATAATCTGCATATCCTGCAGAAAGATGTCTTTTTGTATTTGCGGCAGGTACAAGACCAATTTGACCTCATCTTTGCCGACCCTCCTTTCGACCATCCCCGTTTGCCTGAATTGCCCGCAGAGGTGCTGAACAGCGGATTGCTGAAAGAGGATGGCCTTTTTATCCTGGAACATTCCAAAAGCCATTCCTTCGAGGATCATCCTTTTTTCCGGGACGGTCGCCGTTATGGTCACGTGCATTTCAGTTTTTTCTTAAAAGGGGACTAAAAAAAACACCCCCCGGATGTTTTCGGAGGGTGCTTGATCAGGGCTTGTTCCCGGGTTTAATCGAACTTCTTCAGAAGGGTGATCAGGTCCACGATGCGGGCTGAGTATCCCCATTCATTGTCGTACCAGTTGAGGGTGCGGATAACGCGTTTACCCAGTACACTGGTGAACTCCGAGTCGTAGATGGAGGAGTAGGGATTTCCGACGATATCAGAAGACACGATAGGTCCTTCAGCATAAAGAAGGACATCCTTCATTGCTTCGCTGTTGGCTGCTTCCCTGACCACACGGTGCACGTCTTCTACGGTAACATCGGTAGCCACTTCCACAACCAGGTCGACCACGGAGCCATCCGGTATGGGCACCCGGCAGGCTAAGCCATCGAGTTTGCCCTTGAGTTCGGGAATGACTTTTCCGACTGCTTTGGCGGCCCCGGTGGTGGTGGGGATGATGTTCTCAGCAGCAGCCCTTCCGCGGCGGAGGTCCTTGTGTGGAACATCCGCCAGTCGCTGGTCATTGGTATAGGCGTGGGTAGTGGTCATCATTCCTTCCACAATGCCAAAGGCATCGTTCAATACTTTGGCCATCGGGGCAAGGCAATTGGTGGTGCAGGAGGCATTGGAGATAATGCGGTGCTCAGCTTTCAGACCATCTTCGTTCACCCCGATGACGGCGGTATAATCTATCTCGTCTTTGGAAGGCACGGTCAGGATTACCCGTTTGGCTCCCGCATCCAGGTGGGGCACCAGGCTCTCACGGCTGCGGAACACCCCGGTGGCTTCAATGACCACATCTACGCCGAGTTCTTTCCAGGGAAGATCAGCAGGGTTGCGTTCACTGAGCATTCTGACTTTTTCATTGGGCGTAATCAGGTATCCGTCTTCGATATAGACATTCTGCTCGAAGCGCTGCATTATGCTGTCATATCTCAACAGGTACTGAAGGGCTTCGTGGTCAAACAAATCGTTGATGGCAACGATATCAATGTCCTTCCTGTCATTCATAATCCGGAAGACACTTCTTCCGATGCGGCCAAAGCCGTTTATGGCTACTCTCATTTTGCACCTCCTTTCAGGTCGTTTTGATGATAAAGCAACATCAGGTCTTTGATGCGGTGGGCCAGGCTCAGGTAGCCGTGATACCATCCAATGGCTTTGAAAAGGCGGCTGCCTGATTTCATTGCCGCTTTCACATCGTACACCAGGGAATGGGAATTTCCGATGACATCGGTGGATACGATGGGATCCTCCATCACTTCGATGAGGTTTGGCGTCTGCTGACTGGCTTCAATCACAGCTTTCAGGATGTCATCCAGGGAGAATTCAGTGGTTTTCAAAAATGCGGTAAGGTCCAGGAGTGAGCCTTCCGGTACCGGCACATTCAGGGCTCCACCGGCGATCTTCCCTTTCATTTCGGGCATAATCTCCTGCAGCCAATGGATAGCGGGGGCCGTATTTGGGATAATGTTCTCCGCCGCAGAACGGCTTCTGCGGAAATCGGTGCCGGCGACATTCCTAAGGGGTTGGTCGGCTGTGTAGGCGTGAATGGAGGAAACAACCACCTGGTCGATGCCAAAGTTCTCATTCAATATTTTGATCAGCAAGGCAGCGGCATTGGTGGTGGCCGATCCGGCCGAGATGATGCGGTCTGCTGATTGAATGTGGTTCTGGTTCACGCCGATGATGGCAAGCCTGTCGATGGGGTCTTCAGGCAGGCCGCTCAGGATAACCCTGCTGGCCCCTGATTCAAGATGACTGGCCAGGGCCGCACGGGATTTGTATTTCCCGGTGGCATCTACCACAAAATCCACTTCAAAGGCATCCCAGGGTACGTGGGAGGGAGTAATACCCTGTACCATCCTTGCCCGTCCATTGTCCGAGATCAGATGATTGCCTTCCAGGCTAACTTTTTTTCCTTTGGGCATATGGGATTGCAGGAGGTAATGCAGGATCTCGGGTTTGCCAATATCGCTAATGGCGACCACTTCGATCCGGTCGTCCTGCAGGCAGGCATTATACAGGTGCCTGCCCGTTTCACCAAAACCCATAATTCCGAGACGTAGTCTGCGCATAAGTTCTGTGCTTTAAATGAATAAATAGTATTGCTTTCAAAACCGTGCTTCATTTGGATACGGAAGCCGTTTTTAAGGCTATGCAAAATTCGATATTTTAAACCTATTCCTTTCAACACTTAAATTAATAATTTGTTAATCAGGGTTTGATCCCCGATGGGGCGTCGCGGGAGGATTCGGCTTTTCTGCAAGGATTGCCTAAATAATCCTAATTTTGCAGGCGCTAATATACCTTGATGAAACACCTTCGCAACTTCTGCATCATTGCACACATTGATCACGGGAAGAGTACCCTGGCCGATCGCCTGCTGGAGCGCACCAATTCAGTTACCGGTAGGGATATCCGTGAACAGATGCTGGACAATATGGATCTGGAGCGTGAACGTGGCATTACCATCAAGAGCCACGCTGTGCAGATGGCCTATGAAAAGGATGGGAAGCAGTATATCTTTAATCTGATCGATACGCCCGGTCACGTGGATTTCAGTTATGAAGTTTCACGCTCCATTGCCGCCTGCGAAGGAGCCCTCCTGGTGATTGATGCCACCCAGGGAATTCAGGCCCAGACTATCTCTAATCTCTATCTCGCCCTTGAGCACAACCTCGAAATCATCCCTGTTCTGAATAAGATGGATCTGGACAATGCAATGCCCGAGGAGGTTGCTGAACAGATCATCGACCTGATCGGTTGCAAACCGGAAGATATTATCCCTGCCAGCGGAAAGACAGGCTACGGAGTAGAAGCGATACTGGATGCCATTGTTGAGAAAGTTCCCCCACCCAAAGGTGATCCAGAGGCACCGTTGCAAGCCCTGATTTTCGACTCAGTATACAACAGTTTCCGGGGAATCATTGCCTATTTCAAAATATCCAATGGGGAAATCCGGAAAGGGGATAAGGTGAAGTTCATCAATACCGGAAAAGAATACGATGCCGATGAGATCGGGGTGCTTCAGCTCAAACAGTTGCCCAGGGAGAAACTGAGCACCGGTGAGGTGGGGTATATCATCAGCGGGATCAAAGAGTCGAAAGAGGTTAAAGTAGGAGATACCATTACCCACGTTGCGAATCCGTGTACTACGGGCATTGCGGGCTTTCAAAATGTGAAGCCGATGGTTTTTGCCGGAGTGTATCCTATTGATGCCGATGATTATGAGGAGTTGCGGGCTTCAATGGAGAAGCTGCAGCTCAACGATGCCTCTCTAACCTGGGAACCGGAGTCATCCGCTGCCCTGGGATTTGGTTTTCGTTGCGGATTTCTGGGGCTGCTGCATATGGAGATCATTCAGGAGCGCCTCGACCGGGAGTTTGATATGGATGTCATCACCACCGTACCCAACGTCAGCTATAAGGTTGTCACCACCAAACAAGAGCTTATTGAGGTACACAATCCTTCCGGTTTGCCGGTGCTGAACCTCATCGATCATATCCAGGAACCCTATATCATAGCCCAGGTGATTACCCGCTCCGAATACCTGGGAGGAGTGATGAAGCTTTGCATCGACAAAAGGGGGATACTGAAGAACCAGGTTTATCTCACTTCCGACAGGATCGAGGTGACTTTTGAAATGCCGCTGGCTGAGATCGTATTTGATTTCTATGATAAACTGAAAAGCATCAGTAAGGGTTACGCCAGTTTCGATTACCATATTTCAGGATACCGCCAGGCCAGCCTGGTCAGATTGGATATCCTGATCAACGGGGATATGGTGGATGCCCTCTCTGCCCTGATCCATCGTGATAATGCATACGAGTTCGGGCGCAAGATCTGCGTCAAACTCAAAGAACTCATTCCAAGGCAACAGTTTGATGTGGCCATACAGGCTGCCATCGGAGCCAAAATTATTGCCCGCGAAACGGTCAAGGCCCTGCGAAAGGATGTCACCGCAAAATGTTATGGGGGAGACATCACCCGGAAGAGAAAACTCCTGGAAAAACAGAAGAAGGGAAAGAAAAGAATGCGGCAGGTGGGTAATGTCGAAATCCCGCAGAATGCCTTCCTTGCCGTACTGAAGATGGATTAAACCCTTCTTAGATCCTTATTGTAACTTTTTTGCCTGTGATCTCGTCACAGCATCATAGCATCATCACCAGAGACGTATGACCGTCAGGGAATACAATGAGTGTGTGGACCGGCACGCAGACCCGGTATACCGCTTTATCCTGAAGAATCTCAGGGATGAAGAGGGAGCACGGGATGTAGTGCAGGAGGCTTATGCCCGAATGTGGGAGAAGGTGAAAGATGTGTCCTATGAGAAAGCCAAATCCTATCTTTTCACCACCGCCTATCATACAATGATAGACCACATCCGGAAAAATCAAAGGCAAATAAGGATGGAGGATGGGCATATTAATATGGTACGTTCGCGCCACGATTACAATGACATCCGGGAAGTGCTGGATGAAGGTCTGGCGAAACTGCCCGAGATACAGCGATCAGTGCTGATGCTTCGTGATTACGAAGGCTATGCCTATCAGGAGATCGGGGAGATTACAGGTTTAAGCGAATCGCAGGTCAAGGTATATATCTTTCGCGCCCGCGCTGCATTGAAGAAGTATATCGTCAGCCTGGATCTGGTAATATAGCAATGGGAAAGATCAATATTCATAATTATGAGGCGTATCTGCTGGATTACCTGGAGGGCCAGCTTGCTGATCCCCTGAGAGCGGAGATGCAAGCCTTTCTTTCAGCCCATCCGGAGATTGCATCGGATGCGGAAGGCCTGGATGCGGTACGCCTGGATGCAGAAGCCCTGGCTTTTCCCAATCCTGCCTCACTCTATCAGGCCGAAGCGGCCATCCTTGAGGAGACCCGGGAAAAGCTGTTCCTCCAGGCTGCCGATGGAAGCCTGGATCAGGAAGGAGAGATACAATTAGCCCTGTGGCTGAAAGAGCACCCGGAATCCGGCAGGGAATACCGGGCCGCAATGCTGACACGCCTGTTGCCGGATGCACAGATTGCCTTCCCGGATAAAAGTATACTGAAGAAAAGCATCCCGCTATACCGTAAAGGCTTCTTTGTTGCTGCCAGCCGGATTGCCGCTGTCTTTTTGCTCTTACTGCTGAGCCTGACCCTGATCCGTTTGCCGGAAGATGAGCCATTGCTTGTTTCCGGAGATATGCTTCGCTTGCCACCCGACAGGCTCACAAGCCCGCAGCTTCCGCCCCGTAGTGGATCGGATCAGCCTGCTGAACCCATAAAGAAGATGGAGGATCTGCCCGCAGCTCCCCTTCAGGATGAACCGCTGCCCGGAGCGATTGCGGCGTCTGAAAGCACAAACAAAGCGGCTATAGCCCCTTCCATATTGGCTGAACCCTTATTCCTGGATCCCCTGGCGCCGGAAGTACTGAGTCAAAGCCTCATCCCTGCCGCTCAGACACCAGCCTGGATCGCCTATCGTTCCACCCCGTATAATAAAACCGCAGCCATCAAATCTCTGATTGCATCCGGACCCGAACCGGAAGCGCAGGGAAGGCTGTTCAATATTTCCTGGCTATTGGGAAAACAAGCCCGGTCACGAACAGCATCACACAATGAGGGATGGATCACAAACCCTGTATTCTGGGATATTGCTGATGCCGGGATTAGCACCATCAATGCCCTGACCGACCAGCGACTGACCCTGGAAAGAGATGTGGATGATGAGGGCAATACCATATCTTATGCATTGTATAATGATGGTTTTGAGATCACCCGCAAACGCCGTTTCGAATAAAATCCCCGACTTGCCTGTAACAAATACACAGCTGTGGCCGTCTTATTCCTGTCTTTAATTCCAATGCTATGAAAGCACTACATTATCTGACTACCGCACTTTTTTTGATGATGCCTCTTCTGAATACCCTTGCACAGGGAGGTGTGATGACGACCGACGAAAGACCGGTTCCCGCTTTTACCAAAGTGAAGCTGGAAGGGATGCTGAATGTTACCCTCGAGCAGGGAGACAGCCGTAAGGTGATCATCACCGCAAAAGAGGATCAACAAGAGCAAGTGATCGTAAAAAGTGAGAATGGGACGCTTCGTTTTGAAACCAACAAGCTTCGCGACCCGGGAGAGCTGAAGATTCACATTGTTGTCACAGAGCTGGAAGGCATAGAGGTCATCGGCGCAGCCAATCTGAAAGGGCAGGGCATCATCAAGTCCGACCAAATGGATATTGTTGTTTCCGGAGCAACCGAAACCCGCCTGGAAGTGGATGTCAAATTCCTTACCATTAACGTGGCCGGCGCAGCTACCCTGGTTCTTAATGGTTATGCAAACCAGGTGACTGCGGAGGTGTCCGGAGCAGGCGATCTGAAAGCGAAGGAGTTGCAGGCCAGGAAGGTGAACATCAAGGCCAGCGGAGCAGGCTCCGCTGTGGTTAATGTAGGTGATGAGATCACGGGCGAAAGCAGTGGCGCCGCCGATATCAAGGTGTTGGGAAACCCTGCCGTCAGAACGATCAAAGAAAGTGGTGTTTCCGGGATGGGAAAATTCAACGGAGGAAATGTGAAGATCAAAACAGGAAATTATGGAGACTCCATCCGTGTTCGGATCGGCGAGCTGGATATTGAAGTGATCGATGGAGATACCACCCGGGTAAGGGTGGGAGGTTCAGGCATACAGGTAGATGAGAAAGGTAATGTAAATGTGAAGAGAGAAAAGAAGCATCGCTTTGATGGTCACTGGGCCGGCTTCGACCTTGGGGTGAATGGATATCTCAACCCGGACTTTGAAATGGAACTGCCGAAGGATTTCGCCTACCTGGATCTGGTTATGCAGAAATCCATCAATGTACATCTGAATTTTTTTGAGCAGAATTTCAATCTGATCCGGAACAAGTTTGGACTGGTGACCGGACTGGGTCTGGAGTACACCAACTATCGTTTCAATGATGATGTGTTGCTAACCAGGGGAGAGGATGGCATTGCCAGGTTGGAAGTGAACGAGGAGCTGAACGACCGGCGCGATTATCAAAAAAGCAAGCTGGTGGTGAATTATCTGAATCTTCCGCTATTGCTGGAGTACCAAACTAACCGTTTTTCCAAAAGCAACAGCTTCCATCTGGCAGCCGGTGTAGTGGGCAGCCTGCGTATCGGAACCCATACCAAGACGGTATGGAACGATGGGGGAAAGCAGAAGAACAAGGTGAGGGACGACTTTCATCTGCATCCCTTCAAGCTGGAAAGTACGGTCAGACTGGGATGGGGAAAGATTAACCTCTTTGGAAATTACTCATTGCTGCCCCTGTTCAAGAATGACAAGGGTCCTGAATTGTATCCCTTTGCTCTTGGATTGACCCTCACCACCTGGTGATGATGCACAGAGATCCGGGATGGTAAACCGCTTTGCTGAAGGCAGAGCGGTTTTTGTCTTTACCGGCTTTGCCCTGTTCTGGCAAACTGTGTATTTTTGTCGCTTGACATCCTAACAAGCGAAGCTATGTCCGGTCACAGTAAATGGTCCACCATCAAGCGCAAGAAAGGCGCTTTGGATGCAAAGCGCTCCAAGATCTTCTCCAAGATCATCAAAGAGATTACCGTTGCCGCGAATGAAGGGGGCTTCGATCCGGAAAGCAATCCCCGGCTTCGCCTGGCTATTGCCAATGCCAAGGGGGTGAATATGCCCAAGGAGAATATCCAGCGTGCGATCAATAAGGCTAAGGACAAAGATGCAGCTGCTTTTCAGGAGGTAACCTACGAAGGTTATGCCGCCAATGGCGTTGCCGTGTTTGTGGAGTGTACCACCGATAACCTTCAGCGCACTGTTTCCGCGGTTCGTTCCTATTTTAATAAATACAATGGCAAATTGGAAACCAATGGCTCGTTGAGTTTTATTTTTGAGCGGAAGGGCATTTTTAGCGTTCCATTGGGAGAGCTGGATCCGGATGCCTTTGAGATGGAAGCGATCGATGGCGGTGCGGAGGATATTGCGTTGGAGGATGGGTATTTTTCCATTACTACTGCGATGGAGGACTTCGGGTTGATGCAGAAGAAGCTCGAGGAACTGGGGGTAGAGGCCGAGAGTGCCGGCTTGCAAAGGATTCCCAATACTACGGTTAACCTGGATGTAGATGCTGCCAGGCGGGTGATGAAGCTCATTGAGGTTTTTGAGGACGACGACGATGTGTCGGCCGTCTTTCACAACCTGGAGATGACGGAAGAACTGGCAGCTGCTTTGGATGAATAAGCCACTGTCGTATCAGTCCTTCTCCCCGATATCGCTTCGCTCATCGGGATTATTCGACTTAGTCCATCCTGTTCGCCCTTGGGCTCCAGGATGAGCAGTCTCACGAACTTTCTCCTCAAAGTCAGTGTATTCCCCTAAATGGTCAGCCGGACGTTTGTTGTCTTTTCCCTGACGCGGAATAGATATTTTCATTTTGCCCTTCTGCGGATGGCTTTCCCCGGGTGCCTCGTTTCCATATCGGTATTTCTTTTCTTGTTTACGGATATACCGATTCAGGAGGATAGGGAAGACAAAGCGGGTGAGGATCCGGAAGAGGAAATAGAAGAATATCAGCCAGAGGAAGAATTTCAGCATAAGACTTTCATAATGGTTTACGAAGGCTTCCTGGGATCCGATTTCGGGAAGCCAGGAATCCATCGGCCAAATTTCGGGCTTTTATTTGGGTTGAGACCGCTGGATGGAATAGCAGGTCAAAAAAAATGGGATCGTGCGTCAGAAGTCATTTATTGAAGTCAATTTTTTCTGACTTTTTTAAAAAAGGGGCCAATGCAAAGTATACGGGCAAAAAAAAGGCGGCCATCAAAGCCGCCTTTCATTGCCTATAAAAAGTTTAGCGCTTATCGAGCATTTCGTCTGAAACGCTCAGTCTTTTTCTGCCCTTGGCACGGCGTGCAGCCAGCACCTTGCGTCCATTGGCGGTAGCCATTCTGCTTCTGAATCCGTGCTTGTTCCTGCGTTTTCTCCTCGAAGGCTGAAAAGTTCTTTTTGTCATTGCGTTCCAGATTTGAGGCGGCAAAGATAGGAAGACTTTATAATAATCCAAACTTTGCCCCGGGTTTTTTACTTCGTCGGGATGTTCTTGAGGGTCTCGAGGAGGAAATCATAGAACTTATCTACGGAGGGGATATTCACCTTTTCATCCGGGGAGTGAGGGAAGCGGATGGTAGGTCCGAAGCTGATCATATCCCAGTTGGGATAGGCTGCGCCCAGGATGCCGCATTCCAGTCCGGCGTGAATAGCCTTGATTTCAGGAATCTTGCCAAAGCGCTTGTTGTATATCTGACGCATATGATAGAGGATAGGCGACTCAGGATTCGGCTTCCATCCGGGGTATTCTCCATCAAAACGGCAGTGGGCACCGGCAAGGTCAAAGACGCTCTGCATCATTTGTGCCAGGTCGTGCTTGGCAGAATCCACTGAGCTGCGGAGCAGACACATTATATGTATCCTGCCCGCCTCTGACTTAAGGATAGCCAGGTTGGAAGAAGTTTCCACAAGGCCCTCAAAATCAGCGCTCATTCGGATGACCCCATTCGGACAGGCATAGACAGAAGAAAGCATATTTTTTACTACCTCATCATTGATAAAACTGGATGGCATTTCTGCGTCAGAAATATCTGTTTTTAAGTCTGGTTCGGTAGATGAGAGTTCCGATTTAATTACTTGAGAAAAGCGGTTAAATTCAGATTTCAGACCTTCTATATTTTCATTTGGCACCAGGATGGTGGCAAAGGCTTCCCGTGGGATGGCATTGCGCAAACCGCCCCCGTCAATTTCAGCCAGTTTGATTCCGAGCTTATCTTTGTTTTCCCACAGAAAACGGTTCAGGCTTTTGATGGCATTTCCCCTGCCCAGGGCAATATCCATTCCTGAGTGTCCACCTTTCATTCCGGTGATGCTGATGCGGAAGGCAGTATATCCGGCGGGAATGCTTTCTTCGGTATAATCGAAGAAAATATTGCCATTCATTCCACCGGCGCAACCAATATAGAGTTCGCCTTCGTCTTCGGAGTCCATATTGATTAGGATGTCCCCCTGCAGAATGCCCGGCTCCAGGTTGAAGGCACCGGTCATTCCGGTTTCTTCATCAATGGTGAAGAGGGCTTCCACAGGACCGTGCACCAGGTCGGTGGCTTCCAAGACGGCCATTGCCGCTGCTACCCCCATTCCATTGTCTGCGCCCAGTGTTGTTCCGCGTGCTTTAACCCATTCACCGTCAATGTATGCCTGTATTGGATCGTTCTCAAAGTCGTGGCTGACATCGCTGTTCTTCTGGGGCACCATATCCAGGTGACCCTGCAGGACAACCCCTTTGCGGTCTTCCATTCCCGGGGTGGCGGGTTTACGGATGATGACGTTGCCGACCTTGTCTACAATCGTTTCCAGTCCCAGGTCTTCTCCAAACTTTTTCATCACCTCAATAATGCGGGCTTCTTTTTTGGATGGCCGGGGCACGGCCAGAAGTTTTTCAAAGTTTTTCCAGATGCCTTGTGGCTGCAGGTTTCCAATCTCGCTCATAATCTGTTTTTTTATTTATGGTTGCTAATCTCGGGGACAAATGTATGGAAAACTGCGATTTTAAGTCCAGACCGGTACAAATGTACCTCATCCGGTTAATAAGAATGTTAATAAACGCATTATCATCTGGGGCGTTTAGCTTGTAAGTCAATGAAAAACAGGGAATAATGTCTTTATGTCTTTTCTGTTTGCCCCAGGATGTTATTTCTCTTGCCTGCTGGTTATCAGTAAAATATGTGCATTGCAAACCTTGTTCTTCCCTGAAACGCCGCATCATCACGGCATTCAGGAGATTCTGGGGGATTTTTTCAATGTGATTATTGTAAAGAGCAGAAATACAGCAACATACGCTTTCGGGGCTCTATAGTCATCCGGAAACACCCCTGATCAACTTGTTTTTTTTTCATTGTGATGCGTTGCATCCCCAGGGATTGCTATATTTGCCCAGGCATTCGCCAAAGCCCTCAGGAATACAGGGATATTAACAGAAAGTTAACAATAACTTTTTTCCCCTTTCTTTGTCGGTGGATGGACGAATGTTTACTTTTGACTTTGTGATAGAGGCAACAGATGCATTCAGCAAGCATTACCTGAAGATCAGTGTTGAAACATTTTTTTGCCTTTGCAGTATAACTGCCAGATTTGCCAGCCGCAAGGCTGCCTAAGATATTGGACAAGGTTCTCCGCCGCCCGCGTAATCGGGCAGATTGTTAGGACAGCCTTGTTATTAAAGGGACTGACCATTTTACAAACACGGTAACTGTTTCGCAAGGAATTAGTTATTTGGTGATTGTGGATAGAATGCTCGTAGTATGGAGTTTTTTAATGCTTTTTTTTGTAATTTAGTCGATTATGTTATTATTTTGCACCGTATTAATCCGAACACTGCCGTAGGATTTTCAATTGAGAAATAATTGCCTTGCTTATGGAAACCAATAATTTTACCCTAATGAAAGCCACTAATTTGAAGTACATTCAAACAAAGTCTACGCTTATGAAGACCAAGACTACGCTCTCAAGAGCCGGCTTGATCGTCGCCATTATGCTTCTCGCATTCTGGTCGACGGTATCAGCCCAACCAGCAGACACTGCCGATTTCAGGGCTCAACGGATGACAAATCCGATTGAGATCTTGAACGGTGGTTTCGGACAAACCGTGGATACGGACATCGATGCCCTCACACTTACAATGAGGAACATTTCCGCCGGCCACAATGTGGGTGATACCAGTTTCGGTATCGTGCTTGTTATTGATGGAACCATCATTGACACCATCACAAAGGCCGACTGGGTGACCAACAAGTCCTTTGCTGGGAACCAGGGGAAAGCATTTGATTTTGCAAACGTTCCCCTGACTGATCCGGGCTTGTATGAGATCAAATGGTATCCCGTGCCGGTTGGCTCAGGTTATCACGAACTCAATACAGGGAATGATACCGGTACTGTGACCCTACGCATCCATCAATGGATCGCGCCGGTGGCCAATGCCTGGTTTGAGGACTTCAACAGCGGACAAGGCTATACCTATTCCGAAGCCCTGGCATACCAGAACAACTGGATGTTTGGAAACCTGCCGGCCATAGCCGGATCAGGCGATTACTGGTACCGCTCACTGAGCCCGGTAAAAACCTACCTGCCCCTGGGAGAGATTTCCTATGTACAGCTTCCCACCTTCGACTTTACCGGCTTCGATTTCGACCCGGTGATCGAAATGGATGTGCTGTATGAAACAACCTCCGGATATGGTATCGCCCTGTATTATTCTACCAATGGGGTGGATTACTTCCCGGTAGGTGGATATAACACTACCGATATCTATGCGCAGAATTGGTATAATACCCCCATAATGAACTTCATTGGTGGCCCCGGTTGGAGCGGAAGTTCCAATGGCTGGGAGACCGTATCCCATACCCTCACAGGAATGGCCGGTGAAAACACCGTGTACCTGCGTATGGCTTTTGTTGGGGAACAAGGCTCACCTACGAAATCTTCTCCTGAAGATGTCGCCTTCGACAACATTAATATATATGAGTCCTTCGGGGTATTCATCGATGCCGATGCCAGCCCCGTGGTGCCCAGTGATAATAAGTTCTATTCCACAATGCGTGGACAGACCGTCACCCTCACCGCAGATGTGCGCGGAGGCACCCCTCCTTTTACCATCAACTGGTACTCAATGAAGGTGGATGCTTACCATTTCTGGGATTGGTGGTTCAAAAATCTGAGCTTCCATTTCCCCAGTTCTCCTGCACTGCCTCATTTTGACTATTGGGTTGGTCTTGCTACCTGGACCTGTGATTCTTTGGGACAAGGCCCGAGCATCACGGTAACACCAGACAGCTCCACATTCTATTATGCTGTGGTGAATAACGATCAGTTCACTCCCTGCGATGGAAGCAATAATATTGCCTGGCCGTATGATGGAAACTCAGGTGGTGGATTAAAAGCAGGTCCTGTTTTTGTCTATGGCGCTGCTGCCATCGCTGTACTTGACTCCCTCACCGTGGAAGCAGAATTTGACGGACACAATGTTTGCGACACAGCCGTTACTCCGGCTTACGCTTTCCCAAGTGGAGGTATGCCCCCGTACACCTATGCCTGGTCCCCCACCGCAACCCTGGCCTCAGGTGCTACGGATTCCATCGCATATTCTGTGGCCAATGTCACGACCACCTATACCGTGACCGTGACCGACTTCTTCGGAAATACGGCCACCGATGATGTGACCATTTCGGTTGTTTCCGGATACCCCTTCGTGGACATTGTGCCCAACAACGCCCTGCTCTGTGAAGACGACAGCGTGATGCTGACGGCATACGGCGGTTCCGGCTGGAGCTGGTACACCGTTCCTCCCGGAGCAGCGACCTTCTCAGACAGCAATGGAGTGAATACCTGGGTTATTCCTACAGGTACGGTCAGCAGTTTTGACGTATGGGTGGATATGACTTCCAGTTGCGGGAATGCTTCGGCCACTATGCAGCTTGAAATCAAACCCCGTCCTGCTGCGCCTACAATGGTGTCCTGGTACCTGGAAGCTTGCGATACCGATCCTGTGATCGACCTCTTTGCGAGCGTTTCACCCAGCCCGGGTGGTGGTACATTCAGTGGCCCCGGAGTGGTGAATGGTCTCTTTGACCCATCTACGACTGATCCTCCCTCAGCGAGTTTCCCTGCTCCTTTCGCCGACTATTATTTCATCACCTATACCATCAAGGGTGCCAACGGATGTACCGCTGACAGTGCTATTTTTATTGACTTATTCCCCAACCCTGAATCCTATACCGATATCCTGGGTGTGGATACAGTATGTCTCAACGATATCGAATCATATGATCTGGACAGTTTGGCTGCCTATACTGATACTGTTGAATACGCTGTTACTGGTGGAACCATAACCAATGTTTCTGGTACCTTCGGTGAAACCATCGAGGTTCAGTGGGATGCTGTGGGCGTGGGTGTCATCACGGCCACCATTTATAACCCTTACTGTACAGGAACCATTAGCTATACGGTCATTGTGAATCCGCTTCCGGTATTTGACATTGTATCTTTCGCCGGGGCTACCCAGGTGGCTGACACATTTATATATTGTGAAAGCGAAATCGATAGCCTTTATGCCGACATTACCCCAGGTATGGGAAGCGGCTTTGGTGGTTATGAGGTAAACTGGCTCGTGTTTGACTATCCTTCAATGACGCTGCTGGCTTCTTATAACAATGAGATTGGCCTGCCCGAGGCTGCAGCTGTCAATACCCTGCCTTTGAATACGGATATCCAGTATTATTTGGTCTATGCATCCGTAACCGACAGCAGCACGGGTTGTGAAGTAAGTGATTCCGTTTTCGTGAAGGTATTCAATACACCCGAAGGCGATTTCTTTGCTCCCGGATTTGATACCATTTTTGCCTGCATCGATGCGTGTGAAGCAGCTTCGGATCTGAGTATTTACGGAGCCGATTCCTTCAACATCTATGACAGCTATGGTAATATTTATACCAGTGCCGGACAGATTTTCCCCGCTGTTTGCTGGGATACGATCTACAGTGCACCGGATACCGTTACTTTCTACGCCGAATTCTTCCTGAATGGTTGTATGGGTATGGATTCTGCTGTTCTCGTACTTTGGGAACTGCCGGAAGTCTATAACCTGACCCACGACGGCGATCTGGAATTCTGCTGGAACACCGCCGGTCCTGAGCTTTATATGGATAACAGCGATGGTGAAGATTCCTATGATTTGTATCGGGATGGCGCTTTGGTTGCTACCGTTGCCGGCGACGGCGACAGCATCACCTTCGGCAACTGGAACATTCCCGGTGAGTACTGGGTTGTGGCCACCGATACCCTGACCGGATGTGTCAACTATATGAGTGACACCCTCACCCTGATCTCCGATACCATTGTGATTGATCTGATCAGTGAGTTCGATACCGTTTGTCCGACCTTTACTTCTCGGATGACGGTCGACTTCCTGTCTGATACTTCCAACTATGGTCCTTTCACCTTTGCCTGGAATCCGGTAGGTTCCAAGTTCACGCCCGATGGATACGGAGAAGGCATTGCCCGTCCGGGTAGTGTTACCACTCTTTACTCCGTTACTGTTACCGGCACGGATCCTCTCTGTACTGCTACTGACAACTTCGAGTTGGCTGTATGGAACGGATCCATCGCTTCTATCGGCGATAGCGCCAATGGACTGGCCAATGTAAGCGATACCAGCATCTGCCTTGGTTCAAGCATTGACCTGCAGGTGAGCTGGACCCTGGGCGATGCCCCGATCACCAGCGTGACCTGGAATCCGATGACAGGGGTTACTCCGGATAATCACCTTAACAATCCGGTGGGTGCTACATTCAGTACTACGGCAGCTACCACCTATACCGTAACGATACAGGATGCCAATGGCTGTGTTGCACACGACAGTGTGAATGTATTTGTTAATGTTGCCCCGATCGTGAAGATCAACAACGATATCCCGGCCGCAATTTGTCCCGGATCAGACACAACCCTGGTTGCAGGAGTTACTTTTGGTACCGGTCCTTACACCTATACCTGGTCCCCGGCTACCGGTGATCCCAGTGTGGTTTATGAAAACAACGACACCCTGGTGGTATCACCTGCGGTTACTACCACTTATTATCTGACGGTCTATGATGCAGGACTGAACTGCTATGGATATGCCTCACTTACTGTAGAAGTAATTGATGCTCCGGTTATCGTCAGTATGGGTGAACCTTACTTCACCTGTCAGTGGGGCGAAATCAACCTCGCTCCGGTAATCACCGGTTCCCCGGCCAATTTTGCCTGGACACAGGTAGCTGGCCCTGCTGCACTGCCTCCCATTACCGCTACACAGAATCCGACCATTGCAATGAATGGTATCCTGAACGGTCTTTATCAGGTCGAGTTAGCCATCGTCGATGGCAATGGATGCGAGGCCATCGATAGTGCATATATTAATGTAACCATTGGACCATCCATCAGCGCTGGTGCTGACCAGTACATTTGTGAAGGAACCACTGTTACCCTAACAGGTCAAGGTGGTAATGGTACAACCAGTTACAGCTGGTATAGCGATACGAGTTATGGCGCTGGCAGCCTTATTGCCAATTATGTAAGCATCGATGTAACCCCAAGCGTAACCACAACCTATTACCTGCGTGTCAATAATGACTCCTGCGGTGTAGCTACTTCACAGGTTACGGTTTATGTACATCCTGCAACTCCCGTCTTCTTCGACGGTCTTGCTGCCGGTTATTGCGAAGTGGAAGATCCCATCACCCTCACCAATGTATCTCCAGTAGGTGGTACTTTCAGTGGTGAAGGCGTAGATCCTGTGACCGGTGTATTCGATCCGGGTGCTGTTACCACCAAGGATGCGCCGATCACGATTCTTTATGAATATGCCGACAGCACAGTTTATCCGCTGTATCCTGTTTGCGTATACAGCCATAGTATGACTACCACCGTTTGGTCCACCCCGATCGTTACTATTGGAACGGTAGCTCCGGTTTGCGCCGATGCCGCTGCCTTCCCTGTAACTGATTTCGCTGGAATGCCTGCTGGTGGTTCCTATGAAATTGATGGCAACCCCGTTGCTGGCAATGTAGATCCTGCTACCCTCGGTGCCGGTATCTTCGATGTATGGTATTACTATACCGATGCCAACGGCTGCTCCGACAGCGCAATGACCACCTTCGAGGTGTATGCCCTGCCGATGAAGTACGACCTGATCGCTACCAGCCCGACCAATGCCGGTCATTATTGCGATGGCGACAGTGCTGACATCACACTTGATAACTCTGAAGTAGATGTTACGTATGACCTCTACCTGAAAACCAGTATGATTTCCACCGCTACCTTCCAGAACTCTGTAGCAGGTACCGGTACTGCCATCAGCTTTGGCCAGTTTGCCTCCAATGGCTTCTACTATGTGCTGGCTACCAACGATACCTCTGGCTGCAGCAGTGCTGCCAGCGATACCGTACAGCTGATTCAGGAAGAATTGCCGCAGCAGTTTAACCTGATTGTGGAAAATGGTGGACATTATTGCGAAGACTTCGCTTGTGAAACAACTACCTGTGACGGAGTACGCATTGGTATGTACAGCACCAATCGTGAGGATAAATACTTCCTCTATATGGTTGGCAATCCTGCACCTGTTGCCGAAATGAACGGTACTGTTCCTTCCGGTGGCGCCAAGTGGTTCCCCGGCAAGTTCACCGCAGCAGGAGACTATTACGTAATGGCTGTGGATACCAGCACCCCTGCAAATTGTCCTCAGTGGATGCTTGATACCGTTACCATCACTATCGATCCCAAACCTGTTGTTCAGTCTTTGAGCAAGGATAATGTTTGCCAGTGTCCTGGTGAGTTCACCACTATTTCTATTGCAGCTGCTGAAACCGATGTATATTATGTATTGTATTTCGGTGGAGTTGCTGTGGATACGATCAGCGGAACAACCAGCTTTGACCCGGTCAATGTTGTAGGAACTTATACTGTTGTTGGATACAAAGTAAGCAACGGTACGAATGTTTGGAATAATCCGCTCTTCGGTGTACCTGCAAGCTGGGAAACCATCTGTGTGGATACAATGGGCACCATTGACGTATGTGAGTATGTACTGGTAGCTGTGGATGATCTGCGTTTCTACGATCAGGATCCTGCTACCCCCACTACGATGACTATTGATGGTGGAGAAGAAGGTTACATTACCGTTGATGTCAGTGGTGACTATCCTGGAGGCGCATTTGCCTGGGAAGTTAGTACCGATGGCGGTACCCTCTGGAATACGGTCGTTGACGGCGGCATTTACAGTGGAGCTACCACTGACAGCCTCGTGATTGATCCGGTCAGCTATCCTTCAATGCAGGGATACCAGTATCGCTTCATCGTCACCGGATACTGCAATGCAGATACCTCTGACGTGGTTACCCTGGAAGTACGTCCTGATATTACCCTTTATGCCGGCGAACCGAGCTGGGCTAAGAGTCTGGATACCGTACAGTGTGCCAATACCATCGAAATTCCGATTTATGCGGAGAACTTTGATATGGTTGGTTCTGCTTCACTCAATATCCTCTTCGATTACACTATAATGGATTGGGTTGGACAGGCACTTGTTGATGTTCACCCTGCCCTTACTGATCCTGGTGTCATCTTCCAGTATGGACCTGGTATTGGTTCCGGCCGTGTTACTGTTTCCATCTTCAGTATGACCCCGATCAATATCGGTAACGATGTCCTCTTTAAGATTCCGTTCGAAATGCCTGCTACTGGCGGATACAGTACCCTTGAGTGGGATCTCGTGATTCCGGGTGCCAACCAGGTAACAGACGTGGCTACGGTCAGCCTGAAGACTACTTATGTAAATGGAAGTGTTACCGGTCGTTCACTGCCGATCCCGGATGTTAATATCACTCCGAACCCGATCTGTGAAGGTGATGAGCTCTTCCTGACCGCGAATCCTTATTCCAACGAACCAGGTGGTAACCCTGTTATCGGTATATGGCAAGTACCGAATAATGCGCGTGGCATCGGTGGATACCTCATCGACAACGACACCAGCCTGATTATGGAGTTGGCTGACAATGGTGATTATACCTACACCGCTACCGATCGTTACGGATGCGAGTTTGATACCACCGTTACCGTTCAGGTTAATCCGCTGCCCGAAGTATTCAATGTACTCGGTGGTGGTACCGCTTGTGCCGGTAGTGCTGTTGAAATCAGCCTGGATGGATCACAGGAAGGCGTGAAATACTACCTGATGTACAATGGTAGTGTTCACCAGCCTGCCGGTTATCCTGCTTATATTATCAATGGTACCGGTGGACCGATCACCTTTGGTCCGGTTATCCCCGGAAATCAGATCCTGGGCTCTTATGCCTATACTGTAATGGCCATTGACACCACTGAGCCGACGCTTTGCGACGTGATGATGAATGGTGTAGCCATCGTAACCATCACCCCCAACCCGCTTTCATTCCCGCTCCGCGTGATTGAGAACAGTGTTGCCAAGGTTTCAGGTGAATATTGCGAAGGAACAGGCGGATTGCCTGTGATCCTGGGCGGTTCTCAAAATAATGTTACCTACGAACTGTGGTACTCCCCTGTTTGCTGTGCGTGTCCGGATACAATGCTGGAAACCCGCACCGGTACAGGAAGCACCTTGTCCTTCGGTAACCAGGAACTTCCCGGATACTATTTCGTACGCGCCATCAACAATACTACCGGTTGTGAAAGCGAAATGCAGAACTGTGTCTTCATTAAGATCAATCCGCTGCCCACAGCCCATATTACCGGCGATGCCGAAATATGTGAAGGTGAAAGCACAGATCTTACTGTGACCTTCACTGGTAAAGCGCCTTTCTACGTAACCATCAATGGTGTTACCTATGGCCCGATCGCTACCACGAGCTGGTCTACCACCGTTACACCTCCTGTTGGAACTACTGTATACACCATCAGCAATGTTGAAGATGCCAATCTCTGTAACAATACCGGAACCGGTAGCGCTACTGTGGTTGTCAATCCTCTCCCCAATGCGCACGCCAGTTACTGGATGGATACCTATTGCGTTGGACAGACCATTTATCTCTTTGGTCAGCCGGGTGCAATGAGTTACGCCTGGACTGGTCCTGACGGATTTACTTCCACATTGCAGAATCCTGAGATTCCGAACAGCACATTGGCCAACGCTGGCTGGTACTACCTGACCGTAACCAATATCGTTACCGGTTGTGTAAATGTTGATTCTGTTGAAGTTGTGCTCAATACCCTGCCCATCGCCATTGCTATTGGTGACGAGGTTTGTGTAGGAGATGATATCACCCTGACAGGCTCTAACAGCTATGGTACCAGTAGCAGCATTGTTTCTTATACCTGGCGCTTCAATGGTGATACCCTCACACACGATGCAGACACCGTATTTGGCCCTGCTACTACTGCTATGGCTGGTACTTACGAATTGTTCGTTGTTGATGGTAATGGTTGTACCGATGATGCCAGCGCTACGGTTGTTGTTCACGCACTGCCCGTTGCTGACGCTGGAGCTGATCAGGACATCTGTCTTGGTGAGACTGCTATGCTCGTGGCTACAGGCGGTGACCTCTATTACTGGAGTACTGGTGAAACTACGGATACGATCTACGTAATGCCTACAGATACGGCTACTTATTATGTAACTGTGACCGAATTACACGGCAGCCAGCTTTCCTGTGAAAGTGTTGATACGGTGAGCGTGAATGTTCTTCCGCTGCCCGTACCTTACGAACTGACCCAGGATGGCATTTACTGCTTCGGTTGCTTCGGTATTCCTGTGAATCTGGTGAACAGTGATTTGGGGATCGATTACATCCTATATCATATGCCGCTTAACAGCAGTGTCTGGAGTCCTGTGGATACCCTCGCTGGCGTAGGTGGTGTATTGTACTTCGGTGATCTGGAAGTACCGGGTACCTACAAAGTACTTGGTGTGAATAGCCTTACCGGATGTCAGAGCTGGATGTCCAATGAGATTCTGATCAACCTTCGTCCTGCGCCTACCGCCAATTTTGACGGCGATGTGGATGTATGTGCCGATGAGTGTGAAACCCTTACTGTAACCCTGACCGGCCTCACTCCATTCACGATCCATTATAGTGATGGTTCCGTGGTTGTGATGAATGATGCAGACCTGACCTATCTGGGTCTGGTAAGCGGAATTGAGACCTGGACGTATGAACTGACTGTCTGTGGTTCCACTGCACCTGCCTATATTGGCATTGACCTCGTAGAAGACAGTGTATGCTTCCGTACCGGTGATACCGCTTATATTAATGTATTGCCCCTGCCAGTTGCCTACGATGTGACGGGTGGTGGATACTACTGCAATATTGGTGTACCTGTCGGACTGGCCGGTAGCCAAATTGGCGTCAGCTATGTTCTGCATCTGAACGGCAGCCCGATGGATACCATTCCTGGAACCGGTGCTGCAATCAGCTTCGGTGCGCAGACCCAACTGGGTACGTATACTGTAATGGGCATTAACGACCTGACCGGTTGTACCAACGATATGAACGGCTATGCCGAACTTACCGGAGGTAATCTGCCGATGGTTTATGACCTTGAAGGCGACGGTTTCTACTGTGCCGGCGACTCCAGTCAGATCTGGATGAACTACAGTGAAATCGGAGTCACCTATGAGCTGCTGCTTAATGGTATTTCAACCGGAGTTAGCGTTGCCGGTACCGGTGGTATGATCAGCTTCGGTTATGTAACCGCTGTTGGAACCTATACCGTACAGGGTATTGATGATGTGACTTCCTGCATCTCCCTGATGAATGGTGATGTAGATGTGGATATCGTTCCGCTGCCTACCGCCAATGTGAGTGGTTCCACCACGATCTGCAGCGGTGACAATGCGGCCATTACGGTTACCTTTACAGGTACACCTCCTTTCAGCTTCGTACTGAACGGGATCAGCTATTCTACCAGCAATTATGTCTGGACGAATAACTTCAGCCCGATGAGCACCACCACCTACGCTGTAAGTCTTGTAGAAGACCTCTACTGTTCCAATACAGGTGGTGATACCGCTCTGGTTACCGTCAGCAAGCCTACTGCCTACACGATCACCGGTGGTGGTGTGTATTGCGAGGGTGGCGCTGGTAAGGTGATTGGTTTGAACGGTTCACAAATAGGTGTTACCTACGAACTCTACCTGAACGGTGTAGCTACAGGTCAATTTGTCGCTGGAAGTGGCGCTGCCATTAGCTTCGGAAACCAAACTGCCGCTGGTGTCTACTCCATCGTAGGTACCTTTGATGTCGGTGGTTGTTCCGGAAATATGACAGGAACCTTAACCATCTCCATCAACCCATTACCGATGGTGTTCAATGTAACCGGTGGTGATTCCTGCTGTATGGGCTGTGAAATTATCTTCATTGGCCTGGATAGCACCGAAGCGAATTCCAACATTCGTTACGAGCTTTGGAGAAACGGTTCATTGTACAACAACCCGAACTTTGCACCTAAATATGGAACCGGTGCTGCGATTGAGTGGGGTTATATGACACAAGCTGGTACCTATACCATCCGTGCGGTGAATGAAGTTACCGGTTGTGCCACCTTTATGAATGGCTCTGCTGTTGCCTTCTTCTTCCCCGAACCTGCTGCTAGCATTGCCGGTGATGATACCCTCTGTTACGGTGAAACTGCTGATATTACCATCACCTTTACCGCTGGAACACCGCCTTTCAGTGTCCTGGTATTCGAAGATGGAGATACCCTGCAGTATTTCAACAATATCCCCGGACCTATCTTTACTTATACCACTCCTGTGCTTAGTGCAGGTGTACATACCTATGCTCTTGTTGAGGTTGCTGATGCAGAATGTTTCGCCACAGCTACCGGCTCTGCCACAGTGGTGGTCAACGCTCTGCCTCAGGTTAATCTGAGTATGTATGACGGTTATTGTGTAGATGCTCCTGCCGACACCCTGGTTATGGGTTATCCGATGGGTGGAACTTATACCATCAATGGTAATCCCGCTGTGGTATTTGACCCCGCCGCCCTCGGCGTTGGTGTACATCTTGTAGAGTATACATACACAGATATGAATGGCTGTACCAACAGTGCTTCTATGGACGTGGAAGTATATGAACTGCCTGTATGTTCCGTCACAGGAGGCACCCTCTGCATAGATGGTGATATCATCACGCTTGCTACTGGTATGCCTGCAGGTGGTACCTACTATGTCGACGGTGTAGCTACATCTACCTTCGATCCTGCAGTTTATGGTGTAGGTGGTTACGAACTGACGTATGTATATGTTGACTCCAATGGCTGCGAATGCAGTGCAATGGACAGCATCTTCGTAACCGACCTTCCTGTGGTGACCATCGATCCTATCGCTGACGTTTGCGCCAATGATGCACCTGTTGCACTCACAGCTAGTCCAGCCGGTGGTGTATTCAGTGGTTCTGGTGTTGTTGGTAATACCTTCGATCCTACCCTGGTTACTCCTGGAATGTGTTATGAGATTGTCTACACCATCAGTGTTGGGGTTTGCGCTAATTCTGATACCATTCTTGTCTGTGTTAATACCTTACCGATGGATATGCCGCTTGTTGGTGATACCCTGGTTTGCGAATTTACCAACCAGGATATTGGCCTTGGCTCTACAGAAGCTGGTATTACTTACCAGTTGTATCGCAACGGCAATATCATCAACGGTCAGCTGATCACTGGAACGGGAAGTCCGATGAGCTTCGGTACCCAGTCACAAGCAGGTACATATACTGTATATGCTGAGAATCCTGTAACCGGTTGCGGCCGCTTCCTCACTGATAACGCTGTAATCACTTGGATTCCGTTGCCAACAGTTACCACCTTTGGTAATGGTACACATTGTACAGGCGACAGCACCGCAGTGGAATTTGTCTTCACCGGTACACCTCCGTTCACCCTCGAGTACAATATCAACGGTGCCGACTATGTGGTTAGTGGTATTATGACTTACTCCTACACACTGGAGTTCCTGAATCTTACCACTAATCTCAACATTACAAATGTTACTATTATCGACCTGACTTGCTACAATGATGGCAATCCTGTTACAATCACTGTTCTTCCTGCTACTGCTGATGTCAGCATCGTTGGTGGTGGTGAGTATTGTGAAGGTGAAGCCGGTGTAACTGTAGGTCTTGACAGTACCGTTGTTGGTGCGTTCTATGAACTGTACAAGGATGGCGTTGCTACGGGTGATGTCTTAGTAGGTAATGGTACTGCAATGACTTTCGTAGGTCTGCAGACAGCCGGCACTTACACTGCCATCGCTACAGCTTCTGGCAGCTGCCAGACCGCCGTTCTCGGTTCTGTAGTTGTGGTTGAGAATCCGCTGCCAACAGTTTCTGCCTTCGCTACGATGGATACCATCTGTATCGGCGAAAGCACTGACCTTATGGCTACAGGTGCCGACAGCTATGAATGGAATACCGGTGATCTGACTGCCAGCATCACTGTTAGTCCGACTGTTACTACTACCTATACCGTGACAGGTACCACCACCGCCGGCTGCGAAGCCACGGCTGATGTTACCGTTGTGGTCAATGCTGCTCCTGTAGTGACTGCTACTGCTTCTCAAATGAGCATCTGTCTCGGACTGAGTACAGACCTTACCGCTGCAGGTGCAGTATCCTACGAATGGAGTACTGGTGAAACCACAGCAATCATCACGGTTAATCCTAGCGTTACTACCACTTACTATGTAACTGGTACCGATGCCAACGGATGTACCGCTGAAGCTATGGTTGAAGTAGAAGTATTTACCAACCCGGTTGTTGATGTTACTCCGAGTGCTGCTGAGATCTGCTTAGGTGACGATGTTACCTTGACCGCTGGCGGTGCGGATACGTATGAGTGGAATACTGGTGATATGACCGCTGCCATTACGGTAAGCCCAACATCTACCACTACTTATACAGTGACTGGTACTGTTGCCGGTGGTTGTACCGCTGAAGCTTCTGTTACGGTTACTGTCAATGCACTTCCGACAGTTGAGGTTACCCCTGCTTCAGCAGTTATCTGCGAAGGCGACGATGTAAGCCTGACTGCTTCTGGTGCTGTCAGTTATCTCTGGAGTAACGGTGCTACCACAGCTACAATTATTGTTAGTCCGATGGCTACTACCACTTACACTGTAACTGGTACAAGTGCTGAAGGCTGCGAAAATGTTGCCAGTGCAACGGTTACCGTAAGCGCACCTCAGGCCGTAGATGCTGGTCTTGACCAGACTATCACCGGTGGTGGAAGCGCTACCCTCACTGCAACTGTAACTGGTGGCAGTGGTGACTTCGCTTACTACTGGACCCCGGGTGGTGAAACTACAGCCTCCATCGTTGTATCACCGACCGATACTACTACCTACTATGTTGAAGTAACTGACAACATCAGTGGTTGTGTGGTAAGCGATATGGTTACTGTTAATGTGATCAGCGTGGTGGGTGACCTTGCAGGTGTTGTTACCTATAAGAACGCTGCCGGTACCCCGATGACCAATACCCCGGTTGTCCTGATGAAGAATGGTGCACCTGTTGCCTCCACGATGACGGATGCCAACGGAGCCTATACCTTCACAGGTGTATATGCCGGTTCGTACACTGTCGTTGCTGAGCCTACCAAGGCCTGGGGCGGTGCTAACTCCAACGATGCGCTCCTGATTCTGAAGCATTCTGTTAGCCTCGAACTGTTGAGCGGTCTGAACCTTGCAGCTGCCGATGTTACCGGTGAAGGCTTCGTGAATGCTACTGACGCTCTCCAGGTTGCACAACGCTTCGTTACCCTCATCAACTCCTTCGCTGCTGGTGACTGGGTAAGTGATGCTACCCCTGTTACCATCTCCTCTGCCGGTCTTGTAAGTGGTGTGGATGTACAGGTACTGTGTATGGGTGATGTGAACGGCTCCTTTACTCCCGCTGCCAAGGCTACTGTGGAAATCAGCAGCAATGGTACAATGGAGATCAATTCTTTCGAAACAGTAGAAGTCCCGGTATCCGTAAGCAAGGATATGACCGTCGGTGCGATTTCACTCGTACTCGACTATCCGGAAGACGCAGTTGAGGTAGAAGGAGTACTGCTGGGTACCAAGGAATCCAGCAGCCTCCTCTACACTGACTACAACGGCGTGCTGAGGATTTCCTGGTATGATATGAACGCTCGCCAGACCAATGCTGGTGAAGCCCTCGTAACCCTGAAACTGCGTATCAAAGACCTGAGTTATGTGTTGAGTGATGTGATTGAAATCACTACCACCAATGAAAGCCAGATTGGCGATGCCAGTGCCACTGTTCAGAATGTAAACCTGACAATGCCTAAGCTCACTGTTGCTACAGAAAGCTTCTCCATTGCCAACTACCCGAACCCCTTCAGCAACACTACTCAGTTTAAGTATTCACTGCCTGTAAATGGTAAGGTTAGCCTGAAGGTTTACAATGTACTCGGTGAGCAGGTTAGCGTACTGCTTGACAACCAGGCTCAGGAAGCCGGAAACTACAAAGTGGATTTCCGAGCCAACAACCTGAGCCCGGGAACCTACACCTATCGCTTCGAAGTGAAGGGTGCACAGCAGTTCAGCAAAACCGGTATGATGGTTCTCACCAGATAATCTAAGGCTGAGATAAGAAAAAAGAGGCTGTCGAAAGGCAGCCTCTTTTTTTTTTGAGATAAGGACGTGTTTTATGCCGGGATGTACACAATCCCCTTTTCAGTAAAGAAAGTCTCTGAAAAGTGCTTATTTAAAGCCATAAAATGAGTTGTAACACCGATCGAAGATACTTCCTCACGGATATCTCCCCCTTTTAAATACAGAATGCCATTCTCCAGGGAATTGTTCCCTTTTTTATTAATTAATGGAAGAACCCAACCCCGGAAAACATCCAAGCGTGTTACAGCCCTGGATACTACAAAATCAAATTTACCCTGCAAATCTTCGACTCGTGTCCATTTGGTTCTTACATTTCCCAATTGCAAGTATTCCACTGCTTCACCTACCGCATTCACTTTTTTTCTGATGGAATCCACCAGGGTAAACCGGCATTCCGGAAATAGAACTGCCAGAGGAATCCCAGGAAACCCACCACCTGTCCCGACGTCCAGAACCTTTGTTCCCGGTTCGAACTGAATGATTTTAGCAATAGACAGGGAGTGAAGAATATGATGCAACTCAAGATTGTCAATATCTTTGCGCGAAATGAGATTCAGATTTTGATTTTTCTGATGGTAGAATTCCATCATTCTTTCAAATTGACTCTTCTGCTCATCCGTTAAATTCGGAAAATATTTGCTGATGTATTGCATTGCGTATCTGTACTTATTTCAAATGTAATAAATGAAACAGGCCCTTTGTCTTCTTTTCTTTCTTCTTTCTTATGGAATGCTGTTTTCACAGACAAGAATATCCCGCGAGGCGTATATCAACACCTATGCGGATATAGCTGTGGAGGAAATGAAAGATTCCGGCATCCCGGCCAGCATCAAGCTCGCCCAGGCCCTGCTTGAATCAGACAATGGGAACAGCCCCCTGGCCCGTAAGGCCAATAATCACTTTGGCATTAAATGTCACAGAGGATGGGATAGGGGTACTTTTTATCAGGATGATGATCATAAAAATGAATGCTTCCGTAGTTATAAAAATGTCGAGGAATCTTATCACGACCACAGCCTCTTTCTCACTACCCGCGATAGGTACAAAAATCTGTTCACCCTCAAAATTACCGATTACAAAGGATGGGCTCACGGGCTTAAGAAGGCGGGTTATGCAACCAACCCACGCTATCCCCATCTTCTTATAAAAATCATTGAAGACAATAAACTATACCATTTTGATCAAGGTGTTGATGTGGCTCAGCCTGCTGTTCCAAAAGAGCGCAGGAATCAAGATGAGAAATCGGATTTTCCTGATGTACGTCTGTCTCAGGGTGAAGAACCGGCTTTGATTAACGGGGTGAAGTATGTGATCGCTGATGAGGATGACAAGCTGGAGTTGATTGCCCGGCGGCATAAGCAGAATGTATGGATTCTCAGAAAGTTTAATGAAGTGGACAAAACCTGGGAACCTGCACCTGGTGATCGGGTTTTTCTGCAACCCAAAAAACGTAAATCTCGCAGCGAAACGCATATCGTTCAAACCGGTGAAAGGCTGTGGGATATCTCGATGCAATACGCGGTTAAACTCAAAAGACTTGAGAAATTGAATGGATTGGACCGTCAGGATACCCTATCGGCAGGTCAGCAAATAAAACTACGTTGACCATTACTCTTCCAAGGCTTGCAGTATCAGTTTATTCCGGTCAGCCGTAAGGATTTCCGGTTTTAAGTCCTGATCTAGGTCGATAAGCACCGGAGGAAATCTGCCATCCAATACTTTATGCACCTGCTCACTCCCGTACTTGTACAAATAAATGCGGTCGTTCAGGCTATCTGCCAGCGCGATGAACCTTTCATTCCCGGGATTAATGACCACCGGAGCTTGCCAGATCGCACCGTCCACGAGAGACTCAAGCAGTAATTTCCCTTGCTTATCCATCACACGAAGATACCCCTGGTCGAAGAAGATGTAATCAAAGTCTCTGGAGGAGGAGAAGGCATCATAGAGGAAGAAATGATCTTCAGTCAATGCATTCATATTTTGCGTCTGCACCCTGCCATTGCGTTGCAGCGCCCTGATCTGCCCTTTATTATCCGTCGTAATAATCCTGGTCTCTCCATCCATTCTTTGCATAAAGAATGGACTTTGCGGGGCATTTTGAAAGGAACGCCTGATCCTGACCCTGATGTCGCCTCGCCTGTCGGTCATAATGACCTCCCCATTCTCATCAGCGATGATGATATAATCTTTACCATACATCGCCAGGTACTGGACAGGAACACTTACCCTGGCTTTCATTTCGGGCTTTTTCCAGCCATCCACCTCCTTGCCTCTGATATCAAAGTTCCGGATCAATCCGTCTTGCCCGGCAATCAGAATGCGGTAGTCTTTTCTTCCATCATAATCCAGGGCAACAAGGGGATTTGATGCTGCCACCGGAAGGCTTACAGGAAAGCCTTCCACATCCTTTCCCAGCACATCCACAAGATACATTTTGGATGCGGTATTGAAGAGATACTGGAACTTGCTGTTCCTGTAGGCATCTACCACCTGAATATCTCCCATCAGTCTGTCATCCATCTGATAGTCCCAAAGAATCTCCCCCTGTGGACTGAAGAGGGTAAGTGTATTTCTATCATCGGCCACCAGCACATTGTAGCGCTTATTCCTGTGATCCCAGACCGGGAATGGCCTGTGGGTGATCATTCCTGCGAGGCTTTGTCTTTGCACGGGTCTTTTTGCTCCGTTTGCTTGCGCGCGGGTCAGCACCATCGTTATGAGGCGATGCTTTTCGGATACTTCTGCCCAGGCCAGTTGATGGGATGAAGCTTTTTCATCCTGCTGATCTTCTCCACTTCCTGGTAGAATGCTGAAGCCCCATTGGATCGCGGAATCGGGGAGCATATCTGCCATTCCGGACCTGGCGGGATTAGAGGCGAAAATTCGTCCTGCCTGAACATTTGCAGCCATCTTGCGGATGCTTTCCTCATTTCTGGAAAGCAGGAGGGTTTTTCCGGCAGCGATCACTTGCCATTTCAGGCTGTCGCCCTCATTACGGTCGGGCATTATGCTGTCCATTTTTTGACGAAATACGCTTGTGAGCACCGGATCCAGCTCCAGATTCTTCCGAAATCCGGAAACGAAGGTGCGGGATGTACTGTCGAGGGGATAAAGCTGGATAAGCGGGGTGGTGTGCTGTAGTTGCAGGACGGAAAAGCGCAGCAGATGTTCTTCTGTCAGGCTGTCTTCCTCTTTGTGTTTCGTCCAGTCCATTTCCAGGTACCCAAGGCTGGCATAAGCCAGGATTCCTTCCGGTACCTCCCCGGGCCAGGCCATCGCAGCGAAAGCTGTTTTTCCCTTTGCAGATACATTACGTAATGCCTGTGGATAACCCGAGAGATAAATTTCATTGCGCTTGAAAAGGACATCCAGCACCAGCTTCTCCTTCTCCATTTCCCCTGCGGATTCAATCTGTGGCATCCTGCCTGAATGCTGCAGGAAAGACTCCAGAAGGGATGCGTTAACAAATAGACTGACGGCGGCCTTTCGCTTTGTGTCTTTCCATTGATTTTGCTGTTCATTGGCGTAAGTGCGCCGCAGGGCTGTCTTCAGTACTCCTATTCCTTCCCGGCTTCCCGACATCGCCCAAAGATTTCGTTCGAGCCTGGCAAAGAGGGTGCTTTGTTCATCAAGTTTGACCATCAGGCCTCCATCTGCCTCTTCTGTTACCCGGGCACCCGCCTCAGCCAGGATATCTGACCAGGCTTTTCTTTTCCGGGCATCGCTGGCATCCGAAAGCAAACCCACTTCCCATCCTTGCTCTCCGGGGAACAGAACCAGGAGAATTTCCTGTTGCCGCAGGATTTCATATTGTTCAGGTGAATGCCGATAGACAGAATCTAATTTCAAGAGCCAACTCACAGGAAGATGCAATGCCGGATAATCTGCCGTCTCTTCAAAAATCCGGGAGGTGCCAATTTCAGCCTTACCAAAAAATGCGGGTCCATTGATACGGATCACGGCCTGAGTATTGTCAGGCAGGTGCTGCCACGGATTTCCCGGCTGACGAATAACAGCATAGAAAGTGAGCCAGCCGATGGCAATACTCAGCAAGAGCAGGAATGACATTCCCAGCCAGATACTTCTTTTGTCAGAACCCATTGTTTTTTCTGCTCAGGAAGGCAATGCTCAAAGGTAAAGGATGCCGCTTCATTCTGCCGTTTTTTGCATTCTAATTTCTAACATTACTCTGTTAATTCCTTGGATCAGAAAGGAAAACGCAACTGCTTCCTCACCACAAAACTCTTTCTGTGTAAAGGACTTGCACCCTGTATCTCCAGGGCGGCAATATGCCTGGCTGTGGGATATCCCTTATTGTGTTCCCAGTCGTAGCCCGGATAAAGCTTGTGTGCTTCCTTCATCCAATCATCCCGGTATGTTTTGGCAAGGATGGAAGCTGCGGCGATGCAGCTATAGGTGGCATCCCCCCGGATGACGAGTTGGTGGGGGATGCCTGGATAGGGATGAAAGCGGTTCCCATCCACCAGCAGCAAGGCTGGGCTTACCTCCAGCTGCGCAACCGCCAGGTGCATCGCACGGATACTGGCCTGGAGGATATTGATTTCATCGATAAGAGAGGCATCCACAGAAGCCACCGCCCAGGCCTGTGCCCTGTTTTCTATTTCTGCCCGCAGCGCCAGGCGACGGCTTTCACTCAGCTTCTTTGAATCATTCAGGCCCCTGGGAATATCGTTGGAATGAAGAATCACTGCGGCGGCAAAAACCGGGCCTGCCAGACAGCCCCTTCCGGCTTCATCCAGCCCGCAAACTGCTTTCCCTTGATAATCAAAATGCTGCATATGCAGTGTCATTCAAAAGGAACATCAAAAGCAGAGAGAGGAGGTACAGGTATAAGATCAAGTTATGCATCCATTTGCGCCGGTAACTCCGATCGATGAAAAAATAGGTCAAATAGAATGAAAAGGGGACGAAGATCAGGATGCTGTGATACAGGAGTGAGGATCCGCTGAAAAAGAGCCCTGCCTGGCTGAGCAATAGAAACCAAAGCAAAACCAACTGCCTTTTCCTGAAGCTGATCACTCTTTCCCCTGAATGATAAAGAATACTTCCGAGCATTCGCAGAAGCAGCATTGCCGTAAAAGACCAGAAAATCACCAAAGGCCAGCCCCAGTTTTCCACCGCAGGGAGTGAGGGAATGATGATAATATTGGCAAAAGTTTCGAGTGGCAAGGTGCCATAGAAGAACCACGACAGCACGGAGAGGTAGAGCACAGGGGTGAATAAACCGGCCAGGGCTGCCATCCATTGGCGCCAGTCGAAAACGCGGTACACCATAAGCGTAATGAAGGGAAGCAGGGCAAAGGGCAATGCCGGCAGGTGAAAGAGGATAGCCAGGCTGATCAGGAGGCTGCCGGAAAAGAGCTCTTTGGTTTGGTCATATTTGTCAAAACCCCTCAGCAGGTAATGTAATCCACCGCTGAGCAGCAGCAAGGCCGGCAATCCGGGGTGAAAGAGCTGCAATGCCGGGCTGTAGGATGCCAGCAGTGGCAGGAAGAGAGCAGGGAAGAAGGTTTGCCGGCTGATCATCTGCACGCTGGCCAGGCTGAAAGTGAGCAGAAAACCACTGGCCAGGAGGAAAAAAATGGAAAGCAGCGTAGCCGGGATGCCGCCCCAAAACAATTGGAAAGCAGCCAGAGGGCCACAAAAAAGGCTGTATGCCCCATCGCAGTTAAGGTCGGCCTCGGATCTCCAGGCCGGGATCCACCACAAGAGCAGCAGCAGGATCACCAGGATGAGCTGCAATGGGGAGGCTTTCTTGTAGATTTTCAGCAGCATACCTTAACGTTATCTGAGGTCTTTCCCGATATCACGGCGAAAATAGCGCTGATCGAAGTGTACCTGACAGCTTGCCTCATATACGGCTGAAAGGGCATCATCCAGGTGTGGTCCCATTGCCGTGAGCGATAAAACCCTTCCTCCCGAACTTCGGATCTTCTTCTCTTCATCCAGGCGTGTACCGGCGTGGAAGACCAACACATCCCCGGTTTCACGAAGACCGGTCACCAGCTTGTCTTTTTCATACGCCTCAGGGTAGCCCCCGGATGCCAGGATGACACTGCAGCAATAATCCGGGGAGATACGGAGCGACTGATGGCCCAACTCACCCCTGGCCGCAGCCGCCAGCAGCGGAAGCAGGTCGCTCTCAATGCGGGGAATGACAGACTGGGTTTCGGGATCGCCCATCCTGACATTGTATTCAATCACAAAGGGATCTCCACCCACATTCATCAATCCGAAGAAAATGAAACCCTTGTAGGGGATGCTTTCCTGCTGCAATCCCGCCAGGGTAGGCTTGATGATCCGCGATTCCACCTTCCCAAGAAATGACTTGTCGGCAAATGGCACCGGCGATACCGATCCCATTCCCCCGGTGTTCTGACCCGTATCTCCTTCCCCGATGCGCTTATAGTCTTTGGCCTCAGGCAGCAGGAGGTAGTCCTTGCCATCGGTGAGCACAAATACACTGAGCTCAATGCCCTGCAAGAATTCTTCGATGACCACCGTATTGGAGGCATCGCCAAACATTGCATCCTGCAGCATCGCGCGCAGGGTTTCCTGTGCCTCTTCCAGGTCAGAGGTGATGATCACCCCTTTTCCGGCTGCCAGTCCATCGGCTTTCAGGACATAGGGGCCTTTGTTCTGCGCCAGCCAGGCCAGTCCTTCCGGCAGTTGCGCCCGCGTGAAGGAGCGGGAGGCAGCGCAGGGAATGCCGTGTGTGTGCATAAATGCCTTGGCGAAATCCTTACTGCTTTCCAGCCTTGCACCGGCCTTACCGGGTCCGATGATCATCAGGGATTCCAGGCCGGGCCTGCTTTCCAGGTCATCACGCAGTCCATCGGCCAGGGGCTGTTCCGGTCCGACCACCAGGAGGTCAATCTGCCTCTCCAGAATGAAAGCAGCCAGGGCATTGAAGTCATCAACAGCAAGGGAGATGTTTTCTCCTTCCATAGCCGTACCGGCATTTCCGGGGGCGATATACAGTTTTTCCAGCAGTGGACTTCTGGCTATTTTCCAGGCCAGGGCGTGTTCTCTCCCTCCCGATCCAATAAGCAATACCTTCATATTTAATAAATTTTCAATGCGCTGTATTTGATGCTGTTTTTTCAATGGCTGCCCATAGCCGTGCTGCCGTATCATCCCAGGAGAATTTATTCGCCTGAATCAGGCCTTTCTCCACCAGTCTGGCTTGCAGAGTCCGGTCTTCCAAAAGTGCTTCCATCGCCTTTTGAATGCTGTGCACATCAAAAGGATCCACCAGCAGGGCTGCCTCCCCGGCCACTTCCGGCATTGAGGTGGTGTTGCTGGTAATCACGGGGACGCCACTGCGGAAGGCTTCCAGAATCGGTATTCCAAATCCCTCAAAATAAGAAACATAGGTGAGGGCCGTGGCTGCACCCAGGGTGTGCTTCAGCGCCTCCCGGCTGAGTCGTCCCGTAAATACGACATCCTCCTTAAAGCGCATCTCACGCCAGGTTTTCTCCAGGGCCTCATTCCACCATTTTTTTTGTCCGCAAACCACCAAAGCGGCCTCCTTGCCTGAAGTCCGCAGACGGTCGAAAGCCTGGAAGAGCCGGGCCAGGTTTTTGCGGGGGATCTGGGATCCGACAAAAACAAAGTAGGGGAGGCCTTTGGAATGCTTTTCCCTTTGTTCTCGTATCTGCTTTGGATTTAGTGGGGTGAAGTGTTCCCCGGCTCCATTGTACACTACATCGATTTTATCCGCCGGGATGCCGTATTGTTTTTGGATGTCTTCTTTGGAGAAGGCGGAAACGGTGGCAATGCGTGTGGCCTGGCGAGCGTAGCGAGGGAAGAAATGACGGTAGAACTGGCGTTCCAGGGAGGGAATGTCTTCCGGATAATGCTCGAAATTCAGGTCGTGGATAATACTCAGGCTGGGAATACCAAGCCTGGGAGGCAGGTAGCCGTCGGGGGAGATGAACAGGTCGGCGCGGATCTTTTTGAGAACCCCGGGCAGCACCAGGTCGAACCAGATATAATAGAGAACAGGATGGCGTGCCTGGGGCGGAATGTGCATTGGGGTGACATTGTCCCCGAAGCGGAAAGTTTCACTCCAGGGCCGGTCGAACAGAAAAAAGAACTGGTGCTCGGGATGGGCGCGGGTGATGCGCTTCAGGGTTTCATACGTAAACCAACCTATGCCTTCCAGTTTTCCCGGAAGCAACAAGCGGGTATTGACTGCTATCCTCACCTGGGTTCCTTTGATGGGCAAGCTATGAATAATCTCCTAACTTTGGCAAATATCTTAAAAAATGCCGTGCCCCGGGGGCAAAGCGTCCTGAAGTATGCAGCGGAAATTCATCACAAACCTGGCATTGCTGCTTTTTTTGAACCTGCTGGTGAAGCCTTTCTGGATTTTCGGCATCGACCGCAGCGTGCAAAACCTGGTGGGGGCGGAGGAATATGGGTTTTATTTTTCCCTGCTGAATTTTTCCTTTCTCTTCAATATCCTGCTGGATTTCGGGATCACCAATTTCAACAACCGCAACATTGCCCGGCACCATCAGCTGCTGCAAAAGCATTTTTCAGGGATACTTTCGCTCAGAATCATTCTGGCTGTCGTATATCTAATCATTACATTGAGTGTGGGACTGGCCGCGGGCTATGATGGGCGGCAAATGCTTTTTCTGGGGGTCCTGGCCGGAAACCAGTTCCTGGCTTCCCTCATCCTCTACCTGCGTTCCAACATATCAGGTTTGCTGATGTTCCGCACCGACAGCCTGATTTCGGTCCTCGACCGCGGGCTGATGATCCTGATCTGTGGCCTGTTGCTCTGGACCAATCTGGGGGGGGGTGAGTTTCATATTTCGTGGTTTGTGCTGGCGCAGACGGCGGCTTACCTGTTCACCGCCCTGGTGGCCTTGCTCATCGTGATCCGGAAATCCGGCTTTCGCCGTATGCAATGGAATCCGGTTTTCAGCCGGATGATACTGAAGCAGAGCTTTCCTTTTGCGGTGCTCTTCCTGTTGATGTCGTTTTACAACCGCATCGATTCGGTTTTACTCGAGCGCCTGATCCCAGGCATTGAGGGCGCCCGCGCGAGCGGGATTTATGCCCTGGCCTTCCGTTTGCTGGATGCCGCCAGCCAGATTGCTTTTTTGTTTGCAGTACTTTTGTTGCCCTTGTTTTCCAGAATGTTGCGCAGGAAGGAGCCGGTGAATGAGATCCTTCGCCTTTCTTTTACCTTGTTGTTTACTTCCGGGATTGCCCTGGCAGCGTCCACTTCTTTTTTTAGTTATGAGTTGATGGACCTCTTCTATCACGAGCACGTGGCGGAATCAGCCGGGGTATTTCAGATCCTGATTTGGTGTTTCGTGCCCATCGCCACTACCTATGTTTTCGGGACGCTGCTGACAGCCAATGGAAACCTCTTGCAGCTGAATGTGATGGCTGCGGTGGGGATGCTGTTGAACCTGGCATTAAATTTCATCCTGATCCCTCGTTTCCAGGCCCTGGGTGCTGCTACGGCCAGTTTGATCACGCAGGGCATCACGGCAGGGATCCAGCTATGGATTGCCGTGAGGATCTTACGGATCAGGGCGGATTATGCCTATCTGCTGCGCTTGTTTCTTTATGCCGGGCTCACGGTACTCATCGCCTGGGGAATGCGGTTTTCGGGTCTGCCCTGGGGCTATGCAATGGGGCTGGCGATGCTGTCCGGGGTAGTGCTGGCTTTTGTTTTGGGCCTCATCCGTCCGCGTGCGCTTTGGCTCATCGTGCGTGCCGGGCGCGAAGTGGGGGAGGAAGTTTAAATTTCCAATTTCCAAGTCTCAATTTTCAATGGCAATGTTCATTTAATCAATGCATTGCATAATGCCCTAATCTTTTTTCATTTTTTATTTGTTATTTTTTTCCAAATCTCCGTGCCTTCTCCGTGTACCTCAGTGTAATAAGGGCTATAAAAAACAAATATTACACAAAGCGCAACAAGGATTCACAGAGAATGTTCGCACGCTGTGTGCTTCCGGGTCGGGTTTTACCACGGATTATCACAGATTTTCACTGATTGATGCGCTGAAAAAATCAGATCATCTTTGGCCGATGATTATTCCTGCGAAGTTTTTTCTCTTGCAAAGGGAATAAGAACTTTTTACCGCAGGGATCGCAAAGAAAAACGCCAAGGTCGCGAAGGGGATTTTTCTTTTCCTCAACAATTCACACTCGAACGCACACGCTTAGTCGTTTCCACTGATCCCAGGTCCCAGGTCCCTGGTCCTTGGTCCTTGGTTCTTGGTCCTTGGAAAAGGAAAAGCTGAGAAAAACAAAAGTTACACAAAGCGCACGAAGTATTCACAGAGAATATTCTCTCGCTTTCAGCTGTTCGCTGTTTCTGCCTTTCCTAATACACTTGTTGTGTATTAATAAGTTGTTATATTTGACATCTAATTAAGATGAAATGAATTTTCGGGCCTTTGAAGAAGCCTTTCGTGCATTTCCGGTTTTCTCCTTGCGGGATATCGAAAAGCATTTTCCAGACTTTGACCGGCGGCGGCTGGTTGAGTGGCAACACAAAGGCTATCTGAAAAGAATAAGACAAGGGTATTATTATTTCGCTGGTGTCAACAAGCAGGAGTCCTTCCTCTTTTATGCAGCCAATTGTATATACGCCCCATCCTATCTCTCCCTGGAATCGGCGATGAGTTGGTATGGCTTTATTCCAGAAGGTGTCTTCAGCCTGACTTCGGTGAGCACCCGCAATACCGCACGATTTGATACTCAACTCGGATTGTTTGTCTATCATCACTTTAAGCCCAAAATGTTTTTTGGTTATACTTTGCTTCCATTTGGGGGCCAAAGCATCCGTATGGCCGAACCAGAGAAACTCTTGCTGGATTATTTCTATTTCTGGAAGATTGACAGCCGGCAAGAAATGGATGCCTTAAGACTGAATACCTTTCAGTTGAGAGAAAGCCTGGATATGCATAAACTGGATGATTATCTCCGTTTCACTCAATCAGGAGTTTTGCGGAAAAGAATAAAGATTTTCAAGGAATTACTCTATGCTTAGTCTGACTGAAATCAAAGGGCATTACCCGGATGCTTTGCAGGTGTTTTCGCGCTTTATTCTGCGCGAGTATCTCCAGCATAAGATACTGGAAAGCATTTTTGACAGTCCTTTTGCGCCGAAGCTTGCCTTCCTCGGGGGCACCTGCCTGAGGATTGTGCACGGAAATATGCGTTTTTCCGAGGACCTGGATTTTGATAATTTCGACCTGAAAGAAGCGGAGTTTGAAGAGATCACGCGAATTGTCAGAAATGACCTTGAGAAAATGGGTTATGAAACCGAATTCAGGAGCATCAGCAGGTGCGCCTTCCATTGTTATATTTGTTTTCCGGGGCTGCTGTATCGCGAGGGACTTAGTGAGCTGCAAGGGGAGAAAATATTAATACGCCTGGATACCGAACCTCAGGCTTATTCATTTGCAGTGGAGAAGCCCATAATCAATAAGTTTGATGTCTTTACCCGAATCAACACCACTCCGCTTTCCCTTTTGCTTTCACAAAAGTGTTATACCATTCTGAATCGAAAGCGCAATAAGGGAAGGGACTTCTTTGATGTGGTGTTTTTATTGGGGAAGGGAGTGTTGCCGGATTATGGATATTTGGAAATCAAAGCGGGAGTTACAACTTCTTCACGGCTTCGGCAAAGGCTTTTGGATAAGTGTATGGAACTGAATATGGAAGAAATGGCCGTGGATGTGCAGCCTTTTCTGTTCAGGGCAGAGGATAGAAAAAAAGTCTTATTGTTTCCGGAATATATCCGGGAGGCACGGCTGGAATAACCCGAATATTTGCTTTCGCTTCACGCTGTTCACTTACTTGCCTTGAGCGCTCGCCCTGAGCGTAAGCCGAAGGGTCGCTTCTCGCTTCTTCTTCTCCCGCAGATCTCGCAGATGGGCGCAGAAGGTGTTCGCCCGCGATTGCATCGCGGGTGCAAGGGCTTGTCGTCTGTGACGACCAAAGCCTTTCAGTTCAGGTGGGAGGGCGAGTCCGCATTCAAAGTGAGGTCGGTCATCTGTGCATTGGCTGTGCCTTATCCAAAATGGCTTTAAACACTAGGACACAAGTAAAATCACAAAGGCCGCAAGGCCGGCGGAACCGGGATCAATTTTCAAGGTTCAATGCTCAATATTCAATGGTAATGTTCATTTAATCAATGCGTTGCATTGAGCCTAAATGGTTTTTTTATTTTTTATCTGATATCTCTTTCCTCCTAATCTTCGTGAACCTCAGTGCCTTCTCAGTGCACCTCAGTGTAAGAAAGGCGATAAAAAACAATTGTTACACAAAGCGCACCGAGGATTCACAGAGAATCTCCTCGCTTTTTCCGCTTTTTTTTGATCTCAGCCTGCGAAAAAAGTTTCGAAAATATTTGGATTTGTTCTTTTTTTTTTTTTTTTTACCAAGTTGTTTGGATAAGAGGGCTGGATGTATTCTGGAAGCATAAGCATTACAAGATGAGTGAAAGGAAATTTGTTGACCAGCCATAATGCGGGATTGTGTATGCATTTAATCCAAATAGCCGGAAAACGGCTGGCAGTTTAAACTTAAATTCACACTTATGAAAAAGAGAATTTTACAACTGATCTTTGCGCTTCCTCTTGTCCTTCTGAGTTGCGAGAAAGGAAGTTTTCCCAGTCAGGAAAACGAGAATCGGGATTCACACCTTGCAGGATTGAACAATCCAACGTCAACCCAACTCAAGAGTGGGCAGGATACAAGTACACAAACCCAAATAATGGATTTTATGACAAAGATGCAGCTCGTGCACGAAGATCCGGATTATGAGGGAAATGAGTTATGGAACTACGGGGCTGATAGTGCAATATGGTATCTCGAGGCATCCTTGAATATGTACTTCCGCTATTATTACAGATACTGTAGTCCGAATGATAGGAAATATAAAAGTTATATTGACTCATTGAAAACAGATATTGCTCCAGGCGATGAAGGCTATCACATTATGGAATTGTATGAGAAGTTTGCATTGGTTTCGGATAGTATCGTTGCTTTATACACAGGTATTGAGGAAGAGGACAAGTTTTTCTTACTTGTTGATATCAGTGAGATAGAGAATGATAGTATCGTCGCCTATTTTGTATGTGCAAGTCCATATGATGTTCCTCAAAGCCTGGACCCATATTTTTGGGGGTTTGACCGGGGGAAATGTGCTGGTGGTGACATTGGTAGAGATGCTGCGGACAACATTGCAGATATTGCTAATGAACCCTACCCACCTTATCCTAGCACAACAAGCTCATGTCATTATTTTGAACAAGTATCTGAAACATATTGGATATCTCCAGCTAGTGCTGACGGTAATCTTTGGGAATATGATTACTCAGGAACATTATTAGTAGATCCTTGTATTGATGGGAGTGAGCAATATGATTATGCCGGCTACCTATCTGATTTGGCAGATGATTTCCATCCAGGAGGATCAGTTTCGCCTATTCATTATTATATAATGGACATTATGGCAATCAAGAATGGGGGACCACCTAATTACATCAACGACTATAGCTTTTATCATAATGGCAAAGTCGTATATGGTATTACGAAATACTGTACTAAGCCACCACCAATTCCTTAATTTCACCAGTTGAGAGATTATTAAACAATTACTCCTGCTATTGTTCACAACACATCATTAGCAGGAGTATAAATGGATAGGGAGTTAAATGACCAGGCTGAAAATAATTGTTCTAGGATTATTAATGGCACATCTAGGAGTGTGTGCGAATAATGATACTATCCTGGAATACCCTGGCGATGAAATTATCATAGATCTAATTGAGTTCCCTTCTTTCTTTCTCTTAAGTGGGTATATAATCGAAAATGATGTTGGATACTCATATTTACTGAAATTAGATAGAAAGACCGGGCATATTTCAAGAATGATATTTGATACAAGTTCCGCTTGTACAAGTATTTGCAGAGAGTCAAATAATATAGTCGTATTCAGACAAAAGTATATACACAGCAGTAGTAGATTGGTTATAGTTTATAGCCTACTTGACACTAATCTGAATATTATCTCGCAAAACGATCTAAGACTACCTGATCATATAGATAACCTATACAATGTAAAGGTATCATATGGGAATGACTCCTCATATTACATTTCAGCTACAACAGAAGATTCAACCTTCTCACCACCAACTCAGGATATACTACTATATCATATATCACGATTAGGTGATTCTTTAAATGCCACAATCTTCACTGGTGAACAAAATAGCCTAAGAACTTGCTACGATCACCTTATACTTGGTAATTCCATTTATCTATTTGTCAGCCGGATATTTCAATATGGCCCACTGGGATCGGTACTAATTGTTGATTCTAACTTCAGCTTAGTTGATACTTTCCATATTCCTAGCGATTTGTATGATTACTATTCTCCAGTATGCATTAATGATTCAGTAATAGTAATGTTGACAAAAATGGCTCTTTCTAATTTTGTACATATTACTCTCATAGACAAAACAGTTAATATCTTAAAAAACAAACAATTTGGAGCGAATAATGTCATCAATTATCCATCGATTTTTAATTCTCTATCACTCAACAAAGAAATGGATGTGTTTTTCTGTTCAACAGTTGGGATCTCGACAGTGAATCCATTTTTGGGGTCTGGACATTCATCCGAGATAATGATCGGCAAGTTAGATAATGGGCTGAACCATAAGTGGGTAAAATATTTAGGTGGTGATAAATACTATGTGGCGTCCACCATAGCTGCTACCCAGGATGGAGGTTGTATTGTTGTTGCTACTTGTAATGATACGATCAACCACAATTTTGATAGGGATATTTACATTATGAAGCTAGACTCGAATGGTTCATATACTTTTATTTCCGAATTTAATATTCACAATCCACCAATAGTTGTAACTCCAAATCCGGCAAAGGATTTTGTGACGATAAAGACAGGAATATCATCTGAAGTAATTTATCAGATCGAGGTCTACAATATGAACGGAAATAAGGTTTTGCGAAAGTCCCTGGACTCGAGGGACGCTTATATTGATGTAAGAGCTCTAAATCCTGGAATGTATATTTTCAGTATATCCTTTAAAAACGGTCGTGTATTGTCAGAACGATTCATCAAAATATAGATTCACAGCAGGAAAGAGGTACACTGTTTCAATAGCTTTGCCTCCGGATATGAAGGACTAATGGCTGTGTCTCGGTCTTGTTGCATTCAATAATTTCCTGCAGATAGGCGCAGAAATAAAACCACAATGGCACAAGGAGAAATCACGAAGGGCACAAAGACGGCCAAGCCGGGATCAATATACGACGATAATGATCAATGATTCAATGCATTGCCTTAAGCCCGGATCATTTTTTATTTTTGATCTTTTATCTGTTATCTCTTTCCCCCAAATCTCCGTGTGAGAAAGGCGATGGAAAAAATGTTACACAAAGCCCACGAAGGATTCACAGAGGATGTTCTCTCACTGCTCACTTGCTCGCCCTGAGCGTAAGCCGAAGGGTCGCTTCTCGCTTTTCGCTTGTCCGCTTTTCTCGCTTTTCCGCTTTCTCCGCTTGTCCGCTTTCCTCGCTTCTGTTTTTTTTTCCAGCTCCAGGAATATTCCTTACTTTTGACTCCAATTTATAAGCGCTGATGCGGATATGATGCAGAAAAGGGCAGACCAGCCAGACTTTGACTCAAGCAGCTTCGTCCTGTTTCTCTACCGTTGGAGGAAAACCATCGCCCTGGTGACACTGCTCAGTGTGGCCGCCTCCATCCTCTTCTCCTCCCCCTGGTTTATCCAACCCAAGTTCAAATCCACCGTGGTGATGTTCCCGGTGTCCAGCAACTCCATCTCCAAAGCATTACTGAGTGAAAACTTTGGTGGAAAGACAGACATCCTGGAATTCGGGGAGGAAGAACAGGCCGAGCAAATGCTGCAAATCCTGAACTCCAATAAGATCCGAGATAACATCATCCGCCAGTACCAACTGATGGAGCATTACGGCATCAAAGCAGATTCACGCTACCGCATCACCCGACTGCACCGCGAATACGACCGCAATATTTCCTTCCGGCGCACCGAATATATGGCCGTGGAAATCTCTGTGCTGGATACGGATCCCCAAATGGCCGCCGATATTGCCAATGAGATCGCCGAGCTGCTCGACAGTACCAAAAATCAATTACAGAAACAACGCGCTACCAAGGCCTACGAAATTGTAAAGCATACCTATTTCGACCTGCGATCCCAGGTGCAGGAAATGGAAGATTCCCTCACCTTCCTCCGGAAGATGGGTGTGCACGACTATGAAAGCCAGTCGGAAATGATCAACCAGCAACTGGCCATCGAAATCGCCCGAGGGAACCAGGCCGGGATCAAAGCCCTGGAAGAAAAACTGGATATGCTGGCACGCTACGGCGGCCCTTACGTCTCGCTGCGCGATGCACTGGAACACGAAAAGAAACAACTCAGCCTGATCAAGTCCAAGTACGAAGAGGCCAAAGTGGATGCGGAACAGGAACTACCCCAGAAGTTTCTGGTCAATACAGCCTATCCCGCGGAAAAGAAATCCTATCCCATCCGCTGGCTGATTGTCAGTGTGAGCACCATCCTGGCCTTCATCCTGACTATTCTCTTCCTCATCCTGCTGGAAAGCCTGGGGGGAGGCAAAGGCAAAAAAAAAAGTACCACGAACAAGCCCCTGAGCTCGCGGGGGCATACGGAGGTGTATCAACGCATCAACGACCCGCCTCAACAGGAAGAACCCAGGGTGACGAATGAAGCGATCAGAGAAAAAGAAATACCGGATAAAGAGAGAGAAAGAGCAAAACGACACACAGAAGAAAACAGCGCACGGCAAAGCACAGTTATGAACCAGTTCTCAGATAATATGAATCTTCTTCAGGTCCTGATCAAATGGCGACGGCACCTGGCGGTGATCACCCTGGTGGCAGCCGTGCTGGCCGTACTGGTTTCCAGTCCGCTGGTCATCCAGCCCCGCTTTAAGTCCAGCGCAATGCTCTACCCCTCCAATATCTGGCCCTATTCCGATGAGAGTGAATCAGAGCAAATGTTGCAGCTGCTTAATTCCACCAGCATACGCGATTCACTCATTGCCGAGTTTGACCTCGCCCGCCATTACGGCATCGATACCGCCGATAAGTATTTCTACTCCACCCTCTACTATATGTATTCCCGCTATGTCAAAGTCAGGAAAACGGAGTTTGATGCGGTGCAGATTGAAGTGATGGATACGGATCCCCTGTTGGCCAATGCGATGGTAGGAAGGATGATTGAACGGTACAACGGGATGGTGAACAGGCTGCACGACAACAAGTTCCAGGAGGTGATGGTGAATTATGAGGGGGTGCTGCAGAAGAAGAAAGCCCACATCGACTCGCTGCGTCAACGCTTATACACCCTCAACGCAGAATACGGCCTCTTGCATTATGAAAGCCAGGCCAGGGAGGTAACCGAGGGTTACCTGGGTACCCTCGACGGTCCGGGTAACCGCCTGAATATGTCAGCCGTGATGGAGATGAAGCAGAACCTGGAGACACACGGTGCCGAGCTGCTGATGCTGCAGGAGATGATCCGCGCGGAAGCCGATGGTTATGCAGAGTTCAAGCTGGACTACGACCAGGCGATGCTGGATGCCAACCGGAATTATACCCACGCTACGGTTATTTCTCCGCCTTATCCAGCGGATAAGAAAGCCTACCCGGTGCGCTGGCTGATTGTGGTGATGACCACCCTGTCCGCCCTGCTGCTTGCCATTCTTATTATTGCAGTGATCGAAAACCGCAGGCTCAGGGAATTGCGCTTCTGATGCTCAAATCCTTCCATACGAATGAATAAGAAGAAACTCGGATGGGTGTATGGCTTAATGGCAATGTTCATTGTCCTGAACACCTATTTCATCTCCCAGGAGAAGTTCTTCTTTATGCTTATCCCCCTGATGCTGTTGGTAGGCCTGTTGTTTCTGTTTTCCCTCGACCGTCTGCTCCTGCTCATCGCCTTCCTCACGCCCTTATCGGTTAACCTGAAAGACAGCGAGTTGGGCGCCGCTATTTCGGTGCCGGCAGAACCTTTGCTGGTGGGGGTAATGATCTTGTTCGTGATCAAGATGTTGCTGGAAGGGGGCATCGATCGCAGGGTGATCCGTCATCCCATCAGCCTGGCGATTCTTTTTTACCTTTTCTGGATCGGCATCACCACCCTTACCAGCACAATGCCCTGGGTGAGCGTGAAATCCCTGGTGGCACGCCTCTGGTTCATTATCCCGATGTTTTACCTGGGCACCCAGCTGTTCCGCGATCATCGGAATATCCGCCGTTTTATATGGCTCTATGCCGCCGGCCTGATCGTGGTGATCCATTATACCGTGATCCGTCACGCCCAATTTGGCTTTAATGAAGATATCGGGCATTTTGTGATGCGCCCCTTTTATAATGATCATACCGCCTACGGGGCAATGCAGGCCTTTTTCCTGCCGATGCTGGCCCATCTGGCATTTTCAAAGCGATACACCCGTTCGATGCGGATTCTGGCAATGATAGCCGGGGCCTATCTTCTGAGTGGGCTTTTCCTCTCCTTCAGCCGTGCCGCCTGGATCAGCGTGGTGGGGGCCCTGGGGGTGTATGTCTTGTTTTCTCTGCGTATTAAGTTTCAATGGATCGCTTTATCCCTGGTCACCGTTGTATTGTTGTTTTACAGTTTCCAGCACCAGATCATAGAGCGACTGGAGCGAAACAAGCAGGATTCGTCCAAAGACCTCGTGGAGCACATCCGCTCTATCACCAATATTTCTTCGGATGCCTCCAATCTCGAGCGCATAAACCGTTGGCAATCCGCTTTGCGGATGTTCCGTGAGAAGCCTGTGTGGGGCTGGGGTCCGGGAACCTATCAGTTCACCTATGCCCCTTTTCAGCACAGCAAGGAGCGGACGATTATCAGTACCAATGTGGGGGATTTGGGGAATGCCCACAGTGAGTATATCGGCCCCTTGTCTGAGACAGGTTTGCCGGGTATGCTCAGTGTGCTGCTGCTGGTGGTATTGATCATTTATTATGGATTGAAGATGGCCCGGCACGGAAGAACGGCCACGGTGCGCAACCTCAGCCTGGCCGCCACCCTGGGGCTGATTTCCTATTTCCTGCACGGATTGCTGAATAACTTTCTGGATACCGACAAAGCGGCGGTGCCTTTCTGGGCTTTTGTGGCCATCATTGTCAGCCTGAATGTATATACCGGTACAGGCAGGGAGGACGAAGAAACTGCAGCTGATAAACAGGATTTGCAGGAGTAATCTCTGCTGTGCGTCGCTTTCACCTTGTGGATTCTAAGGTTTCCAGGGGAAGCTTTTTGGGGAGGATGTTCGACTTACAAATGTGATTTGACAAGCAACTTTGCATATTGGCCCTCCACTTAAAGGTGATGGCAAAATGCGTTGAATCAAATTAATAGACCAGTTATTCTAAAACGTTTAATACCCTGGTTAAATGACATCCTATAGCACACCTGTTTTATTCTTCTTGAGCCTGACGGCTGTTTTTCTTTTTGCCACGTGCCAGAAAAAGGAAAAGCAAGTAGAGAACCGACCACCTACGCTGTCTTTGTCGTTTGACCAGGCTGGGAAGGAATATCTTCAGAGCGACACAGTCCGAATGGTACTTGAGGCCTCAGATCCGGAGGGTGAGCTTGCCGAAGGGGTCTTAACTATCGTCAGGATAGATGGTCCTGGTATCAGGACTGAGTATCTGAATGGATTTCCACAAACGATCTTCTGGGAGACCCACGACGCTGTGGATGGTTTATACCGGATCAATGCATCGGTGGCTGACAACCTGAATGAGTATGCGCAGGTGACTGACACCGTCGAAATCGTCCTGGGTGACGGGCCGTTGAATGCTCCTTGTCCCGATGTTCCGCAGTTAACGTACGAGGGCCAGACTTACAATACCATCAAAATTGGTACACAGTGCTGGATGGCGGAGAATCTTAATGTGGGCACCTTGTCGAACAACACCCAAACCAATAATGGTGTCATCGAGAAATACTGCGTCCAGAGCAACCTTGACAGCTGTCTGGTTTACGGAGGGCTATATACCTGGGCTGAAGCGATGCAGTACACAGGTTCTGAAGGTGGGCAGGGCATCTGTCCACCAGGCTGGCATATTCCTACCGATGCAGATTGGATGGCGCTGGAGGCTGAAGTGGATACAAAGTATGGAGATGATCCCTCAATTTGGATAGCAGAAGGTTGGCGAGGGACAAATGTTGGCGGACGCTTAAAGACCCGGGGTCCAAGATATTGGGAAATGCCTTTCAATACAGGTTCATCTAATCTAAGTGGTTTTTCCCTGAAAGGAGCCGGCTGGGCTGAGAGTTCTTCTGCCACATCTGTAAGGTCGGAGAATCGTCTATGGTCATCATCAGCATCAGATGCAGAGAATGCCTGGATAAGATCATATGTCTTGGCTGAAATGGCCTCCTGGAGATCAACTTCAACGATGGATTTCGCGTATTCAGTAAGGTGTATTAAAGATTAAGTGCGCCCAGACGCACACGAAGCGGTCAGTCGTCAACAGACTGATCCATAAAAGTGAGCTTGCTGTAGACAAGATGGTGGGCTGCAAAAAAAATGAATCGACATGGGAAGAAACGAGCTGTTACAGAAAAACAGAAGTCTCACAGAAAATCATGCTGATACAATGAGTAGCAGACTTGACCCACCGATAGGGGCTATCAGGAGAACCTATCAAACCACTCTGCTGTGCGTAGCGTCCTCGCTACGCACGAATTAGAGCATATGCGCCAGCCAGCTAGCGCGCGGCTTCAGTCGCGTGCGGATGAGGCTACGGCGGATAATAAGGTCGTCTTCAGCCGACCAATTCAAATATTATCGGATTCATTATTTTACTTCGCGCTCGCACTCGAAATCGCACTCGAACTAAGTCCGTCTGCAGGCGTCAGAGATTATTTATAGACAAAAGGGCTGCCCCCTTATGGAAGCAGCCCTGGCAAGTAAAGATCCTCGTGTCTTAGCGTGCTATTTGAAGTTTGCTTGTAGTGCGGGTTTGATTGTCTTCGATGACAACGAAATAGGTTCCGTTCCTCAGACCTTGCAAACCGAGGGTGGTTTGATGAATACCAGCTGGAAGCATACCTGTGAAGTCGCTGGCGACTTCTTTGCCCATCAGATCATACATCCGTATCCTGACTTCGCTTTGGTCAGAAATCTCAAACTGAACATTCACGTCATTGATGGCCGGATTAGGATAAATTTTGGTATCCAGGATTTTGTCGTACTTATTCATCCCCACGGTTATGGGTAAGGGAATGAGATTGCCACCGGAAGACAGGGCAGCGAAGAGTCCGAAGGCCGGTCCGTTATTGTTCACAGCAGGGTTGAGGAAACCGGAAGCCACCAATACCAAGGCCTGATTGTTTAATCCCAGGCCTGCAAGGGGTGCCTGGTAGGCGACGACGGTATTCATCCCTGTACTGTCACGTACTTCGAGGATGTAATTATCGGTGGGTAGCTCGAGATAGCCACGGAATTCATTGTAAGCGAAGTTATCAATAATGGTTCCAGCGCCGACGCCTGTTTCAACTACGTCAACAACAGGGGCATCGGGTGAGCCGTGGAAAGCCAGAACATCGGTATTGCCGGTTTGGGAAGATGTCTCACGTCCCAGGGCATAGACCTCCAGGTTGAAAGGTTTGAAATCGTTGTAGCCCGTGCTCACAACCAAGCCATTGGCCACAATAACATAGGTCTCGCCCTCGGTCAGGGTATAGTTGAACTTTGCCACGGGATTGGTAGTGTCGGTGCTGCTGGGAGCGGCGATGGTGATATCAATGGCTTGACCAGCAGGCACGCTTACGAAAGGGCTGGCCTGACGGAACATAAAGTCATCCAGGATGCGCTCGTTGTTGAGCCAGATATCGACAGAAGCAGCGGCGGCATCCGGGCTATTGTGAATGACCTGTACACGTGCCGTGGTATATTCGGGCAGGGCAACCAGGCTACCACCGGCAGGCAGGGCAGCGAAGAGTCCGAAAGCCGGACCGTTATTGTTCACAGCAGGGTTGAGGAAACCGGAAGCCACCAATACCAAGGCCTGATTGTTTAATCCCAGGCCTGCAAGGGGTGCCTGGTAGGCGACGACGGTATTCATCCCTGTACTGTCACGTACTTCGAGGATGTAATTATCGGTGGGTAGCTCGAGATAGCCACGGAATTCATTGTAAGCGAAGTTATCAATAATGGTTCCAGCGCCGACGCCTGTTTCAACTACGTCAACAACAGGGGCATCGGGTGAGCCGTGAAATGCCAGGACATCGGTATTGCCGGTTTGAGAAGATGCCTCACGTCCCAGGGCATAGACCTCCAGGTTGAAAGGTTTGAAATCGTTGTAGCCTGTGCTCACAACCAAACCATTGGCTACAATAACATAGGTCTCTCCCTCGGTCAGGGTATAGTTGAATTTTGCCACCGGATTGGTAGTATCGGTGCTGCTGGGAGCGGCGATGGTGATATCAATGGCTTGACCAGCAGGCACGCTTACGAAAGGGCTGGCCTGACGGAACATAAAGTCATCCAGGATGCGCTCGTTGTTGAGCCAGATATCTACTGAAGCAGCGGCGGCATCCGGACTATTGTGAATGACCTGGACACGTGCCGTGGTATATTCGGGCAGGGCGATCAGGTTACCACCGGCAGGCAGGGCAGCGAAGAGTCCGAAGGCTGGTCCGTTGTTGTTCACAGCAGGGTTTAGGAAACCGGAAGCCAGCAATACCAATGCCTGATTGTTTAATCCCAGGCCTGCCAGGGGTGCCTGGTAGGCGACGACGGTATTCATCCCTGTACTGTCACGGATCTCAAGGATATAATCGGCGGTGGGGAGTTCGAGATAGCCACGGAATTCATTGTAAGCGAAGTTATTAATGATGGTGCCAGCGCCGACGCCTGTTTCAACTACGTCAACAACAGGGGCATCGGGTGAGCCGTGAAATGCCAGGACATCGGTATTGCCGGTTTGAGAAGATGCCTCACGTCCCAGGGCATAGACCTCCAGGTTGAAGACAGGTGAGGGAGTGTACCCGGTGGATGTGCTGAGGATGCCGCTGGCAACAGCAATATAAGTTTGATTCTGTGTCAGTACCACTTGTTTTATTGAAAGAGCTTGTGTCCAACTGGTGCTGTTTGGTGGAGCAATGCTAATGTTAAGAAGTACACCGGAAGGCGCATCTATAAAAGGTGTAGCGGTACGAAACTCGAAGTTGCTTAATAGCTTGGTGTTGTTTAGCCATACATCCACAACGGCGGCAGCGATGTCGGGGCTATTGTGAATGATTTGAATCCTGGCCGTAGCGTTGGCTATCATCAAGGGCAGAATCAAGGCGATGGTAACTAGGGTAATTTTTACGGTTTTCATTGGGCTTGAGATTTTAGTTATGCCCAAGTAACAGCCTTAGCAGGTGTAATGTTTACCAATAATCATAAAACATTAAACATAAATATCTATAAATATACTTAAATAACTGATAAATAATGCTATACAAATTGTTATGTTTAAAAAAATTAACATATAATTATACATTATTACTTAATATCTACTCAAATATATCCTCTCCCGCTACCTAGCTAATACTATATTTTTAAGCCCCCGGCCAAGTGCATCTTGTTTTTAATGAAGGAAAAGATGCAGCCTTCACTATGCTGTGCGTATTGTCCTTGCTAAGAACGTCAAAGAGCGTATGCTCCAGCCAACTGAAAGATCGCTCCTGCGCCGTTTCCGTCACTCGCAGGGGAGCAACTTGTCTTCATCCGGTCTATTCAAATATTATCGGTTTCATTATTTTACTTCATACTCGCGCTCGGGCTCGGGCTCGAACTCGAACTCGAACTAGGTACTTCCGCACGCGTCAGAAATTATTTATTACGGAATAATCAGCGCTCTTTTTCGAGGGCTCTGAGCCTTTCGAGGATTTCAGGAAGTTGTCGCATCATTGCCTTTTCCTTCCAGGCGGCACGGGCTTCCTGCACAGGGATGCCGAAATAGACTTTATTCCCTGCAATGCTTTTATCCACCCCCGATTTGGCCAGTACCACCGCACCGGCTCCGATTACAATGTCTTTCTGAATGGCCACCTGCCCCCAGAGGATGACATCGTCTTCAATCACGGTAACCCCGGCAATGGCCACGTGTGAAGCCAGGATGCAGCGTTTTCCCACCACGGTGTCGTGCCCGATCTGGATATGGTTGTCCAGCTTGGTATATTCCCCGATGCAGGTATCCCCGGAAACCCCTTTGTCGATGGTGCAGCAGGCACCGATCTCCACATTGTCCCCGATGATCACCCTGCCACAGGATTCCAGCTTATCAATGCGGTTATTTCTTTTCTTGAAATAGAAGCCATCCGCTCCGATCACGGTACCGGAATGGATGATCACATTGTCGCCGATAATGCTGTGATCATAAATGCTCACATTGGCGTGGATGAGGCAATTTTTTCCGATGGTGACATTGTTGCCGATGAAGGCACCGGGCTGGATGTGGCTCCCTTCCCCGATGACGGCTTTCGGACTGATCAGGGCCGGGGAAGGCTCGAAACTTCGGAAGCGCAGGACCAGGTTCACATATGCTGTGAAAGGATCGTCGTGGAAGATGAGTGCTTTGCCTTCCGGAGCTTCCACTTCTTTGTTGATGATAATGGTTGTAGCTGCCGAACGGAGCACCTTATCGTAGTATTTGGGATGATCTACAAAGGTAATGTCGCCCTTTTCCACACAATGGATCTCATTGATCCCGGTGATCAGGTGCCCGGGATCGCCGATGGCTTTGCCACCCGTCCAGGCCGTGATTTGTTCAAGCCTGACGGCTTCTTTCAGCTTCATAGAAACAGATTATTCTTTGACCCTTTCCCCATACTCATTGGTACGGGTATCTACCCTGATCTTATCTCCCTGGTTCACAAAGAGCGGAACATTGATAATGGCACCGGTTTCCAGGGTGGCCGGCTTCAGGGTATTGGTAGCTGTATCTCCTTTAACGCCCGGTTCTGCATACACGATTTCCAATTCCACATAGGAAGGAAGCTCGCAGTTCAGCGGGCTTTCCGTATCGGTATGGAAGAGAATCTCTACCACCTGGCCCTCTTTCAACAGGTGGGGTGCGTTGATCAGGCCTTCTTCGATCTGGATCTGTTCGTAGGTTTCCTGGTGCATAAAATGATAGCCGGTATCATCCTTATAAAGGAACTGATATGGACGGCGCTCCACACGGGTAATATTGATCTTTGCTCCGGAAGGGAAGGTGTTTTGCAATACCTTTCCGGTAGTGATGCTTTTGAGTTTGGTCCTCACAAAAGCTGCTCCTTTACCCGGTTTAACGTGCTGAAATTCCACCACCACACAGAGGTCGTTGTTGTATTCGATGACCAGACCATTACGGATATCCGCAGTTGTTGCCATAGCTATGATTAAAGGTTATTGTCTGAAACCCGCAAAATTAGCTGAAAAAGCCTAATCTGCCAATCTCTTTGACAAAGCCTGTATAGCCCTGCATTAGTATTTGATGATCCTGACGGCCTTTTGCCCCTGTTCTCGCCTTGCGGTCCATTCAAGGTGAACCAAGTATATTCCGGCGGGAAGATCTTGGAGGTCGAGGAAAACCTCATTGCTGCCTGCCTTCAGACGGATGTTCGTCATTTGTTTGATTTCTTTTCCCTGGATATCCCGGAGGATCAGTTGCAATTGGCTTTCTTCTGCACAGCCCGCCCATAATGTGATCCCGTCCTTGAACGGATTTGGCCAGGTATGGAACGCGATGCCTTCCTGCGCCTGCTTTATACACTCTGGATAATGGATGTATGAAACCCTCTCCTTCTTTCCATCCGTTCCTGCCATTTCCAGGAAGAGGTCTGGAAGTTGGAAATCAAAGGAATTTCTGTCGGAAATATAGCCTGACACATCCAGCCGGAGATAGGCAAAGGCTTGATCCTTTCCTGTTTCCCAACTTTCCAGGCTGAACCAGGCGGCCCGGCAGCCATTTTCGATGCGCCGGCTAACAGCTGTTCCCAGCGGCGTATTGAAAAGGATTTCCTTCAAAACGATACCCTCGGGCAGCGTAGGTAAATGCAAGGAAATCGCGCCGAGATGAAGCGGATCACTGAAGTATAGTGGTAGCAGTACTTGGGTCGAACTCACCAGCAGGATATCCTGCCGGACCATTGGTATAATTTCCTCTTGTTTCAAACCTGGGATATAGCTGCTGTTGACATCTCCGTAGCAGATCGCCTGAAAATCATATACCTGGTCGGTATGGCCGTCTGTCTCCACGCTGTCGAGGTCAAAGAAATAATCCCCGGCAGGGAAGGTGAAGATGCTGTCTACAAAGCGCAAGGCCACCAGAAGGGCATCGCTGGCATTGGTGTGGCCGTCCAGATTCAGATCGGAGGCGATCAAAGGAAGGCCTGAGAGGGTATCTATTTCCACAAAATGCCGCATTATGAGCAGGGCATCTACTGCGTTGCCACCGCCCCAGGGCACAGCCGTAGCGGCCTCTGGATGATATTTTCCCGCGATAACATAGTTTAGATGATAATGTCCGCTGGTATTGGTGGTATCCTTATAGACCAGCGGCCCCGGTGGCAGGGCAAAATCCAGGTAGGTGGAAGGCATCGGACTGGAGACGGCATTGTGGTAGGTCACATCGCCGCTGAGGCTGGCTCCAGGGAGGATGATGTGTACCGTTACACTGGCCTGGGCGCTGCAAGCTTCCGCATTGAACCCAACCACCTCGTAGGTGGTTGTGGTCAGCGGATAAACAGTATGTGTTGAGCCACTGCCCAGTCCCTGGTTCCAGTTGTAGCTCACTCCACCACTGGCACTTAGGATAGCAGGATAACCTGGGATGAGGGTGTCTGGGCTTGCGGATACACTAATCACCGGCAGCGGGTGGACCATAATCGTCACACTCGCCTCCGCCGTGCATCCGTTGGCATCCGTTCCGGTGACAGAATACGTGGTGGTCGTGGCCGGACTGACCGTCTTAGAGGCTCCCGTTCCCAGTCCGTGACTCCACACATAGGAAACCGCTCCTGATGCTGTCAAAATCGTACTTTCCCCTTCACATACCTCACTCTCACTCTCACTCACGCTCACACTGGGCAGCGGGTGTACTGTAATGGTGACACTCGCCTCCGCCGTGCATCCGTTGGCATCCGTCCCCGTGACAGAGTAGGTGGTAGTAGCTACAGGACTCACTGTCTTAGATGCTCCCGTACCCAGCCCGTGGCTCCACACATAGGAAACCGCACCTGAGGCTGTCAAAATCGCACTTTCCCCTTCACATACCTCACTCTCACTCTCACTCACGC
>CAZPYJ010000005.1:0-63087 GCA_964590645.1 uncultured Lentimicrobiaceae bacterium
GTTCGAGCGCGATTTCGAGTGCGAGTACGAATTGCTGAGGAGAAGGAGAAAGCCCAGCTGTCCTTAGCGTCCTCGCTACGGACCTGCTTAGTGTAGGCTTTGCCTACGCACGGTCTTAGTTCGAGCGCGATTTCGAGTGCGAGTACGAATTGCTGAGGAGAAGGAGAAAGCCCTTTAGGGCCCAGCTGTCCGTAGCGTCCTCGCTACGGACCTGCTTAGTCTAGGCTTTGCCTGGGGACGGTCTTAGTTCGAGCGCGATTTCGAGTACGAGTACGAATTGCTGAGGAGAAGGAGAAAGCCCTTTAGGGCCTTTGCGCTTTGCTTTGCGATCATTGCGGTTAAAAGCTTTTGTCTTACCCATTCAACATCAGATAAAAGATCAAAATGAAAGATTGAAGAGATGGCTTATAATCAGGAAACTATGTACGTATCTGCAAGGCGTATTAGAATCGAGCCGGTCAGAAATAGTCGTTGGTAAGGGTTAACAACGGCTATCAATGGTTAACAACGGCTATCAGCCGTTAATATCGGCTATCAACGGTTAACAACGGCTATCAACGGCTGACAGAACCCTCTTGACAAGGAGGATGTCAAAGTAATAGTACTTAAGTAAAAAGGAATAAGCTACAAGGTAGGACAGAAGAGTTACGTGCATAATGTCCTTGGCGGGATATTACTAGGGCGGTGGTTTTTGCCCCATCCTCCGGGAAGCTCTGTGCTTTCTCCGTGCACCTCAGTGCAATAAATGATTAAAAAACAAATACTTACACGGATAACACTAAGGAGTAACAGAGCTGCACGAAGCAGCCAACCGTATTCAGGCATTGACCAACTACCCACTGATCACTGATCACTGCCCACTGCCCACTGCCCACTGATTCTCAAAACCTCTTCAAAATCCGCTTCACATCACCCAGGTAGCCTCCGCCAAAAAGGTTGACGTGTACCATTAAAGGATAAAGATTGCAAATGTCCATCCTTCCCTGCCATCCGGGCTGCATCGGCCAGGCTTGGTCGTAAGCCGCATAAAAGCGGAAATGAAATCCCCCGAAAAGCTTGCTCATCGCGATATCCATCTCCCGGTGACCATAATACACCGCCGGATCGATCAGGCAGGCACGCCCCTCCGACCCGGTGAGGTAATTGCCGCTCCACAAATCCCCGTGCACAAGCGAAGGCTTCTCCTCAGGCAGGATTTGGGGCAGGCGCAGGTACAAACGTTCAAAGGCTTTGTCCAATGCCATATCCGTCACCCCTTTATCACGGGCCCGTTTCAACTGAACCTCCAGGCGTTGTTCAATGAAGAAATCCACCCAGCGATCATAAGTGGCATTGTGTTGTGGCAGGGAACCGATATAATTGTCGTGGTCCAAACCAAAAATTTCGGCGCTCTGCCGGTGCAGGCGGGCCAGGTTTCGGGCGAAATCCTCCCAGAATTCCCGCACTTCTTTTCCGGCTACCAGGTATTCCAGAAGCAGGAAACTGTGGGTCTCGCTATGTCCTGTTGCGATGACCTCAGGAATGCCAATGGTTTTCGTCTGGTGCAAGAGGCGCAAGCCGCGGGCTTCCTTTTCAAATATCCCCGGATAGGCTTCTTTGAGATTGTATTTCAGGAAGAAATCCCCGGCAGAGCTACGCAGCCGGAATGCCCGATTTATGGAACCTCCGCCAACAGCGGAAGGGGCAAAAAGGTTGACATTTTCTCCGCTATGCGCTGAAAGTTTTTTTTGTATTTCGTTTTCGAGGGCGGGAGGGATCATAGCAGAAGAGAGGCGTTTTGCTTGTGCTGACGAAGCGAATACTGATGCAGGATGCGGTCAGCAGTGAAATAGAGCACAATGGCCAGCACTACCCAGAGGGCAATGCCGGAGGAGCTGAAATACTGGAAAATATCCGCAAGTCCATTCAACCAGGATTGAAAGAGGAGGATGGTTTTTTCTGCATCCTTTCCATTTCCGGCCGGGGCCAGTCGAAGCCAGGAGAGGGTACGGGCCTGGTTAAAGAGGACAAAGAGTGCAGCCAGGCCGGCCGCGATATAGAGGGCATATTCTTTCACCACTTCCCGGATAGAAAGGCCTTCCCGTGCCGTTTCGGTGCGCAGTGCTGCCATCACGCTTTCTTCAAAGCCCTGCGGAGCCTGCGCCGGCGCTTTCTGCATTATGCGCCGGATTTCCCTGTCTAAAGGATGTTTCATTTTTTCCATTCTCTATTCCCTTCTTTCGTTCAATTCAGCCATCGGGGCAGCCATCGCTTCGCCCAGTTTCTTTCGGATCCGGTGGAGCCGGACTTTCACATTGGATACCGACAGCCCTGTAATCTCACTGATGGCCTCCGTGCTTTGTTCCCGCACATAGAAGAGTTCTATCAGCAGCCGGGAGGCTTCATCCAGTTTCTCTATTTCCCCTTTCAGCAGCGCTTCCCTGGCTTCGGTCTGCATTTCAAAACCTTCCTCTTCCGGTGCTTCTTCTGCCATTCTTTCCACCATTTCCCCATCTTCCCCCACCCATTCCCATTTCTTTTTGCGGGTGCGCGAAATCGCATTATTGTAGGCGATGCGATAGAGCCAGGTGGAGAAAGCGGCACTGCCCCGGTATTTGTCGAGGGCCCGGTAAGCTTTCAGAAAAGTATCCTGGGCCGCTTCCTCCGCTTCTTCCCTGTTTTGCAATACCCGCAGGCAAATACTGAAGACCAGGTCTTTATGCTTGTGCACCAGGGGGGAAAAGGCATTGACCTCTCCCTGCAAAACCCTGTCCACATATACCTGGTCGCGCTGCTCCATTGTATTTGGTCTTTTGACGCCTGCCCCGGGAATTGGTTACAGGGGATGTAATACCCGGGTCTTGTGTAATGAAAACGCGTCTAATTCGGATACTTTCCGAATTAATGCGCCATTTCTTACAAAAATACATCAGGAACCCGATGCGGAGGATGTTTCTTTTGGTTCTTCCTCCACCGGGTGGAGGATTTCTTCTGTGGGTGCGGGAGCGGCTTCTTTGTGGGCGAAGAAGGAACGTTCAAAAAGGATAAGCCAGAGCACGCCGATGGAAATGCTGGCATCGGCGATATTAAAGACGGGGCGGAAAAAGATGAATTCGGTGCCGCCGCGCCAGGGCATCCATTCGGGGATGGTAAAGGAGAAAAGGGGAAAATAGAACATATCCACCACTTTTCCGTGGAGGAAGGAGGCATAACCGCCTTCTTCGGGAAGGAAAGCAGCGATGCGGGCGAAGCTGTCGCTGAAGATCATTCCGTAAAATGCCGAATCGATCATATTCCCCATCGCTCCGGCGAAAATGAGGGCAATGCAGTAAATCAAGCTTTTATGTACTTTTTGCCGGACAAGGTGCCAGAGGTACCATCCAATGCCACTGATGGCCAGGATACGGAAGAGGCTCAGGGCAAGTTTGCCAAATTCTCCACCAAACTGCATCCCGAAAGCCATTCCTTCGTTCTCGGTAAAGTGAATGATAAACCAGGAACCCAGGATAGGGTACTCCTGGCCCAGGTACATATTGGTTTTGATCCAGAATTTCAATGCCTGGTCGGCCAGCAGGATCAGCAAAATTATGAGCAGGGGCTTTTTCAAGCGGCGCATCGGGGGCTTAAACGTCGTCGGGGCGTCGGTTCATTTTTGCATCGATGCTCAGCGTGGCGTGAGGCACACTGCGCAGCCTTTCCTTCGAGATCAGATCACCCGTAACACGGCAGATGCCGTAGGTTTTGTTTTCAATGCGGATGAGGGCGTTTTCCAGGCCTCGGATAAACTTCTGCTGTCGGGCAGCTAAACGGCTGTTCTCTTCCTTGGAGAGGACCTGGTATCCTTCTTCCAGTACCTTGAAGGTAGGGGAGGTGTCGTTGGTCCCGTGTTCATTATTGTTGGTGTAAGCTTCCGTGAGCAACTCCAGGTCATTGCGGGCTTTTTCCAGCTTCTTAAGGATAATCTGACGAAATTCTTCCAGTTCTTCGTCTGAAAAACGCGTTCTTTTGCTTTCTTCCTGGTTTGCCATAATTAACTCCTTTCTTGGGCTGTCTGCCCGACGGCCACGTTAAATATTACTTGCTTTCCGGATCAGAATACGGGTACTCAGGTCTTCCGTAAGTTCGATCGTGGTCGATCCCTTTTCTTTCAGTATATCAACCAATTCAAGGTTTTCAATGAGGGTTTCCGCGCAAATATAGTCAATATTATGCTCGATAGACCTCAACAGATTTTCCTCTTGTTCCAGGATGACATTGATCTTATCGGTGACTTCAAAACCCCTCTCTTTGCGCAGGTTCTGAATCCGGTTAATGAGCTCTCTGGCGATGCCTTCCTGCAGGAGGCTTTCGCTCAGATGAATATCCAGGGCAACGGTATGTCTGCCCAGGTTGGCGACCACCCATCCGGGAATGTCTTCGGTGGTGATTTCCACATCTTCCAGGTTCAGCAGCACTTCTTCTTCCTCCAGCATCATTCTGTGCTGCCCGCTTTTCTCAAATTGAGCAATATGTTCCTGTGTGAAGGCCCCAATGGTAGCAGCAATCTGCTTCATCTGTTTCCCAAAGCGGGGGCCCAGGCTCTTGAAGTTAGGCTTGATTTTCTTGATAAGCACGCCGGCACTGTCCTGCACATAGGTCACTTGCTTCACATTCACCTCAGAGAGGATGAGGTTTTCGACACGGCGGAGCTGTTTTTCCAGGCGTGCATCATCCACCGGAATCATAATCTTCTCCAGGGGTTGCCGCACCCGTATATTGGTCCTTTTTCGCAACGAAAGCACCATCGAGCTGTACTGTTGGGCCAGCTGCATTCTTTCTTCCAGCTCAGGGTCTATCCAGGCGGGATCCGCCTCCGGAAAATCGGCCAGGTGGACCGATAGGGCTTCCTCCCTGCCACTCACACGGTTCAGGTCGGTAAAGAGCCTGTCCATATAAAAAGGAGCGATCGGGGCGGCCAGTTGGGCCACAACTTCCAGGCAACGGTAGAGGGTCTGGTAGGCAGAAAGCTTGTCTTTTCCATCCTCGCTTTTCCAGAAGCGGCGGCGCGAGAGTCGAACGTACCAATTGCTCAGGTGATCATATACAAAATCCACCATCGCCCGGCCGGCCCGGGTGGGTTCATAGTCGTTGTAATGTTCGTCAACTCTGGATATCAATGAATTAAGCTCAGAAAGTATCCAACGGTCAATCTCAGGGCGATCGGGAAGGGCTACCTCGGTCTCGCGGTAATCAAAGCCGTCGATATTGGCATACAGGGCAAAGAAAGCGTAGGTGTTGTAGAGGGTTCCGAAGAATTTCCGTTGCACCTCTGCCACGCCTTCCACATCAAATTTCAGATTATCCCAGGGCTGGGCATTGGTGATCATATACCAACGCAGGGCATCCGGACCATACTGCTCCATCACCATAAAAGGATCCACGGCATTGTTGAGGCGCTTCGACATCTTATTGCCTTCCTTGTCGAGCACCAGGCCATTGGAAACAATGGTTTTATTGGAGACGGAATCGAAAAGCATCACGGCAATGGCGTGGAGGGTAAAGAACCATCCGCGGGTCTGGTCCACTCCTTCGGCAATGAAATCCGCCGGGAAATAATCCTGCAGATTCTCCTTATTCTCAAAAGGATAATGAAACTGGGCATAAGGCATTGCGCCTGAATCGAACCATACATCGATCAGATCCGGTTCGCGCTGCATCGCTTCTCCTTTGGAAGAAAGCAGCACGATATCGTCTACGAAAGGACGGTGCAAATCGAAGCCCTGGTAGTTATCTTCCGACATATCCCCGGGCACAAATCCGGCAAGGGGATTGCTTTTCATCAGGCCGGCTTCCACGGCTTTTTCTATTTCCGCTTTCAGTTGCGCCACGCTGCCGATGCAGATGCGCTCGGAATGATCGGCAGTAGCCCAGATGGGCAGCGGCGTGCCCCAATATCGGGACCGGCTCAGGTTCCAGTCCACCAGATTTTCCAGCCAGTTGCCGAAGCGACCGGTACCGGTGGAGGCCGGTTTCCAGTTGATTTCCTCATTGCGCTTCAGCATTTTTTTCTTGTAGGCAGTGGTGCGGATGAACCACGAATCAAGGGGATAATACAGAATGGGTTTATCGGTGCGCCAGCAATGGGGGTAGCTGTGGGCATATTTTTCTATTTTGAAGGCTTTGTTTTCCTTCTTCAGCTTCACGATGATGTCCACATCCACGCTGTCCTTGCCATTGACGGCATCCTGGTTCGGGTCGTATTGATTCTTGACGTAGCGGCCGGCAAATTCACCCATTTCTTCGGTAAACATCCCTTGTTTGTTCACCAGGGTCAGCGAACCCAGACCGTTATCACGGGCCACCTTGAAGTCATCAGCCCCGAAGCTGGGGGCAATATGGACAATCCCGGTACCGTCTTCCGTGGTTACAAAGTCGCCGCAAACCACTTTAAAGGCATCGCCATCCTCAGGCTGGGCATAGGGGAGGAGTTGTTCATACATCACCCCTTCCAGTTCTTTTCCCGGCCAGGCATTGCAAACTTCGTAGGGGATGTGTTTTTGTCCGGCTTCATAAGCATCCAGAGGCAAGGGGTTTTCCTGTGCGGGGAAGTATTTTCCAAGCAGGTCGCGGGCCAGGATGACTGTGATGGGCTGGTGTGTATAAGCATTGAAGGTCTTCACCTTCACATAGGATATTTTGGCGCCAAGGGCCAGGGCGGTATTGGAAGGGAGGGTCCAGGGGGTGGTGGTCCAGGCCAGGAAAAAAACATCCCCGTGTGCGGCATCGTCTTCGAAGAGAAACTCGGAGATCTCATTGCGGATCACCTTGAACTGGGCGGTAACCGTATTGTCTTTCACCTCGCGGTAGCATCCCGGTTGATTGAGCTCGTGGGTACTCAGTCCGGTACCGGCGGCAGGGGAGTATGGTTGGATGGTATAACCCTTGTACAGCAGGTCTTTATTATAGAGTTCAGACAGCAGGTACCACAGGCTTTCGATGTATTTATTGTCGAAGGTGATGTAAGGGTCGTCCAGGTCCACCCAATATCCCATCAGCCGGGTAAGTTCGTCCCATTCTTCCTTGTATTTCATCACCTCGGTACGGCATTCGCGGTTGTACTCTTCCACGCTGATGGTTTTGCCGATGTCTTCCTTTGTGATGCCCAGTTTTTTTTCCACAGCGATTTCCACAGGCAGTCCGTGGGTATCCCATCCGGCTTTTCGGGCCACATAGTAGCCTTTTTGTGTTTTGTAGCGGCAGAAAATATCTTTAATGGCCCTGGCCATCACGTGGTGGATGCCGGGTATTCCGTTGGCGGAAGGAGGACCTTCATAGAACTTGAAAGGCTTGTTGCCGCGGTTCTTTTCGAGGCTGCGATGGAACATATTGTTTTCGTCCCACGACTTTCGCACCTCTTTGGCGATGGCGGTAAGATCTAATTGTTTGTATTCCTGGTATTTATGTTTCATCAGTTTTCGTAAATGGCTGGTTTTTAAGGAGTGCAAAACTACGGAAAATTGTTGGAGTTCGTGGAATGCTGGTTGAAGCAGTGAGCAGTGAGCAGTGAGCAGTGAGCAGTGAGCAGTGAGCAGTGACCAATGTTGGGTATTTCAATACCACTACCACACGGACCTTCTGACCTGCTGACCTGCTGACCTGCTGACCTGCTGATCTTCTGACCTGCTGATCTTCTGATCTTCTGACCTGCTGATCTTCTGATCTTCTGATCTTCTGACCTTCTGACCTTCTGATCTTCTGACCTTCTGACCTTCTGATCTTCTGACCTTCTGATCTTCTGGAAATATTTGACCGCAATGCCCGCCCGGAATGCGCCAAGGGCGCAAAGGATATCCTTCTTCCCTTTACTTTTGACCTATTCCTTATGCATTCTGACTTATCACTTAAATCGGTCACCCCTTCGGGACTGTTGGTAAGCAGACAAAGTTCGGTGTGTAGAGGATAATCCTCTCAGAGCTGGATTTCAATAATTGTTTCTGTGCAATGCTTGTTTCGGAGAATTAGCCCCGAAGCGGCTTCCCTTGATTAGCGGAGGGAGACAGTATGTTTCACAAGCCCTGAAAGGGCGACCCTTGAAGAGGTTTTTTCCGTTCAGTGCATTTTCAATGAGTCGGGCCAAAGCGCATATTCTTCACGGATAGCACTGATGACAGCTTCATCCCAATCAATAGTCCAGTCCACGGTTTGAGGCGTGGTGGTCTGGTCTTCGGAATAATGGAAGTGCAGGAGCACTTTTACGGCGGGGTATTTCACCGGCAGCGACTGCATCATCCCCCGGTACCAGTCGGCCCGGTTTCCACCCACCGATAAACATCCCAACTCGGAGATCATCATTGGCTTGCCGTAGGCCGACAAAGTGGTGTAAGCTTTGTCGATGATCTGGTCGAAGGTCCACCAGGCAGACCAGGAAGCGACGTCTCCGAAGTTGAGCACATTGATGCCGATATAATCCACGAAATATTCCCCGGGATAGAGCTCCTCAAACATTCCGTAGGAAGGATGGGGCGACCATATCCAGATGACATTGTCGGCTCCGGCCCCTTTAAAAAGAACATTGATATGCCGCCAGGCTGCTACAAAATCTTCGGGCGCATTGTTATGCGGCCCCCAGGGGTAGCGGTAGGGATCGTTCATTTCGTGTCCCACGCGGATGAATAAGGGGTAATTGAATTCCGCAGCGGCACGGGCCCAGGAAAGGATGTAATCATCAAACATTCCGCTGGCGATGGTAGCCAGGCTGCCCTTGTCGCGCTCCTCAATGCTTTTAAGTCCTGGGTACTTCCTGGCATCGAAATCACTCAGCCAGGGCTCCCAGGTGACCACAGGGATAGAACCCAGCTCGCGGATGGCCTTGAGCTGCGCCTCCGGAAAAGCCTCTTCCGGCTTGTCCCCCCAGGCCACGTATATATGCACCAGGGGGAAGGTCATCCCCAGGCTGTCCTCCAGGTCGATGATGCTGCTGAATGACTTACCGGTATGATTATCGTAAGCGCCCATCAGAAGCATCTTCGGATCTTTCAACAGGGCCGGGTCATTGCGGAAGTCATCCATCCAGACCAGCTTGTCTTTTCGCTTTCCAATCCGCTTTTTATGAATATAGCGGTCTTCCAGGCCCGAGACGAAATCCCCGGCATTGTTCAGAAGGTTGGCGATGGGTCCGCGCGACTTATCCCCCGCCAGGGAGAGCATCAGGATGATCAAAATGCCGCCAATCAGCGCCAGTACTGTTATTATCAATCTACTGCTTCTCTTCGACATCGTATGTGCTTTTTATGGAATGAATATCAATGGATTCCCAGGGTTCACCGGCTTTCATTTTCCGCGCTTCCATTGCCGCAAAAAGGGAAGCCAGGCTCATCAGGGCGGCCAGGGTGGCAAAACCAATCATCCCCCATACCCTTTCGGCGGTCAGGATGAGCACATCCTCGGGCACCGAATACCTGCGGCGGATCAGTACGATGGTGACAGTAACAATAAACAAGAGCAGGTGGATCAGAAGGGGACGGACAAAGGGGCTGACACTTCCGGTAACCGCTTTCTTGGCCGTGGGGATATAGGGAATTTCCACATTCACCAGGGCAAGCAGAAAACCAAGGAAATATACGGGCCAGGCGGCATATTTCAGAATCATTCCCCGCCAGTGAAAACCCCGCTCTGAGGCAGGGTGCACCATCCAGCGCTGCACATAGAGATAGATGGCCAGGGCGATGAGGGCAACAAAAGATCCCTGTACGATGAAATCGACAAAAGACATCCGGGCCGGCATCACATCGGCAGCAAAAAACAAAAATGGGATGATCAGAAAGAAGAAGGTGGTGGCTCCCACAAAGTAATAGCTGGCGATGGCGGTATAGGAAAGTTTTTGCCAGGCACTCAGGCGGGAGAACAAGCGGGGCAGCTCGGTGAAAGCGATCTCAAAAACGCCCCGCGACCATTTCAACTGCTGCTTGCAAAAGGAGCCGAAATCCTCCGGCACCAGACCGCGGCTGACAATTACCGGGTTATACACTGATTTCCACCCCTGTGCGTGCAATCGGATGGAGGTCAGCAGGTCCTCGGCCAGTCCCACAGCGTGCCCCCCGATGCTTTCCAGGGCGCTCCGGCGGAAGGTACAATTTGCCCCGATGGCTACGCTGCTTCCGCTCCCGAACAATCCCATCTGGGCTGGTCCGTAGAAGCTGTATGTTTGCTCGGCAGCCCCTCTGGCCACAAAGGATTGGGATTGGTTGTAATAGCCTTGCGACACCTGGACAAATCCCACCCCGGGATCTTCAAAATACCCGAGGGTTTGGTGCAGGAAATCGGGGAAAGCAATATGATCGGGATCCAGGATAAGGATGAAATCTTCATTCGTTGCCTGCAGGGCTTTATTTATTTTCCCGGCTTTGGCACCGGGGGTTGCACCCACCCTGAGCAGGGTGGCCTGGTGACGTTCCGCCAACAGCGCCACCTCCTCCTCTTCCCTGTCGGTGATAAGATAGGTGGTGTGAGGATAGCGGATCAGGCGGCAGGCAGCCAGGGTTTTTTCAAACATTCCGAGCGGCTCGCCGTGGGTGCAGGTGATAAAGATGGCCACACGCAAGCCTTCTGGAGGTGTGATATGCTCAGGTTTGCGGATTTTTAGGTAATTGATCCAGATCAGGATCATCCGCAAGGCGCCGTACCAGAATACAAGGCTGAAAATGACGAAGAACCAGGGCGCTTCAATGTGTTCGGGCCGGAACCACCAATCCGCCAGGCGGCCCAGGCTGAGAAGGCCGGCGATGAAAAGCACCAGCAGGATGAAACGATCCACCGGCCGGATCTCGGCGCTCCATCGGGGCTCCCAGAAGTTTATTTTCTTTCTCACAATATCATCCATTTTACCGTCAAACCACCACCCTGACTACGGTAGAAAAGGGTTTCCTGGTACCAGATATCTCCTCTCATTTCCAGTGCTTTGCAAAGCTTATACCGCAGGGAAGCCTTGAGATGGAAAGGCGTGAAGGTATCTGGCGCATAATCACGGGCAAGGAAAATCTTCCCCGAGGGACGCGAATCCAGATAAAGGTAGGGGTATTCAGCCCGCGCACGTATTCCGTACTGCATACTGGCATCCATCCCGAACTTCTTTCCCGGATGAAGCTGGATCATCCCCAGGAGGGAGTGAATGCTTTGCTTGCGGGGAGTGAAATAGGGATCGTAAATGCCGTGAATCTGTTCAAGATAAAGTCCCTGATTTATAATGTCTTCCAGGCTCTCTTCCGCAGTAAAACGATTCTCTTCCGCATTGGCATAACTGAAGGCATAACCCAGGCTGAAGGATGCCTTCTCCAGCTTGAGGGGCGGCAGGAAAACCCAGGCCGCCAGGGTGTAAAGCCGGTTTTCATCCACGGAGAAATCAGTGGTGGAAAGCAGAAACTCTCCTTTCCAGGCGGTGTGCTCCGTGAAATGCAGGTTCAGGGTGTAGTTATTCCGGGCCAGGTTCCTGTCGAGGCTTTGCACCGTGCTGAGATAAGGTTGATGCGTCCAGCGTAAGGAGACATTCAGGGGTTTGATGAGTTTTTTAACAAGATAGAAGTCGGCCGTCCATTGACTTTCTTCGCGAAAAAGAAACTTCACCACCCCTGCATTCACTCTGATCCGCAAGGCTTTTTCATTGAAAACAAACTCATTCCCGATTTGTGCGCGGAGAATAACTGTGAACTTCTTTTCCGTAACAAAAGAAGGAATACCGATATCCAGGGAAGGGTTCAGGAGGGCCGCATATTTCTTTTCCAGCCTCAGGCCCCTGTCCAGGCTCTCCAATGGCTGGTCATCGCTGGTAAAATGGGTATATACATCCAAACGGATTGCTTTGGCCAGGCGGATCTCTTCAAGAAACTGCTGCACTTCTTCATTGCCTGCATCCAATTCATTGGCGCGCGCAGCAAGGTGTCCGGCCTTGTTCACATCGCCGCGGTACCAGGCAATCTGCGCCTTTGCCCGCCATATACCGGGATGCGCAGGGGATTGCTTCAGAAGCCGGCTCAGGAGGCTGTCGGCTTTCCTGAGTTGCAGCGTCTGGGTCAGCATATCGGCATATTCCAGAGCCAGCGATAGATTCTGCGGTTCCATTTGTAACGCCTTTTCGAACATCTTTTCAGAAACATCCAATCGTCCGCTCCAGTAAGCTGTGAGTGCCACCAGACGGGCAGCGGCAGGATCTTCAGGATGTTGCGACTGATAGGCGGAGATCAACTGATATGCAGCCTCACGCTCCCCGCTTTGCAGCAAGGTGTAGGTAGTATTAATCGTGTCGCCGGATTCTTGTCCTTGTACATTCCCAATACCCAGAAAGAGCCACACACAAAGCCATCCCCATTTGTTAATCCACCGCTTCTCTCTCATTTATATATACTTTTTCCTATATGAATAGCACAATGCCAAAAGGTTGCCTGACTGCGGGAAAAAATCCCATACATTTGACAGGTAAAGATACTCTTATGCAAGCTTTCTATCTGTGGGCGAAAGTGTTCAGGTTCTTTTCCCCCTCTGTCTCCCTTCTCTCGCTTATCCTGATGCTGTTCCAGCCAGCCGCGGCAACAGCCCAGGAGAATACGCACAATCTTCAGCAAAGGATGGACAGCCTGATACGGCAGGCATACGATAATACGGCCTTTACCTGGGTGGATTCGGAAAGAGAGATCTATTCTTATAATGCCGATGGCAAGATCCTGCACTTCAGCCGCAGCGCCTGGAGCCCAAGCCAGGGCTGGATCGTATTCTGGACGGAGCAGTATACCTACAATGCCCTCGGACAAATGACGGAGTACGTCGCCATCAAACGCGACTCAATCTCCAACCAAATGCTGCACTTCTGGAAAGAGAGTTATGCCTACAATGCCGGAGGACATATCCAGCTTTACCAAACCTACACCTGGAATGCTGGCACGGGCCAATGGGTCAATTCGTGGAAAGCGGACTATGCCTACAATACCAGCGGACAGATTACGGATTATCAGGATTATTACTGGGATGTGACGGGCAACCAATGGGTGAATTTGTGGAAATCGGAGTTTGCTTATACCGCCGGATTGATCAGTCTTTACAAGGATTATTACTGGGAGATTGGCAGTTCAAATTGGGTGAATGCCTATAAGGCTGAATATACCTACAATACGGCCTCAGCGCTTATCTTATATCTTGATTTTGAATGGAATTCCTCCACCAGCCAGTGGGTCAATTCCGGAAAAGAAGAATATGCCTATACGGGCTCCGGGCTGTTATCACTGATGACAAAATTTTACTGGAGTACGACAGGCGGCGGGCAATGGAAGTATGATTTCAGGGAGGAATATGCCTACAACAGCCTGGACCAGCTCACTTCCTACATTTCCAGCATTCCCAACCAAAGCGGAAATCAGTGGGTGAATCTGGGAAAACAGGACTTGTTCTATGATATCAATCAGATCCTGGAATACACCATCGACAGCGATTGGAATGCGGGCAACGGGCAATGGGTACCGACGGATAAACGGGAGTTTTCCTTCGATCCAACGATTGCGGCCTCCGAGGTAATGATGCCATACTGGTATGCCGAAGATGCCACTTTCGGCAGCTATATGATGACCCAGTCCATTTCTTATCAACACATTAACTCATTGTGGATCAGCAGGTTTAAAAACACCTATCACTACACTGATATTACTTCCACCGGCCTCGAAGCCCCGCAGACATTGCGCGTAAGGGTGTTTCCTAATCCGGTGGACGATGAATGGCATCTCTCTCCGGCGCAACCCGGACAAATGCTGTGGCTTAAGCTGCACGATGCCAGCGGCCGGCTTATAATGCGCACACGCTTGAGCGATTTTAGTACTATCCCGCTTGGAAAGCTGGAGGCAGGGGTCTATTTTTATACCATTCAGGGAAAAACAAGAATCCTGACAGGAAAGCTGCTGAAGAAATAGACCAGGGCTTTTTTTTATTCTTTCAGGCATTCTTTTTAAAAAGAGGCGTCTAAGCTGTATGGTGTCTCACTGCAAAAAACAGATCCGTATATGAAAGTTGTCATCCTTGCCGGTGGACTGGGAACCCGCCTCAGTGAAGAAACCCAGTCCCTTCCCAAACCGATGGTATCCGTTGGGGGAAAGCCGATGCTCTGGCACATAATGAAGATTTATGCCCACTATGGGTTTTACGATTTTGTGATCCTGGCGGGATATAAGAGTTATGTCATCAAAGAGTATTTTGCCAACTACTTTATGCATCAGTCAGATGTGCGTTTTCACCTGGCAGAAAACCGGATGGAGGTCCTTTCCTCCCATACCGAACCCTGGACGGTCACCATTCTGGATACGGGCTTGCATACGATGACCGGAGGGCGCCTGATGCGGGCCCGCCCCTACCTGGAGGATGCCCCCTTTTTCCTGACCTATGGCGACGGGGTAGCCAACATCGATCTGAATGCCTTACAGCAATTTCATCGCCATCACGGCAAAGCCATCACAATGACGGCGGTACAACCGGAGGGAAGGTTTGGGGCGATGCAATTGGAAGAGGAAGCTTCGCGGGTGGAACGCTTTATGGAAAAGCCCAGGGGCGATGGCGGATGGATAAACGGGGGATTCTTCCTTTGCGAACCGAAGATTTTTGATTTCATCCCCGGCGGTGACCAGACCATCTGGGAAAGAGAACCTCTGGAAGCATTGGCAGCGCAGGGAGAACTCTTCGCATACCAGCACAGTGGCTACTGGAAACCAATGGATACCCTGCGGGATAAAAACCACTTGGAAGAACTTTGGAATAAAGACCAGGCTTTATGGAAGATGTGGGATTAAAGCAGCTTTTTGGCGGCATATATCATCAAAAGCGGGTATTAATCACCGGACATACCGGCTTCAAGGGGAGCTGGCTCGCCGCCTGGCTGGAAGCAATGGGCGCCAGTGTTTTCGGCCTTTCTCTGGCTCCTGAATCGGAACCAAATCACTTCGACCTCCTTTCCCCGTCCTATCCTTCCTATATTCAGGATATCAATGTGAGGGAAAAGGTCAGGGCAAGGATTCAGGAGATCCGTCCGGAGATCGTCTTTCACCTGGCCGCCCAGGCCCTGGTAAGAAGGTCGTACAGAGATCCTGTGGAGACTTTTCATACCAATGTTATCGGCACGGCCCATATCCTGGATGCCTGCCGGGAGCTGGAATCACTTAAAGCCATTGTGGTGGTCACCACGGATAAGTGTTACGAAAACCGGGAATGGGTTTGGCCTTACCGTGAAAACGATCCCCTGGGGGGCAAAGACCCCTATAGTGCCTCCAAGGCGGCCGCAGAGATTCTGGCAGCCTCCTGGCGGCACTCCTTCTTCTCAGCAGAAAACACAAATGTACTCCTTGCCACCGCCAGGGCCGGCAATGTGATCGGGGGCGGCGATTGGGCGGAAGACCGCCTCATCCCTGATATCGTCAGGGCGATGGCGAGGAACGAAAGCCTGCACATCCGTTACCCGGAAGCTACAAGGCCCTGGCAGCACGTGCTGGAGCCCCTGAGCGGCTATTTGCTGTTGGGTAAAAAACTGCTGGAAGGCAAAGCGGAATATGCCGAGGCCTGGAACTTCGGCCCCGAAATGCAAAGCAACCTGCCGGTGCGCGCCCTGGTGGAAAAAGCCCGGGAGTACTGGCCCGAATTGCGTTTTGAAGTGAGCCGTGAAAAAGCCGTGCACGAAGCCCGTTTGCTGATGCTAGACAGCACCAAGGCCAAAACAATGCTGCAATGGAGAAATGTGTGGGACTTCACCCGGGTGATGAAGTACACCTTGCAGTGGTACCGCGATTTCTATGAAAATAACACCCTCAATACCCTGGATGATCTCAGTGCGTATGTAGGCGATGCCAGAGCCCAGGGCCTGGACTGGGCCACAGTATAAGTATGCAATGGAAAAGATACTGATTACCGGAGGAGGAGGATATCTGGGGGCGAAGCTGGCCGGCACCCTCCTTTCTGCTTCGAGGGATATCTACCTGATGGACATTGGTTTCAATGCCATCGCGGAGGGGCTGTTCTCCCGCCATCCAAATTGTCATAAAGTTGAGATGGATCTCCGCGATGCGGAAGCGCTTTCAGAAGCCTGCCTCCGTATCCGACCTGATTATGTCTTTCATTTTGCCGCCCGCATTGATCGCAGCAGGGATTTTGGAATCTATGAAGCTATGTACGAAGCAAATGTGCAAGCCACTTTGCATCTGCTCAGGGCATTGCGAGAGGTGGATTACAAATCCTTCATATACTCCGGTACCTCCGAGGTGTATGGAACCCGCAATCCGCTGCCTTTTCACGAAGCGATGTTACCTCAGGCGGTATCACCCTATTCCCTGACCAAACAAATGGCGGAAAACCTGATCCGGGGCTGGTCGGGATTGTACGAAAAACCCTGGACCATTTTCAGGATTTTCAATTTCTACGGCCCTGAAATGCCGCCGAGCACTTTCATTCCGCAATTGCTGAAGGCCATAGGGCAGGGAGAAGATTTTGAAATGACGGCCGGTGCCCAGGCCCGGGATTACCTTCATATCGACGACCTCTTGTATTATCTGCGTGAAAGCTCTTTCCGCAACTTGTTTCCCGGAGAGATTGTCAACCTTTGCTCAGGCAGGGCGGTCACAATGCGTGAGATCGCCGATACGATCCTGAAGATCACGGGCACGGATATTACAATAAAAAAGACCCTTCCATACCGGGCCAATGAGATCTGGGAGATTCGCGGGGACAATACCCGTTTGCGTTCGGCTTTTCCGGATTATGAAGTCCGTGGTATTTCGGAGGGGCTCAAGGAGATGTTGGAAAATCAGTGACCAGTGATCAGTGGGCAGTGTTCAGTGGGCAGTGTTCAGTGGGCAGTGTTCAGTGTGTCAATGCCTGAATAAGGTTGACCCCTTCTCGCTTTTCGCGTACCCTGAGCGCAGCCGAAGGGTCCGCTTCTCTCGCTTGCTTGCCCTCAGGCCGGCTCTTCGACAAGCAAGAATCCCGACAAGCTAAACCATCATAAATCAAGTAATCTTCAATCCACCCTGGCTTTAGGCTTTTCCCTTAATCTGTGGTAATCCGTGTTATCTGTGGTAAAAATGGCTGAGGCGCTCCAAAAAAAGCAAGTTGTTTAAGTCATAAGGCAGAATTCAGAAGTAAGAAGTCATATGTCAATGCCTGAATAAGGTTTCCCGCTTCTCGCTTTTCGCGTACCCTGAGCGCAGCCGAAGGGTCCGCTTCTCTCGCTTGCTTGCCCTGAGCGTTTACACTGCGCTTTGCCGAAATGCAGTCGAAGGGAAGACGAAGGGAAGCCGAAGATCGTTTCCCTTTCTACTTCACCCCTAAATCGTCGCTACACAGGGTAATACAAACCTTTTGCGTCTGTCCGCCCAGGGGCGGGTTCATCTTGCTGATCTTGATCTGGGCGAAACCGATCTCAGGAAAGTTTTGGTGGGCTTTACTCAGGATACGCCAGGCGACGTGTTCAATCAGGCGGGAATCCAAAGCCATCTCCTTACGGATCATTGCATAGACCGTATGGTAGTTCACTGTTTTCTTTAACTCATCCGAACGCTGGGCCTCAGTTGTATCTGCATCAAAATGAAAATCAATGATAAAACGGGTACCAATAATCTGTTCCTCGCGATAGTAGCCGTGATGGGAATAAAACTCCATCCCTTCCAGGGAAATGCGTGCCATAACAGAATGCTTTGAGCGAAGATAGACAAAACTATAGCCTGCCCACCCTGTTTTTCGCTTCTTCAGCTTTGGCCGAAATCAGGCAAAAAAGTCGTCCACCGAAATATAGCGTTCCCCACTGTCGTAGGCGAAAGTCAGGACACGCTTGCCTTTCAGATGCTGGCGGTACTGATGGATGGCGGCCAGGGATGCGCCCGAGGAGATACCGACAAACAAGCCTTCCTGCCGGGCAGCTTCGCGCGCATAATGAAGTGCTTCGGGTCGGGCTACTGCGATACTTCCATCCAGCACTTCCCTGTCGAGGTTGCGCGGAATAAAGCCTGCACCGATGCCCTGAATACCGTGCGGACCCGGACTACCGCCGCCGATCACTGCCGACTCTGCCGGCTCGACGGCCAGCACCTGCATTTCCGGCCAGCGGGTCTTCAGTACCCTTCCTACTCCACTGATGTGGCCTCCTGTACCCACCCCGGTAATCATATAATCAAAGCCTTCCGGAAAATCCGAGAGGATCTCTGAGGCGGTGTAGGCTTCGTGGGTCATCGGATTGACAGGGTTTTCAAATTGCATCGGAATCCATCCCCGATGTGCCTCACGAAGGGTGTTCGCCTTTTCAATGGCGGCCTTCATCCCTCCCTCTTTGGGCGTCAGTACCAGCTCGGCCCCGTAAGCCTTCATTTGTTTGCGGCGCTCTACCGACATCGATTCGGGCATCACCAGGATGAGGCGGTAGCCCTTGACAGCGCATACCAGGGCCATCCCTATGCCGGTGTTCCCGGAGGTAGGCTCGATGATGATGCTGTCTTTGCTTAACAAACCCTGCTTCTCCGCTTCTTCCACCATTGCCAGGGCGATGCGGTCTTTGATGGATGCACCGGGGTTCTGGCGTTCCAGTTTCACCCAGACTTCCATTTCAGATCCGAACAAACGGTTTATGCGCACAGTCGGGGTATTTCCAATCAGTTCCAGTATGTGCTGTACTCTCATAAGAATTCCTTTCTATCATATAACAAAATCCAGGACATTTCCGTCCTGCGGGTTCTTGTCAATCAGGTGCACCTCGCTACGGTTGATCACCAGTGAATAGGGTGCTACGCTATGCGTAAGCCATACATTTCCACCAATGATACTATGATGACCGATGAGGGTATCTCCACCCAGGATGGTGCTGCCGCTATATACAATAACCTTGTCTTCCAGGGTAGGATGTCTCTTCTTCCCCGCTTTTTCCTTGCTTACACTCGAAGCCCCCAGGGTAACACCCTGATAGATTTTGACTTCATCCCCTATTACTGTTGTTTCCCCGATCACGATCCCGGTTCCGTGGTCGATGCAGAATGATTTTCCAATCCGGGCGCCGGGGTGGATATCAATACCGGTATGGCGGTGGGCGTTCTCGGTAAACATCCGTGGAATCACCGGAATGTGGAGGCGGTGCATAAGATGAGCAAGGCGATAAACAAGAATCGCATAGAATCCGGGGTAAGCGAGAATCACTTCTTCGATATGTCCTGCCGCCGGATCACCGGCACAGATTGCCTGGGCATCAAACAGTACTGCCTCATATACTTCCTGTAAGCCGGCAAAGAAAGCCTTACTGCAATCTTCTGCCCGGCAGCTTACACTGTCAAAGCTGGAAAGCAGGGCAAGCATTTCCCGGCGGAGGGCCTCCCCATCAGGCTGTTGGGTATATCCGTTGTCACCTAAACACGGAAACATACCGGCAACGATGTGATCAAGAAAATGCGAGACGGCCCGGTGAGAAGGAACCCTTCGGTAGTCAAGCCGGGAAGATGGAGAAATGATTGGGGGCATTGGGAAGAGGTGTTTCAATTTTCAACATTCAATGTTCTGTGAGACAATTCGTTAAGGTCTTCTTTTGTTGCTTTCCTCCAGGAGTTCAGATCAATTCGTTTTTAACTTTTGGTCGGTTCACGGGTGGGTTTTTCATTCCTGAGATACACAAAAATAGGCACTTTCTTTGGCTGAGGTGAACCGAATAAGAGTCTGCCTTAAAGGCAAACCAATGATGGGAAGAAATGTTTGGAGACAGGGATATTCCGGCTTTTTTCTATTTTCGCTTCTTCCTGTTCACAATACGATCCTGATGAAAAGACCCACCCTCTTTTTACTCCTGCTCAGCATCGCCTGGCTGTATTGCGCTGCAAGGCTCTCCGCCCAGGGAGGCCAGTCAAAGCTCCTGGGCTACTGGCACAATTGGAACGATGTCAATGCCCCCTATATCCCGCTGAACCTGGTAGATCCACGCTATGATGTGGTCATTGTGGCTTTTGCCATTCCGGAATTCGGCACCGACTATAAAATGAGCTTCCAACCGGATCAGGGCAGCACAGCCCTCTTCCAGTCGCAGGTACAAACGCTGCAAGCCCAGGGAAAGCAGGTACTCATCAGCATCGGCGGCGCTACCGCTCCGGTTTCGCTCGATAATGCAATGGAGAGAGACACCTTTGTCAGTACAATGCTGGATATCCTTAACATTTATGGTTTTGATGGGGTCGACATCGACCTGGAAGGGGCTTCTCTCCTGCTTAGCGGAGGAAACATCAGCAGTCCCATCGATTCGCCAATTGTGAACCTCATCACAGCTGTCCGGCAGATTATGACCACCTATCAATCCCAGTTTCAAAAAAGAATGGTACTGACAATGGCGCCCGAAACCGCTTATGTGCAGGGCGGAATGTCTGGCTATGGAGGTATTTGGGGAGCCTATCTCCCTGTAATCCACGCCCTGCGCGATTCCCTCGATGTCCTGATGGTACAGCTCTACAACAGCGGATCGATGTATGGTATTGATCAACAGGTATATACCCAGGGCACCGCAGATTTTATTGTGGCGATGAGCGAAGCGCTGATCACCGGATTCCAGACGGCGGGCGGATACTTTGCCGGTTTGCCTGCCCAAAAGATTGCCGTAGGACTTCCCGCCTGTCCGTTAGCCGCCGGAGGAGGCTATACCGATACTGCTACTGTTAAAGCTGCACTGAGCTACCTGCGTGGAGAAGGCCCCAAACCCGGTAACTATTCCCTGAGTCTGGCGGGGGGATACCCGGAAGTGAATAAGATGATGACCTGGAGCATCAATTGGGATGCCCTGGCATCCTGCGGGGGCAGCTATGCCTATGCCGAGAACTTTGATCGCATCTTCCCGGATTCCCTCACCACAGGATGGACAGATAAAGGACAGGCAGCTTTTCATATTTATCCAAACCCGGCCACAGACAGGATAAGCATCAGCCTTCCGGGTGAAGGCCAGGCTACGATGCTATTCCATCTCTACGATGCCACAGGGAGACTGCTCCGGAAGGAAGTCATCTCTGCTCCTCACCATACACTGGATGTGGCTCACCTACCCCCAGGCCATTACCTGCTTCAAGTGAAAGGAGCCGGGTTTGAGACCCAAAAATGGCTGGTAAAGCGGGATTAAGAGTAAGGAAGGCAGCAGGTTACTGCTTGTTTTCCTCTTCCTCTTCCTCTTCCAGGGCCTCCCAACCTTCCGGGGCCTTCTTCCTGAAATCGAAGAAATCGGGGCGGATCTTCAGCAAGATCACCAGAAATGAACAAATCACAATGCTGAACAAGACAACTGAATAGCCCAAATCCTGTATGACCAGTCCGTGTGCCAACCCCTGCTGCAATGGAATGGATGCCAGTACGGCCGGAACCATCCCTTTGGGCATCATAATCGACATAATCGATTTCTCGGCCTTGGTAACCATATTTCCTGCCAGCAAACGGATGCCGGGCATCCTGACCAGAATGATCAGAATCACCAGCAACAGACTGATGGCATAAACCAGGGGAGAACCTACACGGATAGAAACTCCCACATAGACAAAGAAATAGGTCTGAACGATAAACACGATCTCGCTGAAGAAGTCCCGTTCAAATGTGGTGAAAGTAGAGGCGTTAAAACGGAAGACCTTCCTGAAGAACGAATGCTTTCCGATCAGTTCCATATTTCCGAGGATGATCCCGAAGGTGAGTATGCTGATACCGCCATTAAACCCCAGCATTTCCACCACTCCATAGAGCACGAAAACAAAGGCCAGGGAGATGAACATAGAGTTCTTGATGCTGCGGATCAGGCGGATCAGCCCTGACCAGATGATCCCGCTCATCAGTCCCAGTAGGATTGCAAAAAGCAGGGCTTTGGACATTTTCTCAAAGATGTGAACCGGAGTGACCACACCCCTCATCATCCCATCCAGCAGGGCCAGGCCTACCACCAGACAGATCACATCACTCAGCGCTGATTCAAGGATCAGCACGGAACTGCTGCGCGAGCCCATCTTTAATTGTTTCACCATCGGAATGACCACTGCAGAAGAAGTCCCCCCGATTATGGCACCCACAAAGGCTGCACTGACCATATCGAGACCTAAAAAGCTGGTGACAATCACGACCGTTAGCCCGAGGGTGGCCAGAAAGTTAATGATGGTGAGCAAAGAGGCCGAACCCAGAGAAGAACGGATGTCTTTGAGATTAAGGTTAGCGCCGCTTTCAAACAGAATGACGATCAGGGTGATGGTGGTGAAAACTTCTCCCAGATCTCCGAAAAAATCCTTGGTTATGACCCCGCTTACCGGTCCCAGAACAATTCCGATCAGCATCAGCAAGAGCACATTGGGAATCTTGGTCTTATCGAACAACTCATTGAAGGCGTGCGAGAAGAAGATCAGCAAACCCAGAAAGATGATGATGATATACAGATCCATATACTGCTTGTTATTCTTTATTGATCAATTTTACGGATGCGAATCCGGCTGCAATTTTATGACAAAAAAGGGTTACGGGCGATTTCATTGGCGATGGTGGTATGGGGTCCGTGACCCGGAAAAACCCTCGTTTCAGGTGGAAGCACCAGGAGTTTTTCGCGGATGCTGCCGATCAGCAGGTCAAAATCACCGGTAGGTAGATCTGTGCGCCCGATACTCTCCCGGAACAATACATCCCCGGCGAGGAGGATTTGCTGGGATGGAAGATAATAGCACAGGCTGCCATCGGCGTGTCCGGGGGTATGCAGCAACGCTACTTCCGTGTCTCCCAGCTGCAAGCGCTGCTGACCTTCCAGCAACACATCCGGCAAACCGGGAGGGGCTACCTCAAATCCATACACCCGGCCGTGTTCAACCGCATTTTCCAGAAAAAAGCCCGTATCCACGTGTGCCCATAAGGCCAGGCCATATTCTTTTCGCAGATAGTCCACCCCCAGGCAGTGATCCACGTGGGCGTGGGTCAGCAGGCAGGCTTGCAGCGATAAACCATTGGATTGAACCCATTGATGGAAAAGCTGTTCTTCTTCTTGTCCATACATTCCCGGATCGATGACCCAGGCTTTCCTGGCTTCGTTCCAAAGGACTAAAGTATTGACCTGAAAAGGATTAAATGAAAAAACCTGCAGCTGCATTGTAAGGGGGATTTTCCACAAACTTACATAAATTGCCCTACCTTTGTATGCCATTCTGGAGCTGAAAATGCATCTTGATCGACGAATGAAAAGACCATTGCACCTTTTGCTGGTGTGGCTCGGACTTGCCGGGCTGTGGTGTACGCCCTCAGCCCAGGCCCAGTTTTACAATGGTTCTCAGATGACCTTTGGGAAAAACCGGGTGCAGTACAGCGAGTTTCAATGGTTTTATTATCGCTTCGACCGCTTTGAAACGTATTTCTACCTGAATGGCCGGGAGCTGGCCACCTTCACTGCTGAGTACGCCCAGGAGCAGATCCCGCTGCTGGAAAGCCGCCTTGAGGTCAACCTCCGCGATCAGATACAGTTCATCATATACAACAGCCTTTCCGACCTCAAGCAGAGCAATATCGGCCTGATGAGTGAGGCCCAGTATAATACCGGGGGAATCACCCATATTATCGGAAGAAAAGTATTCCTCTATTTCAGCGGAGATCACCGGGACTTTGAGCGCCAGATCCGCTACGGAATCGCCCGGGTGCTGATTGACGAGATGCTCTACGGCGGATCCATCACCTCTCAGGTGACCAGCAATACCTTACTGGTACTCCCCGACTGGTATGTCAACGGCCTGGTGAGCTATTTTGCCGAAAGCTGGAACACAGGCATTGACAGCAGGGTACGCGATGGGGTGCTCACGGGGAGATACGATAAGTTCAACCGCCTGAGCGGCGAAGAGGCCATCTATGCAGGCCACAGCCTTTGGCGCTACATTGAAATAGAGCACGGAGCACGCAGCATTCCGGATATTGTCTATATGACCAAGGTTTCGAAGAATGTAGAGAGTGGTTTTCTCTTTGTACTGGGAACCTCATTTAAAAACCTTGTCAACAACTGGCTTGATTTTTACTGGCGTAATTATGACGGCTTTGAGGCGAGGGGTTTTCCGGAGGAAATGCAGGAAGTTGGGAAAAAACCCAAAACAGAGCGTGTCTATACCCAGGCCCGCCTGAGCCCGGATGGCCGATACCTGGCCTATGTGACCAATGAACTGGGGCGATATATCCTGTGGGTGTATGATACAGAATCAGAGAAAACACGAAAAGTGGCCAAAGGAGGATGGAAGCTGGACGAAAAAACGGATTATAGTTATCCTGTTTTGAACTGGCATCCCAATGGCAAAATCCTGGCTTTTATGACCGAAGCCAAAGGAAAAATATTCCTGCACTATTATCAGCCCTCGAACCGGCGAAAAGATGCCCTTCCCTTCTATCGATTTGAGAAGATCACCGATTTCAGTTATTCCCACGATGGCCGGCTCTTTATCCTTTCGGCAGTGCAGAAAGGACAGTCAGATCTTTTTGTGTACAATATTGCTTCCCGTACCATTGACCAGCTTACCGATGACATATACGACGACCTGAATCCACGCTTCATCCGCAATTCCAGCCGCATCATTTTTTCTTCCAACCGTCCGGGAGACACCTTGCGTCCGGGACTACCCTACTTCCCGCAGGATGTACAGGAGTACCACGACCTCTTCGTCTATGACTACACACGCCGGCACAATGTACTCCGGCGCATTACCCGCACCCCTCTGGCAGATGAAAGGATGCCCAGGGCATTGGATGAAGGGCATTTTTCATACCTGAGTGATGAAAATGGAATTTTCAATCGCTATGTTGGCCGTTTCGACAGTACCATCAGCTATATAGACACGGCAGTGCATTATCGCTATTTCACCGATGCTTTCCCGCTTACGGATTATGATCGAAACCTGCTCGACTACAGCCTGTCTCCCCTTACAGGCAAAAAAGCCGCCATCGTTTACCGCAACGGGTACAGCCGCTTATTTTTGACCTCCTTTCTACCCGCTGGGGAATCCCCCCGGCTCAAGCTGAACCAAACCGACTTCAGGACCAGCCTGGATGAGGAGTGGGAGGGAATGCAGGCCGACAGCCTGCCGGAAGCGCCTCCTTCCCGGCGCAAAGTGCGATTCCAGACCGTCAGGGAGGGAACAATGAGCGGGGAGGATACCGGAAGGATTGACATCCGCAATTATACTTTCGATCGTCAGGCATTCATCAATCTCAACCTGGAGCTACCCCGCACAAATGAAAACGGGGAAAGTGCCGTGCCGATCCGCCTGGCCGCCGCCCTGCCTAAACAGCGAAACTACTACGTGGCTTACGGAATCAATGAGTTGGTGAGCCAGTTGGATTTTGCCTTTCTCAACAGCAATTATCAGGCATTTACCGGAGGAGGACAGCCCATTTTTCTGAATCCGGGGCTGAATGCCCTGCTTAAGGTAGGGGCTGCCGATCTGCTCGAAGATTACCGGATTACCGGAGGTGTCCGACTTTCTTCCAACCTCCGCAACAATGAATACCTGCTCAGCTTCAGTAAGCTGAAATCACGCCTGGATAAAGAATTTGTATTTCACCGACAGGTGGTGGAAGAAGAGGGATTCAATCCCATCTACAGCCTTATCCGGCACCAGGTACACGAATTTCACTATATCCTGAAATGGCCTTTCAGTCCGGTTGCAGCAGTCAGGGGCAGCGCCATACTGCGCAACGACCGGGCAGTATACCTGGCCCTGGAAGAGCAAAGCCTCCGTGAACCCAATTTTATGCGCAACTGGGCCGCCCTGAAAGGAGAATACATCTACGATGCTACCCGGAGTCCAGGGCTTAACCTCTACTATGGGTTGCGCTTTAAGATCTTTGGAGAATATTATCGCCAGATTGAGAACAATCAAAGCGACCTGGTCGTGCTGGGGATGGATTTTCGTCATTATACCCCCCTGCACCGCAGCCTGATCTGGGCCAACCGGCTGGCAGCCTCCACATCCTTCGGCAGCAATAAACTGATTTATTATCTGGGCGGAGTGGACAACTGGCTGTTTCCCAAGTTCAATCAGGAAACACCCATCGATCTGTCGCAGAATTATGCCTACCAGACACTGGGAACAAATATGAGGGGCTTCCATCAGAACATCCGGAACGGCAACAGTTTTCTCCTTTTAAACAGCGAGATCCGCTTCCCCCTCTTCCGCTATTTCGCTAACCGGCCTATCCGTTCTGATTTTTTCAACCATTTTCAGGTGCTTGGATTTGGAGATGTTGGGACAGCCTGGACAGGTTGGGATCCTTATTCCAGTGAAAACTCCCTCTTCACCCGGGTAATACGGGATGGCCCGATCACGGTGACCCTGGAAGAACAAAAAGACCCCCTGGTAGGGGGCTTTGGGTTTGGCCTCCGAAGCCGGCTGCTGGGCTATTTTGTTCGTGCCGACTGGGCCTGGGGCATTGAAGACCGTCAGGTTCAGTCATCCGTGTTTTACCTTTCCCTCAGCCTGGATTTCTGAACGGGAAAGCTTTGTCTTTCAATTAAAACCATTGCTATGGATGTACAGAGTGTTTTTATTCTCGTCCTGATCGGCCTTGCAGCCGGAATGCTGGGCGGCCTGATTGGTGTGGGTGGTGGCATTATCATAATACCAGGACTTCTCTTCCTGCTGGGGATGAGCCAGCACGGCGCGCAGGGAACCAGCCTTGCAGTGATGTTGCCCCCCATCGGATTGCTGGCAGCATATAATTATTATCGTGCCGGTGAAGTGAATCTCAAGTATGCCCTTATTATCGCTGCAGCATTTTTTATCGGAGGCTATTTCGGGTCTAAAATGGCACTGCATATCCCGGTGGTGACGATGAAAAAAATCTTCGGGCTATTCCTGTTGGCGATGGGAGCCCATCTGATCTTCGGACGCTGAAGGCCGGGAAAAGGCTGCCGGCTTGTTGTCCCTTGATTATGAACATTAAAAGTGTTAATAAGCATCCCTTTCACCCCTTGACTTATCCCGAAAACCCCTTTTGTCCTTTTCCGGATGAACTGCGGACTGCCAATCCACACCCTGGCATCAGAAAAGCCCCGATATTACTGGTATTCAGAAGCAAACCAAAGAGAGTCAGTAATACCGCATTGTTCAGGACTTATTCAAAGGATTAGCAGTTTGATTTCAAAGATTTATGTCTTCCCTGCTTGTCTTTGTTGAAAACCCTATTTGACCCCCCAGAAAAAGCCTGCGTATCTTAGTTTTCGAAAATTTTCCGCAGGGTAGAAGCCCCCGAAAACAGCATTATTAACTGATTACCAAACCCTTATGTATTATGGGTAGTGATTTATTCTCCGCAGCAGAACAGCCGTCAATAGTCGGGAAGGAGCTTAAGGATAAAGATTTTTATGAAAAAGTGATGGAAAAGAGACAGCGGCCGCAGCCGGCAGAACCAGAGGTATTGATTGAAGAAGCAAGCGTGCAGGAAGCGGAAGAGCAGCCCCGGGACCTCCTTCCACCTCTTTCTCCCGTTCCGGAAGTGCCGGAAGGAGGATTTGATTTTAATGAAGCCACCCGTATTGCCACAGATTATTTTAAAGGCGATGACCTGGCTGCCAAAGTATGGGTGAACAAGTATGCCCTGAAAGACAGCCTGGGAAAGCTCTATGAATTGAGCCCGGACGATATGCACCGGCGTATTGCCCGGGAACTCGCCAGAATTGAGCAGAAGTATCCTAATCCGATGAGTGAGACTCTCATCTATGACTTACTGAAAGGCTTTCGCTATATCGTTCCCCAGGGAAGCCCTATGTCCGGCATTGGAAATAATTACCAGATTGTATCCCTTTCCAACTGCTTTGTGATTGGCAATGATTCAAATTCTGACTCCTACGGTGCCATCCTGAAAACCGACCAGGAACAGGTACAATTGATGAAAAGACGCGGAGGAGTGGGGCACGATCTCTCGCACATAAGACCCAACAACAGTCCTGTGATGAATTCGGCGCTGCGCTCCACGGGTATCGTTCCTTTTATGGAGCGTTTCTCCAACTCCACCCGGGAAGTGGCACAGGATGGCCGCCGCGGCGCTCTGATGCTCACCGTTTCTGTAAAACATCCCGATGCCGGGCATTTCATTGATGCTAAAATGGATACCACCAAAGTGACCGGTGCCAATGTGAGCGTTAAGATTACTGATGAGTTTATGCGGGCTGTGGTCAGCGACAGTGACTTTGTCCAGCAGTTCCCCCTGGAAGGAGATCATCCGCTGTATTCAAAAACGATCCGAGCCAGGGATCTGTGGAAGAAGATTGTGCACAATGCCTGGAAATCGGCAGAACCCGGCATCCTTTTCTGGGATACCATCATCAAAGAATCCGTTCCTGATTGCTATGCCGATCAGGGTTTTAAGACGGTTTCCACCAATCCCTGCGGAGAGATTCCTCTGTGTCCCTACGACAGTTGCCGCCTGCTGGCGATCAACCTGTACAGTTATGTGGATTCTCCCTTTACTCCTGAAGCAACATTCAACTCCGAGAAATTCAGCCGGCACGTGCGCTACGCAATGCGGATGATGGATGATATCATCGACCTTGAGCTGGAAAAGATAGACCGTATTCTGGAGAAAATCGACAGCGATCCGGAAGCGGAAGAGATCAAAGCCATAGAAAGAAATCTTTGGCTCAACATCCGGAGAAAGGCCCTGGAAGGAAGACGTACAGGCCTGGGGATTACGGCAGAAGGCGATATGCTGGCTGCCCTGGGAACCCGATACGGAACCGAACAGGCAACCAGCTTCTCGGCAGAGGTTCATAAACTGCTTGCCATTGAAGCGTATTCCTCCAGTGTTACGATGGCCCGTGAAAGGGGGGCTTTCCCGCTTTTTGATGTGGAAAGAGAAAAGAACAACCCCTTCATACAACGTCTTCGGGAAGCTGCCCCGGGCTTGTATGAAGATATGCGCCGCTATGGCCGTCGCAATATCGCAATGCTCACCATTGCGCCAACCGGCACCACCAGCCTGATGACCCAAACCTCTTCCGGACTGGAACCGGCCTATCTGATTTCGTATAAGAGACGCAGGAAAGTGAATCCCAACGACAAGGACGTCAAAATTTCCTTCAGGGATAAGGTGGGGGACGCCTGGGAGGAGTACAATGTCTTCCACCACAAATTCGTCACCTGGCTTAGCACAAACGGCTATGATGTGGATGAGGTGAGCCACAGCAGTGATGAGGCCCTGCAGGAAATCATCGCCCAGTCACCCTATTATAAGGCGACAGCCAACGAAATCGACTGGGTGGAAAAAGTAAGGATGCAGGGTGCTGTGCAGAAATGGGTGGATCACAGCATCAGCGTCACAGTGAATGTTCCGGAGCAGATCCAGGAAGAGACCATCGGCAAGATCTATCAGGAAGCCTGGGAAAGCGGGTGTAAGGGAATGACGGTATACCGCGACGGATCACGCAGTGGAGTGCTCGTTTCTGCCGAGAAAGAGAAAAAGAAAGACAATGTGTTCGGAGAAACCGATGCCCCTAAACGTCCGCAGCGCCTACCCGCCGAGGTGGTTAGGTTCCAAAACGATTATGAAAAATGGATTGCTTTTGTGGGTCTATACAACGACCGGCCCTATGAGATTTTTACAGGAAAAGCCGATGACTTCCTCGTGCCTTCCTGGGTAGAAACAGGATGGATTATCAAGAGCAAATCAGATAAGGGCCAAAGCCGCTATGATTTTCAGTACGAAGACCGACACGGCTACAAGGTGACAATGGAAGGCCTCTCCCGCTCTTTCAACAAAGAGTATTGGAATTATGCCAAACTGATCTCCGGGATACTGCGCCACGGAATGCCCCTGCAGTTTGTGGTGCACGTGATCAATACCCTTGATCTGCGTTCCGATTCCATCACCACCTGGAAGAACGGCATCGAAAGGGCATTGAAAAAGTTCATCCCGGATGGAACCAAAGCGGTTGCGGTAAAGGCCTGCCCCAAATGTGAAGACGATACCAATATGGTGTATCAGGAAGGCTGTCTGGTTTGCAAGACCTGCGGATACAGCGCCTGTACCTGATCCCGGCAGGCTGGTGGAATAAGTCCGAACAAAGCATCGTAATCGTCTTGCTTCCAAGCTAAGCTGTTTGTGATCTCATCGTATTTAAGCGTACACAAGGCTTTTTTGGAATCTCAATATTCGAAATGAATTCTGAAAGACCTTCAAAAGCCTATGAGGAGCGGATCACCATAGGATGACAGTCCTTTTCTTTACATATTCCTGCGATACTGCCCGCCAACCCTGAAAAGGGCGTCGGTGATCTGTCCCAGGCTGGCATATTTTACTGTCTCCATTAAGGCTGCAAAGACATTCTTCCCCTGCATCGCTCCTTGCTGCAATTCCCGCAGGGCCGGGGGAGCCTTCTCCTCCCATATCTGTTGAAATTTAAGGAGATTGGCAATCTGCCGCTGCTTCTCCTCCTCTGTTGCACGAATGACCTCTCCGGGAATGATGGTTGGAGACCCTTCGGAAGAAAGGAAGGTGTTCACCCCTACCACTGGCAGCTTACCGCTGTGCTTTTGGTGTTCATAAAACATCGATTCTTCCTGGATTTTGCCTCGCTGGTACATCGTCTCCATTGCTCCAAGTACTCCCCCGCGTTCCGTCAGACGATCAAACTCTGCCAGTACCGCTTCCTCGACAAGGCGGGTCAGCTCCTCGATGATGAAGGAACCCTGCAGCGGATTCTCATTCTTGGCCAGCCCCAGCTCTTTGTTTATGATGAGCTGGATGGCCATCGCCCGACGGACACTTTCTTCCGTTGGGGTGGTGATGGCCTCATCATAAGCATTGGTGTGCAGGCTGTTACAATTATCATAGATGGCATATAAAGCCTGCAGGGTAGTCCGGATATCATTAAAAGCAATCTCCTGGGCGTGTAACGATCTGCCGGAAGTTTGAATATGGTATTTCAACATCTGCGAGCGCTCATTGCCGCCATACTTCAACTTCATCGCTTTGGCCCAGATGCTGCGGGCCACCCGGCCCATTACCGCATACTCCGGATCAATGCCATTGGAAAAGAAAAAACTGAGATTGGGCGCAAAATCATCAATGTGCATCCCTCTTGAAAGGTAATACTCCACATAGGTGAAGCCATTGGCCAGGGTAAGGGCCAGCTGGGTGATAGGATTGGCACCGGCTTCTGCAATATGATAACCGGAAATGCTGACGGAATAAAAATTCCTGACTTTATTCTCAATGAAGTACTCCTGCACATCGCCCATCAATTTCAGGGAGAAATCCGTGGAAAAAATACAGGTGTTCTGGGCCTGGTCTTCCTTCAGAATATCCGCCTGCACTGTGCCCCTGACCTTGCTTATGGTCTCCCTCCTGATCTTTTCATACACTTCCTTTTCCAGCACCTGATCACCGGAGATCCCCAGCAGAAGCAGGCCGAAGCCATCGTTGCCGGCGGGGAGGGCGTTGTGATACACAGGCTGCTCCTGCCCCCTGGCATCAAAGATGGCAGCGATTTTCGCTTTTACCTCTTCCGTCAATCCATTGTTACGGACGTACCGCTCACACTGCTGGTCAATAGCCGTATTGAGAAAGAAGGCCATCAGGGTAGGCGCCGGTCCGTTGATGGTCATCGACACGGAAGTCTTTGGATCTGTGAGATCAAAGCCGCTGTATAGCCGTTTGGCATCATCCAGTGTGGCAATGGAAACACCGGCGTTTCCGATCTTTCCATAAATGTCGGGGCGTTCTCCAGGATCTTCTCCGTAGAGGGTAACAGAATCAAAGGCGGTTGAAAGCCTGACCGCAGGCATTCCTTCCGAGAGGTAATGGAACCTTTTGTTGGTCCGTTCAGGCCCTCCTTCCCCGGCAAACATCCGGGTAGGGTCTTCCCCCTGCCTCTTGAAAGGGAACACCCCTGCGGTATAAGGGAAGCGACCTGGGAGGTTTTCCAGCATCGTCCAGCGCACAATGTCCTTCCAGCTGTGGTATCCCGGAAGGATTACTTTGGGAACCAGCGTTCCTGAAAGACTCCGGGTGGTGGTTTCCACAGGGATATCTTTTCCCCTGACACGATAGGTATACACCTCTTCACGGTATGCCTTTTTCCATTCCGGCCAGGCATTCAGCACCTCCAGGGTCTCTGGTTTCAATCTGGCTTTACGGCTACGGATTTCCTCGCGCAGCTTTTCCGAAAGGCTTGCATCGCTGAGCAGGCCGGCAGCCGCTTCCAGATGCTGAACAAGAGCGGCTGCTTCGCTTTCCTGTTCCGCCTCTTTGTTGTATGTGCGTATGGTTTCACTGATCTCACTGAGGTAGCGCACCCGGCGGGGGGGGATGATATGCACTTCTGCACCGGGATCGTGGGCTTCGCTTCTTTCCCATTCCGGAAACTTCTTCCCGAAGACGTTCAGCTTTTTCATCAGGGCGGCAAATAAAGCATCGGTGCCGGGATCATTGAAGCGGGAAGCCATCGTGCCGAATACCGGCATAGATTCCGTATCCTGATCAAAAAGCCGGTGGTTTCGCTGGTATTGCTTCCGTACATCCCGCAAAGCATCCAGGGCACCACGGCGGTCGAATTTGTTAATGGCAATCACATCGGCGAAGTCCAGCATATCAATCTTCTCCAGTTGGGAAGCTGCCCCGTACTCCGGGGTCATCAGATAGAGAGAAACATCACTGTGGTCAATGATCTCAGTGTCGCTTTGTCCTATCCCGCTTGTTTCGAGGATGATAAGATCAAAATTGGCGGCCCGCATAATACAAAGGGCTTCACGGATGTGCGCCGACATAGCCAGGTTCGCCTGACGGGTGGCCAGGGAGCGCATAAAGACCCTGGGGTTGTCGATGGCATTCATCCGGATGCGGTCGCCAAGCAAAGCCCCGCCACTCTTGCGTTTGCTGGGATCTACCGACAAAATGGCCAGGTTTTTTTCAGGATAGGCTTCCAGGAAACGACGCGTGATCTCATCGATCATCGAAGACTTGCCTGCCCCTCCTGTACCGGTAATGCCCAGCACAGGCACTTCGTTCCTGCAACCGGCCCGGTGCAGGGTATCCAGGACGTCTTGTACCTCTTCTTTGCGGTTTTCAGCCGCGGAAACCAGGCGAGCCAAAGCCCGGTAATCGCGGGCATAAATCTGTTCGATCCCGATGTTTTGCATATCCCCCGAGGGGAAATCAGCTCCTTCCAACACCAGGTTGATCATTCCCTGCAAGCCCATTTTTCTGCCATCGTCCGGACTGAATATGCGGGCAATGCCATAAGCGTGAAGTTCAGCAATTTCCTCTGGAAGGATTACCCCTCCGCCTCCACCAAAGATCTTGATATGGCCTGCATCCTGCTCCCGGAGCAAGTCGTACATATACTTGAAAAACTCAATATGCCCCCCCTGATAAGAGGTGATGGCGATAGCCTGCGCATCTTCCTGCACCGCGCAATGCACGATTTCGTGAACAGAACGATTGTGTCCCAGGTGAATGACCTCGGCACCGGAAGCCTGCATAATACGCCGCATAATGTTGATGGCTGCATCGTGTCCATCATAAAGAGAGGCGGCAGTGACGATCCTGACTTTATGGCGTGTTTTGTAAATCTCCAGGGGCTCCATATCCATCTTTGCTGGTTTTCTTTGATTTACAAAGATAAGAAGCATAGCACATATTTAAAAAGATATATGCAATGGATGTTAAAGAAGGGCGGGAGGGAAGAGAGAAGCCTTGCTATTTCTGTCAGTCGATCTGCTTCTCCAAATCATCAAAAACCAGTTGCATAACCACATTCAGCCTATCGATCAGGGGCTGTACAGCGGCAGAACCGGATCCGGCTTTTGCCAGCGACTCGATCTCCCGGATGGATGCCCTGAGTTCACTGATATCAAAAAGATCGATGGAGGACTTTAACTTATGGGCTGTATTGGCGAGGGATTCCCAGTTTTCAGTCTGAAAATGCCGGTTCAATTCTGCGAGGATATCCGGGGAGGAGGAAGCGAATACCCTGATCATATTCCGGAGGGCTTCTTCATCCCCGTCCAGCAGGTCACGCAGATGATTCAGGTTATATTGAGGGCGGCCTTTGCTCATAGTTTGATTTTATTGGCCTGAAGCAGGCGGTAAATGGTGGATTTTCCCACACCCAGCTTGGCGGCTACTTCTTTGACATTGTGGTTATACTTTTTCAGATAGTAAGAAATGATTTCGTTTGTGTAGGCCTCCAGGGTTTTCTCTTCCTGCAGGAAATCGCCCGGGAGGTGACCCGAGTTGAGGGAAATATCCTTAGCTTCAATGCTATGGCCGGGGGCCATCACCACTGCCAGTTCCACGATGGCTTTCAGTTCCCGCACGTTTCCGGGATATGGATATGCCAGTAATTTCTCCTGTGCATCCTGGGCCAGTCTTTTGGGCTTTATTCCGTTCTCTTCACAAAATGCATCCACGAAATGCCGTGCCAGCAGTATGATATCCTGTCCACGATGCCGCAGCGGCGGCAATTCAATCGGCAAGCCAAGCAAACGATAGTAAAGATCTTCCCTCAGATTGCCCTTCTTCACCTCCTCAGACAGCACCTTGTTGGTAGCCACAAGCAGGCGGGCTTTCATCGGGATGACCTCATTCCCCCCCACCCGGGTAAACTCTTTTTCCTGTAAGACACGCAGGAGTTTGGCCTGCATACTCAGGTCCATCTCAGCGATCTCATCCAGAAAAAGGGTACCGTCTGAAGCGGCTTCAAATTTTCCTATTTTTCGGTTATGGGCGCCGGTAAAAGCCCCTTTCTCATAGCCGAAAAACTCACTTTCGATCAGTTCGCCGGGTATAGCCGTCACATTCACCGCCACAAAGGGCCTGGAGTTGCGGGATGAATTGTAGTGGATGGCTTTGGCTACCAGATCTTTCCCCGTCCCGGTCTCTCCCGTCAGGGATACAGTGATATTGGTCTCAATGGCTTTTTCTATCAAACTGAAAATTTGTTTGATTGCCGGGCTGTTTCCTTTGATGACCTTGTTGTATACATACTTTCTCCCGATCTCTTCTTTCAGGGCACTGATTTCCTGCTTCAGGGCCATTCTTTCCTTCAGGTTCCGCAATATTCCCCACAGGCGTTCGCGGGTATCGGCATCCTTGACGATATAGCCGTAAGCGCCTTCACGCAGCAGGTTGATGGCTGTCCCCACATCCTCCTGTCCGGAAACGATGACCACCGGCAGCTCAGGATCAAAATCCCTGATCCTGCGGATGACTTCCAATCCTGAAATATCCGGCAAGCTGTAGTCCAGGGAGATCATATCCGGCTTTTTCTGCAGGTTACGCAGGCATTCCGACCCACTCGTAAATAAGCTTACCTCGCACTCCGGATCTTTTGAAAGATGATACCGCAGCATCTCCCCGTAGAGGCGATCGTCTTCCACAACAAATATCCGAAGCAAACTCATCGCGGGAATTTTCCCAAAGTTAGAAATATTCTTTCGCCTGATGCCATTTCTATGAATGCCCCGTAGGATATGGCGGGGACAATACCGGCAGTCTTCGTGAGCCGGGAATACTGTCAGGAAATAAACCAAAAGCGCCGAAACTTGTTTAAAGCTTTTTGCCTGTTCCTTTTGTGAACAGACTATCCTTATCTTACCAAAACAAACAATGATGAATAAAAATGATATCCTGCAGGTTTTTGAGGCCATTGACCAATTTGACGCCCCGCGTTTTGCATCTTTTATGACAGATGATGCCGTTTTTCGTTTCGGTAATATGCCGGCGGTGGAGGGACGTAATCAGATTGAAGCATTTGTGGGGGGATTCTTTCAATCCATTAAAGCGATTAAGCACGACCAGATAGAAGTTTGGGAAGCAGAAGGGGTGAGGCTGATGAATGGCCGTGTTACCTATACCCGACACGATGATACCACCCTGACTGTATTCTTCGCCAATACTTTCAAAATGGAGGGAGACAAGATCCGGGAATATTTCATTTTCGTGGATACTTCTGCCTTGTACCAGTAAGTAGTTTTAGCCCTCCGGGCCCCTATACAGGCCCAGTTCGGGTAAATCTTTTTGTATCAAATGATTACTCCGGATGTAATGCATATATTTACTTCCGGTTTTTTTTATTTCCCAGCGAAAACCTTTCACTTATGCACCCTCCTCAGAATGATTTGAAATGGATCACGCAGCCTGCGGTGTTGCGCTGGCTGATTTTTGGAAGTCTGCTTACCTTTCTTCTGGTATATTTCATCACTTCCCCCTTGATTGTCAAAGCCCGCTATGCATCCGAGACGCTGGTTTTTGTTCCTTTGACTCTTTTTCACAAGCAGTACGACCAGCAGGGGATTGGATTTGGCAGCAATGCGGAAATAGATGGACACATCCAGATTTTGCAATCCAGTCGTTTGCTCGACAGCCTCGATCATCGTTTTGGATTGATGGAGGAATGGAATTTGTCGAGGAAAGATCCCAGGGCCCTGAGTGCCTATTACAGCAAGATGCGCAAGCGGATGCAGGTGGAGAAGACGCGTTACGGCTCTGTTCTGGTCAGGATGCACAGTCCGGATGCTGAGAAGTCGGCACAACTTGCCAATGCGGTGGTAGCCCTGGGCGATATCATCAAACAGGATATTCTTTTGGAAAACCGCCTGATTGCGCTTGATTTTGCACGGGATCTCTACCAAAAGAAGCAGGAAGAGATCGCTCATCTGGAAGCACGTATGGGTATTTCCGACACGCTTCCGGATCTGAAGGACAAGGACGACCTTCCTTTGACATACCGGCAGCGTACGGTTTACGAGGCAGAACTGTATGAGCTGACAGCCCTACGCAATCACTATGAGCGCTTAAGCAAAAGCCTCGAAATTGACCTGCCGAAGGTATATGTTATTTCACCGGCCATTCCTTCGCACGAAGCTGTATGGCCCCCGCGCCTCCTTCTGGCCCTGGCCGGATCCATTGGTTTTCTGTTGTTGTATCTGGCTGTTCAGATCCTGAAGAGAAGCTACTGATGCCGGCGGCAGAAAAAAGAAAGGATTTTCTCCTGGTTGTGGTCCTGGCTGCCGGAATAAGCTTGCTCTTTTTGTTTTCCCTGCAGAAACCCCTGCTTTGGAGTCTTCCCCTGGGTGTCCTTGCCCTTACCTCCGCCTGGATACTGATCCATTTTAAATGGCAATATCTTTATTTTGGCTTGATGGCCTTCCTGATGCCTTTCTCTCTGGAATCAGAGATAACAGAGGGAGTACGTATCTTTTTCCCGACTGAGCTGATGCTGTTGCCTGCCATACTGATGTTGCTGTTGGAATGGCTGCGCGATCCAAACCTTTTCCGTCGTATCCCGGGAAAAGAATTTCGTTGGCTCCTGCCTTTTGCCCTGGCCTTTCTGTTGAGCCTTACCTTTTCAACAATGCCTTTTATCTCTTTTAAGTTCAGCCTGGTAAACCTGCTGTACATTGTCGTTTTCTTCTTCTATCTGGGAGTACTCATACAGCGAAAAACATCCTTTTTTCATCAACTCATACTGCTATACACCCTGGCCTTGTTCGCAGTAAGTCTGTGGTCGGTGTATCGTTTTGGGCAGTGGGACTGGAATCCGGTGGTGGTCAGGGGCATATTTCGTCCTTTCTATAAAGATCATACTCTTTTTGCCGCGGCTGGCGCCCTGCTTGGATTGTATTGGCTGACAAGGTCTTGGCGGGCTTCCGGTCTTTTTCCAAAACTGGCCGCTTTGATTCCCGGACTGATTTGTATCGCCCTGGTATTGCTGAGTAACAGCCGTGCGGGATTGCTCAGCCTGGTTTTCGGGGCGATGGTTTTTCTGATGCTGCGCTGGCATTTGCGACCAGGGCATTTGCTGATAGGAGGGCTTGTGCTGCTTACCCTCCTTTACGGGCAACGCGATACCCTTCTGAAGAAAATGCAGGAGATAAAAGCAGTTTCCTATGATTCCCACGCAGGTCTTCTGGATCGCACGCGTTCTGTAGGCAATATCTCTACAGATGTTTCAAACCTGGAACGCCTGAACCGTTGGACCGCTGCCTGGGGAATGTTTCGCGATAAAGCCTGGACGGGATTCGGCCCCGGCACCTATCAGTTCACTTATCTTCCATATCAGGATTCGGCTTTCTTTAATCCCCTTACCGTGACCAATCCATACGACATACCCGAAAATTCCGGTGGAACGGCGCATTCGGAATATTTACTCGCGATGAGTGAGATGGGGATAGCCGGCCTGGCTGGCTGGATTATCATTATAGGTCGCTGGACCTGGCTCGCCTTCCGAAGAATGAGGGGCCCGAAAAGAAGGGAGGCAGTCATCGCTTACAGTGCTCTGGCTACCTACTTTTTTCACGCCTTCGTCAATAATTTCCTCACCACGGATAAATTTGCCTTCCTCTTTTGGGGAATGGCGGCCTGGCTGATCCTGAATGCAACGCCTTATGAAGAAGACCAGTTTTTACCGGCAGATTGAAGACTATTACGATGCCGATGCCGGAGATTTTGATGCCCGCTACCTCCGGAATCCGGTGCTGCAACGCATACGGCAGGATTTCAGGGAAGAAGTAAAACGATATCCTTTCTCCCGGATGCTTGAGATAGGGTATGGTACCGGCCTCGACCTGATTCATTTTGCCCGTATCCATCCTGATGCCGAAGTTTTCGGCATTGATATTTCCGGAGAGATGTGCCGGATCAGCCGGGAAAAAATCACATCACTTGGCCTGTCCAATGCCCGGGCCGCACAGGGTTCTGTAGAAGACATCGCTTCTGCTTTCCCTGGAAAGGCTTTTGATATGATTTACGTCTTTTTTGGTGCGCTGAATACGGTGGAAGACCTGTCTGTGGCGGCCAGCACGCTTTCAAGCATTACTACTCCGGGAGGATTGATGGTATTGAGCTTTGTCAATAAGCATTACCTGGCCGGGATGTTCATCGAGAGCCTGAAATTTCGCTTTCGTGCAGCCTTTTCCCGTTTGCGCAAAGAATGGGGTGGATATTCTCCCACACAGTATCTTCCCAGCCGGTGCTACAGTCCTTCCGAAGTGCAACGGGCCTTTCAGGATGTTGATTTGATCCGGCGCAGGGCTTACAGCATCCTTCATCCTGCCTGGTATTACCACGGGCTGAACCGCCGCTTGGGCCGTCTCCGGCGGGTGCTTTGGTGGGTGGATAAAATGCTGAACAAAACCCCGCTATGGCGATTTGGGGAATACAGCCTCTTTGTCTTTCAAAAGCCGGATGGTGTCTGAAAGAAGATGCGCAAGCTTCTCTTCTTCCACCCCTGCATTAGCATATATCTCCGGGTATTGGCTTTCCATAGGGATAGAGAGGGTGAGGGCGCGGGCGGTGGTAGGACCTTCCTGTTTCTGCAGCCTGTCCATCGGAACCCTTTCCACCCCGCTTCCTAACAGTCCTGCCAGGCTTTCTGAAAAGGATTCCTGTCTGAGGGGGGGCATCCCGAAAACATTCAGGACCTGTCCGGGGCTTCCGTATCGGCTAAGGGCATCGACCAGCAGGGCGCAGTTTTTCAGGCTCACGATCGACATCCATTGTTTTCCATCCCCATAGCAGGGCACCTTACCTGTTCTGAGGTATGCTTGCCAGAAAAATCGCTCGAACCAGGAGTCGGGCCCGAGTATCCATCCGGGGCGGGCGAATCGGATGTCCAGAATGCCGTTCCGTCCAGCCTCCAGCCAGGGTTTCTCGTTCCTGAAATAGGCCTCGGCATAGGCATCAGGGCGCAAAGGCTGCTGCTCATTGGCCAGGAAGCCTTCGGGCAGTGAGCCATACATCAATGATCCGGAAACATAAACCACCATTGGGGGTTTGGGCAGGGCGGCAAGCATCCCGGCCAGTCGACTGTTGGCCTGTTGGCCCTGCAGTGAGCGGTACCAGCGTGTGAGGGGATGACGCCCCGCCGGCCGGGCCAGATGAAAGACCACATCCGGAGGGTAGCGCTCAAACCAGATGGGATCAATTTCGGCCAGGCTTGCCTGAAAACAGTTGTGTGCTTCCTGAATGTGCTCTGCTGTCCGGTGGTGAAGCAGCAGGTGCAGCTTCTGTCCTCCAGCTTGGGAAAGATGATCCCGCAATGCTGACCCGATATACCCTGTGCCGCCCAGGATCCAAACCTGCCTCTCTTTTTTGTTTGTCATTCCTATCGTGAATTTGAGCTCGTCAGCTTAGAGTGGTATTGCCGCATTGCCTCCAGCTTCGCCTCAAAGCGTGCCAGGATATCCAACCCGGTATGGCCGGGGAAATAGCGGATCTCAAAAGGGGTGAGAGAGAAGGATTCCTGGTATGCTTCCGTTCCAATATGCCTGTACCGGCGCTGGATGAAACGACTTGACTCCCTGAACAGGAAGGCTTCCAGACGATCTCCCGGCTTTCCTTCCAGGATACGCTCTGCCGGCTTTTTATACCAGGGCTCTTTCTTCAGAACGAAAGCCTGCTCCTGCTGAAAAGTAGGATAATACGCCTGTACCCAGGTATTGGCCTCCCGTACCCGCTTGTATACTTCCCGGCCGTAGGTGGGAATCAGAAAAGCCACCTCTGTGGCAGCATAGAGGTCATCGCCGGGAAAACGGAGGTGGTCGCTGTCGATAAAGTAATTGATGCAGAAATTGCGGTAGGAGTTAAGCAGAAAGAATTTTTTGAATAGCGTCAGTAGAGTGCGGACGATCCATAATCTGCCCGGTTTGGTGACGATCAGGTAGTCGATGTCGTCTTTCTCCGACATAAAGCCTTTGGAGATGGAGCCTGATAAAAAGACTCCCCTGACGAAGGGGAAAGAAGCAATCAGCCCGGAATAGCGCCGGGCTGTACGCATCCGTCTGAGGGTTCTCAGATTTCCTTTCTCTCTTCTCTCTGCAAGGCCGGCCTCATTTCGGGGAGTATAGAATGGGCCAAACTGAAAGAGGATGCCGGCAGACAAGAGCTTTTGCAGGATCAGCTCCACCTCTTTGGTCTGTTCATTATGCAGACCGAGGTATGCAATGATCTCATCCTTCTTCAGGGGATAGCTGAACAGATCGAAATAGACCAGGAAGCGAAGGATCCTCTCGGTCAAAGGCTTGGGATGGATATGTGCAGGTGTGTTGATAAAAGCGATAGAATATGCTTTCAAATGTAGGAAAGGATCATAAGTCAATGACAAAGCCGGTAAAGAATAATGCAAATTCTTGGGCACCAACAACAGTATTGAACAATCACGTATTGGTGAAACAGCATCAGGCCACACCTTCCCTTTTTCGTATTTTTACGCATTGCCTTAAGTCCGCAAAGCTATGCAACAACTTCACCACCGCCTCTCTGACGGCAAAATGGAAGTTTCTGAGGTTCCGGTTCCCCTGCTCTCTCCCGTGCAGGTGCTGGTGGCCAATCGCTGTTCTGTGATCAGTGCCGGTACAGAAGGGCGAACCGCCGAGGATGCCCGGAAGGGATATCTGTCGAAAGCCCTGGCCCGAAAAGAAGAGGTGCAGAAAGTATGGAAGTTGGCGCGTCGTCAGGGCTGGCGCGCCACCTATAATATGGTGATGCGCCGTCTGGAAGCGCCGGCACCCCTGGGCTATAGCTGTGCCGGAACGGTATTGGCTGTAGGTGACAGGGTGACCCGCCTTCGTCCCGGCGACAGGGTAGCCTGTGCGGGCAGCAGCGCCAGTCACGCTGAAGTGGTGGCCGTACCGGAGAGGCTGTGTGCAAGCCTTCCCCCCGGCGTGGGCTTTGAAGATGCGGCCTTTACTACACTGGGTGCCATCGCCCTGCAAGGGATGCGCCAGGCCGAAGTGCAGGCAGGCAGTACCGTAGTTGTGATCGGACTGGGCCTGCTGGGGATGCTGAGTGTGCAGATCCTCAAAGCCTCAGGAATACGTGTGATCGGGATAGATACCCAGATGGATAAAGTGGAAGAAGCCAGAAAACTGGGGGCTGGCCTGGCGCTGGAAAGAGGCCTGCCTGGAATGGAAGAGCAGGTGCTCGAATACACCCGTGGCCTCGGGGCCGATGCCATCCTTATTACTGCATCAAGTACTTCTACCGACCCGGTGGAACTGGCGGGAATCCTGGCAGGGAAAAAAGCCAGGGTAGTGGTGGTGGGCAATGTGCCTACGGGCTTTTCGCGGAAGCACTACTACCGCAAAGAGCTCGACCTGAGAATGTCGATGTCGTATGGCCCCGGGCGTTACGACCCGGCCTATGAAGAGAAAGGACAGGATTATCCGGCGGGGTGGGTGCGCTGGACCCTCCAACGCAATATGCAGGCTTTCCTCGACCTGATTGCCGAAGGAAGAATGCAGCCCTCCCTGTTGATCAGCCATACCTTCAGCCTTGAGGAAGCGCCACAAGCCTTCGACCTCCTGCTTGAAAAACAAGGCGGCAAACGGGCAATGCTGCTCCGCTATGCCCCCCGTGAAGAAATCCCCATACGCATTGAAAATACGGTCAGTCCTGCTAAAGGATCCGCCCCCGGCATCGGCCTGATCGGGGCAGGTTCTTATGCCCTTAATATTCTTTTGCCAGAGATTAAAAAGCACTCCGGCTTAAGGGGAGTTGCTTCGGCTCGCGGCCTTTCCGCCAAAGCGGCAATGGATAAATTCGGTTTCGCCTTTGCCAGCGGGAATGCGGATGAAGTGATCTCAGATTCCGAAAGCCAGGCCGTTTTCATCCTCACCCGCCACGACACCCACGCTTCCTATGCCCGGCAGGCGCTCGAACAAGGTAAGCACGTTTTTGTGGAAAAGCCGACTGCATTGCACCCGCAAGACCTGATGGGCCTGCGGGAAAGCCTTTCTGCCCGCCCCGGACTCATCCTGCTCACCGGTTTCAACCGACGCTTTGCCCCGGCTATCCGGGATGTGATGGCCGCTTTGCCCGACGGACTGCCACGCGCCATCCATATCAAAGTGAATGCCGGCAAGTTGCCTCCGGAGCATTGGGTTCACGATCCGGAACAGGGGGGCGGACGCCTTGTGGGCGAAGGATGCCATTTCATTCACCTGGCCTGTTGTCTGGCTGCCTCCAGACCCCTGGATGTGATGGCAGCAGGAATGCGGGAAGCCGGTGACAAGGAAGACAGTCTGAGTGTGATCCTGCGATTCGAAAACGGAAGCATTGCCAGCCTTTCGTATTTCTCCAACGGACATCCCGATCTTCCCAAAGAAAAAGTGGAGCTAAGCTCAGGCGGTGTCAGTGCCCACATTCTCGACTGGAAGCAATGGGAGGTTTTTGGGAAGAAGAAAAAGGCAAAACGGCTGAAGGTGGCAGATAAGGGACACGCAGGCATCGTGGCGGCTTTTATGGATGCGGTGAAACAAGGCGGGTCGTCTCCCATTTCCTTTGAAGAACAGTATGCAGCGATGATGATGAGTTTTGCCGCCCAAAGGGCTTTGCGCGAAGCCAGGGTAGTGAGTATGCAGGAAATGGAAGAAACGGCCGGGAAAGCGGAAAAGGAAGAATGAAGCGTTCCGGACCAGACATAACAGCTGTTTTTGAGCATTTGCGGGACTATGTGGAGGCCAGGCAGTTCCGTGGATGGGATCCTTATGATGCCTTGCTTTCTCCTTTTCCCTTTGCACGCCTGGGCCACTGGACAGAGGTGCTGGCCATTCAGGCTAACAAGCGCCTCCCAATCAACCTGCGTCCTTTGTTAGGCATTCCTCCCCGCCACAATCCCAAATCCCTGGGTCTCTTTCTGGAAGCCTATGCATTGCTGGCTCAGGCCGGAGATGATAAAGCCCGCAGCCATTGCGACACTTTGCTGGAACTCTTGCAAGGCTACCAAAGCAAGGGCTTTTCGGGTGCCTGTTGGGGCTATCCTTTTCCCTGGTCGGGGCCGCGGAAGCAATTGCCGGTGTTTTTCCCCTCTACGGTGGTGACGGCAATGGTGGTGCGGGGAATCCACCGTTTGCATAAGCTGCAGCCTGATCCCATTCCGGAGCAGTTTGCACGCAGCATACCGGCTTTTCTGCTTCACGACCTTCCCCGCACCGAAGACTCCAGTGGCCTCTGTTTTTCCTACACCCCTGCCAAACGCGATATCTGTTACAATGCCAGTCTTTTTGCTGCAGAAAGCCTGGCCAGATGCGACGCGATGCTGGGTGAAAAACAATTTATCGAAATAGTGGGCCGGGCAGTCGATTTTGTGCTGGCGCGGCAGAAAAAAGAGGGATGGTGGATGTATAGTGAAGATCCGGAGAGTGGGGCAGGGCGAAAGCAGACGGATTTTCACCAGGGCTTCATCCTTGATTCTCTTTTTCATATCCGCCGAATATACGGGATTGAAAATGCACGCCTGGAGGAGGCCCTGAGAAAGGGAGCAGCCTGGTATTTTGAGCAGCAGTTCAGTGCTGAGGGCCGGAGTTTGCGGCGCCTGCCCAGGAAGTGGCCTGCGGATATCCACGCCCAGGCCCAGGGCATTCTGAGCTTTTCTTTATTGAAAGACCTTCATCCGGCCTATGGGCCTTTTGCTGAAACCATAGCCCGATGGACGATAGACAAAATGTATTCTTCACAGGGATATTTTTATTACCAGCGCTACCCGCTTTTTACCATCCGGACTCCTTTTATGCGTTGGGCCCAGGCCTGGATGATGAATAGTCTGGTGGTGGGAAACCTATATCGGGATGAAAAAAGATGATATAATTTCGACCGTGTTATGGATAATAGAGTCTGCTTATCTTACCCCTGCCCCCGCTTGCATCTTTTCGGCGGGTTGAATGAAGACCAGCTTTCCCCGGGCATCTTCTGCCATCAGGATCATCCCTTGCGATTCAATACCTTTGATCTTCCGGGCTTCCAGATTTACCAGAATGCATACCTGTTGGCCGGGGAGCGTATCCGGATCAAAAAACTCCGCAATACCCGACACCACGGTTCGCTGATCCAGGCCTGTATCAATACGCAGTTTGAGTAACTTCTTGGTTTTGGGCACTTTCTCTGCCGCCAGAATGATTCCGGTACGGATATCCATCTTCATAAAATCCTCATAAGAAACCGCTGCTTTGGATTCCTCCAAAATCGGGGCTTCTTCCGCCTGATTGGCCTCCCGGGTGGCTTTCAGTTTCTGCACCTGCGCCTCAATCACCCTATCCTCTATCTTCTCAAAAAGCAATTCCGCCGGTTTCAATTCCCGTCCTTCCTCCAGCAAATCGGTTCGACCGCCTGAAGCCCAGTCGAGCAGAGAAAGCCCCAGCATCGCCCTGATCTTCTCCATCGAAAATGGAAGGAAGGGCGCACCCAGCTGCGAAAGATTAGCACAAATCTGCAGGCTGATATTCAGAATGGTCTTTACCCGATCGGGTTCCGTTTTGATTCTTTTCCAGGGCTCGCTATCCGTAAGGTATTTGTTTCCCAGGCGGGCCAGGTTCATCAATTCCGACAAAGCTTCGCGGAAACGATAGGCTTCAAGGCTGCGGGCAATCCTATCCGGAAAAGCGGGCAGCGCATTCAGCACCGCCTCATCTTCAGGGGTTTGTATCGCCAGGGAAGGTACCTTGCCGTCAAAGTATTTATGCGTCAGCACCAGGGTTCGGTTCACGAAATTCCCCAGAACGGCCAGCAGTTCATTGTTGTTCCTCGCCTGAAAATCCTTCCAGGTAAAATCATTGTCTTTGGTTTCCGGAGCATTGGCTGTCAGCACATAGCGCAACACATCCTGCTTGCCGGCAAAATCGTCGAGGTATTCGTGCAACCAGACCGCCCAGTTTTTGCTGGTGGAGATCTTATCCCCCTCCAGATTCAGGAATTCATTGGCGGGCACATTGACCGGAAGGATGTAGCTTCCTTCGGCTTTGAGCATAGCAGGGAAGATAATGCAGTGAAAAACAATGTTGTCCTTTCCGATAAAATGCACCAGCTTGCTTCCTTCGTCCTTCCACCAAACCTGCCAGTCTTTCCTTTGTTCCTCAGCCCATTCCCTTGCAGCAGAGATGTATCCGATCGGGGCATCAAACCATACATACAGCACTTTCCCATCCGTCCCTTCTACAGGCACTTTCACACCCCAATCCAGGTCGCGCGTAACGGCACGGGGCTGCAAACCGTGGTCGAGCCAGGACTTGCATTGGCCGTAAACATTCGATTTCCAATCATCTTTGTGCTTTTCCAATATCCACTCCCTGAGCCAGCCTTCGGATTGGTCGAGGGGCAAATACCAGTGCAGGGTTTCTTTCAGGATGGGTTTTGCTCCGCTGAGGGCAGAGCGGGGATGGATCAGATCGGTAGCATTGAGGGAGGTTCCGCAGGATTCACATTGGTCGCCATAAGCCTTCTCATAGTCACAATGCGGACAGGTGCCGGTGATGTAGCGGTCGGCCAGAAACTGACCAGCTTCCTCATCATAATAGTTTTCAGTATGCTTCTCCAGAAATGCTCCTTCCTCATACAATTTTCGAAAGAAGTCCGATGCAGTCTGATGGTGTATGGGAGCGGAAGTACGTGAGTAAACGTCGAAACTGATGCCAAAACGGGCAAAGGAATCTTTGATGAGGGAGTGGTATTGATCCACGACTTCCTGAGGGCTTTTACCTTCTTTTTTCGCCTTGATCGTGATGGGTACGCCGTGCTCATCGGAACCGCCAATAAAGAGCACTTCACGTCCCTGCTGACGCTGATACCGGGCGTAGATATCGGCGGGTACATAAACCCCGGCCAGGTGCCCGATGTGCACCGGCCCGTTGGCATAGGGTAGGGCAGAGGTGATGGTATAGCGTTGGAAACTGTCCTTTTCTGTTTTCATTTTCTCCGTTTTGAAGGGCAAAAACGTATATTTCGGCAAAGATAGGGATAATCCCTTCTGCGCCAAGGGGGCTTATTCGGCAGAATAGACAGAATATCAACGTATTATATATGATACAGCCAAAGTTTCTTCAGGCAGGAGACAGCATCGGAATCTTTGCTCCGGCCAGGAAGATCAGTGATTCCGAAGTTCTTCCTGCAATAAAAATCATAGAAAAAGCCGGTTTCAGGGTGAAACTGGCACCCGGACTGTTTGCTGCCGACCGGCAGTTTGCCGGTGATGATGCCAGCCGGGCTTCCGACCTTCAGTCCCTCATTAATGATCCCGATATAAGGGCAATTCTTTGTGCACGAGGAGGGTACGGCACCGTACGCATCCTCGCTCACATAGATTGGAACAGGCTGATAGCAGATCCCAAATGGATAATCGGGTATTCCGATGTGACCGTATTGCACTCACATATTCAGCGGCACCTGAAAATGCAGACAATCCACGGGCCTATGCCGGTCAACTTCACAGAAGAAGGGAATGAATTGGCATTGCAGTCGCTGTGGGATCTGCTATCCGGAAAGATGCAGCAATATCGCTTTCCACACCATCCCCTTAACCGGACCGGCGATGCTGAAGGCCTGCTCTGCGGAGGGAATCTCTCGGTGCTGTGCAGCCTGCTGGGCAGTCCCTCCGATTTGGAGGTGAATGGCAAGATCCTGTTTCTGGAAGATTTGGATGAGTATCTCTACCACATTGACAGGATGATGATGAACCTGAAAAGAAATGGCTGGTTTGAGCGTATTTCAGGACTCCTGGTGGGTGGTTTGACGGATATGAATGACAATGCCATTCCTTTCGGCCGCAATGCGGAAGAGATTATTCGGGAAGCAGTGGATGCTTATGCCTTTCCCGTGGCTTTCGGATTTCCGGCCGGACACCTGCCGGATAACCGGGCGATGCGGATGGGAGGAGAATTAAAAATGAAGGTATGCAGTGCTGAAGGAGAAACCATCGTGTACTAAGGGAAGGTCCCTCAGGTATTCCTTTCTCTTCAGGATATAAATTAGAAAATGGGGACGATGAACCATATAGATCTGGGGACAATGGGAGAGAAGATGGCGGAGACCCATCTGAAAGCACAGGGATTTCGTATTCGCGACCGCAACTGGCGTTTCGGTAAGGATGAAATAGATATTGTAGCGGAAAAGGGGAATGCGGTAGTCTTTGTGGAGGTGAAAACGCGGAAGACGGGCAGCCTGATGTCGCCAGTTTCAGCCGTAAACAGGGCCAAGCGGGCATTTATGATCCGGGCAGCCAATATCTATATGCAGCGTTACGACCTGGATCTCAATGCCCGTTTTGATATTATCTCCATTGAAACGGACGGAAACGAGAGCCAACTGGAGCATATTGAGGATGCTTTTTATCCCACCCTGAGGCTTTGAGGTTTAAATATCAAGCATCACCCCAGGTCTGCCTTGCGCTCCGGATGCTGAGCTGCTCTATTGCGGATCTCCCGGATATCAGGTGAACTGCTGATAGGCGCCAGGCATTCACCCTGGGTGCAGATAAAGGTGAGGGTTTGCTCCTTATTAAAGCGCTGCTGCATATGAGGCAGTCGCGATTCACCCTGGTTGGATGCGATCAGCAGGAAAGGATCGAAAGACCGGCGCAAACCGCTGGCCAGAGAGGCTGCCTCCGGTCCGCAAACAAAGGCTGTTAACAAAGGGGCATTCCAGGCAGCCAGCACCGAGGCCCAGGCCAGATGGGCAGAAGGGTACTTCTCTATCATTGGCCCCATTTTTTGCAAGGCCTTTTCTGCATAGCGTATAAGCGTATCATTCTCTGTCAGCCGGCCGATTCTCAGCAGATTACCGATCATCACCGCATTGGAGGATGGAATCACATTGTCCATCGTTTCCATCTTCCTGGCCACCAGTTTGGGATCGTCCCTGCGGCTGAACCAGAACAGGGCAGTCTCCTTATCATAAAAGAGCGTCAGCGCTTTTTCCGTGAGATTTCCCGCTTTCAGCAGCCAGTGCTCTTCTCCGCTACCCTGATGCAGGCTGATCAGGGCTTCAATAACCAAAGCGTAATCTTCCAGGTAGCCCGGGATATAGGCCTTACCCCCTTTCCAGGTGTGGAACAAGCCTCCCTCTCCATCCTCAAAACATTCCAGCAGTTCTTCCATCCCCTGCCGGGCTTTGGCCATCAAATCATCCCGCTCAAAGGCACGGGCCGCATCGGTATATGCCTTTATGGTCATTGCATTCCAGGAGCATAACACCTTGTCATCTTCCAGGGGCCTGAGCCTTTTCTGCCGGGCATCGGCCAGCTTCTGAAGAGAAGCCCGGATACGCTTCTCCACGCCAGCATCCTCCGAAAGCTTTGCCTGAACCTCAGGTCGGATGCGAAGCACATTCTTTCCCCCTTCCCATAAAGAATAATCGTCGATCCCGAAATAATCACGGAAAAGCGGGTAATCCTCTCCCAGCAGTGCCTGCAATTCGTCGGATGACCAGACATAGTATCGGCCTTCTTCTCCTTCGCTATCCGCATCCAGGGCGCAGGAGAACAAGCCGTTTTCCTGCTGCAGTTCTGTTTCCAGAAAACGGATACTCTCCAGGGCAATCTCACGAAATCGCAATTCTCCGAAAAAATGGCTGGCCCTTGCATAGACAGAAATAAGCTGGGCATTGTCGTACAACATCTTCTCAAAATGAGGGATATGCCATTCTTCATCCACGCTGTAGCGCGAAAATCCCCCTCCGACCTGATCATAAATACCTCCCTTGGCCATCGCGTGAAGGCTGAGGCGCAAATGATCCTTTGCCCCCTTGTCGTCGGTCAAAAAGGCATAATCCAGCAGGAAGGACAATCCGGACGGCAAGGGAAACTTGGGGGCGCCCCGGTCGCCGCCGTAGCGCACATCGAAAGTAGTGGCGTGCTTTTGGAATATCGTTTGGAGCTGTGCGGCCTTCAATGCTTCTTCCTCTTCCTTTATCCTGAAAAGATGCGGGTTTCGGATACCCTGTGTAATTTCTTCGGCCTGGGCGCTGACCCTTTCAAAATCCTGGTGGTAGAGCTGCCGGATCTGCCCCAGCAGGCTTCGCCACTGATCGGGACGGAAATAGGTTCCCCCATAGAAGGGGCGGCCGTCGGGCAGGGCGAAGACATTGAGCGGCCAGCCCCCTTGTCCGTGGACCATCTGCACAGCTTCCATATAAAGGTGATCCACATCAGGGTGCTCTTCGCGGTCCACCTTAATACAAATAAAGTTTTCATTCATCAGGGCGGCAATGCCTTCGTCTTCAAAAGATTCCCTTTCCATCACGTGGCACCAGTGACAGGCTGCATATCCAATGCTGATCAGCAGGGGTTTGTTTTCCGCCACGGCGCGCTGCAATGCCTTTTCACCCCAGGGATTCCATTCCACTGGATTATACTGGTGTTGAAGCAGATAAGGGCTGTTTGAGCCGGCAAGGGCATTGGGTTTTCGGTGCGCATCCATACAAAAGCTTTTACCTTGATTAACAGTATCCGCCGAAGGCTGTTCAGTATGTTTAGAAAGTCGTGCCCCGGCAGCAGGGATGCTTTTCTAATCTTTACCTTTGTCACAATCACCAGGGGATGAGCAAACATATTCATAATCTTATCGGCCAGGGCGAACACCAGCAATTGGATTTCAAATTCGAGATTTCTGATTCACGGAAAATTGCCCGGACTTTATCTGCCTTCAGCAATACCGATGGCGGCACCTTACTCATCGGGGTGAAAGACAATGGGGTGATTGCGGGGGTGCGTTCTGATGAAGAGTTTTATATGGTGGAGGCGGCGGCATCGATGTATTGCCGTCCCAGTGTGGAGTTTGAGACCAAGGAGTGGGAGATCCAGGGGAAAACCTTGCTGGAGGTCATCATTCCCCGCCGGGGTGACGGGCCCTTTTATGCAATGGATGAGGAGGGTCAATGGAAGGCCTATATTCGTGTGAAAGACCAGAACCTGCTGGCAAATGCAGTATTGCTCAAGGTTTGGCGCCGAAAACAGAAAGCACGGGGCTCCTTTATGGCCTACACCGAGACCGAGTCTTTTCTGCTGGCATACCTGGAAAAGCATCCGCAGATCACCATCAACCGCTTTCGCCGTGAGGCACAGATTCCAAAGCACATTGCGGAGAAGGTTTTGGTAAACCTGATTTCAATGGGGATACTCAATATTGAAATCACGGAAAAGGGTGCTTTTTATGCTTTGAAAGAAGGCTATGATCGTGATTCGGGAAGAAATGCGGGGGGGTAAAGTAGTTTGAGTGTAAAGGAAGAGTGTGTTAAGGAAGCTTAGCTTCTGTTGGGTTTCCGCAGGCATAGCCACGGACAACAGATTCACACTTTTACTGTATGCTGTTGCTCTTGCATAAAACACATAAGCCTACGGACAGCTGGGAGAGTCAGAGCAGGAAAATTTCCTCAAAGATCCCGAGATGCTAAAACGTCTCAATGATATACAACAAATGAAACCCGAGGAGAAAGGCCACTTGCTGTTTACCCTGGATGCCCTGATCCAGAAAATCAAACTCAAGAACATAGCCGCGCTCTAATGCAAAACGCCCGGTCATTTGCCGGGCGCTATGCTCTTCTATGTCTCGACTTCTCTATATATCCCGCAGACGCGCGCGAGTTGGCCTTAAAGACTATCACGCATAATCTCGAAATATAATGGAGAGCCCAAACCTAAGAATATTCTTGAGTTTGGATCATAAGCAGTAAGATTAATCATATAATCTCCATACCCTGAGGGCACAATAACAAAACTAATGGCTTTGTCTGGATCAACAAAAGTATCGAAAACAGACTCCTCCTGACTAAGATTGTACACCATTAACCTCAATGAATCATATTGCTTCTCAGGAATCTTGAAGTATTTAACATTGAAATTGATTGTATCTCCAAGCTTTGCATTGACCTCTGATGGTGAATACCATACACGCTGATAACTATGGGTCATAACTCCTGTCAGACTATCAAACTTCATCATACCCAAGAGGGTGTCACTATTGAAATACTTGACGGTTTTTTTGCTGCCATTTTCATAGAACCAGACAGATTCTCCATTCAACTGACCTTGTGAAAAGAGGTGCTTGGATTCAAATGAGCCATTTTGATAAAACCATTCTGTTAAGCCTTCTAGAGCCCCATTACTGTATCTTTCAATGACTTTAATATCTCCATTCTCATAGAAGTGATAACAATCGCCATTTAATTGACCTTCAGAATATCGCAATTTCTTAAGGATAGCTCCTTCAGGTGAAAAATACGTAAGCTCTCCGTCAATTTTGCCTTCCTTTAAAGTGTATTCAAGCTTGACACTACCATCTTCATAGTATTCTATCTCAGTTTGTTTGCAGGATATGCAAATCAAAAGAATAGGAAAAAGGATTATGAGTATTTTAATCATATTTCAATGAATCCATAGTTTCTCTACTAACCGGGTTATCGCTCGTGCCTCTACCTCGTAGTACCTCCCTATTGTGTTCATTTTCCTTTATAAATGGGTTGCAATTGCGTACATTCTTTGTTTCTGGACTTGAGTAATAGTAGACATCCATTTGTTTAGAGTCAGCCTGATCCTTAATTCTCTCGGTTGACGGATTTAGTTCATCACCTAATTTATTCAGCCCTTCATAAGCTTTCTGGACATTATTAATATCCTTGGCTGCATTGATAATTTCTTCGCCAAGATTGCCGGCCCCTTTCGATGGATTTTTTGCCCCACCGGAAATGCCGAGTGTTTGCAATAACAGGTCTATCTTCTCACTCACGACATCCGAAAAAGTTTTGCGTGTTTCCTGCTCACCTCCTGCCCCGGATCTTGTGAACCAATTTATTCCACCCCAATTCTTAGACCGATGAACTTTAGATCCAACCTTAGTAGCATAATCAACTGGAGTCCCATTATTATCCTTAATTTGGATATTGTATGCCCAATCATTGCCAATTTTATAAAGCTTCGAACCACCATCACGGGCTTGTCTCCACTTAGCACCAAGCCAAGTATACCTCCCGTCCGGGTCAACAAACATAACAGGATTATTAAGGGTATAGTTATACGGCGAATGGCTAGGATACTTATCACTCAACGGATCCACATCTCGGCTGCGCTCGATGTAAACGCTAAGCCAGATAGAGATATTCGGATCATAGTACCTTGCCCCGAAGTAGGAATAACCGGTTTCATCGTCTAGTTCTTTGCCGGAGAATTTGTAAGGCGTATTCCAGGAATCCCTTTCTTCTATGAATAACTCACCGAAGGGGAGGTACTCAAGGTGTTGGGTGGGCTGGCCGGTGGCATCGGAGATGAAGCTGCTTGAGCCTAAATGATCGTTGTGGTACCAGTATAAAGCAGGTTCGCCCTCAGCCTCCAGCCAGGGCCAATCTATGCTGTATGAATACTCACCGCCGAGGCCGAAACACTCAAAGTGGTCCTCAAGCTGCGTCTCAATCTGTATTGCCTTTTCATTCATATCAATGGTTCCAGGCTCATTGAACAAAGGAATCAAAGCTGCTTCCTGATCAAAGTAATCACCAGTACGACTCATTACACGTTGGCTTTCCACAAAATAATGCTTTGTGTATCCCTGGCTACCAAAGCTCAGTAATGGACTCGGATAATAGGTGTGGTCATTCATCAAGGCATAATCAATAACTGTTTGCTGGTTAATTTGTACCTGACTGATGTCGCCCGTGAATTTCATTGCCCGCTCGCCTGATGCGTCGTAAATATAAAATAAATTTTGTCGCATTACTTTGGCGAAAAGCAATAGTCGTCTGAAGATGACCCTTTTATTCGCCGTAGCTCTGGTGAAGGCGGACTTGTTCGCACGCGTCAGAAAATTCACCTTCACTATGGCTATGGCAAATACGGTAAGATGCGCGCGAGCGGGGACAGAAGATCAGAAGGTCAGAAGATCAGCAGGTCAGAAGATCAGCAGGACAGCAGGTCAGATGATCAGCAGATCAGCAGATCAGAACACCCAAAGGTCAACCTTATTGAAGCATTGACAATCAGCCTGCTCAGGGTTGCATCCCCTTCTCCCAAACCTTGACCTTGTCCTCTTTTTCAAGTCCTTCCAGCACTTCCACTTTGATACCGTCGCTGAGGCCCAGCCTGACATCCCGTCGCTCAAAAGACTGGGGCGCGGTTTCCACCTCCACATAAGGAGAGTCGTTTTCAAACTGTACCAGGGCTTCGGCAATCACCAGCACGCTGTCGCGGCGATCCAATACAATAGCCGCATTGGCACTGTATCCGGCACGAATAAAATCATCTTCGGTCAATTGCAAAGCCGCCCGGATCTCAAACTGAATGGCTCCGTTTTCTTCCACCCCTTTGGGTGAAATATACTCCAGAATGGCATCAAATTCCTGATCCTCAATAGCCCCGACCGTTAACACCAGGGGCATCCCTTCGCGAATCTTGCCTACCTCCGTCTCATCAATCCTACCCTCAAAAACCATCTCATTCATATTGGCTACCGTAACAATGGTGGTTCCGGCATTGAAGGTATTGGCCTCAATCACCGAATTCCCTTCCTCCACAGGAACATCCAGGATCATCCCGTCGATAGTGGAAAGCACAAGGGTATTGGTGATCTCCCCGGCCCGGCGGGAAACCCCTTCCCTCACGAGTTGCAGCTGGTCTTTGGCTACCTCCATCTCTTCTTTGGCATTGTTGAAAGCCAGGGCATACTGCTCGTATTCCGCCTCGGCGATGAGCTTTTGCTGAAAGAGCCCCTTGCGCCTTTCAAACTCCTTGCGGGCATTTTCCAGGGTCAGCTCCGCCCTGCGTACCCGCGACTCGGCATTGTTCAACTGCAACATATCCGGGATGATGCGCACCCGTGCAATCTTGTCGCCTTTTCTAACCAACTGCCCTGCTTCCACAAAGAGCTGATCAATGATGCCGGAGATCTGGGGTTTGATTTCAATTTCCCGGCGGGGAAGAATGGAGCCGGTAGCTACCGTCTTCTTCACCACATCGCTCACATAAGGGCTCTCTGTGGTAAATTCTACGGGCTTCTCCCGCGATTTCCGGTACAGGAATACGAGGGTCCACACAAAAGAAGCAGCGAGCACCAGGATGATAAGGATCTTCAATATCTTTTTCATATTCAGGAGATTAATCTTGTAAAAACCGCTTGAATTAATTGCGCAGCACTATTCATAACGTAAGGCATCGATGGGTTTGACAGAAACCGCTTTGCGGGCAGGGATGAGGCCGGCCAGGATGCCGGCGATAACAAGGATAAAGAGTGCGGTAATGGCCATATTAAAATCGATTTCAGGATTTCTGAAAAATTCTCCCTCACTTCCAGCTTTTTCGAGGAGTTGGTTTATGCCTTCCAGCACCCCTACCCCAATGGCCAGGCCAATATAGCCTGCCAGGAGGGTGAGGAAAACGGATTCGGTAATGATCTGTCCTATGATATTGGCAGGGCTGGCACCTATGGCCCGTTGAATCCCGATTTCGCGGGTGCGCTCCCTGACCACGATCAGCATAATATTGCTTACGCCCACAATGCCGGCAAAGAGCGTCCCAATGCCCACGATCCAGATAAGGATACGAATGCCTGTAAACAGCCCCGTCATTTTCTTAAACTCTTTCTCCACATTGAAACCACCTACAGCCCGCTCATCCTCCGGATGCACCGTATGCCGCTCCTTCATCAGTTTTTTTGCTTTTTCCTCTGCGATAGAGGCCGGGATATTCTCCCTGGCCGTGATGGAATACCATCCTACCCTGTCGCCATAATTATAGGTGCGCTGCATCGTAGTGAGGGGGATATAAACCCCACGGTTCTCGCGCTCAGCCTGTCCGCCGGTCCGCTTCGACTTAAAGGTCCCCACGACCATAAAATAGACCCCATTGACACGGATGTATTCCCCCACCGCTTCTTCCTCTTCTTCGAACAATTGGTCGTACACCAGCTGCCCGATGACGGCCACTTTTCGATAATTATTGATATCCGAATAATTGAGAAAACGGCCGCTGGTAAGGCTTACCGGACTGATTTCCTGGAGGTCGGGATAGTCACCGTAAATATCAAAAGCCCCGTTCTGCAGTCCTCTGATGACGTTATTCTGACCCTGATCGCCCCAGGCCCTGAGGCGGGGAGCGATGCGGTCAATCTCGGGGATTTGTGCCCTCAGTGCCCGGGTATCATCGTTGGTAAAATTAAAACGACGGCCGGTGGAAAAGCCTTTATAGGGTTTCGTGGTGGGCTGGGTCCACATAAAAAAACTGTTGGAAGCCATCGCCCCCATATCCCGCATCACCGCATTCTGCAATCCCTTCCCCGAGCCCATCATAATCACGAGCATAAAAATGCCCCAGAACACGCCGAAGGCCGTGAAGAAAGTCCTGAGCTTGTTTTGCCTCAGTACACTGAAAATCTCTTGCCAACGGTCGCGGTCAAACATCTTTACTCATCTTTTAATGCTTCCACCGGGCGAATCGCTGCTGCACGGCGGGCAGGGATATACCCGGCGATGGTGCCGGAAAGGATCAAAATAGCGGTCGCACTCAGGGCAATGCGGATATCTACCTCGGGGTTCCTGAAGAAGGTTCCGCTTTCGGAAAAAAGCGGTGCAACGAGTTCCAGCAACAGGGTTCCGGCAAATAGTCCGATATATCCCGCCATTGCTGTAATGACCACCGATTCCATCAGGATCATCCCGATGATGGAAGCCGGGCTGGCGCCGATGGATTTCCGGATCCCGAATTCACGGGTCCTTTCTTTCACCACAATCATCATAATATTGCTCACCCCCACGATCCCGGCGATGATGGTTCCCAGGCCAATCACCCAGATGAACATCCGGATGCCCTTAAAAAGGTTCATAAACTGCTGGAAGTTCTCGATCCCGTTGAAGATGAAGATCGCCCTTCGGTCTTCCGGATCAAACCTGTGCCGGCCGGCCATCAGCTTGCGTATCTGCTGCTCCATCTGGCGGCTCTCTTCCATATCAGCGGTGGTATTCAGGCTGATATTCCAGAAGTAATCCGTATTGCTGAACACGCTCTGGGCAGTGGTATATGGAATATATACCCGCTGTATGTCGCGTTCGTGCCCGTAATCATCATACCACCCTACCACCTGAAAGGGAACCCCGCTGACTTTGATGAAAGCACCCACTGGATCGGCCTCGCCGAAAAGATCTTCTTTCACCGCCCTGCCAATGGCCACACTTTTTCTGAAATGCTTCAGGTCCTGCACATTCAGGAACCTTCCCGCCTTCACTTCGAGGGCCTCCATATAGCGGTAGTCCGGATGAATGCATTGTACCTCATAGGAACCGTATTCCTTCCCGAAAGAAACCTGTGTGTTCCACCAGATAAAGAAACGGGGGGAAATATAGTCGATGTGGGCGATGTCTTTTTCCAGGGCCTGCAGATCCGCATTGGTAAAAGAAATGCGGGTACCGGGCTTGCGGCCCTGATAGGGGATGGAGATCTGGCCGGCATTGATCCAGATATTGTTGACCGCATCTCCTTCAAACTCCGACTTGACCCCGTTTTCCAGACCATTTCCTGAACCAAGCAGCACGATCAGCATAAAGATGCCCCAGGCCACACTGAATCCGGTGAGAAAAGTCCGCAAGCGGTTTTTCCCGATGGTGGACCAGAGCTCTTGCCAGTTATCGAGGTCAGGGAGTCGCATTGGGGCTTTAGTGGCTAAGTGTTTTTTCGCTTTCCCGCTTGATGGCCGCCATCACTTCGGATGCCTTCCCATTGCCATTGCGGATCAAACCATCGTGCAGGTGGATGACCCGGTCGGTGCGGGCGGCAATATCCGTTTCGTGTGTCACGATGAGCATCGTGATCCCTTCTGCATTGATTTCCCTGAGTAAATCCATTACCTCGGAAGAAGTAGTGCTGTCGAGTGCGCCGGTAGGCTCATCGGCCAGAATAAGCCGGGGGTTGCTCACCAGTGCCCGGGCAATGGCAATGCGCTGCTTTTGTCCGCCACTCAGTTCATTGGGAAGATGATGGGCCCATTCGGCCAAACCCATCCGCTCCAGAATTCCCATTGCCACAGCATTGCGCTTCCGGCGCGGAATTTTACGGTAATACAATGGTAGCGCAACATTCTCCATCGCATTCTTGAAGGAGATCAGGTTGAAGGATTGAAATACAAAGCCGATGTACTGATTCCGCAGGGCGGCTGCACGGGTCTCGGAAAAACCAGACACCAGCCGGCCATCCAGATAATAGGCCCCTTCATCATAATTATCAAGGATTCCCAGGATGTTCAAAAGGGTGGACTTTCCTGATCCGGAGGATCCCATCACGGAAACCATCTCCCCTTCCGCAATCTCCAGATCAATACCCTTTAGCACCGCCAGGGAATGGTTGGCGATCTGGTATGACTTATGGACTTTTCGGAGTGATATCATAGAATGAATGCTCGACAACGGATTGGCTTGTTTGTTATTTTTTTCACAAATAGAATAAGCAGAATATATGCCAATCGATCTAAGAATCAGGTATCCAATTTTATAGGAGTACGAATTCAAGTCATTGGACGCTGCTGTGTGCTGAATTGTTACAATACTGTTCATAAACGTGCAGAAATGAGCCTCCCTGCTCCTTCACAAATGCCCTAATCTGCCTACGGGATATACCGTATTATACCTGGCGGCTGATGTCTTATCAGATATTAATAAGCTCCTGGTAATCAACCTTGTATAAGTTATAACAGCATTAAAATGGGAATCTCTTGTTTGTTAACAAACAGTTAAACGTCACTTGGTCAACACATTATATCCTTATTTTTACTGCGTCTAAATAATTGAAAACGTCAAAACCTTAAAGCGATGAAGAAATCTTTGCTCTTTCCCTCAACAATGTTCTTTTTCTTTTTGATAACAATGAATCTCAATGCTTCTGTATGGCGGGTCAACAGCAGTCCCGGCAGCAGTGCGCACTACAGTTCCATCCAGGATGCGCACAATGCAGCCACCACTTTGAACGGAGACACCCTTTATATCGAATCCTGTGCCAACGGGGTGGGTAGCCTGACGGCCTCCAAAACGCTGACCATCATTGGAACAGGATATTTTCTGGGAGAAAACCCAGAAACCCAGGCCAATGCCCTGGGCAGCCGCATTAATTATATCTATTTCCAGTCAGGAAGTGAAGGCTCCAAGGTAATGGGTTGTGAGATCGGACAGGTGCGCTTCTATGCCAGCAATATCTTCATTACCCGCTGCCGGATTGCCACTACCACCAACCCGTCGGTAGGGACCTATGCCAGCAATCTGAGCAACCTGGTGGTTACCCAGTCGCATATCAGTACCCTCTATTACCACTGGGCCGCTTTTAATTTCAGTGATGCCTCCAATGTAATGGTATCCAACTGCTATCTTTTTGGATCCTTAAACTCCAATGCGAACTTTTCAGGGATCTTCACCCACAATGTCTTCAACGGGAATGTAAACGCGCATAATTCCATTTATAAGAACAACATCCTTTACTCCTACAATTTCACCAATAATAACAGTGTCTTCTCATACAACATCGGGAGCAGCACGCAGTGGGGCAGCAGCAACGGAAACCAGTCGAATGTGGATATGGGAACCGTTTTCGTGGGGGCTACCGGCAATAGTACGGATGGTCAATGGCAATTAAAAGCCAACTCTCCTGCCCTGGGAGCCGGGGAAAACGGGGTGGACTGCGGAATGTTCGGAGGTGCTTCTCCTTACATCCTTTCCGGAATGCCCAACATCCCGGCCATTTATTACCTCAACACTCCGATGGTTCCTTCGGATGTCATCGATGTAGCCATTAAAACCAAATCCCATAACTAAGGGAAGAGAAAAGGCATTCCTGCATTTCAAAACCCTTTTATTATGGAAACAAAACGATTATACCAATGGCCCCCCGGCAGGGTATTGTTCCTGCTGACAGGATTCCTTTTATGGCTGAGCACAGGCAATTCCCTGAATGCCCAACAGATTGTGCGAATGGAATACTTTTTCAATCAGGATCCCGGACCGGGCAACGCCACGGCACTGGCAATCACTTCCGGCCCTCAGCTCGACAGCCTGCATTTCTCCATCTCCATCGATACGCTGGACGAAGGATTTCATCATCTTTTTCTCCGGGCGAAAGACGACAGTGGACGCTGGAGCATTACCACGGCCCGAGGATTCTTTAAAATGTGCCTCGACACCCAGCCTCCGCAGCTCACTAAGATGGAGTATTTCATCAACCAGGATCCGGGTCGGGGCAATGGGACAGATATCCCTCTTCCTTCCCCAGGCGCATTTCATTCTCTTGCACTTGACATCAACCTACAGTCTCTGAATGAAGGCTTTCACCGCCTTTTCATTCGCAGCCGCGATGCCCTCGGACGGTGGAGCATCACGCACACCCGCACCTTTTATCGGATGCACTTGCCGGATACCCTTCCCGGACTGCTGGGAGGAGAGTTCTTCTTTCATCAGGATCCGGGATTTGGACAGGGTACGCCCTTCAACCTGAATGGACAGGCCCATTTGTCCTATGGCCTGAATCTGGACATCACCCATTTGCCCGACGGCTTTCACACCCTGATGTTCCGACTGAAAGACCAGGCCGGCAACTGGAGCCAAACCCAGGTTCGCAGCTTCTACAAACAGTATCTGCCTGACACCTTAGTGGATATCGTCTATCTGGAATATGCCATCGATACAATGCCTGCCCCCGGCCAGGCAACCCCCCTTCCTCTGCCTGCCGACAGCCAGGTAGTGGCACTGGCGCACCTGATCGAACTGGATAGCCTCACAGAAGGATTTCATACCCTCTTTTTCCGTGCCCGCGATGCACGGGGACATTGGAGCCTGGTAAATACACGGCCCTTCTACAAACAGCAGATGCATTTCCCCCCCAGCAATATCATCGCCGCCGAATATTTCCTGGATACCGATCCCGGTGAAGGAGCTGCTACTCCTGTTCCCCTCCCAGCCGGCCCGGAAGTCCCCTTTCTGGCCTGGCAACTGGATCTGGACAGCGTGAGTTTCGGGGAGCATTTTCTCTTTGTCAGAACAAAAGATGAACACGGGAAATGGAGCATCACCCAGCGTGATACCATTTTCTATTACATCGATACCTTGCCAACTGCCTCGCTCAGCGGGCCGGTTAATGTGTGCATCGGTGATACCGCCACTTTTACGGTCAATCTGAGTGGTTCTGCCCCCTGGAGCATTATCGTGGACAATGGCCTGGGTATAGACACCCTGCACGGGATACTGCAAAGCCCCTTCTATTTTGAGGTACCCGCACCCCAGGCCGGCACATTCACCGCAAGGGTGTTGCAGGTGAGCGACATTTATTATACCGGCCTCTACACCGGCATTCCCATACAATACCAGGTAAAGCCTCTCCCTGAGCCGGCCGGAAGCATCAGCGGTCTGCAAAGCATTTGTGCCAGCCACCCGGTGACCACCTACAGCATCGCACGCATTGCCAATGCTGCTGCCTATCATTGGTCCGTACCAAGCGGTGCCAGTATCCTGTCCAGTGGAACCAACTGGTACAGTGGAAGGCCCTGGGTGACGGTGGATTTCCACGGCGTGGCCCAGCAGGGTTTCATCCGGGTACACGCTTCCAATGCCTGTGGAACCGGCAGCGAGGCCAGCCTTGAGGTGAGGGTATTTGAGAACCCTATAGCCAATGCAGGATCAGACCAGGTGATTGATTTCGGAGATACCGCCTATCTGAATGGCATTGCCACAGGGGGCACCCCACCCTATGTATATGCCTGGTCGCCTTGGTGGGCCTTTGAAGATCACACGCTGGCTGACCCGGTCTTTACCTATACAGCCACCCTTAGCCTTGGCTTTACCGTCACCGACAGCAATGGCTGCCAAGGCAGCGATGCGCTTACCGTTTATGTTGGACCCCAAGCCGGCGCTACCATTAGCGGGACCTTGCGTTACGACAATGCCGCATCCAGCCCCTTGCGCAACAGCAGTGTATCTCTTTGGAAGGATACCCTGGTACAAACGGCGCAGACTTCCCAGGGAGGCGCCTTTTCCTTCGCCGAAGTCAGCACCGGCCAATACCAATTGCGTGCGCAAACTTCCCTTCCCTGGGGCGGGGTCAATGCCACCGATGCACTATTGATCCTCAAGCATTTTGTAGATTCGGTCTCCCTTCAGCAGCTGCGGCTGGGTGCCGCTGATGTCACCGGCAGCGGCTACGCCAATGCTGTAGATGCCCTGATGGTGGCCCGGCGCTTTACGGGTGCGATAGATTCCTTCCCGGCCGGCGACTGGCTGTTTAGCGAGCAGGCATTCTATACCTTGGGCATCGGGCAGGGGCAGTACCACCTCCGTGGTATCTGCCTGGGGGATGTGGATGCTTCTTACGATCCTGCCAAGCAGGCGCGCTCTGGAGTGCGGCTCGAAGTCTCTGGTTCCATAGATAGCAAGGGAATGCAAACCACATTGCCTTTTCGCGCCGGATCGGCAATGGAGTTGGGGGCTGCTTCCCTGGTGATCGCGGTTCCGGCAGGGTATCAGGTGGAGGAGGTCCGCCCTGCCAACGAAGAGGGTTCGTTCCTCTGGCATATCCTGGATAATGAGCTTCGTATCGCCTGGTTTGGCCTGGAAGCCTGGAAACTGGAAGCGGGTGCCCCCCTCTTTCATATTTTTGCCAGCCACACATTATTGCCCCAAACCTCCTGGCAGATGAAAGGCGGCAGCAGTCTGGCCGGCCCGGATGGCAATGAGCTTTCCGACGCCATCTTGTGGATACCTGAAGTACATAAGGCCCCCAAGTCTTTTGTGCTCGGAGAAGCGTATCCCAACCCGGCCAGGGAGCATACCGAAATACGATACCATTTGAGTGCGGAAAGCAATGTGGCGCTCAGCCTTCTCGATCTTCAGGGACGGGAGCTGCGCACCTTGTTTCAGGGCAGTCAGGAAGCGGGAGATCATCTGATACAACTTCCCCTTCACGGTCTATCCTCCGGCCTATATTTATATCGCCTGCGCGGGAGCACGGCCACTTATCAGTTCGAAGAAAGCAAACGCCTGATCGTCATACGTCCTTAAAGCCGCAAGCGATAGCAGGACCTTTAAAGCCGGTGCATTGCGCCGGCTTTTTCTTCACCCCCCTATACATAGTCGGAGCAGTGATCAGCCTGCTTGCCGGCAGACAGGTGGGCAGTTGTAGTGAGACAGTGGTTTGGGTATCGAAATCGAAGGGTCGCTTCCCTCGCTTGCCCGCTCCCCGAGCGAAGTCGAGGGGAGCGCAGCCGAAGGGTCCGCTTGTCTTGCTTCCCCCGCTAATTTGTTTTACCACAGATAACACGGATTAACACAGATTAAAATTGTGGGAATCATTTTAACCGCAATGAGCGCAAAGCGGTCTTCGCCTCCCTTCACCTTATGACTTCTTACTTATAATTTCTG
>CAZPYJ010000005.1:63187-170289 GCA_964590645.1 uncultured Lentimicrobiaceae bacterium
GGTGCATTGAGGAGTCACAGCCTTTCGCAGAGAAAGAAGTTCGCGCTTGCCCGCTCCCCGAGCGAAGTCGAGGGGAGCGCAGCCGAAGGGTCGCTTCCCCCGCTCCCTACGGAATCACCACCAGGCGCAATGAACGACGATCTTTTTCTCCCTGCATCATCAAATGATACATCCCCGCAGCCAAGCGATCTGAAAGTTGGAACTGATGATACCCGGCACTGAGCTTCTGATCAGAAATAAGCTGAACCAGCCTACCGGCCTCATCCGTGAGCACCAAAGAACAGCTTTCTTCCGAAGGAAGATACAGGCGCACATTCACAGCACCCTTCGAAGGATTGGGCCAGGCCTGAAGCAGCATCTCAGCTTTGGGGTTTTCCTGTCCGGTGATAATGCCGGCCACCGCCGGAAATTCCACATAATCAATCCAGGCCTTGTCGCTGCCGCTGCTCACCCAGAAGTCTTTCTCATAAGCCCAGCGTAAAGTCCGTTGTCCGGGCGCCACAGGAAAAGCCTCCCTGGCCCAGGGCTCATTGCCCGACCATTGACCGAGCGGCAATCCATCTATGCTGAAAGTGAGGTAATCATATCCGTTTTCCGAGGAAACTTTTCTGTAAAAAGAAATGCTGTCATACATCAGCACATTCATTTCGATCTCCATTACCGAAGCACTGCTGTTGCCAATATTTCCGGAAGCAGCACAGTAACTGCCTTCCCAGGCGCCACTCCCGCTGATCACCCAGGGCTGGTTGCCACCCATTACCCAGGAATACATTGAAAAATCCCCGCTTTCGAAATCCTCCACCATACTGCCTACGGTGGGGGCAAAGGCGGCTGTGGCTTCATACAGGCCTGCTACGAAATAGCTGTGTACTTCAATCACATCGCCAGCCTGTGCCGCAGCGCTGATGTCCATCTGAAACTGTAACCACTGCTCATCTCCGCCAGCCATCGTACTCAGACTGGCGCTTCCGTTCACCAGGGTTGCCAGGGGGCTGTAGGTGGTCAGGTACAGACTTGGATTTCCTGCATCTGAATGGCCGGTGTTCTTAAGGCGAAGCACTACTTCAATGCTCTCGCCCGGATCGATGCTGCCATTGCCGTTGCCCAGCACCTGGTCGTCAATGCCCATCTCCAGGATCTTCAGCAAGGGCGCATTCAGTTTCAAGGTATATGGGTATGACCATAGGTTTCCGGCCGTATCGGCGATCAGGATGGACAAAGCGGCTAAATGCTGATCGGGAATAAATGCTGCGATATCCAGGCTGAAGGCGGCGGGCAGCAGCAAAGTATCCCCCGCTCCGATGCTGCTGAAATTCACGGTGCTATCCGTAATATTCAACAAAGTATCATTGCTCCAGAGGGTAGCCGTCAGTTGGGAGGCCGGCAGGTTGCCAAAATTCTCCAGGCGGAGGTCAAGCTGGATGTTCTCCCCATAGTCCGCCAGGCCATTGTTGTTTCCTCCGCTCAGGTCTGTCACCACCACCTGCTGAATGCCTACATAAGGTCCATTCGGCACGATGACCATCACACTGTCGATATAGGGAATGCGGTTTTGTTTGCTCGCTACCAGCATCGCAGGGCCGGGGCTCAGGAATGGGGTAAACTGCAGGTTCAGGTTCCCCAGGGAATCGGCCAGGCCGGCGCCCTGCAATACGCCATTGCGGGAGATCCCGACATAGGTATAGGGTTCGGTTTGTATGGAGAGGTTGCCCATTCCTACGGGCATCACAGGGTTGTGAGTGATATACAGATCGGAGGGCCTGCCCAGATAGGTCATCACCGTGGGATCTCCCATCAGGTGGTATATTTCCCAGTAGTATTTGTCCTGGCTCGAAGTGGAGGCACTTACCGCCATATTCCCCGCCGAAATAATCTGTCCGTTGGTCTCAAACCACTCGCTACGGGCTTCGCCCTGAGTGTGGAAAAGCCGGTCGTAAGCACCCAGACCCGTGCCCGCATAGCTTGGATTGGCCACAGGACTGCCTACTCCGACACTCCAATAATAGTCCTCATCCCAGAGGGTATTATTGCTTCCGCCTATATAAGCCAAAGCACCTTTCCCCTGGGCCCTCACCAGGGCCTCCCCAAAGCAGGTGACGTCGAACTTATTGGACAGGCAACAGTTGCCAATCATCAGGGGGTATTTGGAGGTGTTTTGTAATCCGTTGATGTGAGAAGTGGTGAAAGAAGGATCAGACCAGCCATTGCTGCCGCAGTGGGCCGTATAGTTCACAAAACCGGCCCCGTTGCTCACCTGACTGATGATCTGGGAGGCACTGCTTCCGGAGGCCGGATACAGCCAGGTATGGGAGGTGATGCCGTTGGATGAGTTGAAATACAAGCTGTTTCCGTAGTTGATTTGCCCGTTCCCGTGGACAGGGCCGAAGGAATTATCCATTCCGGCTACCATTACTGCATCTGCCAGGAAGGAGGTATCCGGCAACAGGAACATCTCGTATTCCAAAGTCTTGTCGAGCTGGGGCTGCAACTCGGTGAGGTTATTGGCTGAAAAGCGGCCGTAGAATAGTTCGGGAAGATAATCTCCCGCGCCATCGTATTCAAAATAATACAGATCGGAGGGATGGGAGCCGGTGGTGCCGCTGAATGCCGGGATCTGGGCTACATCCCCAACCAGAATGGCATAGGATGGCGCCGGATCGGAAGGCGTTGCAGCATTGTATAATCCCTGGAGATAAGATTTGATGGAAGCCGTGGTGCTTCCCACCCCGGGATTATTGGTGTAGGCTTCGATGACGGTGAAGCCTTTTTTCTTTTTCCAGGTGATGAAATCCTGTAAGGCGGTCTGGAACATCGGATCAGAAACGATCACCAGTTTCATCGGCAGGCCCGACAGATCATTTACCGATTCGGGCAAAGGGTTGAGAAGCCGGGCGTAGGCAGGGCGGAAGGCAGGGGAGTAGTATTTTTGGAGCTGTGCCCGGGTGGCTTCCATATCGGCATCTTCAAAAACAATCTCTACCGTAATATCCTCCGTCACTTCCAGCAGGTGCTGCACCGGATTGTAGCGGAAGGGGGCATAGACCAGGCGGGCCATTTGTACCCCCCGCATTTTGCCGAGATATTCCACACGGATATTTTTATCGGGGCCAAAAGCATCGGTCTGATAAGCTTGCAGGTGCTTCACAAAAGCGACTTCCTCAGGGTCCTGATCTTTAAAAAGGGAAGGCTGCAAAGGCATCAGCGGTGCCGGAAAGCCTTCGGATTGCACCGAAAGGATGCGGGTGGCCTTTTCTTCAATTTCAATGCGGATCTCAGCCCCTTCAGGGATGGCGATCAGGCGGGTGAAGACAGGCAGGTTCGGCAAGCCGGTGCGGGCATAGTCGGAGGATAAATTTTCCAGCTGGAGGAGGGTATAGCTTCCCTCTCCGGCAAAGGTTTCAGCGAAATGCAGCTGATTTACTACCGCCCGGAAACGCAGGCCGTTTTCTGTTTGAGACAGAAGACGCAGGGAAGCATCCGGGGAGATGGCGGAAAGGCTGTACAGCGAAGCCATCAGAAAACCAAGCAAAAGCCTGGTGCGAAAGAAGTTGAAACGCATCTAATCTACCATTTGAATGCCCCAAAGATACACTTTTCAGTACCTCACAAAGGAATGCCCTGTTTAGAAGGAGAGACCGGGATTCATCCTCAAAATGTATCTTTGGCAAAACACTTCAGGATTGCAGGAAGATCCCCACACATCATCCCCGGAATGGGAAGCACAGGCCGATGAGGCGCTGCTGGCCCACTACCGCGCCTCCGGGGATATGCGGGTGATCGGGGAATTATACACCCGCTATACCCATCTGGTGTATGGGAACTGCCTGCGTTTTATGGGCAATGAAGAAGATGCGAAGGATGCGGTGATGCAGGTCTTTGAAAAGCTGATCCGGGTGCTGGCCGAGACCGAAATCCATTACTTCTCTTCCTGGCTTTACCAGGTCAGCAGCCGACATTGTCTGATGGTCCTGCGCAAGCGGGGAAGCGAACAGCGTGCCCTGGAGGGATTTACCGCAGAAATTGCGCAGCATTTTATGGAAAACGGGCCGGGGGTACATCTCAATGAGGGAGAGGGAGAGGGACAGGGACAGGGAGAAGGAGAAGGAATGGTGGAGGGGAAGGATTTGGCGCAGGCGATGGCTTCGCTGAAGGAGGGGCAGCGGCGATGTGTGGAGTTGATGTACCTGGAGGGTTTATCCTATCAGGCCATTGCGGAGGAGACGGGATACAGCCTGAAACAGGTGAAGAGTTATATTCAGAATGCAAAAAGAAACCTGAAGATATTATTAAGCAAAGTGGCAATGATCATAGGCTTTTTGATTCATTTTTAAGGATTATCAGGGATGAGCAAAGAAAGAGATCCGATCTGCTTCCTTCCTTCCGGCTGCCTCCGGCCCGAGGCCTTCCGGCAGTATGAGGAGGGTGTGCTTCCTGCTGCCTTGCGCCTGGAGGTGGATGCCCATTTGGCGCTGTGTCCGCTTTGCCGCAATGCGCTGGAGGGGATGCGCCTTGTCGGAAATCAGGATGTCTTTGCTCAGCAGGTGGACAGCCTGAATGCGGCCGTGCGGGCCCGCGCCGCTGAGACGCGGCCTATCCCTGTCCCTACCCCTGTCCCTGTCCCTTCTTTGATCCACCATCGCCCTTTGCGTTGGATTGCTTTTAGTGCGGCCGCCACCCTGCTGATTGGGATGATTTTCTCTTTCTACCTCTATCAGCTCAACCGCCTCCCATATACCGACGTGGCCGAGGGCTATGTGGCGGTGATGCCGGATCGCCCCGATTTGTTCCGATTGCCTTCGCCCCGCCTGGAGATGGAAGTGTGGCTGGATTCAGAGCCATCGGGAAACCATATCGCAATGGCAGAAGATAGTCCGCAGGAGATGCCTCCACCCGCTATGATTGAAGAAGAAAGCCTTGATTTGGCGGAAGAACAGGATGAACCCCAGGCGGATATGATCGCAGAAGTAGTTGAAAGCAAGGAAGCCCAAGCAGTACCTTCAACCGCCAAAGGAATGGCGGTGCCGGCCGGCGATGATGCGGTGCAAAAGGCAGAGACAACGCGATTTGTTGCGACAGACCAGCTACAGGTACAGGGTACTGCAAGTGTTGTTTCTCATACGCCTCAGGCCACCTCGATTGAAGGGGTGGTGGTAAGCAATGAGTTGTTTTTTGATACGGAATACACCCGGACGATATACACGGTGGCCGAGCAGATGCCTGTTTTCCAGGGGGGTAAGGAAGCGATGGATGCCTGGTTTCGCACTGCTTTGGAAATGGAAGATTATATGGGTACCGACACTGCTGTGATCATTGAGGCCGTGATAGATCCCCGGGGCCGCCCACGAATGCTGAAGGTATCGGAGGGTTTGGACCGCCAGACTGAGCGGCAGGTGCTGCGTGCGATCCGCAGGATGCCCGACTGGCAGCCCGGCTACCAGGATGGGATGGCGGTGGCGGTGCGGATGCGTTTGCGCATTGTCGTACCGAAGGGAGGCCTTTAAATATTGGATTTCTGTGAGGCTTTCCGTTGCAGAATTCCTGGCCGTAAGAAAAGAGAAATATCCTTACTTTTGTGCCCTTGTGATTTACAGGCCTCTTTAGCTCAGTTGGTAGAGCAGCTCACTCGTAATGAGCAGGTCGCCGGTTCGAGTCCGGTGAGAGGCTCAAAAACAGTGTGGGGGGTTGGCCCTTCGGCTTCGCTCAGGGACCAAGCCCCACACTGTTTTTCCCTCCACACTCATCCTCCACACTCATCCTCAAACTCATCCTCAAACTATTCCTCAAACTAATTTTTTTCAGATTTTTTCTCCGAAACGCAAGCCCTAATTCGTCTATACGCAAGTGAGGATTAATCTATCTGATTAATGTTTGATTTCGAAAAGCTTCCCCAAAACAGGACAGCGCTAAATTAAAGAACTTTCATTCTCTTTCTGGATTTGCTTTCCGGATTGCAGAAGATCACCCGATCAAGTCCACTGTCCTTTGTCCCATCGATGCCCATACTTCGTATTATGTCAGCCCGACTGAACAGGATAGAATATGGTTTTTGGCGGTAAGTTATCATTCGGACAAGCCGGATAAGTCAATTGGGACAATGAAATTCCGTCCAAAAGAGAATGGGATGACACTCTTATGCTGCAGCCTTCCGATGATCATCGCTGGATGTGTGTGAAATTTTGATGCAAATAGAAGAACATCTTGCTCTGTAAGTGGAAGAGATGCGAGCACATCTTTTTCTTGATCTTCTGAGAAAGTCCAGCGTTCCGCAAACCTATGAGCTTCCCTTTCTTTCTCTGCATCTGATTCTTTGAAGTTAACACCTTCGAGAGATACGTATTTTTTTCCGTGCAACAGAATGTGTCCAGCTTCGTGGAAGAATGTGAACCAAAAGCGATCGTTTTGCTGATACCGAGCAGTTAATTGTATCACTGGTGTGTCCTTGATCCACCTGGTGGACCCACTAATGGGTGCTTTCGGAAGTTTGGGGGTATAAAAAACTTTAACGCCAGCCTCTGCACAAAGTCGTTGCAATTCTGAAAAGAAGTGGACAGGCTGAGAAACCATCAATTCTCGGATTGTGTTCAACGCCTTTTTGAATCGTTTCTCATTATAGATTCCGACTTCATTGGATTCTGCTTGAAGTTCACCTTGCCTGAGCCAGGCAGATATTGCGTGAGGTTCCTGGGTGTGTTTCAAGGAGGCATATGCGGCAACCTTAAGTTTACGATTCATATATAAATCTTGCCACGCTACCTCATCTGAAATACCAAAGTAATCTAATAGGTTAATGGTTTTCTTCCGAATGTCTCTTTCTTTTGGCACCCATCCATAGCTTGCCATTTCACGATAAGGAAAATTCCTTGCCCAAGGCTCTGCCTCGATTACGACCTTTTCACGACTTAGGCGAGCTTTGTACTCATTGTACCGTGCCTGCTTATTCATCCAGAAGTGTGCTGGAATTCTGGTAACATTCTCGAAAATGACAGCCATCTCAGGAGTAATAGAACTATCACCCTTAAGTACTGCAATGACGGTTTTCTCAGGTTTTCCAACCCGAATCGCAAACTCCTTTTGGCTCATCTGCATTTCATCCAATTTCTCTTCCAGTGTGCAGCCAGGATGCAAAACCTCTTGGGGAGAATATTCATTAGCCTTAGTCATCACTTACCCTTCTTTATGGTAATTATTGATTTCAAGAATTATAATAGCCCGGATATCAGTTAACACTTGTTTTCCATCATTGTCCTTCGGGATAGGATCTGCTGCAGGCATAAATATTAGACGATAGGGCTGGTCCAAGTCACAGGACCACTGATCCTTTCTGTTCCCCTTTAGCTGATGATAGTTCCCGGGTAAATGCTCAAAGTCTGCAAACGAATCGGCATCACGGATGTCTTCCATTCTTTTCTGAAAAGCCTTTGCACGCTGGGCACCTAGCTTTTGTCTTGCTAGTCCATTGTGGTTGGCATACTTTTTTAATTTCTTGTCTGCAAAGATAATATCCATACCGAGAATATCCTAATAATTGTTTACAGAAGGTGTCAATAATATTTGTCGTATTGACAATGAAAAAATATTATTTAAAATTTATTTCTGAAGAATATGAGGTTTTCGGTCGATAAGAATGGAGCTTCCAGCAGGACAATCAGGGATTAGGAATATGTGACGCTCCCTTCAACCGCCTGTATGCTTCCGGAACAAGCACCCCAATCACATATTCATACTTCTCTCTGACCAGTTTCAGAAAGGCTTCTGTGTCCTCACTTTCTTCAAATTCATTCCACGCTTCCTCTCCGATCAGCTGCTCGGTATGAACCCGGTGATTGTTCTTCCGCAAGCTTCTGTCCACCTGATTGAAAAAGCCATCCGCATTAAAGGCAATCAAGTGTTCCTGCAGTTGTTTACGGACCTTCTGATCCGGGTAGGGATTGATGACAAGGCCAAAATGAATCCGGTCTTGGGTGATCTCAAATTCCCAGGTCAGAAGCGTATGGTTTTGCGGATCATATTCCGGGGGGAATATACCTTCACGCTTCAACTCTCCCAGTTCATCCAAGAGGATTTGTGGGACAAAACTCTTATAGACGCGTGAGAAACGAAAGGGAGTGACGCGCTTGTCTTCCAAAATCCAGGTTTCAATATCATTTGGCACCTGACTGTAATGGCTTTTGTTTCCTTTGGAAAGCGCATATTTAAACACCAGATCGAAGCTTTCTTTATGCTCCTTGTAAACTTGCCTGGCAAGGGCCTCTATCTCTTTGTTCTCGTATAACATATTGTGCAGGGTTTTTTTATAGTCATTGATAATAAAGGACGAATGTTGATCTATGCTTTCGGTTTGGATCGTCTCCAGGATTTGATAGATATGTTCGTAGTTGAGTTGTTCATACCAGTCTTCTTCTGTAATCCCCTGTGGGAAAAGCGAGAGGTAAACGTATATCCGGAACTTCCAATCCGGATAATGTACCTCAATATGATTCCGGTATTTTTCAAGTTGTCCACTGAGCTCCCTCGAACGGATTTTGTTTTCAATGACCAAAATGAAACTGGCCTTTTCAGAGACGACCAGGATATCAATATTGTTAAATTCCCGGCGTACCTCGGCGTCCTGGAGGTCCAGCTTTACAAAATCAAAAACGCTGAGGGTAGCCTCACCCAGCCCGAAGTCCTCATACTCATTTACCGAAAAATACTGCTTAATAAATTCCTTCAGGAATCGGTCTCCCAATCCGTGACCACCTTTTGGATTAAAGAGCCAGGCCAGCATATTTGAATGCCGCAGCTCTTTGTTTTCTATACCAAGAATGGAGAAATAGGTTTCTTCTTTTGCCTGCAGTTCACTGAGGCGATGGAAAGATGGATCAAGAATCAACTTCTTTAATTGTTGCTTTGCATTCATAAGAAAAACCATCCGGAGCCATAAAATTAGAAGCTTTTCCCGATACTTCTGACAATTCGTTCCGGGGATTATCCCGCCACGGAAAGGAATCGATTACTTCTCCCTCCCTACCTTATGACTTATTCCTTATGAATTATGACTTAAAAGGGCCACCCCTTCGGGTTATAATATTTCGAACTCGAACTTATTTTTTCTCCTGCAGATCAGCGCAGATAAATCATATTATCAGGTTATTATATAAATTTTGCGACTTTGATCAACAGTTGAACAAGTAGGACACGATTTTTTTAACGCAAAGCCGCAAAGAATAACGCAAAGGCCGCAAAGGGGCTTTTCCCTGTCTGTCGGCAGGCAGGCTCATCCTTTACCCTGAGCACTCACCCGCTACCCGAGCGCTAGCCCTGAGCGTTTACCCTGAGCGTTTACCCTGAGCGAAGCCGAAGGGAAGCCGAAGGGAAGCCGACGGGAAGCCGACGGGAAGCCGAAGGGAAGCCGAAGGGCAGTCGAAGGGAAGCCGAAGGGCAGTCGAAGGGAAGTCGAGGGTTGCGCAGCCGAAGGGTGCCGAAGGGTCAAACTCAAACTGCTCTGCCCTGGTGCTTGTGCTTGCGTGTCCTGTTAGTTGAAAATATGGAGCGTCAGTCCGTCGTAAGCCGTGCGGTAATGCTTGAGCGGCAGGGTGGCCGGGCCGTCAAAAGGACTGCCATCGTGCAGGATAAAGCGCGACATACAACAGGAATCCACCGCCGTTGTACCGGATACTTCCACCTCCACCCGTGCACAGGCTTTGTCGGGGTCGTAAGGACAGGTGCGTTCATAGGCTGCAAAATCATCCGCACCACGACGGTAGACGATGATGCCCCGGCTGGGTGAAGGAGCGGTCAGGTAAACCCAGCCACCTATGGAATTCAGTTCGAGGAATTCGGTGGAATTGGGTTTGATATAAATATCAATATACGCGTAAGGGATCTGCTTTTGCTCGTCCTTGTTGCAGGAAAGCATCCCCGTGCCCAGCAACAGCATCCCTATGATAAAAAAGACATAACGCATAGGGGCAAAGGTAAGAGGAAAAAGCATCTTTTCCGCCGGACATACGAAAAGCACCGGCGGGGCATTTATGGATATATTGTATCTTCATCCCGATGAAAAAGCACATCCTCATTCTTTTTCTGCTGGCAGGCTGCCTTTTAATGGCAAGTCCTTCCTGTCGCTCTACCTATGGGAGCAAGAAGCAAAGGCAAACGGAAAAGCTACAGGAAGAACGCAGAAAAGAAACCCTGCAACAGTATGAGCAGGCAGTAAAAAGGCATCAGAGCATACAGACCAAGGAAACCCGGAAACGCCTGAAGCAAAATGAGAAAGAGGCGAAAAGAAAAGCCAAAGGCCGCAAACAATTTTTCCTTTTCCGCTGGTTTTCGAAATAAGCTATAATGAGACCCCTATCCCTATCCCTATCCCTATCCCTATCCCTATCCCTATCCCTATCCCTCTTCCTGTCCCTCTTCCTGCCCCCCACAGGCAAGGCCCTGACACAGGATGTCCGATTTGAGCGTCTGGGCACCGAAAATTATCTGCTTAAGAAAGGTCTTTCACAGAACACGGTGCATTGTATCTTTCAGGATAGCCGGGGCTTTATGTGGTTTGGCACCTGGGACGGCCTGAATATGTACGACGGGTACAGCTTCAGCATATACAAACCTGATCTTTTCAACCGCAGCAAGGATATCAGTAATCAGACCATTACCTGGATTACGGAAGACAAAAAGGGAAGCTTATGGGTAGCCACGGAAAAGGGGCTCAATGCTTTTGATCCCGTCACACGAACTTTTTGCCACTATCTTCATCAAAAGGCTGATCCGGCCAGCATCAGCAGCGACACCCTGAATTTTATCCTTATTGATAGCCGTGACCGGATTTGGGTGGCCTGCGAGAATGGGCTGAATCTGTTCGATCCGGAAAAGGAAAGTTTCCGAAGATTTCTTCCGGAAGAAGGCAATCCGGCCACCCTGGCCAATGGCATCGTCCGTGCGCTGATGGAAGACCGGAATGGGCATATCTGGTGTGGGACACGACAGGGGATCAGCATACTGGATCCGGAAACGGGAATTTTTCGCCACTTAAACCGGGCCAAAACCGGACTTTTAAGCGATACTGTCAACAGCCTTATCTGCGACCATCGGGGCCGGGTTTGGATCGCCACCGATGCAGGCCTCCACCAGTATGATCCGGTAAACCGAGAATTACTCTCCTTCAGCGTGGCGGAAAACAATTCAAGCGGGCTTAGTCACCCCCAGGTAGAGGTGGTTCTGGAAGACCGCAACGGCATTATCTGGGCCGGAACTTACGGCGGGGGCCTGAACAGGCTTGATCCGAGCAGTGGTATCATCGAGCATTATCGTCACAATTCCCGGCAGTCGCAAAGCTTGAGCAACAATTATGTGATCTCCCTTTTTGAAGACCGGAGCGGCATCATCTGGGCCGGAACCAACTGGAAAGGGGTCAATAAAATTGCACCCTTTACCGCTCGCTTTGATCACGTGTTCGCCCGCACCGAAGGTGAAAATGCCTTGAACAATAATCTCGTCTGGTCTTTGTATGAAGACCCGGACAGGCGCCTTTGGATCGCTACGGATTACGGGATAAATATGCTCGACAGAAAGACCGGCCGCTTTTCCTACCTCCGTCATCAGCCGGGTAACCCACAATCCCTGATCAGCGATAAGGTAAGCTGTATCCACAGAGACAAAGATGCTTGCCTTTGGTTTGGTACTTTTGACGCTGGCTGTACCCGCTACGACCCTGTAGCAGAAAGCTTTCTGCATTTCAGCACCAACTCGCCCCCGCCACGGACATTGCCTGACGATGATGTCGGAAGCATACTGCAGGACCGAGATGGGATCATCTGGATCGGGACGGGACGGGGACTCGTCCGCTATGATCCGGTGAGGGACAGCACTGCAGTCATCCTGGCGGGCAATGCACCCTATGGGGCCTTGTATGCCGACAATATTACTCATCTGTATGAAGACAGTGAAGGCTATATCTGGATAGGGACATACCATTCTCTGGAGAAACTGGATCCCAAAACCCTCCGGGTACGTACCTATCTTCATAATGAAGACGACCAACAAAGCATCTCCGCTGAGGCCGTCTTCTGCATCTACGAAGACAGCAAAAAGCGTTTCTGGATAGGCACGATGGGCGGCGGACTGAACCTGATGGATCGCCGAACAGCGACCTTCCGTTTTTATGCGGAAAAGGACGGGCTGCCAAACAATGTAGTCTATGCTATTCTGGAGGATAAAGAAGGCAACCTCTGGATGAGTACCAATTACGGACTCAGCGTTTTTAATCCGGAAAGTGCCCTCTTCGTTAACTATGATGTGCGCGACGGACTGCAGAGCAATGAGTTCAACCTGGGCGCGGCGTTTAAAAACGAGGAAGGGGAAATGTTTTTTGGAGGGATGTATGGCTACAACAGCTTTTTCCCGGAAAACATCCGGCAGAATACGAACGTCCCCCATATTGCCGTGACCGCATTTGAAGTCTTTTCTGATCCGCTCCCGGGTTTGTTCAATAATGGAGACAGTGTCTGCCTGGAGTATGGCGACAATTTCTTCACCATTCATTTTTCAGCCCTGGATTATACCAATCCGGCCCGAAATCTTTATCGCTACAGATTGCTGAACTTCAATAAAGACTGGATACTGACGGATGCCCAGAAACGCTTTGCAGAATACACCCGTGTTCCTCCGGGCAATTATCTGTTTCAGGTCACCGGATCCAATAATGATGGCGTATGGAATGAAGAAGGCCTCACCCTTCACATCATTATTTCCCCACCCTGGTATGCAACCACCATAGCACGCATCGCAGGGGTTTTGCTTTTCATTGGAATGCTCTGGGGAGGGATTGCTCTTAGGATTCGACGCCTTAGGCGAGCCCACCTGTTGGAGAAAAAAATGCTGGCCATAGAAAATGAGATCATCGATATTCGCCAGAAAGCCCTGCGATTGCAGATGAATCCGCACTTCATCTTCAATTCCCTCAATTCCATCCAGAGCTTTATGCTGTCCAACCATACCGAGAAAGCCATTCATTACCTCTCCAAGTTTTCCCGTCTGATGCGCAGCATCCTGGTGAATTCAAATGAATCCTTCGTCCCGCTCAACTCAGAGCTCAGTGCCATCCGTCATTATATGGATATTGAAAAGCTGCGCTTCGACAATGCTTTTGATTATGAGATTATACTGGATGAGGAGGTAGATGACAGCTTTATCGAAATACCGCCGATGATCATCCAGCCCTATATTGAGAATGCCATCATTCACGGGTTGGTGAAAAAAGCCAATCCGGGGATGATTTATATCCGGATTAAGATGGAAGAGCAGGCACTGTTCTGGGAAATTGAAGACGATGGGATTGGGCATGAGGCCTCGCTGAAACTTCAGGAGCAATACGGGGTGCCGCGCCGAAGCCGGGGAATGACCATTACCGGTCAACGCTTACAGATGCTCAATAAGGCAGGGGAAAGCCTGTACGGGACAAAGATCACCGATCTGAAGGATGAAAGCGGTAAAGCTTGCGGCACCCTGATCAGCATCAGGATGCCTTTCCGGGAGAGTTAGTATTTCAGGACAACATCATCACCATTTGATCGAACCACCGGTCGGGGAGAAATCTGCGGCTGCAGATGGACAGGCGGGCCATTTTCCCTGCAATATAGCGTGTCCGGGGTTTTTTGGAAAGGGCTGCCTGCACAATCACCCGGGCGATCAGGGCGGGTGCGCTGCCCCCTTTCGGGGTATACGATCGCTGCATCGCCTTTTCCATTTTAAGAGCCAGTGAGCGATAGGCAGTATTTGCCGAGCGCTCCATCATCGGCTTGAGCGATACCTCTCCGAATTCGGTATAAATGATTCCGGGTTGAACGACAACCACGTCTATTCCAAAGGCCTTCACCTCCAGCCGAAGGGTATCTGACCAACCTTCCAGGGCGTGCTTGCTGGCGTAATACCACGATCCCATAGGGGTGTACACTTTTCCCCCCATAGATGAAATATTGATGATTCTTCCTTTTCCCTTTTGGCGCATATAGGGAAGCACCAGCTGGGTGAGGTGCCCGAGGCCGAAGAAATTGACTTCAAACTGATAGCGGGCATCCTCCAGGTCCACATCTTCCATCGCGCCGTAAGTGCCGAAGCCGGCATTGTTGACAAGGATGTCCACTCCGCCCTTTTCTCTGCCAATCTGCTCAACGGCAGCCTTTCTGGCCTCTTCCCGTGTGATGTCCATCTGAATGATGTGCGCCCCTATTGCAGCCAGGTCCTTCATCTTTTCTATCCGGCGGGCTGCAGCGTAAACGACTATCCCCTCTTTGAGCAATAGTTTTACCGTTTCAAGGCCTATGCCTGCCGAGGCTCCTGTAACCAGGGCCACCAATGGTCGCGTATTCTGATCCATAATAAAAATGAGATTAAAAAAGCCTAACAGCTGAGGAGCAGGAAGGTTTTCCCTGATCGGATCACTCTACCGTAACGCTCTTGGCAAGGTTGCGGGGCTGATCCACATTGCATCCGCGCATTACGGCAATATGATAAGAAAGAAGCTGCAGTGGAATGGTGGCCAGCAGGGGTACAAGCATTTCTTCGGTCTCAGGAATTTCGATCACATAATCGGCAATTTTTTCGACAGTGGTATCGCCCTGTGTGACAATGGCGATGATGATGCCTTTGCGGGCTTTCACTTCCTGAATATTTGAAAGGACTTTATCGTAGGTTCCCTTATTGGTTGCAATGACGACTACGGGCATATGTTCATCGATCAGGGCGATGGGGCCGTGCTTCATTTCGGCGGCCGGATAGCCTTCTGCGTGGATATAGGAAATCTCTTTCAGTTTGAGGGCTCCTTCCATTGCCACAGGCCAGTTGTAACCACGGCCCAGGTAGAGGAAGTTGCGGGCATTCTTGTAGATCTCTGCAATCTCAATGATATGGGTGTTTTGTTTCAGGGTTTCTTCCACCTTGGCCGGGATACGGTCGATGGCGTACATCAACGCGCGGAAGCGGGATTCGGAGAGGGTGCCTTTTTCCCAGCCTATCATCAGTGCCATCAGGGAGAGTACCGTCACCTGAGCGGTAAAGGCTTTGGTTGAGGCAACCCCGATCTCTGGTCCTGCGTGGGTGTATATACCAGCGTGGGTCATCCGTGCGATTGAGGAGCCTACCACATTGCAAATCCCCAGTATGGTGGCACCCCTTGATTTGGCCAGCTCCAGGGCTGCCAGGGTATCGGCTGTTTCTCCCGACTGGGAGATGGCCAACACGATATCGCTCTCATAGATGACCGGATTGCGATAGCGAAATTCGGAAGCATACTCTACCTCTACCGGGATGCGCGCCAGGTCTTCGAGCAGGTATTCTCCCACCAGTCCGGCGTGCCAGGAGGTGCCACAACCGATAATGATCAGGCGCTCGGCCTGGATCAGCTTTTGTTTGTAGTCGATGATGCCTCCCAGAGAAACGATGCCCCTGTCCAGATTCAACCGCCCCCGCATACTATCCCGTATAGAACGGGGCTGTTCATAGATCTCCTTCAGCATAAAATGCTCAAAGCCGCTTTTCTCCAGCGCACTCAGGCTCATCTCCAGTTTCTGTACATAAGGGCGCTTCTCCTGGTCTGCCACCGTACGAATGCGGATGTCTTTTCCCCGCTCAATAATGGCGATCTCTTCATCATCCAGGTAAATCACTTTCTTGGTATACTCCACAATGGGAGAAGCGTCTGAGGCCACAAAAAACTCGTCGCGTCCCAGGCCCACCACCAGCGGACTACCTTTGCGGGCGGCAATAAGCATATCGGGATGCTCGCTGCTGAGGATGACGATGGCATAAGCCCCCACTACCTGGCTCAGGGCTATCTGAACAGCACTCACCAGATCCACCTCCTCTTTTGCCAGGATGTCTTCTATCAGGTGTACCAGGACTTCGGTATCCGTGTCGCTCATAAAAGCATAACCCCGGTTCACCAGCTCTTCCTTCAGGTAGGCATAATTCTCGATGATGCCATTGTGGATGATAGCCAATTTATGGGAGGGAGAGAAGTGGGGGTGGGCGTTTACATCATTGGGTTCGCCGTGCGTGGCCCAGCGGGTATGCCCAATGCCTACCGTTCCCTGCAGGGGTTCGTTTTGCACCAGGTGCTCAAGATCAGTAACCTTACCCCGGGTTTTGAACAAATGGATATCCCCGTTCAATACGGCCAGTCCGGCACTGTCATAACCACGGTATTCCAGTCGGTATAAACCCTTGAGCAATACTTCGGAGGCCTTACGCAGACCCATATAAGCGACAATTCCACACATAAGCGCATTAATTCAGGTTCAGAGGAATGTATAAGAGTTCAAGCTGCATCCGTCTTTCAGGATGCGCCGTGCCTCCAATCAACACACGGTTCGCCTGCACGGCTCTTCCGTTCACCAGCAGCACGAGTTCCCTGTTTAAACGGTTTCCATTGATGATTTGCTGCAGGTGACGTGTAATACGAAAGCGGTACTCCATCCGCGTAGAATCATAAGCACCGCCAAAATAATCCACCCCTTCGGCAAAGTCAGGCAGTTGTTCCAGATTGCCTTCCTCGTCGTAGGCCCCAAGCAGAAGTCGACTGGGAGGGGGAAAGGCATCGGAAGCCCCGATCACCGGAAGGACCAGCTCAGCCCGGGTCAATGCATAGGCACCACTGGTAAAACGCTTTTCAAAATCAGGCAGGCGGAACTGGGTATTGATGCCCTGCATTGCTTGCAGATAAAGCGTTTGCGCTCCCAGGGCGGTATCCTGGTTTATCACCTGATCCCTGAGCTGCGGGTCAGCATTGGCATAATCATTATGCCAGAAGCGGTTAAAGCGGGCACAGGCTCCGTCCAGCCTGAAGTCGTACCTCAGAGAGTCCTCCTCTTCATTGGCATAATGCAGGCTGATCTTACTCAGGGAAGAAGTGAGGCTGAAGTATGCGATGCTTCCTCCATCATCGACCGGATCAGCAATAATATACAGACCATTGATGAATTCTACGAAGTTGGTATTGTTTTCCAGGGCTATGGGTGAAGCCGTGAGTATCTTTTCAGCGAAGGCCGGATTTTGTGCACTGATATTCAGGCGGAGGTGAGGCGCATAAGCCACACTATCCACATAGACACTGTCTTTCGGCCGGGGCGTGAAGGTAAAGCTTGCTATTTCAGTGGGGTCAAAATCCAGGTGGCGGTTGCTGTAATAATTGCTGTCGTAGTAAAGCATCTCCCTGAGCTCAAAGATGCGGATGGTAATGGGCGTATTCAGATCACCATACGATCCCCCGTAAGCCAGGTGCAGTACCATTGAGTCGAGGGAGGGTGCCAAACCAAAGTCAGGCTGATTGGTGGATAAGAGGAACTGGGTATAGAAACCGGCCACGCTGCTTCCGAATACCGGGTCAAAATAGCTCCCTGCCAGGCTCAATACGGTTTCATCGGTGCGCACAGAATCGTTGGCCACGGAAAAGGCCAGCATAGGGGTAGTATCGTTAAAAACCAGTCCCAGGCGATCTTCCTCAGGCTGGATACCAAGGCCAAGCTCAACCGGATCCTTCTTACAAGACAATACAAGCATAAGCAGGATGAGCATCCAGAAGGATACTCCTTTAGGCAGGTAAGGGTGCAATTTTTTCAAGGGGAGATGACTTTGGAGCGGTTTGCAAGAGGGCTTAAGCTTCCTTTTCGCCCAAAAGGCTGTCATAGAATTCATTGTAGGCATCGATGTAATGTGCTTCATCCTGATAATCCAGAACCGGTTTTTTCCACTGCTTCAAATGATCTGCGATTTCCGGATGAATTTCTGTGCTGCCAATGATGGCTGCATCGGAAAAGGCCAGGGCAGCTTTGGTGAGGTTAACGTAGTCACCCTGGGCAAAGTGCCTGAGATCTTCGGCTTTGATGCCTTCCATTTTTATTTTCTGTGGAAAGCCTTCAGGGAAACTTTCCTTAAAATCGTCATTATAAACAGAATAGATAATCTTCGTATCGCTAAAGAGCGGATTATCCTTAAAGGCAGTGCGGAGATATAATGGGATCAGGCTGCCCATCCACCCGTGGCAATGCACGATGTGTGGTGGCCATCCCAGTTTCTTTACCGTTTCGATCACCCCACGGGAAAAGAAAACAGCCCTTTCGTCATTGTCAGGAAAAAACTTTCCGTTCTTGTCGCGGATCACCGCTTTTCTCTGAAAGTACTCCTCATTATCAATGAAATAGATCTGCATTCTGGCCGCCTGGATAGAAGCCACCTTGATGATGAGCGGGTGGTCGCTGTCGTTGATGATCAGATTCATCCCCGAAAGACGGATCACTTCGTGCAATTGATTGCGCCTTTCGTTGATGTTGCCGTAGCGGGGCATAAAGGTGCGAATCTCTTTCCCTCTTTCCTGAATCCCTTGCGGCAGGTACCGGCCAACCTTTCCCAGTGGAGTTTCTTTTAAATAAGGGGTAATTTCCTGCGCGACAAAAAGAACATTGGCTTTTTCCATACTGATGTTGCTGCTCGGTTACTAAAGAAATGCAAAGGTAGGCAATTAAGCCGATATTCTCTATTTCAGGATGTTGGAAAAAAATGTCTGTTCGACAGAGGACTTATTTGCCCAGGCTGAGAATGCGCAGTGCGCCTCTGGTCACCAGGACAATCCATTCCGGAGATATGGAAGATGCTTTTCAGATATGATGTCGATGTCTTCTCCATCACTCCCTTTTCCCTTCGACGCTTGCTGCCTCACCCGGGGCAGGCATCCATTTTCTGGCTTCCTGCACCTTCCCGGCCCTAAGCAGTGTATTGTACATATTCTGCCGGTGGCGGGGATTCTCCGGTTCCAGCGCAGCGGCTCTTGAGAAAGCGCCTGCTGCCTGAGGGAAATCATTTTGTTGATAATAGATCACTCCCAGATGGTCCCATAATCTGGCCTGGGTGGAATCTGCTTCAAGGGATTTTTTCAGATAGGGCAATGCCTCTTCCTGTTCTCCCCCGGCCAGGAGGAGTTCGGCGTAGGCCGACAGATCCTTGGCTTCGGGTGACCGCCATTCCATCATAAAGCGCTGCACCTTCATCCGGCTTTCTCTGGCTCCGGCAGCCGCCAGGCGCTCCAGGTTGTGCCAGACATTGGGCTCATCTTTATCCAGGGCCAACACCCGGCCATAGCATTGCAAGGTGCTGTCGAGTTCACCGCGGGCCGTGTACCAGGTATTGCCGAAATGGAACCAGGCATCCATATAAGCAGGGTGAATATCCACTGCCCGCCCGAAATGAAAGAGAGCCTGGTCGAATAAGAAAGCTTTTTGTGCATCCTCCTCCTCTTGTCCGGCCTCCCAGGCGTAAAATTTGGCTGCGATCAGATTACTCTTGGCTGAATTGGCCGAAACCTGTACGTCGTGGGTGTACAGGGTAAAATCATCTTTCCATACCTGGTTCCTTTCCAGCGTTTTATACAGGAAGAAGATGAGCATTACCCCGATCAGCGCTGGCACCAGGCCTTTCTTCTCCGGGCTCAGGCGCGCTCTCAGCTCTACTGCTCCATAGCCCATAGCCAGACAAAGCCCAAGGGAGGGAAGGAAGATAAAGCGCTCTGCCATAAAAGCACCCACATTGAAGACCAGGTTGCTGACCATAAAGAAACCCAGGAAGAAGAAAAGGATGCCGTAGGAATCCATTGTCCGGGACTTCAGTTTCCGCAAGGCGTGAACCAGCAGGGCCAGGGTAATGGCCAGGGGCAGCAGGGCGTGCCAGCTCAGCAAAGGAGTAAGGGGAATATGGTAAGGATAATAGTCCCAGGTGAGTACAGCCGGGTAGACCATCAGGCGAAAGTAATCGCCGAAAGTGCGGAATATGGTTCCGTATCTTTCGCTCAGGCTGGCGTGCAGGAAAGGGTTATCCATCAGTTCGGAGGAGGCTTCGGTGCTTATCCCGCCAAGAACCCAGAATCGTATCAGGGCAAAAAGCGCCAGGGGAAGAAAAAGCCAGAGGCCTTGGCGCAAAAGAAATGCAGGCCTTTTGCTGCCGGAAAAATACAAACTCAGGGGAATGATGATCAGAAAGGCGGCGGCATTTTCCTTCGACATCAGCGCCAGGAAGAACCACGTCATCATCCCCACCACGGGAAGCCATCCTCCTTTTTCCTTCATTCTGAAGGCGGAACGCAGGGCCAGTAAGGAGAAAAGCCCGGCCAGGATCTCATCCCGACCTTTGATATTGGCCACCACTTCCGTATGTACGGGGTGCACCGAATACAGCAGCATACCCAGGAAAAGGGGAGCGTAGTACCATTGCTTTCCCGGTGGAAATATCCTGCTTAAAACACGGTAGGCCACGACCACCATCAGGGCATAAAGGAGCAGGTTGAGGAAATGACTGAAGTGGGGGTTCTCGCCCAGAAATTCGTATTCGATCGCAAAAGTGATCAGGGAAAGAGGGCGGTATCGGCCTCCGGTCAGGGCTACCTCCTGATCGCCCAGATAGCCGGCAAAGTAGTGCTTGCCGAGCAAATCGGGAATGCCCTCCAGTCCCTGGCGGGTGAAATCGTTACGGGTGATGGAATAAATATCATCGAGGGCGTATTCATTGGGGATAGTATTTACATAGGCTAAAGCAGACAGTGCGGCCAGGATCAGGACGGGCCATTGCCTGATACCGGAACGGGGCTTTTTCCCGGTGCTTTTACGGACCATAGCTTAAGGTTTTTTCTTTGCTTCTGCTTCCAGTTTGCGGTACCATTCACCGCCATATTTCCGGATCAGGGGTTCTTTCAGAAAAACATAGACCGGCACACCTTCTCTTTTTCCAAAAAGAAGGGCAGGGGCACAGATAGGCCAGCGGTGGTAGTTGAGCGCCTCGCCCTGGTGCAGCTTTTTGATCCGGATAGGGTAGAGGTGGCAGGAAAGCGGTTTTTGAAAGTCCATCTTCTTTTCCACCCAGGCTTTTTCGATGGCGCAGCGGGCGATGCCCCCTTCAAAAAAGGCAAAGGCGCACTCTTTTCCGTCGTTCAGAGGGGTAACATAATTTCCATCTGCATCGTAGTCAAAGACGCCATATTGTTTCACTGTGGTCTTTCCTTCCTCGCTCATAAAGGGAATGACTTCATCCAGGGCATCCTCCAGTTCTCCTATTTCCTCTTCTTCGAGTGGCGCGCCGGCATCTCCTTCCACGCAGCAGGCGCCCAGGCATTGAGGGAGGTCACAGATAAAGTGCATATCGAATATCTCTCTGGATATCACAATGTCATCGATGATTATCATTTTGCGAAAATAGGGATTTCGTGCCTTGGCTTTTGCAGGCTTCAGAATGGATTTTAGGCAGGGAGGTGCTTCCTCCGGCGGATTTATTCTTTATCTTTGCGCTCCCGTTCCTCTCCGTAGCTCAGTTGGTAGAGCAGCTGACTCTTAATCAGCGGGTCCAAGGTTCGAATCCTTGCGGGGAGACAGAGGTGCAAAGCCGGACAAGTGTTCCGGCTTTTTTTGTTGTTCTATCGTATCGTCTTACCACTATCCGAGCAAGGATCACGAGACACCCTTGAAAATCAACAATGGTCGAGCTAATCCTTGCGGGGAGACAAAGGACAAAGGCCAGACAAGTGTTCTGGCCTTTGCTATTTCCCGGTGGTATCGTCTTGACACCGAAGGAGCAAGGATCACGAGACACCCTTGAAAATCAACAATGGTCGAGCTAATCCTTGCGGGGAGACAAAGGACAAAGGCCAGATAAGTGTTCTGGCCTTTGCTGGTTTTTATGACCGAACCTCCTGCTGATTTTCACTGAGATTGCATAATTTTGAGTCCAAGACTGCGATGGACGCAAACATTTCTAATGAATAATTTAAGATATGATGAAGAATGGAGCACTTTGGGTGACTTTTCAAAAAAGACTTGCCATACAATTATCCGGATATGCGAATAAGCAACCACGGCTGATTCAGCTTCTAGAGGAGGCCGGAGTTGAAATATCTGATTCAAATACAGACAACGAGCATAAGCTGTTTGAAAAGAGGCTGAATCCCTTTTCCTTTTTTGCGCTGCTCTATCGAGGTGATATCAATGAAGCTAAAGCACGTATTCAGTCGCTTGCTTCGGTTCTTGAAATGAACATTGACTCAGAAAGCATTAAGCCCGAGATACCTTTCTTTTTAACGACTTTCGAATCATTCCCGGTCAATAGGTCAGAAAGCAAGGAAGAAAATGAAATTCTCTGGCGGTTTTATGATGCGGCCTTATCCGGAAGAATCACTGAGAGGATTTTTCAGGAGACAGTAGCGTTGAGTTTTCTGGATAAGCGTCAGCTCACGGAAGCTTTATTCCTGATCGATCCAGAAAAATATCTGCCTTTGAACCTGCAAACTGAATCATATCTGGAAGAGGTTCTGCAAATTGAATCTGAAATGTCAAACTGGACGGATTATGATAGAATATTAAGGCACATTATTGACAAGAGAGACATTCCGCTTTGGAGAATTGTAGTAAATGCCTTTCGGTGGAATGAAGAAAAAGGAGAGATGCCTGAATCTGGAGCGACAGAAACGTTAATGGAAGAGGGCCAAAACCTTGCTTTTGCTTGGCAGGAGTGGGAGCTTCTACAATTTCTCGCCACTATTCAGGATACCGTCAGTGTGAGTCAGTTTTTCGAACACTTGGATAATATTGTTCAGAACACAAATGCGAAAAGAGATCACTTTCATACCAACATTCGTGCAGAAAAAATAATCACAATAACGCTCGGGAACCGCTATATCCTTACCGTCAGGAGAAAGCAAAATTCGATTAAGTGGAGATTGATGCTGACAACGGAGAATGAGCTTATGGCTAGACAAAGTCCATATTTTGAGGGAATTGAGTATTTCACAAGCAAAATAGGTAACCCTCGTTTTATCCTGGCAGATTTTCTGATTCCCGACAGGAAAACAGACCTAAAAAATGTACTCCCCTGGAATGAATCACTTGACGCAGTTTGCAACTATTTCGAGGAAATCAAGAACCTTCAACTGGCTAAAATCTATAGGCGCTTTACCAATTACGCCCTTCTCAGGGTATTATTTGACAAGAATTACCGGAATGAAATGACGGGAAAGGCGAAGAAATACAATGCCTTACCAGTACAGGGGAAGTTGTTGGAACAGTACAAAGCAATTCTCAGATCCGTTGGGTTTGATGGAGAAGAATACAAGTGGCAGCTATTAGGGAAACCATACTGGGATCTGAATGCCACAGATTTGTCAGAGATGATTAAAAAGATCCCATTTAAGAATCTAGTATACCATTTATCCATCGCTGTATTAAAACACCTCGCCACAGAAGAACCTGAGGCGCTGAGATCCGCATTGAAAGATCTATTTCATTCCGATGAGGGCTTGAACCAACGCATTCAACTATTTAAAGAAAGAGCAGATCTACTTTATCAAAAAATTAATCCGGGGAAGAAAACCTTTCAAGATGAGCGGGCTATTGCAGCTTATCTTGCTTTTGCTGATCCTGAACAGTATCCATTATACAAACGGAGCTTTTATGATAAGTACTGCGCATATTTAAAACGCCGTAAAGCTGGTAAAAATGAAAAATACCAAGACTACATAAACCTAATCAATGATCTGATAAATAATCACATTAAGAAAGATACGGAATTGATTTCCTTGGTGGAATTTCATAAACCAAAAGGAGGGTTTGACGACAAGAACTACTTGTTGCTTGCTCAGGATATGTTGTGGCGCATTTTTGATCAAGCAGAAAGAATGAAAAATTTGAAATTAATTGAAAAGATAGACAAGGAAGACCTGGCCATCCGTCCAGAGGATGATAATACCTACGATGAGGAATTATTGACGGATAACAATGATGAGGAACCGCAAAAATTCTGGTGGCTAAACGCAAATCCCGGAATCTGGAGCATCAGCTCCTTTGAGGAAGGTGAGATTCAAACCTATACCAGCCGGAATGAGAAAGGTAATAAAAGACGCATATACAGACACTTTGAATCAGTGAGCCCCGGTGATTATTTGATCGGCTATGAAACCAGTCCGGTAAAACAGATCAAAGCGCTTTTTGAAATCACAAAGGAATTACATCAAAATAACAGAGACGGTGAGGTAATCGCTTTTAAGCTTCTTGAGAAGTTTGAAGTACCGGTGAACTGGAGCGAAATTCTGAATAATCCGGAGTTGAGCGAATGTGAAGTGCTGCGCAATAATCAGGGAAGTTTGTTTCAACTGACTGAGGATGAATTCGATGTTATCAGGGAAATCATCGACAGTAAAAATATTCCTGTGGAAAACGAAAAGTTGAGAGAAGAAGAAGAATATCAGTATGAGTTAGATCCGGATAAACCTTTTGTTCCTGTTTCAGAGTTTTACAGAATGACCGATACACTTTTACGAAAGAAGAATCTTATTCTACAGGGACCTCCGGGAGTGGGTAAGACTTTTCTGGCCAGAAAACTGGCTTATGCCATTATGGGGAAGCGCAATGACACCCAAATCGAAATGGTTCAATTTCACCAGTCGTATAGTTATGAAGACTTCATTCAGGGTCTTAGGCCTGTAAACAAAGGTGGCTTTACCCTGAGGAACGGTGTTTTCTATGAATTTTGTAAAAAAGCACAGGCGCATCCCTGGCGTAGATTCTTCTTTATTATTGATGAGATCAACAGGGGCAATTTGAGCAAAATCTTCGGGGAATTGCTGATGTTGATAGAGCCAGATAAGAGAGCAGAGCGCTTTGCGCTAAAACTGACTTATTCAGAGGACGAGTTTGACAAGTTCTATGTGCCTGATAATGTATATATCATTGGCACTATGAATACTGCCGATAGATCACTGGCCATTGTAGATTACGCACTCCGGCGACGATTTGCCTTTATTTCATTAAAACCATATTTCGGAGAGGCTTTCCGTTTGCATCTCGGTTCCCAAGGTGTTTCAAAAACACTGCAAAATCATATACTTCAGGTCGTTAAGGAATTAAATGTAGCCATTGAAAAGGATACAAACCTAGGCGAGCAGTTTAGAATCGGCCACAGTTATTTCTGCACCTTTCCAGGAAAAATGGATGAGCAAGAATGGTATAATGGAGTTATTCAGTTTGAAATCAGACCACTACTTGAAGAAATCTGGTTTGACTCTCCCGATAATATAGATGCCTATCTTACAAAACTGCTGTTCAATCCGCAATGAGCATTCCAATCGATAATATTTACTACTTACTCTGTTACGCCTGGAATAAGCTAAGGGAAAAAGAGAAAGTTAAGGTAGATGCGGAGAGTAGGAACAGCCTGCCTGACCTTTTTGCCCGATTAATGATACAGGGTACCAGAGTACTATTAAAAAGAGGCATCGATCGCTACTATGTTGATGAAACGAACGACTATATTGGCGTCAAAGGCAAACTGGAAATGGGATTGACATTAAAATCACGTGCCTGGATGCAGCAACGCTGTGTTTGCTCTTTTGATGAGTTTTCTGATAATATTTTGTTAAACAGAATTATCGTCAGCACGCTATTTCGATTGTTGGGTTTGAAAGAACTGGAAAGACAGATAAGAACTCAAATAAAGGATCTGATCCGAATGTTTTCTGGCATTAAGCCGATTGAGCTTAATCATAGGCTGTTCAAGGATATCCATTTGCATCGCAATAACCGCGCTTATGGGTTTTTGATCCACGTTTGCAGGATTATTTATGAAAATACATTGCCCACAGAGCGAAAGGGAGACTGGATTTTTATGGATTTTACAAGGGATGAAAAACAGATGAATATACTATTCGAAGCTTTTCTGTTGAATTTTTATAAGCACCATTTCCCCGAATGGAAAGTATGTTCGGAGTACCTTGACTGGCAATTTTTTGTTCCCAACGATGAGCATAACAAGTATTTACCCAGAATGAAAACCGACATTAGCATTACGGCGAAAGATCGCCGGATCATTATGGACGCAAAATACTACCGCCAAACCTTAAGCAAACATTTTGAAAAGTTTTCCATTCATTCAGACAATCTTTATCAACTTTTCAGCTATTTGATGAATCAGCAGGAAGGGGATTTGCGAAACGGCTCCTCCACAGGAATTCTTTTGTATCCAACCGTAGATGAAGAATTTAATCTTTGCTATAGATACCAGAACCACCTTATTCACATCAAGACGTTGAACCTGAATGTGCACTGGATGAAAGTTGAAGAACGGCTAAAACAAATAGTTTCTGAGGCCATTGTTTAATTTTCAAAGCATAGCCTTTAATGCCATAATAGATAATTAGTCAAGCTTTTATCTTTGTTTTTCTGTTATCAAACCCTAAATCGTCCTATGCGTTTACTCTGATATTTCCCTATCTTGTTGGCTGTATTTCAACTTTCTGCCTGCGATGAAAAAATGGACACTCCTTTTGCTCGGCCTGGCCGCCTTTTCCCTTCAAGCCCAAAATGCCCTTCATTTTGATGGCATCGACGACAGGGTGGATTGCGGGAATGATGTGAGCCTGCAACTTAGCGGACAACTTACCCTCGAAGCCTGGATTTATGCCAACACCTGGAAAATCAGCGTCTTTCAGGGTTGTATCATCAACAAAGAACAGAATGTCCCTGACTATGGATATATGCTTCGGGCAGGCCAGGGTGGCCGCCTTGGCTTTAACCTGGGCAATGGAAGCTGGCACGAAATCATCTCCGCCCCCTTGCTGTCTCTGAACACCTGGCATCACGTGGCCGCTACCTACGATGGGAGCAAAATGCGCCTCTTTATCGATGGAGTGCAAACCGACTCCCTTTCCCTGACCATCAGTATCGGCAATGCCGCCAATAATCTCTTTATCGGCGACTGGTACAGCAATGGACGGAATTTCAATGGGATCATCGAAGAGGTACGGGTGTGGAATGTGGCACGGACCAAAGCAGAGATACAGGCTACAATGAATTCAGCACTTTGTGTACTGCCCCCCGGACTGGTGGCTTATTATCCTTTTAACCAGGGAAATGCCGGGGGCAACAATGCCGGGCTTACCAGCCTTTTCGACCAGAGCGGGAATGGGAATGACGGAATCCTGGCCAATTTCAGCCTGAGCGGGAGTAGTTCAAACTGGGTTGCCGGCCAGAACCTGCCGGGCGGAAGCACCATCAGCTCCATCACGGTCAATGCCTGTGTGGACTATATCAGTCCGAGCGGCAATAATGTGTGGAATGCCAGTGGAACATACACCGATACCATCCCGAATGCGGCCGGTTGTGACAGTGTGATCACCGTGGACCTCACCATTGTGGAGGTGGATGTTACCCTCGGCCTTTCAGGCGGCACCCTGATGGCGAATGCCATCAATGCCTATTTCCAGTGGGTGGATTGCGATAACAATTTCGCCCCCATCCCGGGAGCGGTAAACCAAAGCTATACCCCATACGTGGTAGGCAACTATGCCTGCATCGTTACCCAGTACGGCTGCACCGATACCAGTATATGCGTGCCCATCACCACCGTCGGACAGGAGGTTTGGGAAGCCGGTTCCCGGCCGCTCCTATACCCGAACCCGATGCCTGCGGGCCAGGGCTACTTTACTTTTCCCGGGCATCCCGGACAGGTGGAGTTGATGGACCTCACCGGCCGGGTAGTCTGGCAAGAAGAGTACAAAGGACAGGGTGCACTGCGGCTGCCTCTTCAGAAGCCCGGACTTTATGTGTTGCACTTTCACTCAGAAAAGCTCCGCTGGAGCCGGAAACTGGGAGTAGGGAATTGAGGCCGGCCTCCTCTCAGCAAAACCCCCGATACAATGAATTATCTTTGCGCAAGCGAATGATGGGGTAGGGTGCAGGCTATCTTTCCCATCCTATTTAGATCAACCTAATACCATTTCGACCTATGCTGGAAGACATATTGCTGATCCAGGACAAGCACCGGGAAGTGGGTGCACAGCTCGCGGAAATCATCCTGAAAAGCCGCAAGCCAAAGTTTATCGTGGCCATATCGGGAGAAAGTGGCTCAGGCAAATCGGAACTGACACACGTCCTCGCTAAAACCCTTTTCAGCCAGGGCGTGGTGGCCAAGCCTGTCCATATCGATAATTTTTACAAAACCCTTCCGCTGGAACGCAATGCCATCCGGAAGGCAGGAGGGGTCAACAATACGGTAGGCTTGCAGGAATATGACTGGGAAAAGATTCAGGAGGTCATTGCCGGCTTCAAAGCAGGTAAAAAAGTGACGATGCCTTGTGTTGACCTTGTTACCCAGCGGGTGGACCAGCTTACGACCGATTTTGCGGAAACAGAGGTATTGGTCATCGATGGTCTTTACGCCATTAATGCCCCGCAGGTGGATTTGGCGGTCTATATTGAACTCACCTATCACGAAACCAAGAAAGCACAGACAGGCCGGGGAAAGGAAGAAGCCAATGCCTTTCGCTTTGAAGTGCTGGAAGCCGAACATCAGGCCGTCCTATCTATCCGGCATAAAGCCCAATGCTTTGTGAGCAAGGAATATCAGCTCGTTGCTGCCGCTGTCTGAGGAAGGCAGAAAGCGTAAGCGATCCACGACCCCTTCAGCATCCTGAGAAAAATTAAGCCACCGGAAATACCTTCTCTGTAAGGGCATCCCGGTACTCTTCCTTGCTGTGTTTAAGCCTTTTCTTCTTAGATGAAAGTCCCTTGCTTTCCTTCTTGTTTTGCCCGGAAGCGATGCGATGGAGGGCCTCCAGGAAGGCATCCACATCTTCTGCGGTATTGGCCAATCCGATGCTCCCCCGAAGCATCCCGGGAAGGCTGAGTCGTGGGAACATCCGGATGATCAATGCCTGAAAACGCTCCAAAGGCTTGGAAATCCCTATTATACTCTTTACCAGAATATGCACACAATGGCATCCTGACCTTAGTCCGATGGCAGCCTGATCCGACATCATCTCTGCAATCTTCCCGGGCAGGCGGCCTTTCACATCAAAAGCGAATACCCCAAGTCTGTGGCTGAAACGGGCAGCTTCTGTATCGGTAATACCGTACAACTGAATTTTCGGAATGCGCTTCAGTCCGGTCATCATTCGCCTGGTCAATGCCTGCTCTTCTGCGATAATACGGTCGAAACCCATTCTTTGGAACAATTGCATCGCCTTGCCCAGGGCCGCAATCCCGGCAGCATTGTTCTCAGGAAAAAACTGCGCTGCAAGCATCCCCTCTCCCATCCAGTTTTTCGGGCATACCAGCACGCCGGTCCCGAAAGGAGCGTACATCTTATGGCCGGAAAAGACAAGAAAATCAATGCCCGATTGCAGCATATTCACCGGGCGGTGTGCGACCCATTGTGCCATATCCATCGACACCCTGGCGCCATACTGGTGTGCCAGCCTGCAAATTTCATCCACATCATTACCGGTTCCCAGCAAATTAGAGGCAGCAGTGAGCGCAAGGATCCGAATTCGTTTTTGCCCGTATTTCTTCTCCTCATTATAGGCTTTCAAAACCTGCGCCAGCTCAGCCAGGTCGAGGAACCCGTCCTGATCCATCCCTATGCGCAGCACCGTATGGCCCGGAACTGTCCTCCAGGGCAAATCATTAGAGGAGTGTTCCATAATAGAGCTCAGGATAACGGGGTCTCCCTCGTTGAACGCTTTTTGACCCAAAGAGGCGGCAAGCAGGTTTACAGCCTCTGTCGTATTCAGTGTGAAGTAAATATCATATTGATCCTGAGGGGCATTCAGAAAGGATGCACTGATTTCCCGTACCTCCTCCACCCATTGCCGCTTTTCCTCTTCATTGCTTTCCAGGGTCGAAGCAAACACCTCCCACACCGGACGGAAAGCAAAAGTACTTGCCGCGTGGTCAAAATGAACATAGGATCTCCGGCCATCTAACACAGGTACTGCCATCTCCTTTCCGATCAGGTTTGCCCGCATCGCTTCCAGCAATGCTGTTCCGCTCAAATCCTGCCAGGCATCCTTTTGCAGAAGGCTTAAGGCTGTGTGTTCATCCCCTTTCTCTGCCGGGGAAAGGGAAGCTGGGACCGGCCATCCCATCCTCAGCGCATTCACAAAAACAATGATTGGGATAAGTGCAGGGGTGCCTGCTTCAAAACGGGCTGGCGGACGTGCCCATATTTCCCAGTCCACCGCCAGGAGTCGGGCATTTCCACCCCCGCGAATGGGGGGAGGTTCAGAGGAAAGTTCCTTTTTCTTCACCACAATGGCGCAAATTCCGAGGGGAAGCCCAAGGTCGGCGCTGCGGATCAGATGCCGGGGTGGATGGTTTAAGAAAGCTTTCAGCCGCTCCGCACCATAATCACTGCTGAAGATCACAAGATATTCCCCGGGATCCAGCCCGAAATGTGCCAGAACCTGCCGTCTGGATTCCTCAAAAAGATGTGTGGACAAGGAAGAGAAGGTACCACTGCCCCGGTGCACATTGGAATAATGGGTCAGGGCAGTATAGGTGCTCTCCAGCAGTGCCTGAAGAGGTGATGAGACCGCTGCCTCCGCTTGCCGGCGACCCCTTTCGTCCAAACCGGTTTTTTGATCGGATGATTTCAAGACTGTATCTCTTTGATGATAGTTGAATGTATTGCCTGCGTATACCTGATTTGCGGAAGATGAAAACTTAGACGTCGAAGTGTATCAATTTGTTACGAATTGGCCGGTCCTTTGATGCCGCATATAAAAGAAGAAGCCTGGGAAAACACCCTGCCGCAGAAAATTTGCTGAATTCCGGGATAATGGACATTCTCCGGATAATCGGATTCTTTGTCCTTTTTACTCCCGGGCATCTTTCCCCTTTTCCGGCAAGGCGCCCGGGGGCATCGCAAACTGAACATAGCCCCAGTGTTCAGGAATATGCATATTGATGACGCCTTGCGGTGACCACACCCAGTTTTCTTCCGGAAGGGTTTTGCCGGTGGATGCATCTGTTTTCTTCACATAGCCCGTATCTGTAGGCTGTAGGTGCCATTGTACCCGGGAGAAGTTCATCCGCCAGGTATCGCCGGCCCGGGGAAGCACGGCTTCCTGCAAAGGGTGGCTGAGCGACTGCCAGGGGATCGCGATTTCAAGCGCCCATCCACGGTCCACATCCCGCGGATCATTCAGGGTTCCGTGCAGAGAGAGGGCAACATCCAGGCCCTGAATATCCCAGCCTATATCGGCGATGCCCCCCTGATTATAGGGTTTCGGAAGAAAAAGGTCGAACTCCGTTCCCAGGGCATTGATTTCCAGCTCAAAATAGTGGATCCCATCTCCCTCCGGGTCGATGAATACTTCAAAATCATTGTCGAACCAGATGGTGTCGTCCCGGGTGGTCATAGTGGCCCAAAGGTGGGGTTCTTCCAGTTCGGCAAAGAGGTAGAGGTGGGTCGAATCCCACAGCATCTTCATCCTTGTGTTCCACAAAGGGGATGGCATATTTCCACCCCGGATATCCTGGAAGGCTTCCGACCAGGCTGCGGATTCCCAGGCCGGCTCCATTTCTCCATCTATCAGAATCGCATCTGTGGCTTGCATACACACATAATGATGTGGCAGGGAGGCTTGCTGGGCATACAGCCCGGGAAGGCACAGCAAGCCAAAGATCAGCAAGGGGAAGTGCTTGAAATATTGCATAAGGGACAAAGATAGTTCCGGCCTGCAAGATAAGCGGAAGAGACATCCGAAGCTCCTTTTCTCAATGCTTTTTTGTGCACTGCTATTCTTCTTCCTTCAGCGGTATTTTAGGAAGAAAGCTTTCTTTATCTTCGTATGTTATCCAATAGAAAATGACGATGCAGGGAATGCGAAAACAGGGTTTCGGGACAGCTCCCGTCTTCTTCACGGCCATCTCCACCATACTGGGGGCCATCCTTTTCCTGCGTTTTGGTTTTGCGGCCGGAACCCTGGGTTTCTGGGGGGTAATGCTGATTATCCTGATCGGGCACAGCGTCACCATCCCGACAGCCCTGGCTTTGTCGGAAATTGCTACCAACCAGCAGGTCAGGAATGGAGGGGAGTATTTCATTATTTCACGCTCTTTTGGTTTGAACATCGGGGCCACCATTGGCATCTTTCTTTTTCTTTCCCAGGCGATCAGCGTCGCTTTCTACGTCATTGCCTTCACCGAGGCTTTTGAATTCTTTTTTATCTGGGCGCGCGACAGTCTGGGCCTTTTCCTGCCCCGCCAGGTAATCAGTTTGCCTGCGATGGCGCTGCTGGCCTGGCTTATCCTCAGCCGCGGCGCCAGTTTGGGGGTAAAAGCCCTGTATGTGGTGGTCGGCATTCTCCTGCTTTCCCTGGCGGCTTTCTTCCTTGGCACAACTGAATATGCTGCGACGGCTGCCTCGCCATTGACCGACGGGCTGCGGAGCCGCAGGGAGTTTTTCTTTGTTTTTGCCATCGTCTTTCCGGCTTTCACGGGAATGACGGCAGGTGTGGGGCTTTCGGGCGACCTGCGCAATCCTGGCAAATCCATTCCTCGGGGTACCATCACGGCCACCGTGGCCGGGATGCTGATGTATATCTTTATTGCCTGGAAGTTGGTTCTTTCGGCTTCGCCGGAAGACCTTACAGGGAATCAACTCATTATGGGCGACATCGCCCTGGGAGGCCAATGGATTATTCCGATCGGACTGGCGGCCAGCACCATTTCCTCAGCCATCGGTTCGGTGATGGTGGCACCCCGCACCTTACAGGCTCTGGGTGGCGACCGCTCTTTTCCGCTGAGGCGCTTTAATATTGCGATGGCCAGAGGAAAGGGCCGCACCCGTGAACCATTCAATGCCAGCATCGTAACCATCATCATTGCCTTCGTTTTCGTGGCAATGGGAGATGTGAATGCCGTGGCAGAGATCATCTCAATGTTTTTTATGGTGACCTATGGCTCCCTCTGCCTGATTTCCTTCCTCTATCATTTCGGCGCTCAACCTTCCTACCGTCCCACCTTCCGCTCGCGATGGTATCTCTCCTTGCTGGGTGCGGTAATGTGCATCTATCTGATGTTCAAGATCAATACCCCTTATGCCCTGGCGGCCGGCATACTGCTGGTGGCGGTTTATTTCAGCATCCGGCATTACCACAAAAACCGCAGGGGGATGGAGTCCATCTTCCGGGGAGCCGTATTCCAGCTCAGCCGCAACCTTCAGGTATATATCCAGCGTAAAGCCCGTGCAGGGAAAACGATGGAATGGCGACCTGCCGCAGTTTGTCTCTCCACCCATTCTTACCTCCGCGACAAAGGTTTCAACCTTATCAACTGGATCTCCTACCACTTTGGATTCGGAACCTATATTTATCTGAAAAAGGGATACTTCTCCAAGCAGAGCAATGAAGAGGCCCGTCAGGAACTGCAGCATCTTCTGAAGAAGTCAGAAGAAAGCCACAGCAATGTCTTTGTAGATGTGCTCATCTCTCCTTCCTACACCGCTGCCATCAGTCAGATCATTCAACTGCCGGGCGTTTCGGGGATGGACAACAATCTTTTCATTTTTGAGCACCCCCGGGATTTTCCGGAGGATCTGCCCCGCATTGTGGAGAATGTAGCCCTGGTCAGCGCTGCCGATATGGATGTAGGCGTATTGCTGGCCAGCCCGGTAACCAGCGGCCTGAAAAAGAGGATAGATATCTGGATACGCAGCCACGACTATATGAATGCCAACCTGATGATATTGCTGGGCTTCATCATCCGCGGCCACCCTGAATGGAAAAACGGGGAGATCCGCATTTTTGAGATCTGCCAGGAGAAAGAAGTCGAGGAGACCCGTCAGCGCCTGGTCGATTTGGTTGAAAAGGGGCGCTTGCCTGTGCTGCCTGAAAATATCACGCTCATCCCTCACAAAGAAAGTATTTCGGCCAAGACAAGCATCAGTGAGCATAGCCGGAATACCTCACTGGTAATCCTTGGATTCAGAAGGGAAAGTTTGAAGCACGACAAAATTTCCGTATTTGAGGGTTATGCCCTTCAGGGTGATATGCTTTTTCTGAATGCCGCATCGGTGAAAGAAATCCTGTGAAAAGGGAAGGCAGTGGCCCACCACCACAGCCGGGCATACTGCATTCAAAACAGTTGAATCCGCAGAAAGAATCTTTCATTAAGTCTCCTTCCCGGCGGTGTCTTTCCCAACAGGATTCCCTATATTTGCTTGCAATCGAAAAACCCTAAGACTATGGATCTGAGTACCACCTACCTGGGCCTGAAATTGAAAAACCCCCTTATCGCCGGGAGCTCCGGATTAACCAATAAACTGGATGATCTGAAAAGGATTGAAGCACAGGGTGCTGCAGCCGTTGTGCTCAAATCCATCTTCGAAGAAGAGATCGTGATGGAGCTGGAAGAAACCTTCAGTCAGATGACCTCCCAGGGCTTCATCTATCCGGAAACGATGGACTATTTTGATTATGAAGCCATCGAAGATACCCTGACCACTTACCTGAAGCTGGTCGGCGATGCCAAAAAGGAACTCAGCATTCCTGTGATCGGCAGCATCAACTGTGTGACGGCCCAGAAGTGGACTTCTTTTGCCAAAGACATTCAGGATGCCGGGGCAGATGCCATAGAGCTGAATGCTTTCATTCTTCCTTCCGACTTCTCCCGCAGCAACGATGATTTTGAAAAAGTCTATTTCGATATCGTCAAGGAAGTAAAAAAACAGGTCAGCATTCCCGTGGCCTTGAAAGTGAGCTATTTCTTCAGCAATCTGGGGCCTTTCCTGCAGAAACTATCCGAGAGCGGGGTCGATGGACTGGTGCTGTTCAACCGCTTTTACAATCCTGATTTCGACATCGACAAGATGCAGATCACGGCAAGCAATGTGCTGAGCAGCCCGGAAGAAGTTTCCACCTCCCTGCGTTGGATTGCCATTCTTTCCGAGCGCAGCGGCTGTAATCTTTGCGCCTCAACAGGTATCCACGATGGAAGCGCCATTGTCAAGCAATTGCTGGCCGGAGCCGATGCGGTGCAGGTAGCCTCTGCCCTCTATAAGCACGGATTTGATCATATCCCGCTGATGTTAAACCAGTTGGAAGATTGGATGGAGGGCCACGATTATCAAAGTATACAAGCTTTCAGGGGCAAGATGGCCCAGAGCCGCAGCAAGAACCCGGCAGCCTATGAGCGGGTGCAGTTTATGAAGTATTTCCGCGACAGGGAATAAGAATAAGCTATCTGCTATCCAACGACCAGTTTAAAACCTATGCCGTGCACATTCAACAGGCGCACGGAAGGATCTTCTTTGAGGTATTTTCGGAGCTTGGTGATGTACACATCCATACTTCGGGCATTGAAGTAGGAATCGTCGCCCCAGATGCGCTTCAGGGCCTCGGTACGGTCCAGCACCTGGTTTTTTCGCAAACACAGCAGCCGCAGCAGATCCGATTCCTTGGAGGTAAGCTTCTGCACCTTTCCCCCGCTGTCCAGGGTTTGGCGCACACTGTCGAAAGCGAGCCTTCCCAGTTCAAAGATTTCCTTCGATTCGTCTATTCCTTCTGGTATTGCACGGCGCAGTATGGCCTGCATCCGGGCCAGAAGCACCTCCATACTGAAGGGCTTGGTGAGATAATCATCGCCGCCCACTTCAAATCCACGCAGCACATCTTCCTGCAGGGATTTGGCTGTGAGGAAAAGGATGGGTACTTCTTTATCGTCTTCCCTGATTTCTGCTGCCAGGCTGAAGCCGTCTTTCACCGGCATCATCACATCAATAATACAGAAATCAATGGGCTCGCGACGGTAGGTTTCCAGGGCTTCTTCCCCGTTCACGCAGAGCAGGGTTGGGAATCCCTTGGCTTCCAGATAGGATTTCAGGATGCTGCCCAGATTGCGGTCGTCTTCCGCCAGTAAAACCTGAATGCTGTTTTTTTCTTCCATTTTGCTTTGTGTTTATGCCGGCAGGAAAAACCAAAAAGTACTGCCTTTGCCCGGCTCACTTTCCACCCCTGCTTTTCCGCCGTGTTTTTCCACAATGGCTTTCACGTAACTCAAACCTAGTCCAAATCCCTTAAAGTCGTGCACATTCCCCGTCGGAACCCTGTACAAACGTTCAAATACTTTTTTCTGATCCGATTTGCTGATCCCGATTCCGTTATCCCTGATGCTTACCCGTATGCCTTGAGGTAGATCCTCGGTCAGTACTTCGATCCGGGGTTTCCGGGGAGTATACTTATTGGCATTATCGAGAAGGTTATAGACCACATTGGCCAGGTGTACCTTATCCGCTTCCACCACATACTTTTCCGCCTGGTAGCGGGTAGCGATGCTCCCGTCTTTTATCTCCACCTGTATCCGCAGGTTTCGGATGACATCCTGGATGATATGGTGCACATCCACCTTTTCTTTTTTGAGTTTTAGTTCTCCTTTATCCAGGACTGCGGTCTGCAGGATTTTTTCCGCCATCACCCCCAGGCGCTGGTTTTCCTCGCTGATAATGCGAATATAATTATCATATAAATCGATGGATTTCTGAATATCTGAATCCCGCAGGGCTTCGCAGGCCAGGGAAACCGTGGAAATCGGGGTTTTGAACTCGTGGGTCATATTGTTGATGAAGTCGTTCTTCATCTCGGCCAGCTTGCGTTGGCGATATACCGTAGAGATGGCATAGATAAAAGAGAAGAGAATAATAAGCAGAAGCAAAACACTAAATCCCATCAGGCTCCACATCCGGGTTAGGAGGTAAGATTGCTTTGCGGGAAAGTAGAGCATCAGGAAATCCGGGTTGCGCAATTGGTCGGAGGGATAGAGGGTAAAAATTTTCGCTTCCTGCATTATTTCCTCTTCCAGTCCGGGGTGGGTTAAAATGGTAAAGCCTCTTTTGAGGGGATTGAATACGCCAAAGGCATACTCGGCAAAGATGCCGCGTGCCTCGAGGGCCTCTTTGAGCAGGGTGTCGAGCAGGCCCTGGGAAAGCCGGTGTTCACTGCTGATGCTCTGTTCTCCCTTGAGCATCTCTTCCAGGGCTTTTTCCATCAGGCGGGATTTGCGGTTCACAAAATCACGGATCACAGCGCGGCGAAGACTATCATCGGGCATCCAATCTGTGTTTACCTCTTTGTTTTCCTGTGGTTCAGGGGCCATAACGGGGCCTATCTCCGTCATTTCTCCTTGCTTCACATCCTGGCTTTCACGATCGTCATTAGGGTCCAGGCCGTCCTTTTCAGGCTGCAAGACTTCCGGGTGTTTAATCAGATAGGCATCAAAAACAAGGCGGAGGGAATCCATTTCTTCGTTAATATCGGGGTAGCCATCCTGATCGTCCTGTTTTTCCAGTAGCCTGAGGGCATCCAGCTGTTCGAGTTGTTGAACGACGGTTCTGCCTGCTTCTGCTGCCGACCGGCTGAAGTTTTCCTCCTGGATGCGCAGGCTGTTGTTTATCCACATCACCTGCACGGCCATTAATCCGAGCAGGGCCAGGGATGCCATTAAAATGACAGCGATCAGGCTTTTCTTTTTCATAATCAGTGCCAAAGTTAATCAGTGCTATATCGCAGAAAATCTGTGCTTAACACTTTTTAACTTTTGTTAAAGCCCCTTAACAGCTCAAGGCCGTCGGCTGTATTAGTTTTGCCGCATAACAAATCACTACTTCGTAGTATTTGTGTTTCATATACGCAAAAGTGCATCCTGCCTGAAGAGCACGTTTTGGTTTTTGGTTTTGGAAGATGCGGCCCCGGAAGGGGCCGTATCCTTTTCCGTTGCCTCCTATTTATTGTTGAAAGCGGTCATCGTGCGCTCTGCTCCAATGCTTACAAAGCTTTTCACTATTTCGGCAGCCTGTTCAATCCGGGGGGTTAGCATTTTTTCTTCCTCCCTCGTCCACCTTCCCAGCACATATTCCACCTGGTAACCTTTCGCGAAATTGCTGCCGATGCCAAAACGCAGGCGGGTATAATTTTGATGGCCCAGGGTGGCAGAGATGTGGGCCAGTCCATTGTGGCTGCCGTCCCCTCCTTTGGGGCGCATCCGCAGCACCCCGGGATCCAGATCAAGGTCATCCACGATAACCAGCAGGTTTTCCAGCGGGATCTTCTCTTTGTTCATCCAGTATTTAATGGCCTTGCCGCTCAGGTTCATAAAGGTGGTAGGTTTGATCAGGATCAGGATGCGGCCTTTATACTTCAAACGGGTAAGCATTGCGTACTTCTCTGTTTTGAAGGTCGCGCCCCCTTCTGAGGCCAGGGCATCGGCCACGACAAATCCGATATTATGCCGGGTATTGGCATATTCTTCCCCAATATTTCCCAGGCCAGCGATAAGGTACTTCATTGTATCTGTACAAGAAAAGGGCTGCTCCGGGGTAGCCTTGCCACCGGCCGGAACAGCCCCCTGATTGCTTCTGAATGTGGTTTAGTTCTCTGCCGGGGTTTCGCCTTCTTCGCTGCTTTCTGCCCCTTCGGCGCCCTCTTCGCCCTCTTCTTCATCCTCTGCTGCCACCACAACTCTGGCCGTCTTCACAGCCACAATTACGGCGTTTTCAGGATCCAGGAAGGTAATTTTCTCGCGCTTCATATCTCTGACCAGTATTGACTGCCCGATATTCAGCTTGGAAATATCGATCTCAATAAGGTCGGGAAGATCTTCCACCATCCCTCTGACTTTGAGTTTGCGGAATTTCTTGATTAATCTGCCACCGCGGAGTACGCCTTTGGATGTTCCGACAAATTTCAGGGGCAGGGAGGTAATCAGGGCTTTACCTTCCTTCACCAAAAGAAAGTCGGCGTGCAACACGCCATCGCTAACAGGGTGATATTGCACATCCTGCAATACGGCGGTGAATTCCTTCTCGCCAATGCTCAGGTTCACCAAATAGGTTTCCGGGGTAAAGATCAGCTTGCCAAACTCCTTTTCATCCATTGTGAAATGGAGTTGCTCTTCGCCGCCGTATATTACGCAGGGGACTCTGCCCTCTTTGCGATTACGACGCGCATCTTTTTTCCCTACGTTCTCGCGTGGAGAACCGCTCATAGATACTGTTTTCATCTGTTAAAGAATTAAGTGAATTTAAAAAGTGAACTGATTGACTCGTGCTGTACCACCCTTCCGATGACATCGGAGAGGAGGCTGGCCGTAGTCAGTACTTTAATTTTATCGCATTCGGTTTTCAGTGGGATGGTATCGGTAACAAACAACTCGTTGAAGGGGGAGCTGTGGATTCTTTCGATCGCTTTGCCGGTGAGCAGTGGATGGGTGCATACGCCACGCACGCTGGCAGCGCCATTATCGATCATCAGTTTGGCGGCGGTGGTGATGGTTCCACCGGTATCGATGATATCGTCCACCAGCACAACATCCTTTCCTTCCACATTCCCGATGAGCTGCATTGTTTCCACCTGATTGGGTTTCAGTCTTTGCTTATAGCAGATGACGAAACCGGTATTGAGCATTTTGGCATAGGCGGCAGCCCGGCGTGTACCTCCGGTATCGGGGCTGGCCATAATCAGGTTGGGCAGGTTGAGGCTTTTGATATGGGGGATAAAGATGGATGAGGCAAAAAGGTGATCCACCGGGATATTGAAGAATCCCTGGATCTGGTCGGCGTGCAGGTCGATGGTGATGATGCGGCTCAGGCCTGCGGTGGTGAGCAGGTCGACGATGAGTTTGGAGGCGATGGAAACGCGGGGTTTGTCTTTGCGGTCCTGACGGGCGAAGCCGAAATAGGGGATTACTGCGACAATGGATTTGGCGGAGGCCCTTTTGGCGGCATCGATCATCATCAGCAGTTCGAAGAGGTTATCGGCCGGGGCGAAGGTGGATTGTACGATAAAGACATCCTTTCCGCGGATATTTTCTTCGTAGGAGGGCTGAAATTCCCCGTCGGAAAACTCGGTTACGATGGATTTTCCCAGGTCGTGTCCAAAGGCCTGAGCGATCTTTTCGGCCAGGTATCTGGATGATCTGCCGGAGAATATCTTAACCCTGGATTTCATACGGTTGCGGTTTATGTTATGCCCTCAATTTGCGCGCAAAGGTAGGGATTAATTGTTTTGGTTTCTCACCTATCTTCCCTCCATCCAGCACCGGAACAGCTCATCGTAAACACAGTAGTCGCCTTGCCCTTCTTCGCTATAATCAGCGTAGATCATTTCTTTCTCTGAAAGGGCCTCCAGGGAAGGCAGTACGCTTGCCGGACTGCCCAGGTCGTATTTCGCAACAAAGTCTTTTGAAGGGAGCCGATGGGAAACATTATCTCTCATTTTCGGGTAAAACACACTTTTGTGAGTCATAATTCAGAAATATTATGTTATTTTTGAAATGTAATTCACAATATTTCCATATTTGCGTTTTATCAAATCAATCATATATGATTAACAGGGTGCTTGAAAACCTTTTGAATGAAAAGCTTTTTAAAGGCAAAGCCATCATTATTTTGGGACCTCGTCAGGTGGGAAAGTCAACGCTACTGAAGATGATAGAATCAAAGCAGGAAAAAAAGATCCTTAACCTCAATTGTGATAACAACGACATCAGGAAACTGCTGACTGAACCCGGAATCAATGATCTTCGAAGATTGATTGGTGATTATGAACTTGTTTTGATTGATGAAGCACAGCGGGTATTGAATATAGGCCTTACCCTTAAACTGATCACCGATCAGATACCAGGCCTGCAGTTGATTGTCACAGGCTCATCCTCTCTAGAGTTGTCGAACCAGGTAAACGAACCTTTGACAGGCAGAAAATTCGAATACCAGCTTTTTCCGCTCTCTATAAAAGAGTTAGTGGATCACTTCGGATTTATTGAGGTACAGCGTAATCTTAAACACTATATGATTTTTGGCACCTATCCAGATGTAATCAATCATCCTGGAAATGAAGCAGAAATATTAAACAATCTGGTAGGCAGTTATTTATTCAAAGATGTATTTATGTTCCAGGATATCAGGAAACCGGAGTTTATTGAGCAATTGCTTGAAGCACTTGCCCTCCAGGTGGCCTCGGAGGTGTCGTATAATGAGCTTGCTCACTTATTAAAAACCAACTCACACACGGTCCAGCGCTATATCAGCTTACTTGAAAGAGCCTTTATCATTTTCAGATTACGTTCTTACAGCCGTAATGTCAGGAACGAGATCAAAAAGAGCCGGAAAATATACTTTTATGACAACGGTGTGAGAAATGCTATTCTTAGAAATTTCGGCGCAGTAGCGTCCCGGACGGACTCAGGCGCTTTGTGGGAAAATTTTTTCATTGCCGAACGTATGAAGCACCTTCATTACAACAAGGTATATTCCCACAGGTATTTCTGGCGTACAGCGCAGCAGCAAGAGATTGACTATATCGAAGAATTTGACGGAAGGCTCGCGGCTTTTGAGATAAAATTGAATCCGAAGGCAAAAGTGTTTTTTCCGAAAACCTTTACGGCGAACTATCCCGGATCCACTACCCATATTGTAAATCCTGATTCATTTTGGGAACACATTGGCGTTTGAATCTGAGCCTTGGTTTCTCGCTTATTTTCCCTGCATCCAGCGCCGGAACAGCACATCGTAAACACAGCAGTAGCCTTGCCCTTCTTGGTTATAATCAGCGTAAATCATTTCATTCTCTGATAGGGCCTCCAGGGATGTCCGTACGCTTGCCGGACTGCCCAGGTCGTATTTGGCCACAAAGTCTGTTGACGTGGGATGATGCCTATTTCCTCATTGGCAAGTGCCTTCAATCGTTTCCAATGTTGTTTTGTCAACAGTTCTCACTTTGCTGATAGCTTTTAGTGATAAAGGGATTTGAAAGAGATACCATCATCGGTAAACAAATTAATTATTACAATTTGTAAAAGCAATCCATCTCAACGAGAATATCAAGCGGGGGGCATTAAAACTCTACACTCATCCTCAGGGGGAAAGTGAGTTTGAGTTTGAGGATCAGTGTAGAGGGGGGGAAACAATTTGGAGTTTGGTGCAAGTGACAGGATTGCTCCTCCACACTCATCCTCCAAACTCCAAACTGTTTTCGTACCCGGAGCCGGGATCGAACCGGCACGAGTGTTACCTCACTGGTTTTTGAGACCAGCGCGTCTACCAATTCCGCCATCCGGGCTAAAATGGAAGGCAAAAATACAACCTTTTCACCAGCCTGGCAACACCGATAAAATAGAGTGAGTAAGGAGAGTGAGAGCGCTCTATCCAATTATTCTCTTTTCACTCACACTCCATACGCCGCTGCCACATCCCCCAGCGTCTCTTCCAAAGGACGGAACTCCACCCCCAATTCCTCCCGGGCTTTCATATGGGTGTAATAATTCCCGACACACAAAATCCAGGCATTGGGCAGACTCAGGGCCAGGGGCATCCCTACGGCACGTAGCAGGGAAGCCAGAAAACCCATAGAAATCAAAAACCATCGCGGGACGCCCAGGAAAGCGGGAGCCTGTCCGAAGGCCTTTGCCGCAAGGCGAAAGAAGTCGGCATAGGCCAGGTTGTGACCACTGAGCAGATAGCGTTCCCCCGGGCGCCCCTGTTCCATTGCCTTCACTGCGCCTGCGGCTGCATCCCGCACATCCACGAAATTCTTCCCTCCGGGAGGATACAAGACGATGCGCCGCTGAAAGATATTCCGGAAGAGTTTTTCTGAACCGGAACGGGCATCATCGGGGCCGATCAGAAAAGTAGGATTCACGATCACCAAAATTCCGGCATCCTCTGTCATCAGGGCATTTTCCGCTTCCATCTTACTCCTGGCATAGCCTGAGCTGTCAAAAGGCGGGGAAGCAGGCAGGCCTTCGTGGCCCGGGCTTGCGATGCTACCGTAGCCAAGGGTATTGGCGGTGCTCACGAACACAAAACGCCGACAGCCGGCAGCACAAGCCGCCCTGAAAAGCCGGAGGCTGGCATCCACGTTCACCGGAAGGTAATCCGCGTACCGGAGATGGGCCTGACTGGTATCTGCGGCGCAATGCATTACAGCATCGCAGTTTTCCACGGCGGCAAGGCTGTCCGCTTCATTCCCAAGGCGTCCCCGCCATACCTCCACATTCGGATGATCCGGCCAGTTCACCATCGCCTCAGGGCGTATCATCGCACGCACCCTGTAATTCCGGCCGCAAAGTGCCTGTACCACATTGCGTCCCAAGAATCCATTGGCACCGGTGACAAGTACGCGCATATTAGTTCAGGTTCAAAGGTTTGCTTTGTATATGGAAGCTTTGCTCACCGAGTTCACGCTGCATCAGGCGGCACAACAAAGGTAACTTCAGCACATCAGGTACCATCGCCAGCAGGAATCGGTTCACTTTGTTCATCAGGCCGGGGATAAGCCTGAACTGCCCGTTCAACAGGCGGTCGATGGAAAGTCGGGCCAGCCGCTCAGGAGAGAGTAAACCCATTCGCCCCAGACGTCCAAGCCGCGCTATGCGGGCTTTTACATCCGGATTGGTAGGAACCGGGCCGGGATGGATCACACTGACCTTCACATTGCTGTTCCGCAGCTCCGCCTTCAGGCTTTGTGAGAAAACGGAAATAAAGGCCTTAGAAGCGGGGTAAACAGTCTTGAATGGAAGCGGACTGAAAGAAGCCATACTGGAAACATTCAGGATATAGGCCCGGGGATGTTGCCGGAGTGCAGGAAGCATAAGCCGGGTCAGGAGGGTGCTTGCCCTGACATTGACCTGGATAATGCGATCCATATACTCCGGGCTGGCCTTTTCGAAAGCCTTGGTGCCGCCAATTCCGGCATTATTGACCAGCATAAACACAGGAAATTTTTCCCTGGCCCAGCTTGCGATATCATACACAGCATTCTGTTCGCAAAAATCGGCTTCAAAATACTGTACGTCCACCCCGAATTCCCTTCGAATTTGTGCGGACAGTGCTTCCAGGCCTTCGTTTTTGAGAGACACCAGCAGGAGATTACACGAGCGGGAGGCCAGTTCCAGGGCCAGGGCTTTTCCCAGCCCCTGGCTTGCGCCACTGATCAGGGCATATGCATTGCTAGAATGATTCATTGTTTCTTGTCTTTATTTGCGTGGATAATAATTTGCGGATCGCGAAGTAGTAAAAGGCGGCCAGGATACTTCCGGTTATGCATCCCCCCAGCAGTAGGGAGAAGAAAAGTCCAGGGCCATTTTCTGTCAGGGCAGATAAAAGGTTCCCGCTGAAAACACTGTCAAAATCAATGCTTGTCTTTATTCCCAGCAGGAAGGCACCGATTTTATAATTCAGGGGATAGAGATAGAGTCCTTTGGTCCAATTGGTATTGATCACTCCGGCGATGGCCGCGCCTTTATGGAGGTGAAAAATCCAGCTGAGGATGACGCTGATCAGGATCTGCATTCCGATCAATGGACTCACGCCCATAAATGAACCCAGGGCGAAACTCCGGGCCAGCTTTTCAGGCGCTCCTTGCAGCTGCCGGATCTTATCGATTATTCTTCCTTTGAGCCTCATCTTCCTTTGTTTGCAAGACTTTTTCTTTCTTTTTCCAACACATCCCTCAAGGCGGCCAGGTTTTTCAGGAAGGCATTCCTCACCAGTGGATCGAGGATAAAACGGGGGTATTCCGGGGCTTCGGCCGTATAGGCGGAGTAGGAGATCAAGGTACTGCCATCAGGATAGCCCTGGATGGACCAGGTGGCCTGGTATTGCCTGAAACGACGCACATTTTCCTGTTCCGGCCAGGCATCGGGGTGGCTTTCCATCTGCAGGGTAATCTGTCCATCCGGGCCTGGGGCCTTTTTGGTTCGACACACCAGATCCCGGTCTTCCAAAGGCCAGGGAAAAGAAAAAGCAGTGTGGGAATACCATTGGTCAGCGCAATCTTTTCTGATCAGGCGGCCCGAAGATACGCCCTGCATCCAATCGGCAGCACGGGCCGGATCACTGAGCAGGCGTAGGACCTCTTCTTTGTCAACACTGACAAACAATTCCCCCCTTCGTTCTTTTACACGCAATTCGGGGGAAACCTGCACCCATCGTTCAAATAGATGAATGTCTTGCCTGGTATCCACTTTTTCCCAGGCTGATGTTTTTTGGGCGGACAGGGGCAATGAAAGAAAGAAAAGGGCAATCAGAAGAGAGAGGGTGATTTTCATTTTGAGTTGCATCGCCAAATGATGTTGGTTACATCTTTATGGCAAGCAGGGAAGCGAAAACCCCTATTCATATGAAGACTTTTTTACCCGGTCAATCCGATTACTTCCGGAAATGTTTTTGTAAAGCATCAGCCCCTTGCCGGTGATTGCCGGTCAGGGTTTTACCCTGGAAAGGGGGTATCGCAGGCTTACGCGGAAAGAGGGCCATCCAAGAAAACGGGTTTGGCGGGGTACACGGTTAAAGGAAACATTGCCGGGCAGATGATCCGAGAAATGTGCACTGAAGGCATTATCCTCCGCGGAGAGTAAAAGGTGATAGGAGGGGCCGGCCATCAGTCGTATGCGATGTTTCACGATTTCCATACTTAACTGCGGGCTGAAACTCAGCAGGCTCAGGGTATGACGATCAAAACTGCCGGTGGGGGGGATGACCGAAGCGACAAGTTCTGTATGCATCTCTATGCGCCAGCCGGGAAACCAGGTTCTGCCCAGGCCATAACTCAGTCCCGCCCTCTGTTCAGGAAACAGGTTAAACAGCGTCAGGCCCAGCATACTGTATAGTTTCGGGCTTCCCATTACAAAATGCAGTTGATGGTGCTGGCCTGCATCGGTGGCGAGAGAGAGCGCATAATAGCCTCCCCGGATGATGTTGACCAGGCCCAGGGGCGCTCCTCCGGCGCTGTCGCATACATTGATCAGCCCCATTTGAAAGGAGGCACTTGCACTGTAGTTGTACAGTCCGGCCATTTGTACTCCTTTCACCGCTCCCTGGCACACATTGGCTATCCCGGCCACTTGCATTCCCTGTACAAAAACGGGTCTCCGGTTCATCAGTCCGGCTATTTGCACTCCCCGCACCGTATCTGATCCTGTATTCAGGCCTCCGCTCAATTGCACCCCCAGTACCTTCTTTCCTGTCCGGTTGAATAATCCCGCCGCCTGAAATCCCTGCACTTTCTCCCCTGTCAGGTTCGCCACACCCCCAATCTGCACACCGTACACATCAAATTGGTTCATATTCATTATTCCTCCGGCTTCAAAGCCATTTACCCCTGCCGAGTAGCCACTGAACAGGTTAAGGGAGAAATGATTGACGATGGCTCCACTCAGGCGGTAATTGGTTCCGATACCCGGGATGAGTGAAAGTTGTACCGGCTGCTGATCGAATATCCTCACATTGCGGCTGTTCAGAAATGAAGCTGTGGATACCAGTCTCCGGATAAGCATATTGTGGGTGGATCCCTGGGGCGCGATCAGCTGCCCGGGTAAGGGTTCGAGATGACTCACTTCCTTGCGCAAGGCATACAGCTTAAAGAGGGGAGGGCTTGTCTGGGAAGGGTCCACGACCACAATGCTATCCCGGTACCCCTGTTTGCTGCAACGCAGGGCAAGCCGCCGGGTTGTCACGGGAAGGTTCAGGATAAAGGCTCCTTCTGAATCGCTCAGGCCTGATCTGCGGCTGGCCATATCGTATACTGTCGCCGAGGCAAGGGGCCGCTCACTTCCCCCCTCCCTCACAAAACCCCTGATCTCAATGCTCTGTTTTCGCTTCTCTTCCCCTGTCTCTTTCTTCAGGATAATAACAATGTGTCCATTGTTTCTGAACAAATAGGCCTTCCCGAACGCATCTCTCAGGGCTTTGCCTAATGGCTCATCCTGCACAGAAAGGCTGATCGTATGCGGAGGAAGAATGTCTGCATTATAGGCAAAGCGAAAATCCAGCTCTTGTTCTATGAGGCAGAGGAGAACCTCCGGGGAAAGGCTCCCGGTGGTCAGGCTGAGCCTGCGTTCCAGAATACTTCCCTGTGAAAGGACAAAGGAAGAACCATACCCCAGGCAAAGCAAAACTATCCATATCCTATTGCGAAAGGGTATCCGGTGCATACAAGATAAAGCGCGTATCATTTCTTTCCCAGCTCAGGCTGAAGGTTTCTGCCAACACATCCATCATTTGTTCTTTGCTGACATTCTCAAAGGTAGCGGTCAGGCGCAATTGCCCTGTTGCAGAATCATCCAGGATGAAATGATCGCCCAGCGCCAGGCTCATTTGTGCCAGAACAGCTTTCAATGGGGTTTTATCAAAAGAAAGGGTTTTGTGTTTCCAGAAAAGCATATTGGGGTTGAAGCCGGGGCGGTACAGCAAAGCTTTACGGCTGCGCACATACAGCCCTTCCTCCCCGGCGGATAGCAACAGAGAGTCGGTGATGGCTGTCCCCTGGGTGACATACAATCCCACTCTCCCTTCTTCCACCGAAACTTTTATGGTATCCTGTTCCGGATAGGCATTCACATTAAAGCGGGTGCCGATTACTTTCACCTTCAGTTCATTCGACCTTACAATGAAGGGGCGTTCTGCCTCTTTCTCCACTTCGAAGAATGCTTCACCTTCCAGATGGACTTCCCGTTTTTCTCCGGAAAGGCCGCCGGCAAAAGAGACGACAGAATGGGTATTCAGGGAGAGGGAAGAGCCGTCAGGCAAAAGATGTTCCGAAGGCTTTTCCTGTGTGTGCAGGTACTCCGGGGGTGCTTCCCGGACCCGGTACATTAACAAATACCCGATCAAGGCAAGGGGGAGGAGGATGGCGGCCACTTTAAGGGGCAGGGAAAGCCAGACAGGCCAGGCCTTAGCCTGATGCATCGCTTCAGCCTGATCAATGCGGCGCAGCACATTCTGCAAGGCTGTTTCCGTATCCGGTTCCGGACCGGCAAGTTGCCAGATTTCCCGGTAGGATTCAAATTCCCGCCGGTTTTCTTCCTTAGCCGCAATCCAGGCTTCGATGCGGTGCCGTTCATCCATATTCATTTCTCCGCTCAGGTAGGCGGCGAGGGCATCCGGATCAATATGTTCAAATCTTAGCTTCATTTCATAATAAAGACAATCCACATCAAAAAAACACCTATTCCCCCTCCGAAAAAAAGCAGCAGCCAGGGCAGGAAAGGCAGTTTATCCCTGAGGGCTTCCCTTAGAGATGCCAGTGCCTTGCCCATCTGGTTTTCCACTGTTTTAACCGAAATATTCAGTAAGAGTGCCACTTCTTTGTATGATTTCCTTTCCCACTTCACCATTTTGAAAACCTCCTTTCGCTTCTCCGGCAATTCCTCCACGGCCTGGTGTACCCGCTTGTAAAGCTTTTCTTCCTCTTCTCTTTTCGCCTCAAGCTCAGGCTCGTTGCTGCATTCCTGTTCCCTCCTTTCTTCCTGCACCCTTTGTCCATAGCGCTTTTCCACCTGCCGGTGCTTGAGGTGATTCAGGCAGGCGTTGCGCACACTCGAATAAAGATAGGCTTTTACCGAGCTATGAATGGAGGTTTTTTCTTTGTCGAGCCAGAAGTGAAAAAAGCAATCCTGGACGAGGTCTTCGGCTTCCTGGGGATCGTGCAGAAAGGCGGAAGCAAAACGGCAAAGGGGGGCATAGTAGAGCCGGAACAGCTTTTCAAAAGCATCTTTGCTTCCTTTACGCATTGCACGGTAGCATTCCAGGTCTTCCATCCCAAGGGTGCTTACTGCTTTCAAAAGTAATACTTCCTTCAGGATTCTCCCTGTATGCAACAGACTCATTGGAACAGTTCATCCAACAATTCAATTTGACATTAACTTAACCTATTCATAATCTTTAGTTAATCGCACAGGAATGTATGGAGCCTAATTTTGACCGCATTTTATTATTAACAGTCAATGCTATGACAAAACTGAAAATCTTCTTTACCTTAATCCTGACGGCTTTTACCATAGCGGTTCAGGCAGAACAAACAGGCATCATAAAAGGGAGGGTTGTGGATACCGACAAGCTTTCGATGCCCGGGGCAAACGTGCTGATTGAATCAATAGGAAAAGGCACCATTACCGACAACTATGGTTTTTTCACCCTCACCGGTGTGGCCGTGGGTTCTTATGAACTATTGGTAACATACATTGGTTTTAATACAAACCGGGTGCAAGTTACGGTGGAGCCGGGTAAAACCACGCTAATAGAATTGACATTGAAAGCAGGCATTGACCTGTCAGAGGTTGTGGTCAGCGGTCAGTTGCAAGGCCAGTCGAAAGCCCTGAACACCCAGATGAACAAAGGCAACATCACCAACATAATATCTTCCGATCAGGTAGGCCGCTTTCCGGATGCCAACATAGGGGATGCGTTGAAGAGGATTCCAGGCATCAATGTACAGTACGACCAGGGCGAAGCACGCTTTGGCAATATCAGGGGAACCGCACCCCAGTATAATTCGGTGATGATCAACGGAGAGCGCATCCCATCGGCCGAAGCCGAAGACCGCACCGTGCAGCTCGACCTGGTGCCTGCCGATATGATTCAGGCCATCGAAGTAAACAAAGCTGTTACACCCGATATGGATGCCGATGCCATTGGCGGTTCGGTAAACCTGGTTACGCGCTCAGCGCCTTACGACCGTCGTGTGAGCTTAACGCTCGGATCGGGATACAACATCCTGGCCGGAAAACCTATTTACAATGGTGCCTTCATCCTGGCTGATCGTTTTTTCGATAAAAAACTGGGTGTTATTGCCAGTGCTTCCTATCATAATCACGACTTAGGCAGCGATAATTTTGAGGCCGAATGGGATTATATGGATGAGGACAACAAAGATGGCTCTGCCTTTGCTGAAGAAATGCAAATCCGCCAGTACTATTTGCAGCGCATCCGCCAAAGCTATTCACTGAGCCTCGATTATAAAATCAACGCCAACCACACCCTCTTTGCCAACGGTATTTATAACCACCGCAATGATTGGGAAAACCGTTACCGCAGTATATACACTGATATAGAATTCGATGAGGAAGGAAAAAGCTGGGAAGGAGAATTGAGGAAAGAAACCAAAGGAGGCAATCCCGACACCAAAAATGCACGACTGGAAGACCAGCGTATGATGAATTTCACAATGGGCGGCGACCACCAGTTGGGCAAAATTAAAGCCGATTGGACCGCTTCCTATAGCAAAGCATCTGAGGACAGACCCAATGAAAGATACATCTCATACAGGCAAAAAGGCGTTGATATCATTCCCGACTTTTCTGATAAAAGCCTCCCACGTGTCAGCGCCCAGGATGCATCACAAAATGAATTGAATGCAGACTACAGTTTACGTGAGATAACCGAGGAGTTTCAGTGGACTGAAGATATTGACAAAAACGTCAAACTGAATTTCACCATCCCCTTGCTCGAAAATGAATACAAAAACAGTCTCAAAATAGGTGTTCGCTACAAAGGAAAAGAGAAAATGCGCGATAACAGATTGTTTGAGTACGAACCAGTGGACGAAGATGAATTCAACGCCAATACCCTGAGTAACCTGGAAGATTTTACCAAAGACAACTTCTTAGTGGGCGATTATGCAACAGGTAATCAGATAAGCCCTGAATACCTTGGGGAACTCGACCTGACTAACTCATCCTTGTTTGAAGAAGAAAGAATTGCCGAGGCAGAAGCCGGAGATTTCAATGCCACAGAAAATATTCTTGGCGGCTACATTATGTTGAACCAGAACTTTGGCACTAAACTATCGATGATTGCCGGTGTACGAATAGAGAACACTTCGCAGGAGTATCAAGGCAACCAATACGATGCCGATGAAGACGAAAACACACTGACTGAAAAGGCTTCTGACTCTTATACTAATGTTTTGCCCGGGCTGCACCTGAAATATGATTTCAATAAAACCACCATTTTAAGGGCTGCCTGGACCAATACCCTGGCCAGGCCAAATTACTTTTCCCTGGTGCCTTACAGGGAAATAAACCGGGAAGACAATGAAATCGCCATCGGCAATCCCGATCTGACCCCTACCACCTCTACGAATCTTGACCTGATGTTCGAGAAATACTTCAGAACCATTGGTATTGTTTCTGCCGGCGTTTTCTACAAGGATATCAAAGACTTTATTGTTGCGGAAACCCGCGAGGACTACCTTTTTGAAGGGACAACCTGGGACACCTACAGCCAGCCCATCAATGGCGGAAACGGATCCATCTTTGGCTTTGAAGCAGCGGCCCAGCGTCAACTCGACTTTCTGCCCGGATTTTGGAAAGGCTTTGGAGTGTATGCCAACTACACCTATACCACAAGCAGTGTAAGTGATTTCCGTATCGAAGGCCGCGAAGAGGAAGATGTTTCGCTTCCCGGCACGGCAAAACACACCCTTAACGCTTCAATCTCATACGACAACAAGCGATTTTCATTCAGGACGTCCCTTAACTATTCCACCGACTTTATCGATGAATTTGGCGATGAAGCATTTTACGACAGATTTTACGATAATGCCACCCATTTGGATGTGAACGCCAACTATGCCATTAACCCAAAATTCAGGGTGTATGCCGAGGTAAACAATTTGCTGAACACACCATTGTATTATTACCAGGGAATAAGCTCAAGATTAATGCAGGCTGAGTATTACAATGTGCGCCTTCAGTTCGGTGTGAAATTGGATTTGTAATTTTATGTAATGATTATAGCAGGCATTCAATAGTTTTATCTGACACAAATGCTGAGCGGTTTATCCTGTTCAGCATTTGTGCTTTAATAGCTTGATAGCGAAATGAAATCATTGGTCAACGGATTTATGCTGTGTGTTTTTCTTAGTGCCTGTAGCAATTCAGACCGGCCTGCAATCACTGTAAAGAATGTAAACAACTTTTTGAGCGACATTGAAGCCTTTGCATCCGATTCATTGGTGAATGTTGTCATAGAAATACCGGCTGGAACCAACCAAAAATGGGAAGTGAACAAAGAAACCGGCCAGATTGAATGGGAACAAATTACCCCTGATTCTATGCGCATCATTGATTATTTGGCGTATCCGGCCAATTATGGTTTTGTGCCTCAAACACTCTTAAGCAAAGATCGCGGAGGTGATGGCGACCCGGTGGATGTTTTTGTTTTAGGGCCCTCAATCGCCCGCGAACAAGTTGTTAAAGTCAGAATAGTCGGAATAATTCATTTGCTTGATGCAAATGAAGTTGATTCAAAACTGTTGGCCGTAGATGTTCATAACCCGGGCTTTGATGTGAATTCGTTTGAGGCGCTTGAAAAAAACTATCCCGGTGCAACGGATATCCTCAGGATTTGGCTCCTGAACTACAAAGGTGGGGGTGAGGCAGAAATTTTATCCGTGAAAGAGGAAATGCCTGCCCTTCGCTTTTTAATGGAAGCGCACAAAGCATATCTCAACAATAATGAATAAACCAAAAAATCCAAACTAATGATTCGATTCTGGAAATCAGCTTTGCTATCCCTTTTGCTCATCCTTACAGCTTGCAAGGGAAATGTTGAAAATAACAATGGACAGTCGGGCAATGCAAAACCTGCTGAAGCAGAGCATTCAGCAACATCAGAGTTTTTTCTTGAGGATTTGCGTCCTGAAACAGATTCCATCCTTCTTAGGGTGGCATTCCTGGGCGATGGCGAGCCCAAGCCCCTGGCAGCATTTCCGGGTATGGCAGCCGCAGTGGAACAGATCAACCTAATGACTCAAACCCGGCTCATCGACTTTGTGATTGGCGTGGGCGACATTGCCCACAAAGGGACAGAAATACAGTATGAAGCAGCTACCGAGGTGCTTCAGCAACTTGAGCTTCCTTTTTATCCCATAATGGGCAATGAGGAGCACAACAGTACGATAGAACGCTATATGCATTATGCTAAAAAGTGGAACAGCAGCCTGGAGCAGCCAAGCTATGTGCTGAATCACGAAAAAATTGCTTTCGTATTTGCTTCGCCCGACTATAGCCGCGATTTTGATGACAGCGGCGCCAATTGGATTCTTGAACAGCTTCAGCGTTTGGCTCCCAAAGCGGTTGTACTGATTGTACACGGCGCCCAAAAGGGTGTATATCCGGAAAATGCGGACAAAGGCATAGGGAACAAAATTTTCAGGGAGCAGGTTATTGCACAACCCAATCTTGCTGTTGTAATCTCGGGCGACCTGCATATGGATATGGAGCGGGTGAAGCACTCCAAGAAAATAGACCACGTTCACTATCTTCATATCCCTGCTTTGGAACGCACCAAGATTCCCGACGAAACCAATCATACACCAATGTTCAGGGTGATGACGATTGGCAAAGACGGAGAAGTGAGCATTGAAACCTACGTAGCAGGAGAATCTGCACCCCTTGAAAAGCATACCTATTCGTTTTCCATAGCGGTTTAAGGGCAGAAAAGCCACACATCTTACGCAAGAGTCCTAAATCTGCTCATTTGTGTATACTTGTGCGTTGATATGTTGACTGAAAACAACGCAATAGGATTGGTATGACCCCCAAAGACATTTTGCATAAATGGATTGATGCATTTAACAAGGCGGACGCAGAGGCAATTTCGGATTTATATGCTGAGGATGCCATCAACCACCAGGTGGCAAATGATCCTGTTGTGGGCAAGCCTGCCATTAGGGAAATGTTTGCACGGGAATTCGGGACAGCAGAGATGCGCTGTATTCCTGAGAACATTTTTGAAGACGGGGAATGGGCAATGTTGGAATGGAAAGACCCAAACGGTTTGCGCGGTTGCGGGTTCTTCCATATTCAAAACAACAGGATTGTGTTTCAAAGAGGCTACTGGGACAAACTCTCGTTTTTAAGGCTCCATAATTTGCCGGTAGAATAAGAAGAAATGCATATTTTTAAGCCAAGACAAGAATACTGCCCCGCACGGCCAAAGCAGAAGGCCTGCATATGCGCGGGGCCTTGGGGCACAATTCAAATGAATGCCTGAATACTTTAATTATGGCGAATTTGCCACATTGAAATAATATAACCAAATGGCAAAAAAGAAAAGCATCCACGTAAAAGGTTCCGCCATAAGCGTGATGGTACAAAACGAGGGAGACTACCTTTCCCTTACCGATATGACCGCTGGTTTCAAGGAGGGAAGTGGATTAATTGGCAAGTGGATTACCAATAAAAATACCTTGGAGTATATTGGGATATGGGAAAGATTGAATAACCCTGATTTTAATTACCCCGAATTTGGGGTAATTGAGCAAGAGGCAGGTGTAAACCGGTTTATTATGTCAGTTGGCCAGTGGGTGAAGCGAACGAAAGCCACTGGATTACTAGTGAAAGCCGGTAGATACGGCGGCACCTACGCCCATAAAGATATTGCCTTTCATTTTGCTATGTGGCTAAGCCCTGAGTTTCAAATTTACCTGATTAACGAATTCCAACGCCTTAAAGAAGAAGAACAAAAGCTAATAGGCTGGAGTGCAAAACGAGAATTAACGAAACTCAACTACCACATTCACACCGATGCCATCAAGCAAAATTTGATTCCTGAAGAACTCACACCTGCCCAAACAGCCATCATTTACGCGAGCGAAGCAGATGTGTTGAACGTAGCTTTATTTGGAAAGACCGCTAAGCAATGGCGAGCCACGAATTCGGAGCTGCAAGGGAATATGCGCGACTATGCAAGCATAAACGAATTGATTTGTTTGGCGAATATGGAAAACCTGAATGCCGTATTTATCCAGGAGCAAATTCCTCAGAAAGAGCGATTGATAAAACTCAATCAAATTGCCATACAGCAAATGAAAGTCTTGCTCGAAGTTGAAAGTAGAAAATTATTGCAATAAGGACACAACAAGATAAATGCATATTTTTAGGCCAAGACAAGAATGCCGGCAGCGGGGCGGATCAAACGACACATATAACAGAAACAAGGCAAAAGAACTGATAGCCAAACTTTAGCGTTCATTAGATAAAAGAAAAGTTCCAATTATGAAAAGAATAGTTTTAATATTAGTAGCCTTGTTTTCATTGACATTTTCCGTTAATGCTACAACTTGGTTTCCTGCAGAACATACTTGTCCAGTATGTAAACACAATCATGAATATCAAGAAATAGGGAGCTATGGTGGATATATTTATCAATGGCCTTCAAAGTTTCAATATGTATATTGGCCATTAACAGATTTTCCCTCTGTATATAGCTGTCCAGAATGTCATTTTTCTACTTACATGTGGGATTTTGACAGCATTCCAGAGAATAAAGTTGATACCTTATCAAGATTTCTAGAAACTGTTACTCTTGAAAAGAAATATAAGGATTACATTGATATTCCAATGACAACACGATTAGAAATAGCAGAAGATGTATATAAAATACTTGGACGAGATAATGAATTTTGGTGTCAATTCTACCGTGTCTTAGGATATCATTATGACAAAAATGAAAGCTCAGAAAAGGCAAAAGAATATAGATTGAGAGCATTGGAAATAGCAAGACGAATGCTTACTGACTCAATATATAATGGTCAAGAAAAAGAGAATCTATTTATTATTGCTGCAATGCACAATTTTACAGGGCAAACAGACAGTTCTTTACTTTATCTTGAAAAAGCAAGTTTGTTGACTTATGAAAACAAGAATTGGAAAGAAGAAAATGCAAAAGGACTTGATGAGTATCTGAAAGAACTAATTGTCCAATACAAGGAATTTATCAGAAAAGAGGATGAAGAAGAATAACGAAACGCTAACAAAAGCTAGACCCAATAAGGGTTTTAGTGATAAATTGAAAGCAAATGCAAGTGATGAAAGATTAGTAATAAATTGTAACGGATGTGCTTAGCCCCCCTTACTGGGCATAGCCAAACCAATAATCAATCACCCAATGGAAAATAGTCTTTCACCCAAGCAATCGGATATTCTCCTTTACATTTCTCAAAGTGGAGATGTGAAGCTGGATGTCTTGCTTCAGGACGAAACCGTTTGGCTTACGCAAGCACAAATGGGACAATTGTTTGGCAAGGACAAACGTACCATTAGCGAGCATATCAGCAATATTTTCAGCGAAAGAGAACTGGACGAAAATATGGTTGTCCGGAATTTCCGGACAACCACTCAACACGGCGCTATTCCCGGTAAAACCCAAGAACACAAAGTAAAAGGGTATAATCTGGATGTCATTATCTCGGTAGGCTATAGGGTCAAATCTGTTCAGGGTACACAATTCCGTATTTGGGCAACACAGCGATTAAAGGAGTACATCATTAAAGGGTTTACGCTGAATGATGACCGCTTTAAGACGGGAAGCTCAATGAACTATTTCAACGAACTGCAAGAGCGCATTCGGGAGATCCGCCTTTCGGAGAAATTCTTCTATCAAAAAATTAAAGATATTTACGCTACCAGTATCGACTATGACCCGATAGACGAAAAAACCATTGAGTTTTTCAAAATCGTGCAAAATAAATTGCTTTGGGCAATCAGCGAGCAAACCGCAGCCGAGTTGGTGTACAGGCGGGTGGATGCGAGTTTGCCCTTAATGGGAATGCTTTCTTACGACAAAAAACAAGTGGTTTCCATAAAAAAGGCGGAAGTAAGCATTGCCAAAAATTACTTGAATGAGGATGAAATGAAACTATTGGGCTTGTTGGTGGAGCAATATTTGGCATTTGCCGAAACAATGGCACAGCAGCAAACACCAATGTATATGAAAGATTGGATTGAGCGATTGGACACCATATTGCAAGTAAATGGCAGGGAGTTGCTGACCCACGCAGGCAAAATTTCGCATAAAACGGCATTGGAAAAATCAGGTGAAGAATATGAGAAATTCAGACAACGCCAAAAAGCCATAGAAAAAGAAGCCAGTTTGAATGAGTTAGAGGAAGACATTAAGAAATTGAAGAAACTGAAAAAGTGAAATTCACAGAAGCGAGATTAGAACAAGGATTTTTAGCGCTTTTTGCAAGTCAGGGTACCTTACAAAAGAGATATTCCCGAACTTTTTAAAGAGTCTCAACGGAGAAATATGGTTGGGAAGGGATGGAAATCCAACCCCAGAAAATGGAAACCCAAGCCTCAATACCCAAGCCTCAACCCCCAATGCCATTGAACATTGATCATTGACACATTGAACATTGGCCTAAGGCACAGCCCTCTCCACCCCCCACACAAAGGCCCGGATGCCTACTTCGGTGTTGATCTGATCGATCTTTTTGACGGCATCCAGCACGGCTTCCACCTTTTCGGTGTCCACCACACATAAAACCGCACTGTTCTGCTCCGGCCAGGTATGGGTGCCCATATGGGGCCTGCCATCCTGCGAACCCCGCCCCCATACTTCGTTCCATTGCGTAAAGCCGCGCACACCCAGGCTGTCGAGCAGGTATTCCACCTTCTCGGTATGGGCCTGGTTAAAGACGATAAATATTGATTTCATTGTAATTTTTTATGGATGAATGAATGAAAAACGGGCCCGGAGTTTCTGCTTCTTGTCGCGCTCGCCCCGGGTGGCAAACAGCTTATACACCACCGGCACAATGACCATCGTAATGATGGTGGAGGCAATCAGGCCGCCAATCACCGAGATGCCCATCGGACTCCAAATTTCCGAGCCTTCGCCGCTGCTGAGGGCCAAAGGAAGCATTCCCAGAATGGTGGTGGTAGCCGTCATCAATACCGGGCGCAAACGGGACCGCCCGCTCAGTGTGATGGCTTCGTCCAGTTCATAACCCCTGTCGCGCATCAGATTAATGTAATCCACCAGCACAATGGCGTTTTTCACCACAATACCCACCAGCATCACCGCCCCCAGGCCGGCAATCACACTCAAAGTGGTATTGGTGATGAGCAGGGCCAGGATGACGCCGGAGAAGGCGAAAGGAATGGAGAACATAATGATGAAAGGCATTTTCAGCGACTCAAACTGCGAGGCCATCACAATGTACACCAAAAGGAGGCTCAGCACCAGCAAAAGAGCCAGATCCATAAAGCCTTCCTGCTGGTCTTCATAGGCTCCGCCCACTTCCACCATCAGGTCCCGCGGAATCTCGGTCTTGTCAATCTTTGCCTTAATCTGATTGGCCAGCTCTCCCAGGGGCACCTTATACGGGGTCACCGAAACCCTTACAATGCGCTCCAGCCGCTTGTGCTCAATATTGGGCGGCGAGAAATACTCTTTGATCTCTCCCAGCTCTTCCAGCCGCACAAAACCGCCCGAAGGAGTTTGAATGGCAATGTTCTTCAGGTCGCTCAGGCTGTTCCTGAATTCTTTCTTAAAACGCACCACCACATTGTATTCCTCTCCGCCTTCGCGAAAGCGGGTAGCCGTCAGTCCTTCTACCCGGTTGTAGAGGGATGTGGAAACACTGGCGGTGTTCAAACCGTTGGCCGCCAGCTTCTCCCTGTCCAGCTCCAGGCGCAGCTCAGGCTTTTCGTCCTCCCGGCTGATCTTCACTTCCCGGGCGCCCGGAATCTTGCGCACACTGTCCGCCAAGGTATTCGCCAGACGGGTGGTTTCTTCAATATCATATCCGAAGATTTCAATATCCACATTGTTGCCCCCGGCAAAACCGGTATTGTTGGTGGATACATTGTATTTGATGATCTCCGGAATGCCGGCCAGCATCACCCGAACTTCTTCAGATATCTCCCACACCGTTTTCTCCCGCTCCTCCTGCTTCACCAAACCAATGTTGTAATTGATTCTGTTGGAACCCGTGGATTGGAAGATGGAGATAAAACCGCCCTCATCATCCGCCCCCGCCGAGGTAGCGATCAGCTCCACCTCCGGAAAACCGGTTTTCAGGAGGCTGTCCACCTGCCGCGCCACTTCAATGGACTTATCCACCCGCGTCCCCGATTGCAACTCAATGGCAATGGTGAAGCGGCTCTCATCGGTTTCGGGCATAAATTCTGTGCCCAGGCGGGTGGCCAGAAAAACAGACCCCAGCAGTATGCCCAGGGCTGAGAAAACGATCACCTTTTTGTGATAGAGGCTCCACTGCAGCAGGCGACCGTAATGATCGTCGAGCCGGTCGAGCATAGGGCGGATGGTGCGGTCGTATGACCAGCGCCCGGCCACTTTGTCTTTCTTCCGCAAGCGCAGCATCAGGGAGCTCAACATCGGGGTGAGGGAAATGGCGGCCAGGGTGGAGGTAACCACGGTAATGGTCACGATCCAGCCCAATTGCCGGAAAAGGACGCCCGTCATCCCGGTGATGAAGGTCATAGGGAAGAAGACAGCCACCACGGTGAGGGTGGTGATGATGACTGCCAGCCAGACTTCATTGGTGGCATAAATCGCCGCTTCGCGCGGACTGCTGCCTCTTTCAATGTGTTTGGTGATATTCTCCAATACCACGATGGCATCATCCACCACCATCCCGATGGCAATGGAAAGGGCCGATAAGGAAATGATGTTGATGGAGTTACCGGTAACGCGCAGGTAGATGAAAGACACGATCAGGGAGATGGGGATGGTGAGGACCACAATAAAAGTGGCGCGCCAGCGGCCCAGGAAGAAGAGCACCACGAAGACGACAAAGAGCAGGGCGAAGAGCAGGGTTTGCGAAAGGTTATTAATGGAACCCCGGATGAAATCGCTCGAGTCAAAGATGACCTGGATATCAATGTCTTTGGGCAGATTCGGCTTGAGGCTTTCCATTTTCTTGTTCAGGGCTTTGGCCACGTTCACTGTATTGGCCCCCGACTGTTTCATCACCATCATCCGGATGCCATTGCGTCCGTTGATCTTCTCATCCATTGTCATCTCACGGATGGAATCGCGGACCGTGGCAACATCTTTCAGATACACAGCCTGTCCGTTGAAGCTGCCCACCACAATCTGGCTCACTTCGTCGCTTTCCTGAAACTCGCCCTGCACCCGGAAAGGATAGTCCATCTGCCCCATTTCGATATTCCCGGTGGGCATATTCATATTTTCTGCGGCCAGGATGCCCCCGATCTGCTCCAGGGTCATCCGGTAGGCTTCCAGCCTGCGGGGGTCCACCTCCACACTCACTTCGCGTCGGGGTGCCCCGATGATCTGCAGGCTGGCAATGCCGTCCACCCGCTTCAGGGGGTTGATCAGCTTTTCTTCCAGAAGTTTCTCCAGCCCTTCATAATTTTCTTCCGCCGTGATGGCATACATCTGTATGGGCATCATACTGGAGTTAAACTTGAAGATGGTAGGCTCATCGGCGGCATCCGGAAGAATATCTTTTACCAGCGAAAGGGCATCGCGGATATCATTGGCCGCTTCGCTCAAATGGGTTTCATATTCAAATTCGAGGGTGACCACTGAAAGGTTATCCCTTGATACTGAAGTGATTTCTTTCAGATCGTCCACCGAATTAAGGGCCTGCTCTATGGGTTCGGTGATATTGCGCTCAATATCGCTGGCGCTGGCCCCGGCGTAAGTCGTCATCACCGTGATGGCCGGAAATTCGATTTCCGGATACAAATCCACCGGCAGGCGCACGATGGAGTAAAGGCCAAAAACCACCACCGCCACGAAGACCATCAGGGTAGTGATGGGTTTTTTTACCGCGCTTCCGTATATGCTCATTGTAGAATGCTTTTTTGGGTTAGAAGGACTGCCTGCTTACTCGACAATGCTGACCGGATCTCCGTCCATCAGACGGGCCTGGCCGGCGATGATCAGTTGCATCCCGCTTTTGAGTTCATCGGAGATTACTTCGACCATTTCATCCATACGACTTCCCGGCACCACATCGATCTTTCTGGCCACGCCGTCTTCATTAACAAAAACATAGCGATTGTTGGTGCCTTCCTGTTTCACGATGGCAATGGCCGGCACACGCAGGGCAGGTGCCGTACCCAGCATTATCCTGACCCTGGCAAACATCCCCGGCCGTAACTTTTCACCGGGATTGTCCACGCGGACCTCCACCCGAAATGTCCGGGTCATCGCATCAATGGTGGGATAGACTTTTTCGATTACTCCGGAAAAAGTCATTTCGGGATAAATATCGGAAAAGACCCCTGCTGTCATTCCTTCACAGATCAGCGGGAAATAGCGCTCTGAAATGCTCACCCGGGCCTTGAGGGGAGATATCTGCATCAGGGTCAGCACGGCGGCTTTGCCCGCCTGGGTATTAGGTGCACCCGAGTACAGCTCTCCCGATTCATAATAGGTATCGGTGACCAAACCCGAGAAAGGGGCGGTAAGGGTGGTGTTCTCCTCCAGATAGGCCACATTGGTCTCGGCCATCTCAAAAGCCATTTTGGCCTGATCCAATTGCTGCTTGGCAATGCTCTGCTGGCGGAAAAGAGTGTCGAGCCGTGCATAGTTCCTCCGGGCATCCTCCAGTTGCAGGCGGGCCTGATTGAGCTGGGTGCGGTCCATTTCCACCAGAACCTGTCCTTGTTTTACGCGCTCGGCCGCTTCCACATTGATTTTCTGAATGCGTCCGGGCTGGGCCGGTGCATAGTGCAATTCCTCGTATGCCATCAGGTTTGCGGTGTATTCCAGTGTGCGTTCAATGCTATCTTCGGAAAGCTGCATCACACGCACCGGGCGACTTTCTTTCTCCGCATCTGCTGCGGAGGGTGTTTGGGAAGCATTGTCGCATCCGAAAGCCAACACTGCCAGCAAGGCAAAGGGAATTATTTTTTGAAAGCTTTTCATTGGAAAGATTATAACTGATTATACAATTTGTTGATTTTCAGGCGGGCCTGCAGCAATTCCATCGCAGCGCTCAGGTAATTGCTTTCGGCTTGCAGGTATTGTGTATTGGCCTGGGTAAGCTCCAGACTGGAGATCACGCCCTGGCGGTATTTATTGGTCATACTGTTGCGCAGGCGGGCTGCTACCTTCACATTCTCCTGTTGAAGTTGGTAATTGTCGAGGGCTGCCATCAACTCATTGCGCAACTGATTGTCTTGCAGTTTCAATTGCTCCGAAACAATTTCGCGGTCCCGTCGGGCCTGGTCCAGGGCAATTTTCGACTTCTCGAGCCGGGCTTTGCGCATCCCACTGGAATAGATGGGGATGCTCAGGTTGAGGCCGGCGGCGTGGTTCGGACTCAGGTCGAAGCCGGTGGTGAGGAGTTTTTCGGTATAGCTGTAAAAACCCGTCAGGCTGGGGGCATAGGCCCATTTCTCCATATCCACCTGCTTTTCCTGAAGGCGTTCTCTGGTTTGAATCATTCGATAGTTTGGATGTTGTTCCAGCGGAAAATTGCTGGCAAGGATACGGGTGGCTTCCTCTGCCGGGAGCAGGGCCGAGAGCGGGCTGCTTAGCAATACTTCGCGGTCGCTTTCAAGGCCAAGTTGGAAACGCAACATATTATAGCTAAGCAGAATGCCGCGTTCCATCGCCTGCTTCTGGTTGCGCAGCTGGGCCAGGCTCACACTGATCTGATCCACATCTGTCTGCTCGGCCAATCCGGCCTGGTACATATTTTCGGTATGCTGACGCACTTCTTCCAGCAGGCCGATGTTTTCTTCCAGCACCTGATCCAGGGCTTCGTTCACCAGAATGAGATAATAGGTTCCCGAAACACTTTCTTTTACGTCAAGGGTGGAGAGGTCGGCGCTTTGCCTGGTGAGTTCTTCTGCCATCCTTGCCGTTTGAAGGCTGGCCCAATACTGGCCGCTGAAGAGAAGCTGTGAAAGCTGGAGCTGGGCGTTCGACTGGTCGGTCATCTCTATCGTGGTGGAAGAAGCAGAAGCAGAGGTAAGCGCTTCCAGAATCTTCAGCACTTCAATATCCCCGGCATCCAGCTTGGTAAAATCGATCTGCGGAAGCTGGGTTTGTCCAACCCCGCTAAATTCCAGGATGGCCTCATAATTGAAATTGGTCATATAATCCAGCTTTCCACTCACCTGGGGAAGGCCCTGTGCCCTGGCTTCCTTGAATTGCTGCTGAGCGATGCCCACCTCTGCCCGGGCATTCTGAAGGCTCAGATTGTGTTCCAGGGCGTATTCCTGCGCTTGCTCCAGGGAAAGGCGCAAAGGGGCCTGCTGTGCCTGAAGGGGCGCCAGGATCAGGATGGGCAGGAGCCTGAGTAGAAGAATCATTCGGTTCATATTGTTCGGTAACATTTGAACAGGATATTTAGGTTCACGTATTATTTATTATGAAGATAGCTTGTTTTGAGCCGCTCCATTTCTGCCAGAAAGAAGTCGGTGATTTGCTGCAGTTCTTTAAAAAAGAGGACCGTTCGTGTATTGGGATTGGCTTTCAGGTCGCAGATCTTTTGCATATTGTCGCGCTTGAGCGTCAGGGCTTTCTTGATCTCCTCGAAGAGGTAAAAAGGCTCCTGTACCTTGATCCTGAAATAGCGTTTACGTTCGCCCGGACGGGTAATATACTCCACTATGCCTTTTATTTGCAGCGTGTTAAGCGCGAGGCTTGCCGAGCTTTTGCTAATGTTCAGCTCTGCCACGATCTCATCAAAAGCATACTCTTCCCTGTCCATTACCATCAATAGAGCCATTACGCGGGCCGTCACCGGTTGCATCCCTTCCTGCTCTGCCTGCCTCCCGATGCTTTCCACCAATTCCTTCTGCAAGCGAATTCTGTCTTCTGTATTCATCTCAGCTTTGTTTGGGGAGCAAAACTACAAGAAGCCTTGTTTTGTTCAATATTTGTCGAACTAAAAAAACTTAAAAAGAGGCTTTGTCTCAAAATGAAACGATAATGCCGGAAAAAAGGATGGGACTGTTTTATGGAATCTTTCCGGGGCTTGCATCTCAATCATACAAACCAAATACGCAAAGAGATGAAAGCAAGAACAAAATTTCACGCCCTGGAACGGAGACGGCCTGTTTTCTTTCAAATCGGAATGATTATCGCCCTCTCCCTGAGCTTGTTGGCCTTTGAATGGAAAACCACCCGCAATCTGATGACCCTCACTGCCGGGATTCCCCGCGAAGGCCTGGAAGAGATCGCAGAGGTGAGTGTACATAAGAAAATAGAAAAGCCACTTCCTAAGCCCAAGCCCACCATCCTGTTCAATACCATCACCGATGATATTAAGGTAGATGATCCGGATATCTTCAATCCGGAGGATCATCTCGGGAAAGAAATTGAACCCTGGGTACCGCCCCTGCCTGAGGAGCAGCCGGAAGATGGGGATGAGCCCTTTCTGATCGTGGAATCAATGCCCTCCTTTCCCGGGGGTCATATTGCAATGCTCCGCTTCCTGAAGGAAAACATCCGCTATCCGCGTGTGGCCCTGGAGAGCAATATCTCGGGCGTGGTACACCTGAGCTTTGTGATCGGGCGCGACGGCAGTGTCTATAACATCAAAGTACTGCGGGGCATTGGCGGAGGCTGCGATGAAGAGGCCGTTCGTGTGGTGGAGATGATGCCCCCCTGGATTCCGGGGAAGCAGAGAGGCAAGGCCGTCAATGTGGCCTTCAACCTGCCCGTCAGTTTTATATTGCGCTAATCCTTAAAAACATAATACGATGAAAAAATCCATTGTTTCTTTTATTCATTTGCTGCTGATCCTGTGTTTTCCCTGGGTATTGTCTGCCCAGGGAGAAGCCGCCACGGCCTCTGAATCTCCATATTTTCAAGTCCTGAATGAAGATGCCACACCGGGGCATTTCCCCTTAAGATCGACCAATGCCAGGGTGCATATTGCCGGGATCATCGCAGATGTGGTGATCACCCAGGAATATGAAAACAAGGGGGATGCCCCGATAGAGGCGGTTTATGTCTTTCCGGCTTCCACCCGTGCGGCGGTGTATGCAATGCAGATGCAGATTGGGGAAAGGGTGATACGGGCGGAGATCCGTGAGCGGGAAGCGGCGCGGGCAGCCTACCAGCAGGCGAAGGAAGAAGGCCGCAGTGCATCCCTTTTGGAGCAGCACAAACCCAATGTCTTTCAAATGAACGTGGCCAATATCCTGCCCGGGGATGTCATCCGGGTGGAACTGCGCTATACCGAATACCTCCTTCCGGAAGCCGGTACTTATACTTTCCTCTTCCCAACCGTAGTGGGGCCGCGCTTTTCCGATGGCAGCACGCAGGAGCCGGGTGGCAATGCCTGGTTGGAGAATCCTTATACTTCCGAAGGGGTAGCACCTCTGTATGATTTTGACATAGAAGTAGATATTGAAGCCCCGATGCCCATAAGGGATTTGCGGTGCACCTCGCACAAGATCGAAACAGACTGGAAGGAAAACAAGCGTGTTTCTGTGGCATTGGCAGCGGGTGAAAGCAAGGGGGGCAATCGTGATTTCATTTTGGAATACCGCCTCAGGGGCAGGGAAATGCAGTCGGGGGTGCTTTTCTCTTCCACCGGGAAGGAGCAGTTCTTTATGGCGATGATCCAGCCCCCGGAGCGGGTGGCAGCGGAGCATATCCCTCCCCGGGAGTATGTCTTTATTATTGATGTTTCCGGTTCTATGCGCGGCTTCCCGCTGGATGTATCTAAAGCCTTGATCACAAAACTCCTGGATGGCCTCCGTCCGCAGGACCGTTTCAATATCCTTTTCTTCGCTTCCTCCAATGCTTCCTTTGCCCCTGCTTCCGTTCCGGCCACTTTTGAAAACAGAGGGGAAGCGCTGAAGATGCTGAACACATACAGCGGCGGCGGAGGAACCCAATTATTGCCGGCTTTGGAAACCGCCCTGAAAATGCCTGCCACCGCCGAGGTGGCCCGCAGCTTTGTGATCATCACGGATGGCTATGTGCACGTGGAAAGTCAGGCCTTCGACCTGATCCGGAAAAACCTGGGCACGGCCAATTTTTTCACCTTTGGCATCGGCAGTTCTGTCAATCATTTTTTACTGGAAGGGATGGCCCGGGTGGGCAAGGGAGAGACTTTCCTGGTGACCGGTTCCGGCGAAGCAAAAGAAAAGGCGGAGCGTTTCAGGAAATATGTGGAGGCCCCGGTGCTCAGCAGGGTGGAGATTGCTTTTGAGGGCCTGGACGCCTATGATGTGGAACCGGCTGATTTGCACGATGTCTTCTCCGACCGCCCGCTAATGGTGGTAGGGAAATACCGGGGAGAGGCCAGGGGCAGCATCATTTTGAAAGGCCATAGTGGGAAAGGGCCATACCAGCAGCAGCTCAGTATAGACCAATTGAGGAAAGGGGAATCCGACAATGCTGCCTTGAAATACCTCTGGGCGCGGGAGAGGATCCGCTGGATGGACGATTATGCCCTGGCCGGTTTTGCCTTGCCCGGGCACAAGGAGCAGATCCTGGGATTGGCATTGGAGTACAATCTGTTGACCCGCTTCACTTCCTTCATCGCCATTGATTCGGAGGTACGCAATGCGGGCGGGCAACAGCAAACCGTGGTACAGCCTCTGCCGCTTCCCCAGGGGGTGAGCGATGCAGCCACCGCCAATATCGTGACGGTACAGGGGGTGAATGCGAGCTATGCCCCACAGGGCGGAAGTGAGAAGATTATCCGCACAAACTCCTTGATGTTGGAAGATGTGGCCCTGGATGTGGTGTCTGAGGCGGAAGTGGTTTTCAATATTGTGGAAACGATGCCCACTTTCCCGGGCGGGGAGGAGGCGCTTCAGCGCTTTGTCCGTCAGCACTTTATCTATCCTGATTTTCTGAAGATGAGCGGATTAAACGGAGAGGTGCGCTTGCATTTCTTTGTGGAGGTGGATGGCAGTCTGAGCGGGCTGAAAGTAGTGCAGGCTTTGCATCCTGAAATCGACAAGGCGGTGATGGAAGCTTTGCGACAGAGCAGCGGGCAATGGCAGCCTGGCCGACAGGGCAGCAAAGCGGTGCGTGCTGCCTATACATTTGTTTTCAGGGTGTTGCGATAAGATTATTTTGAGTAGCCCAGTTGTCCCCAGTTGTCCGTAGGCTTTGCCTGCGGACAACTGGGCTAAGTAATAGGTCAGAAGTCATAAGTAAGAAGTCATAAGGATGGGAGGCGGGATTTTAAACTGTTGCTGTTGCTCTATGCGCTTGCATTAAAAAGACTTAGTTCGAGTGCGAGTTCGAGTACGAGCACGAAGTAAAATGTTGAAACCGATAATATTTGAATTGGTCGTCTGAAGACAAGTTGCTCCATCCGCTGTCCGTAGCGTCCACGCTACGGACCTGTTATTTTTAGGCTACCGCTGTCCCATAACAGCAAGAGTTTAGAGCAAGAGCATACAGGGTTTAAACCGTTGCTGTTTCTCTATGCGCTTGCATTAAACAATTGATTTCACAACTCCGCTTTTTTCCGGCCGGAAATGGGAAAATACATATTTTTAGGCCACAACAACAGCACTGCCCCGCGAAGACAAAATACAGTAGTATGCCCATTCGGCAAACCAGACAGAGCATTGCGGGAATGTGTTGTGCATCCGTTAGTGTTAATCAAGAATGAAAGAATGAAAAAGAATTTCAGGGTACAGGAAGAAATTGAATCCACATTCCGCCAACAAGTACAAAGGGATCCCAAAGTAAAGAATGCCTATCTGCTTGTCTATTCTGAAAAGCTTGGGATCGACCTCAATATTGCCGAAGGAAAAACCGGAGATATTCCGGCAAACCCCAAACAAGCCAACCATCTCGCTTCCGTAGGTAAATTGTTTACCGCCACGGTGATTGGGATGCTGCACGACAAAGAGCTGCTGCATTTTGAAGACAAAATTGCAAAGTACCTTGATGCAGAACTGATGCGGGATTTGCATATCCATAAGGGCGTAGATTACTCAAAGGAGATCACCATCAAACATTTGTTGCAACAGACTTCGGGATTGAATGATGTCTTTTTTCCCTTGTTGAAAAAAATGATGGATGATCCTAAGCTTGAAATGAACGTCCGAGAAGCTCTGGAGTGGGGGAAAACAAATCTTAAACCTGTTGGGAAGCCCGGCCAAAAGCATTTTTATACAGACACAAATTATTATTTGCTGGGTTTGATCATCGAAAGCATCACAGAGAAGCCTTTCCATATCGCGGTACAGGAAATGATCCTTGATCCTTTGAAAATGGACAATGCCTATATAAGCGGCTTCTCAGAACCCAAAAACAAAGCCCAGTATCCACCGGCGCATATTTTCCTTTTCAACACCAATTTGATTGAAAATAAACGAATAGCAAACATTGACTATGCCGGAGGAGGGATGGTGGCCCCTTTGAGCGAATACCTGATTTTTATGAAAGCATTGGTTCAGGGTCAACTGGTAAAGGAAGCTACCTTGAGCAAAATGATTTATGATGATATTAAGATGGGCTTTCCAGCCATTGGGTTTGATTATGGCTATTCCATCTGGAAGCCCAAAGCCATTCCATTGCTAATGCCCAAGCGGTATTTTTGCTGGGGGTGTGTTGGGATTACCGGTGCCTTTATGTTCTTCCATCCGAAAACGGAGGCCTATGTTATCGGTACGTTCAACGACAAGTCCTATACCTCTAAAGCCTTGAGATTTATGCTGATGAAGGTTATTAAGCCTTTATTGAAAGTGAATTAAAACAGCCCGGCCTGCGGACAAGGCTTAGGTAATAGGTCAGAAGTCATAAGTAAGAGGTCATAAGTAAGAAGTCATAAGGAGGGGAGGCAGGATTTTTAACTGTTGCTGTTGCTCTATGCTCTTGCATTAAAAAGACTTAGTTCGAGCACGATTGCGATTACGAAGTAAAAAATCAGTTGTCCGTAAGCTGTGCCTGCGGACAACCTGGCAATCCTAATTCAGCGATAGGCTCTCCTTTTTCAATCAAAAAGCACGAATCAACACTAAATACTCAGGTTACTCATCGTTTTGGTCTGGTTGTAAGCATAGGCGGGATATTTATAAATAGGCATCCGGTCTTCGGTTTCGCCAATGCTGTAGCCATATATAGTATGATACTCCGAAACATCTTCCCCCAATATCTGCATCTGGCGTAAATAGGCCGCTATGCTCTTGGATTCGATGATGACCACCTTCCCCATTTCGTGGATGATGGGGCTATGCCAGCGCGTATGATCGTGGTCGAACTGTAAGATTCGCCTACCGTGCCGTGTAATGCCTATCACGCGGTAGCTCAAACTTTTCCCGACACCCGGCAGATTGATTACCGAACGGTCGGTGGCCAGGAAAGGCAGCCCGGATCCGCTTCTCAGCTTTTGAATTTCTTCCGTGATCCTCTGGGTTTTTTCCGGCAACCTCACTACTTCCTCCATCAGGTGATCCGGAACCCTGCCGATACTCTTTTCTTCCGTTTGCTCTTGCACAGCACGGGCATTGGGGGCGAAGTTGTGATAATTTTCGTGGTAACCCTTCACACTGAAAGTGTAGTAGGTTAGCACCCCAATATCATTCAGGGCCTGGCGCAAACGGGCGGTATGGCCTCTCTTGGAGGCGGCAGCAATAAATACCTGTTGGTTGGTGACCATCCATCCTGCCCTGGTCAGGCGTGTGATCGCAAGCTGTACTTCCGGTGTGATTTCCATTGCACTTTCAAAGTGGGTCTGGATCACAAACTGCTTTATGCCGATCTCGATGGCCTTCATCCTGAACTCAGTCAGCACTTCAACCAGGGAAGGCGTAATGCGTTGGGGCAGATAGACCGGCAAGCGGGTGCCCAGCCTCACGCGGAGTATTTCGGCATATTTTTCACCCTCAGGCTTTTCCTTGTTGGCTTCTTTTTTTCTCAGCGCCATATCATATACTGCATTCAGGATGCGGTGAAGCGACTTATCGGTACTCATCAGGGCATCGCCACCGGTGATCAGGATATCCCTGAGCTGGGTATCGTTTTCAAAATAAGACATCAGGCGGCGCAGCTTCTCAGGCCAGCGTTCATCCGGTTGGAGCTGGTCCAGATTGAAATTAAGGTTCCCGCTTTGAAAATCGTACATCCGTTGGCAGGACACACAGAGTCCGCCGCAAGCCCGCCCCAGGGTTTCAGGAATCAGGATGGCCACCTCTGGGTAGCGCCGGTGCAGATTGTGCTTGGTAGGCAATATCCATCCTGCGGCATTGGGTTTACCCGGCTCCACTACATCCTCCATTTCCCAGGCGACAATGCGCCCAAATTCCTTCACCAGCTCCGGACTGATGAAAACATAATCGCGGATGACCTGGTCGGCACCCGGAACCCCCCCCTCATCGTCTGCATCCAGCAATGAAAGGTAGTAAGGGTTGACAAAAGTGGGGATTCCTGCCTCCCGCCCCTTCCGCAGGGTTTCCATTGTTTCTTCCGGCAATGAATTGCCCAGGAGTTTATTCAAGAGCGATACGGACCGGATGGCAAAACGCAGGTGAAAACGATAGTCATTCCACCACTCCCGCATCAGTGCCAGCTTTTCTTCCCTCTTCATTCCCTCCTCAAAGTGAAAGCGTGTGGAATGCATCCTTCCTTCTTCCATTTCTTCCAATAAACCCTCCAGGATACGATCCCTGTTCTTTTCCCTGCGCTGCACCACTTCTTCCCTGAGGCCATCGGGATGCCTTTCCATCCATCCCAGAACCCTTTCCCGGGAGGGCATTTTGCGCTTCATTCTTCCACTCAACTGGCGAAAGAGGTGCAACATATCTTCCAGAAAATCTTCACCGGCATCTGTGCTTTCTTTCTTGAAAGCCTGCCACAGTAGCCTGAATGGGGCATTCAGAACTTTCCTCCCTCCCTGGTTCAGGTCTTCAAACTCCTGACCGGAAAAGTGAAAATAATCCAGCATACGAATGGCTGCCAGCGATTTCCAGTCCAGGCTTTCAAGCGCTGCTGTACCACTGCTCTTCTCCTGATAATACTCCATTGCTCCGGGTGAGGATTGCAGTACCTCCATCGCCCAGGCCTTGAGCTCCTGTTTAAAGCTAGCGTAGGAATCGGCGTTTGTAACAATGGTATTGAGCCGGGATGATTCTTCCCGCATTAATTGAAGCAGATGATGAGAATGTTGACTGAGGGATTCTGAGGATATTTTATAGCTTGTCATAATCTATGTGATTCCTTGGACAGGCAACCCGATAGGATCGTGATCTATGTTGCTGATTTTCAGGCGCAGTTTATTGAGATAAAATGCCAAGGCGCTGAATAACAAATATTTAAAGCCTGACCCTTCACAGGCAAAGGTAGGGCTTTATGAACAAATAGACAAGTTATGAACAATCCCACACGGCCACGAAGCACCGGATTCTGCTGAAAGCTATGCTATCAGGCTGTTCTGATTTTTTGCTTTTCCAAATATTATCTATACATTTGCAGCCCCTTACGAAAGTGGATTGTCCGATAGTGTAATTGGCAACACGTCTGATTTTGGTTCAGAAGACTCCAGGTTCGAGCCCTGGTCGGACAACGAAAGTTAAGCTCCTGCTTGCAGGAGTGAGGATTCCGGGATTTTGACCGGAAAGGTAAGGGACTGATTGAGGGGACTTTGTGTCCCCTCTTTTAATACAAATATGATCGAAAAAGCACATATACGGAAATTGGCGGAGGAAGTCCTGGAAGGAACGGATCTCTACGTGGTTGAGGTCGAAATCCTCCCTTCAGAACGCATCTTTGTCTATCTCGACAGTCCGGGCGGCGCCCGCATTGAAGATTGTATCCGGGTCAGCCGACATATCGAAGGCAGCCTTGACCGGGAAAAGCAGGATTTTGAGCTGAATGTAAGCTCTGCCGGAATGGATCGTCCGCTGATCGATGCACGGCAATTTCAAAAGGCCCTGGAAAAACCGGTCAGCATCAAGCTGAAAGATGGCCGTAAACTGGAAGGCATCTATGGAGGAGAAAAGGAGGGAGCCTATCTCCTTCTCCCCGAAATAAAGAAAGGAAGCAAAAAGAAAGCTTCCGCTTTGAGCGAAGAAATGATCATCGAAAAAGAAAATGTCCTGGAGTTTAAAAGGGCGGTGCGTTTTAAATAATACCCAATAATCCTTCAAAGTGATGGAACATATCAATCTGGTCGAAACTTTTTCGGAATTCAAGGAATTCAAAAATATCGACAGAGAAACAATGATGCGGATTCTGGAAGATGTCTTCCACCATATGCTGGCCAAGAAATACGGCACAGCCGACAATTTTGACATTATTGTCAACATCGACAAGGGCGACCTGGAAATCTGGCGCAACCGGGAAATTGTGGAAGATGACGAGGTGGAAGATGAGAACCTGCAGATCGCCTATTCTGAAGCCATCCAGATTGAGCCCGATTTCGAAGTAGGCGAAGAAGTGTCGGAGGAGATACGTATGGTGGACTTTGGAAGGCGCGAAATACTGACTATCCGGCAAAACCTGATGGCCAAGGTCCAGGAATTCGAGAAAGACAGCATTTATCGGAAATACAAAGACCGCATCGGAGAAATCATTCACGGCGAAGTCTATCAGGTATGGAAAAAGGAGATGCTGGTTTTGGATGATGAGGGCATCGAGCTACTCCTTCCCAAGTCAGAGCAAATCCCTTCGGATTTTTATCGCAAAGGCGATACCATCCGGGCGGTAGTTTCCCGTGTAGAAATGCGAAACAATACTCCGGTGGTTATTCTGTCCCGTACCAGCCCTGTGTTCCTGGAACGCCTCTTTGAGGCCGAGGTGCCGGAAGTGTATGATGGCCTGATCACCATACGCAATATTGTCAGGGTACCCGGTGAAAGAGCCAAGGTGGCGGTAGAGTCCTATGACGATCGTATTGATCCGGTAGGTGCCTGCGTGGGGATGAAAGGTTCGCGGATTCACGGCATCGTCAGGGAATTAAAAAATGAGAATATCGATGTGATCAATTATACCTCCAACCCCTCTCTCTTCATTACCCGGGCACTTAGCCCGGCCAAGATCAGCAGCATCAAGATCCTGGAAGAAGACAAAAGGGCTGAAGTGTATATGAAGCCCGATCAGGTTTCCCTGGCCATTGGAAAAGGAGGATACAACATCAAGCTCGCCGGCAAACTGACGGGTTATGAAATAGACGTGTACCGGGATGCTGAAGGAGATGTGGAAGATGTGGCGCTCAGCGAATTCAAAGATGAAATAGATGAGTGGATCCTCAACGAATTCCGGAACATTGGATGCGATACCGCCAAAAGTGTGCTGGAAAGAAACTTTGAAGAACTGGTCACCCGCACCGATCTTGAAGAGGAAACGGTCAAAGAAGTGCTGCGTATCCTGAGGGCAGAGTTTGAATAAGCAATGAACCCCCTGGTGTACACTGTTGCGCTTTCGCTGAGTAAGAATTAATAATGGTACTTTTATCGCAGCCCGCAAAGCTGCCTGAAGCCAGACCTGAAAGAATTATATGGCAATACTGAAGAACACACCGGTTAGATTGAGCAAAGCTGCACGTGAGTTTAACGTGGGAACCGGAACAATTGTGGATTTCCTTAAAAAGAAAGGAATCACGGTGGAATCCAGTCCCAACACCAAACTTGAGCCGGAGGTGTATGACCTTATCGTTGCGGAGTTTGCGCAGGAGCGCAAGGTGAAAGAAGAAGCCGAAAAAATCGGACTGAGCTATAAAGAAGCGGAAGCCGTTTCCATCGAAAGCACACCCACCCGCAAGAAAGAGGAGGAAGAGGAAGGAGAGGACCTCATCATAAAGGAAGTCGGAATTTCCCATAAACCGGAAGAAACCCATCCGGAAGAAACAAAAAAGCCTGAACCTGAAACCAAAAAGGTCAGCCCTTCGCCCAAAGAAGAAAAGAAAGAAGAAACTCCTGCCGTTGCGGCCAAAGAAAAAGAACCGGAAGAAAAAGGAGAGAAGAAAGAAGTAAGTGCGGCAACAGCCGATAAGGCACCGCAAGAATCCGAAGAAAAGAAATCGGATAAACCGATTGAAGAGCAGACGGAAAAAGCCGTCGTTGAAGCGAAAACAGAGGAAAGCAAAATAACGCCCGAAGCGAAAGAAGAGAAAGAACCCCAAACCGAGAGCCCGGCAAAAACAGAAGAAAAAGCATCGGAAGCGGCAGAAGAGGCACCCCCAAAAGAAGAAGCTTTAACGAAAGCGGCAGCAGAAACACCAGCTGAAACAGAAGCCCCCGCAGGCCAGGAGGAATCACCCGCTGCTGAAGCAGAGGAAACGGCGACAGGCAAAGGTCCAAAGGTGGTAGGAAAGATAGACCTGACAAGCATACCCGGCAAGCGCACTGCTCAAAAAAGAAAGAAGGAAACCGCCAAAGAAAAGACCGAAAGGCTGAAGGCAGAAAAGGCCGCCGCCGCTGAAGCGGCAAAAGCACGTAAAGAAGCGGCCGAAGCCGAAGCAGCAGCAGATAAACCGGCAGCTGTCCCTGAGAAAAAACCCGAGACCGATATCAATTTCCTGAAAACGGAAGTACAAAAGCTGAGCGGTCCAACTATCGTGGGCAGGATTAATCTGGAAGATATTCAGAAAAAGGAACGCAAACCGGTGGCTTCCTCCTCCGACGATAAAGTCAAGGCCAAAAAGAAACGCAAGCGCATCCGGAAACCGGCAGAGACAGCCCAGGACAATAAGGCTGCCACTGATAAAAGATCCAGAGACCGCAAAGGGCCCAGAAAGGAAGAAAAACCGGTGCTTACGGATGAGGAAATCCAAAAGCAGATCAAAGAAACCCTGGCCAACCTGACAAGCAAAACCTCAGGAAAAGGCAAGGCCCTCAGAGCGAAAAAGAAAAGAAGGGCCCGCGAGGAAGCCGCCGAAGCCTTTGCCCAGGAAATGGAATCATCCTCCACCCTGCGCCTGACGGAGTTTGTTTCTGTTAGCGAACTGGCCTCCCTGATGGATGTCACGGCAACAGAAGTTATCGGAAAATGTATGTCGATGGGGGTACTGGTCTCCATCAATCAACGCCTGGATGCAGAAACCATTACGGTGGTCGCAGATGAATTCGGATATGAAGTGGAATTCATCAAATCTGATGAGGAAGAGGATGCAAAAGTAGAGGCAGACGATCCGGCTATGCTCAAACCCCGCAATCCGATTGTCACCGTTATGGGGCACGTGGATCACGGGAAAACCAAGCTGCTCGATTATATCCGTAATGCCAATGTGATTGCCGGTGAGGCCGGAGGCATTACGCAGCATATCGGAGCGTATGAAGTGGTGCTGGAAAACGGTAAAGCCATCACCTTCCTGGATACACCAGGGCACGAAGCCTTTACCGCAATGCGTGCCAGGGGAGCCAAAGTGACCGACATCGCCATTATCATCATCGCCGCCGACGATGCGGTGATGCCCCAGACAGTGGAAGCCATTAACCACGCCAAAGCTGCAGGAGTGCCCATCGTGATCGCCATTAATAAAGTGGATAAACCCAATTCCAACCCGGAAAAAATCAGAGAACAACTGGCCAATATGAATATCCTGGTGGAAGAATGGGGCGGGAAATACCAATGCCAGGAAATCTCTGCCCTGAAAGGCCTGCAAGTGGATGATCTGCTCGAAAAGGTGTTGCTGGAAGCGGAAATGCTGGATCTTCACGCCAATCCCGACAGATTAGCCCTGGGTACCGTGATCGAGTCCTCTCTAGACAAAGGACGGGGCTATGTGGCCAAAATGCTGGTCCAGAACGGAACCTTGCACGTTGGAGATGTGGTTCTTGCCGGTGCGCACTACGGCCGTGTCAAAGCAATGTATAATGAAAGAAACCAGGCTGTCAAAGAAGCCGGCCCCGCCGCCCCGGTACTGATGCTGGGTCTCAATGGTGCGCCCCAGGCCGGGGATGTCTTTGTAGTGAAAGAGGACGAAAAAGAAGCCAAGAACGTGGCCACCAAACGCCAGCAACTGCAACGCGAACAAGGCATCCGTACCAAAAAACACATTACACTGGATGAAATTGGTCGCCGTATTGCCATTGGTGACTTTAAAGAGTTGAATATCATTGTGAAAGGGGATGTGGACGGCTCCGTGGAAGCCCTGACCGATGAACTGCTCAAACTCTCCACAGAAGAGGTACAGGTGAATGTCATCCATAAAGATGTGGGTGCAGTCAAAGAAACGGACGTCTCTCTGGCCTCTGCCTCCAACGCCATTATTGTAGCCTTCCAGGTGCGCCCGAGTGTGCAAGCCAGGAAGATGGCTGAAGCAGAGCAGATCGACATCCGACTCTACTCCGTCATCTACGATGCAGTGAATGAGATAAAGGAAGCCATCGCCGGGATGCTGACCCCGAAAATGGTGGAGAAAATCACCTGCAATATCGAAGTACGGGAAACTTTCAAAATCACTAAAGTGGGCACCATCGCCGGTTGCTATGTCCTCGATGGAAAGGTCAACCGCAATACCAAAATCCGGGTCATCCGCGATGGCATCGTGGTTTATACCGGAGAGCTGGGCTCCCTCAAACGCTACAAGGATGATGTCAAGGAAGTTTCAGCCGGCTATGAGTGCGGACTGAATGTGCATAATTTCAATGACATTAAAGTAGGCGACATCATTGAGGGCTATGAAATTGTGGAGGAAGCCAGGAAGTAATTCCACCCTTTTCCTATCTTCACGGCTTTAAATTTTAAGCGGTGTTACACGATTATCCTATTCGGGAAGCGATTCCTGCTGATATCCCATTCCTTGTTTCTTTTCAGCTGGCTATGGCTTTGGAAACCGAAAACCTGTCCCTGGATCCTGTCATCCTTCAAAAGGGAATCGAAGCTGTTTTCGCAAATCCCTCCAGAGGGAGGTATTATGTAACCACTTTCGGGGACCGGCCTGTGGCATCTCTGCTGATCACCCCTGAGTGGAGCGACTGGCGGAATGCCTGGGTTTGGTGGATACAATCGGTTTGGGTGGAACCCCACTTCCGAAATAAGAACTTGTATGCCAATATGTACCGTCATCTGAAGGAGGAAGTGATGCATAAGCCCGGGCTGCGGGGCCTCCGCCTTTATGTGGATAAAAGCAACCAAAATGCCATCAGGGTCTATGAGCATCTGGGTATGGACGGATCACATTATGCGCTTTTTGAATGGATGCCCGAAGCGAATGACACAACAAGGGAATAAGGATGTTGTCTAAAAGGATACCCCATACCTACGTCATCATCTTCTTCATCATTATTCTGGCAGCGGCCTTTACCTGGTTTATCCCCGGAGGTGAATATGTAGCGGTAACAAAGCTGGAAAACGGGCAGGAAAAGACAGAGATGGTTTTTCAGAATACCGAAAACCATCCCCAGACCTGGCAGGTATTCGCCGCCCTCTATGAAGGCTTCAATCGTCAGTCGGAGATCATCATCCTCATCCTGATGATCGGAGGGGCCTTCTGGATAATGAACCACAGCAAAGCGATAGATGTAGGCATTCTCTCTTTCCTTAAATACAGCCGTAAGCTGGAGCGCCACCGCTTCATCCGCCGGCTGGGCGTGGAAAATATCATCATTACCCTGGTGATGCTGATGTTCTCGGTCTTCGGGGCGGTTTTCGGAATGAGTGAGGAGACCATTGCCTTCGTGATCATCCTGGTACCCTTGTCCATTTCAATGGGTTACGATTCCATAATCGGTGTTTCGATGGTGTTCGTCGCTGCCGCCCTGGGTTTTGCCGGGGCAGTGCTGAACCCTTTCACGGTGGGCATCGCCCAGGGCCTTTCCGGACTTCCACTGTTTTCCGGACTGGAATACCGCGTGTTCTGCTGGTTTGTCATTAATATTGTCGGTATCGCCTGGGTCTTGCGATACGCCGCCAGGGTGAAGAAAAACCCCCGTTGTTCTCCGGTCTATGAGGAAGATGCCTATTGGCGAAACCGGGCCAGGGAGGAAATCCGGACTACGCATTATCACAGCCCCCGCGCTGCCTGGATTTCCTGGATGGTTTTATGCGGCATCCTCGTGGCATTCAGTGTGTTTTATCCATTTACGGAAATGAGAATCGGGAATGATATCAGCGCAAACCTGCCGATGTTGCCTTTGCTGACAGGCCTGTTCGCCCTGATGGGCTACTTTTCCCTCCGTAAATCCGTACACTTCTACATCCTGGTTCTGCTCATCATTACCATATTGTTTCTGATCGTAGGCGTAATGGGCTATGGCTGGTTTATGATGGAAATCGCCACCCTCTTTTTCGCAATGGGAATTTTTTCCGGTATTGCAATGGATTATAGTCCAAACCGCATTACCAAACTCTTTACGGAAGGAGCCGGAGATATTCTGTCGGCAGCTTTGGTGGTAGGCCTGGCCGGGGGTATCATCGTAATCCTGGAGGACGGAAAGGTCATAGACACCATTCTGTTTGTGCTGGCACGTTCAATGGATGGAGCAGGAAAGTTTGCAGCAGTCAGCCTGATGTATGTCATCCAGACGGTGATCAATGTGGTTATTCCATCGGGCTCAGCCAAGGCTGCCCTTACAATGCCGATTATGGCTCCTTTCTCCGATTTGATAGGGCTTTCACGCCAGGCTACTGTGGTGGCTTTCCAGTTTGGAGATGGCTTTACCAATATGATCACCCCTACTTCAGGCGTACTCATCGGGGTGTTGGGCGTAGCGCGTATCCCATATAATAAATGGGTTAAATGGGTGACACCATTCATTATCGTTTTGATGATTCTGGGATTCCTCTTATTAATCCCTACAGTGACAATGGAGCTGAATGGTTTCTGATCTGCTTATCATACCTTTAATCCGAATTATACATTTCTGAAAAGATGGGTCCTTCTCCTGATCTGTTTCCCCTGCTTCCCGGCTGCGTTCCGGATTGTCCGGGCTGTCCGCACCGACAGTGGAGGATGGAGGACAGCCTGGCACAAAAGACGGCCTTTCTTGCAAGGGTACTGGAACCTTGGCATTCAGTCTTGAAAATGGTGGAGAGCCTGCCGGATGCCCGACGCTGGGCTTACCGTCGCCAGGCAGTATTGCACGCACGCTGGGAGGGCCATTGGCTGTACGGCCTGCTTCACCGTGAGGCGCTCATCCCTATCCCTGATTGCCCGGTTCACCATCCCTCCCTGAATGAAAATGTGAGGGCACTGACAAGGGAACTCCCTTCCTTTCAGGCGTTTCCTATGGTGAACATTGTGGTGTCCGGTGCGCAGTACAGCCTGGTCATTAAATCAAATGCACTTCCACCTACCGATTGGATGCACGAAGAACTGGCCGCAGTATTGCAGCAAAAGGGGATGGAAGCCTGCTGGTTGCACCTTCATCCGGCTGCCGGGAAAAGAATCTTCGGAAAGGGAGGATGGCATTTGCTTTTTGGAAATGCAGCTACTGAGGATGAGAAGGGATTGCTTTACGGCCCCACCTCCTTTCAGCAGTTGCTCCCGGATTTGTATGTCCGCTCCCTCGACAGAGCCAGCGCTTTCCTTTTGCCCACTGCTTTCAGTGCAGTCGTCGATCTGTATTGTGGCAATGGGGCTTCGATGCAAAGGTGGGCGGAAAAGGGCGCCAGGGTGATGGGCGTGGAATGGAGTGGGGAGGCAGTCGGGTTTGCAGCACAGAATGTACCAGAGGCGGAGGTGCTTCGGGGGCTTTGCCGCGAGCGCATTCCCCAGCTCAATGAATGGGTTTCCCTCCAGAAAAGGGAGAAGAAGCACCTTTTGCTATATGTAAACCCGCCCCGGACCGGCCTGGAAGAGCAAGTATTATCGTGGATAGTCGGGGAGGCACTGCCGGAAAGAATCGTCTACCTTAGCTGCAGTGCCGGCAGTTTGCGCCGCGATCTGGACTTGCTGGTGGCAGGAGGATATAGGGTGAAAGAGATACAGCCTTATGATTTCTTCCCACAGACCCGGCACGTAGAATGCCTGGTAAGCTTGGAACGCGCTTAGTATCTACCGAAATCTGCGGGAAATATTTTTGAGTGTAGTTGCTGACTGAGGATAAGATAAACACTGAGATTATTGAAGAATGCCAGGATGTTACAATAGACCAAGGGTATATGAAAGATCAAATCCACATTTTTCATTTCTCCGGAACGGGAAACGCCCGTAAAGCAGCCGACTGGATTGCAGAGGAAAGCCGTAATCAGGGCTGGGATTGCCATCTGCATAATCTCAATACAGCTGAAAGGAAAATGCCTGATCCCCTGCCACCAGGCCTCCTCCTCGGCTTCTCCTTTCCAACACACGGCTTTAATGCCCCGCCTCTGGTCCTGAAGTATTTAGCGAAATTCCCACAAGGTAAAAACCGGGTTTTCCTGCTCAATACCCGCGCAGGAATGAAACTGTCGAAGCAGCACCTGCCCGGCATAGGTGGAATGGCTCTTTGGATCCCCTTTCTGATCCTCTGGTGGAAAGGATACAAAGTGCGGGGCTTCCGGCCCCTGGATATGCCCTCCAACTGGATATCCCTCCACCCGGGACTGCGTTCCGTTGTAGTGGCATCCATCCATCAACGTTGCCACCAAACCCTCATCCGTTTCACACGGCGTTTCCTGCAAGGCAAAACGGAATGGGCAGGACTGCGCTGGCTCCCCATCGATCTACCCCTGATTCCCATCACCTTCCTGTATTATGCATTTGGACGCTTCTTTCTTGCCAAAACATTCATCGCCAGCCATAAATGTACACAGTGTAGTAAATGCATCCACGATTGTCCGGTGCAGGCGATAGCTTATGTGAATGGAAGGCCCTACTGGAAGTTCCGTTGTGAAAGCTGTATGCAGTGTATGAATCACTGCCCGGAACGCGCCATCGAGACCGCTCACGGTTTCTCCATTCTTTTGTGGTGGATCATTTTTTCCATACTGCCCGCCACAGTTTTTACCTATGTTTTCAATGATCCCCTCAGGCAATGGGTATTATCGTCGTCCTTTGCCTCTTCGCTGACTTATTGGTTGAATATCGCCCTGGGCCTCCTCTTAGCCTGGATTGCTTACCACCTGTTGAACTGGTCTTTGCGTTTCCATTGGATGCAAAAACTGATCCTTTGGACGAGTTTCACTCATTTTCCATTCTGGCGCCGCTACCGGGCAGACGGAAAAACTGTTTAAATCATAATGATCGCTGTCGGAGGGCTTCGAAAGCGAGTACGGCTGCGCTTACCGACACATTGAGGGAATCGGCAATACCCCGCATAGGGATGATTATGGAAACATCGGCCGCAGTAAGCCATTGCTGACTGATTCCCTGTGCCTCGGTACCCAGCACCAGGGCGGTGGCGCGGCAAAGGTCGGCTGAGGTGTAGGGATAAGATGCTTGCAATGAAGTGGTAAGGATTTGGATCTGACGCGCTTTCAGAAAAGCGATGACTTCCTGACTCTCTGATCGTGCCAGGGGAACCGAGAAGATGGTCCCCGTACTGGAGCGAATCACATTGGGGTGGTAAAGGTCGGTTTGTTCATCGCACACGATCACGGCATCTAGCCCGGCAGCATCGGCCGTGCGCAGGACGGCGCCCAGATTGCCAGGCTTTTCAATGGCTTCCAACACAAGAATCAAGGCATTTGAATTCAATGCGAGATCGGCCAGGAGGTGGGCTTTCTGTTTCATTACTGCAATGATGCCCTGGGTGTTGTCGCGATACGCTACTTTGGCGTACGCCTGCTCGCTTAGCGCGAAAGCATCTGTTTCGGCCGGGTCAAACTTCAGGTTTTTCAGCTGCGCTTCCGGAAAGATATGCGGGCAGAAGAAGATGCTTTCGGCCTGATATCCCATACGCAGTGCGCGTTCCACTTCACGGACTCCTTCCACACAAAACAATCCGGTTTTTCTGCGCTCCGAAGATTTATACATCAAAGGCAGCAAGGCCTTGATCCGGGGATTCTGTGGGGAAGTGATCTGCATCATCGGGCTAAGTAATTTCAGGATATCTGTAATCTAACCGAAAACATACTCTTGGTTATGGCATCTGAGACCCTGCATCCAAGGTGATTTATTCTGCGATCCATCGAATCGAATGCTTAAATAAAAATGCTCATAATTAAGAAAACGACAAAATATCTTAATTAAAGGCAATGTAGTTAAGAAGATAGTGGTATTTCTTTAATAAGGAATGTCGTATTGCACCTATATTTTCTTTCACGGGATTTTCAGGGTCCAGGTAGCATTGCCGGGGATATGCCCCTATCCTAGACATAAGCTTCGGTAATCAGCCATTCCGCAATCTGGATAGCATTGGTGGCCGCGCCTTTGCGCAGGTTGTCGGCCACCACCCAGAGCTGGAGCGTATTTTTTTCGGAAGGATCCACGCGCAGGCGTCCGATAAAGACCGCATCCTGCCCGGTGGCCATCAAGGGCATCGGATAAATATGGGAAGTCGGCTCATCCTGCATTTCCAGGCCGGGGGTGGAAGTGAGCAAATGCCTCACCGCTTCCAGGGTAAAGGGCTTTTTGAAACTGACATTGATAGCTTCCGAATGCCCGAATTCCACCGGCACACGCACTACGGTGGCGGCAATGCGGATGCTTGCATCTCCCAGGATTTTTCGGGTTTCAAGTACCAGCTTCTCTTCTTCTGTGGTGCTGCCATCCGGCAGAAAATGCCCTCCCTGTGGGATAAGATTGCGATCAATGGGATGGGGGTAGGCCCTTGGACCGCTTTTCCCCTGTCGTTCATTGTATAGCTGCACCATTCCCGGCATTCCCGATCCGCTTACACTTTGGTAAGTGGAAACGACGATGCGATCACATTGATAGGCACGATGCAGGGGCGCCAGGGCTGCCACCATCTGGATGGTGGAACAGTTCGGATTGGCGATAAGGTAATGATCCTTCCGGATGCTATGGGCATTGATCTCCGGCACCACCAGGGGCACTGCCGGGTCTTTTCTCCAGGCTGATGAATTATCAATCACATAAACCCCTTTTTCGGCAAAGCGGGGTGCCCAGGAAAGCGAGGCTTCTGCCCCCGCAGAGAAAAGAGCAATATCGGCCCCCGCATTCAGGGCTTCTTCCGGAGACACTACGCGAAGGGATTGCCCGGCGAAGGTCAGGGTTTTGCCTTTTGAACGCGTCGAGGCCGCCAACAACAATTCTATATTGTTGAATGCCAGGGATCCCAGGCGCTCCTCCAGCACCTTCATCATAGTCCTTCCAACCAGTCCGGTAGCCCCGAAAATTAATATTTTCATTTTTTTCTCCGCTTTGAGGGGGGTAAAACGTCTATTTAGGCAAATCAAAGGTAGTGATTATGCGACGCTTCGTTCCTGCACTTCTCTTCTTCTATTTCCTACAGGCTTCTTCTCTGCAGGGACAGCTTGTCGAGTACTTCACCGATGGGGAGTTGGGGGCGGATCCGCCCTGGTTTGGGGATACCGCCGATTTCCGGGTCAACGCAGAAGGGATGTTGCAGTTGAATGCGGCTGCCGCCGGCAGTTCGACGATCTACACTGCTAACAGTCTTTGCGACAGCACGGAGTGGTTGTTCCGGATCCGCCTCGGCTTCTCTCCTTCTTCCAACAATTTCGCCCGGGTCTATCTGATGGCCGACTCATTGGGTCCGGCAGGTCCTTTCCACGGCTACTATCTGCAGTTGGGCGAAAGTGGAAGCGCCGATGCCCTTGTCCTTTGTCGTGACAGTGCCGGACAGCATCACACCCTATGCAGGGGGCCCGATGGACAAATCGCCAGTGCATTCGATCTCGAAGTCAAGGTTATGAGGAGCAGAAAGGGTGCCTGGGATCTATTTGCCAAAAATATGGGAAGTACAGACTATCTATGGTTGGCGGGGGCCACAGACAGCACAGTGAGCACAAGCCGCTGGTTTTCCTTTGCAGCCCAATATACTGCCAGCAACACCTCTGCATTTTATCTGGATGATATTCAGATCAGGGAGGTGTATGTGGATACACTGCCTCCTGCTCTGGAGGGATTGAGTTTGCTTAATCGCCGGGAAATCCTGTTGCAGGCTTCGGAGCCCCTGGATGCCGGTGCGTTGGACCCTGCTCGATATGTGTTGCATCCTGCAGGCATACAGGCGGATAGCGTGGTGCAAGATGCAATGGATCTCAGCCGTATTCGACTGCGATATAATAATGTCCTGCCCAATGGAGCCTATCGCCTGGAGATTGCTTTATGGTGCGATCCGGACAGCAATTGCGCAACGGGACTGGGGGACAGCCTGCACATCCGTTTTCCGGAAACCTGGGATGTGGTTTTCAATGAGATTATGATGGACGAAGATCCGGCACCTTACGGGCTGCCTCCAACAGAATATGTTGAACTCATCAACCGCTGCGATCGGGCCTATGTGTTGGAAGGATGGACTTTGCACATCAACCAGAGTATGAAGTACTTACCCACCATCCTTCTGGAAGCCCAAGGGAAAGCCGTTATTGTCGCCAGTGCTTCGGGCTGGGAATCCTATTCCAATATTTATCCACTCTACGGGATGAACCTGCCCAATGAGAGCGCCAGCCTTTTGCTGAAAGATGAGGAAGGCCAGGTAATGGCAGGATTAGACTATAGCAAGTCGTGGTTTCAGGACAAATTCAGGGAACAGGGGGGATGGTCGCTCGAGCAGATCGATGCGGATCGTCCCTGGGACTGGCAAGGGAATTGGGCCGGCAGCCTGGATCCACGGGGAGGCACCCCGGGAGAAACCAATAGCCGGGCAGCCATTCTTCCCGATCTGAATGCGCCCGCCGTGCTGCGTCTCTATCCCCTGGGTTCCGGCAATCTGAAGATCTGCTTCTCGGAACCAATGGATCCGGCTTCTCTGACTAAGACAGAAAACTATACCATCCTTCCCGAGAAGCATACTGTGGTGGTCGCCCGGCCCGCCGCCGCCCTGCATCAAAGTGTCATCCTGGATCTCAATCCCGCTCCTGACAGTTTGATTGTTCACCAGCTCAGGCTGAGTGAACACCTCCGTGATCTGAGCGGCAATCCCCCAGACAGCCTTTGGCATTCCTTTGGGTATCCGGTATTGCCACAAAGCAATGATATCATAATCAACGAATTGCTTTTTAACCCCTGGCCGGGGGGGGAAGATTTTGTAGAGATATATAACCGTACTGACAAAGTCTTCGATCTCCAATGGCTGCGGCTTTGCGGGCGGGATCCGGCAAGCGGTGAAATCACCAAAGTATGCCGGATTACTTCCGACAGCCTTTTATTGCTCCCGGGGGCTTACCGTGTGTTGACCCCTGATATTGAGGGCGTAATGGCGTTCTATCCACACGGCCGCCTTTCCGTCTTTTCTGAGATCAAAAGCGACTTCCCCTCTTTTCCCGATAAGGAAGGCAGCCTGGCTCTGGCCCTGTATTCAGGAGAGGTGATAGATCAGTGGTCCTACACAGAAAAAATGCACTCTCCTTATGTCGGAAATCCGGAAGGGGTCTCCCTGGAGCGCATTTCGCCTGACAAGCCAACTCACCTTGAGCGCAACTGGACGTCGGCACCCTGGAATAATGGCAGTGCCAGTCCGGGGAGAAAGAACAGACAGACGATGCCGGGATCATTGTCAGAGGCTGCATTTCAGCTGGTTCCGGAAGCCATCTCTCCCAATGGGGATGGACAAGACGATTTTTTTACAATAAAATGCCATCCATCGGTTCCCGGAAGCCTGATGAATATCCGGGTTTATTCCGAATCCGGAATGCTGGTCCGAACCCTGGCCTATGCCAAAGCAATGGCAGGTACGGAAAGCCTGATCTGGACCGGGGATGACGAATACGGCAATCGCTTGCCACCGGGTCGATACATCTTTCTGGCTCAATTCTTCCTGCCCGATGGACAGGCGCAACGCTTCAAAGAAGTCCGTTGGGTCCTTCCCCGTTAAATTCTCTTAAAGCTTTCCTGATCTTCTTGGTCTTCATAAAAAAAGACCATACCTTTGTATTCCTTTATAAGAATTATTCTTATCAGAGAAAGCAATATGAAATATGAACAGCTGAAGGAGAAGTTAGCTGCCAATAATCTGAAAATCACGCCCCAGCGGATTGCAGTATTGGAAGCAGTAAACAAGTTGCAAAACCATCCTTCCACAGAAAGGGTGATTGCACATATTCAAAAAAGCCATCCCAACATCGCCATCGGAACGGTGTATAAAATACTGGAGACCTTTGCCCAGAAGGGTATCATAAGCAAGGTGAATACCAGCCAGGAGAAGATGCGCTACGATGCCATTACGCAAAAGCATCATCATTTGTATTCCATCGATGATGATCATATTGAAGACTATTTTGACGAAGATCTGAATGATATGCTGGAGAAGTATTTTGACCAGAAAAAGATTCCGGGTTTCCGGATTCAGGATATCCGTGTAGAGATACGCGGAGCCTTTCAGAAATCAATTAATCATTCACCACAAAACCCATTATGATGAAAGAAAAGAGCATTGCATTGTTGAACAAGGCTGTTGCAGATGAATTGACCGCAGTACATCAGTATATGTACTTTCATTTCCACTGCGACGATCAGGGCTACGATCTGTTGGCCGGCCTTTTCAAGAAGACGGCCATAGAAGAGATGATTCACGTTGAGCGTTTGGCTGAACGCATCCTCTTCCTGGGTGGGGAAGTAGAGATGAAAGTTTCGGAGGATGTAAAACTGATTCATAATGTGAAGGAAATGCTGGAGCTTGCCACAGCGATGGAGGAGAGCAGCGCCAATGATTATAACCTCTGGGCGAACGAATGTGCGCAGAATGCAGACAGTGCCTCCAAGAAACTCTTTGAATCGCTGGTAGACGACGAAGAGCGTCATTTTGACCAGTACGATGATGAGATGAACAACCTGAAGAAATTTGGCGATAACTATCTGGCACTGCAATCCATTGAGCGAAGCAAGAACATTGCCAGCGGTACTGCCGAGTAGTCTAAATCCTTATTAACCACTTAATTCAATACAAAATGGAAGAGAACATTATGCAGCCTGTTCCGATGCCCCGCATCGGTGATCCGGCTCCGGCTTTCAAGGCCGTCACTACCCAGGGAGACATTAATTTCCCTGAAGATTACAAAGGAAATTGGGTCATTCTATTCAGCCATCCGGCCGACTTTACACCCGTGTGCACCTCTGAGTTTATGACCTTTGCCTCAATGGAGGATAAGTTTGAAGAGGCCAACTGCAAGCTGGTGGGCTTATCGGTGGACGGACTTTACAGCCACATTGCCTGGTTGCGCACCATCAAGGAGAAGATCGAATACAAGGGGATGAAAAATGTGGAGGTGAAGTTCCCGCTGATCGAGGATATCACGATGGAAGTAGCCAACAAATATGGGATGATCCAGCCCGGCGAAGCCAACACCAAGGCCGTCCGTGCCGTATTCTACATTGATCCGAAGGGGACCATCCGCACCATTATTTATTATCCCCTGAGCCTCGGACGGAATTTCGATGAACTCTACCGTGTACTGATCGCCCTCCAGACCGCCGATGAATTCGGGGTAGCTACGCCTGCCGACTGGCGTCCGGGTGACGACCTGATCGTATCTCCGGCCGGCAATTGCAATACCGCCCAGGACAGGATGGAAGGCAAAGAAGAAGGCGTAGAATGCCAGGACTGGTTCTTCTGCACCAAAAAACTGGACAAAGAGACCGTTCTGAAAGCAGTATTGAAGAAGTAACATTTTCTTTTTCAAGTAGAAACCACCTCATCCGGGGTGGTTTTTTTGTGCCCGTATATAACCTTGCTCGCGCGGCTGATGCTGTGCGTAGCCATACCTGTCGGCAGGAAATCGTCCACGCTACGCACAAAAGAGGCTGCAAAGTTGGCTGGAATGGTTTTTGAATCTGCTCGCGCGCGCCCGAAGAAGAGGAGCGCCAACTGGTAAATCCCAGCTGTCCGTAGCGTCCACGCTACGGACCTGCTCATACAGTGGCGCTGTTCGGTTTCCGGCTGAAGCCGCGCGCCAACTAATTTACAAGTCTTTTCGCCTGAATTTCCCAGCTGTCCGTAGCGTCCACGCTACGGACCTGCTCATACAGTGGCGCTGTTCGGTTACCTGCTGAAGACGCGCGCCAACTGGTTTACAAGTCTTTTCGCCTGAATTTCCTCAGGGTGAAAAGAAGGGGAAGCACAACCCAGATCGACAGGCTTCCAAAGGCTGCCAGCCAGGCATAAGCCGTACCGAAAAAACGCTGGAATAATACACCCGATAAGCCCATCAGAGCAGAGGCTTCGGTTTGCATAATGATGAGAATTCGGGTGGTATCCACAGGATTGAGCAGGGTAAGGAAGAGAACTGGCCGTTCAATCGGGTAGTCAGAGAATTGATACATCAGCAGCAGCAAAAGGCCGTCAAAGATAAAAGCGAAAAATGCCCAGGCCAGCAGTGCGGCACCCAGTCCACGGGCCTTGTCCTGAATATGCGTGGCAATAAGCAAAGCGAGTGCTGTAAAGATCAGGCTGAGCAGGATGCCTCCACACAGCAGCAAAAAGCTTCCGGTAACCGGAAAAAACAGCATCAACGGCAAGCCGATTCCTGCCAGAAATGCCAGGGTGAAAGCACTCGCAAGACCGGCATAAAAGCCCCACAAGAGCGTAGCGCGACGGATGGGCTGGGCCAGAAGCAAAAGGATGAATTCCAGTGCATTGTAATAATAGATAGCGGCGAAGATCATCGTCATCATTGGAAGCAGGAGCAAACTGACCTGCATCAGGGTCAGCAAGGCCTTTTGGGGATGGCTCTCAATCAGAAATACACCCCAGCCCAGCAAGGATAAAACCAGGAAGTATGCCAGGATGGCCTTGCTTCTGATCAGGTCGCGCAGGATATGAAGACTGATTCTACCCATTATATTGGTGTTGTTTTAGCATCGCTACAACCATACGGCCAAGCTTGGTCTCTGATGTCCGGGCTTTCAATGTGTCCAGTGAGGCATCGAAGATGACCTCCCCCTCCATCAGATACACAATGTGCTGGCTGATCTCCTCCAGGTCATTCAAAATATGAGAAGTGGTCAGGATTAATTTCCCTGATTCCCTGGCTTCATTCACCTTGCTTTTCAGGATTTCATTAGAGACAGGATCCAGGGCTGCCGTAGGTTCATCCAGGATGATGATGGCCGGGTTGAACCAGAATGCCAGTGCGGCGCTCACCTGCTGCCGCATTCCACCGGAAAGGTTGCCCAGGGGCTTGCCTGCCATTCTTTCAATATCAAAATCACGATACAGGTCGGTGTCATAGTTTTCGGTCTTCACATCCGGGCGCATCTGACGGATCATTGTAAATAATTGTGCCACCCTCATCTGCTCAGGGAAACGGCTGATCTGTGGCATATACCCAATCATTCGGCGGTATGAAGGCCCCGCCGTGATGTCTTCCCCATCCACCCATACCTTTCCTTTTGTGGGCAGCACCATTCCAAGAATGATCTTGATAAGACTTGTTTTCCCAGAGCCATTCGGTCCGATCAGTGCAATGCTCTGCCCAGCAGTGAAGTGCAAATGTATGTTCCTGAGCACTTCCTGCCGACCGTAGCTTTTATGTATTTTTTCAATCCGGATCATTGGCATAAGGGTGCATACGGGGATTTAAGTCGATAAGGAGTTCGGGTGTAATGGCAGGGAAAAGCTTTTCCCCTGCCATTAGTATATCTACAAAAACGCTGTGCAGCAGCAAATGGGCGGAGGGGATTTCGTGGGCGATTTTTCCAAAAAGACTCACCGGCCTGTAGGGGACATCTCCTGTACCATCTCGGTCCAAATCATAGCCCCGGTATCCACTCCAGTAGTTGCGATTAAAAGTATTGTTGCTGAAACGAGAATTGGTAACCACCTCAAAGGTGTTCGATAGGAAGTTGTTCTCCTCCAGTTGGTTATCCAAACAATTTCCTTTGATATCGATGGCGGTTCCATTGGCAAGAAATTGATTTTTGCGCATTTTGAGGCGATTGGCTCCTTCGGCAAGGATGGCGATGGTATTATCCTGAAAATGATTGTATTCAATGCTGCCATCACTGATCTCTTTCAGTAGTAATCCATAGGATGCGCCACCCCAGTTATGCCGGAAAATATTCCGACTCATTGTGATATGCCGTGAAAACATCACCGCCACCCCGGTTCCGTTGTGTTCAAAGACATTGTTGCGGTATTCGTCCCGGTTTGAAAACATAAAGTGCAAGCCGTAGCGAAGATTATGATGACTGTGATTGTCGCGGATATGGCTGTCATCCACAAACTCAAAGTAAATCCCATCCCTGTGCTTGCGAATATGGTTTCCTTCAATCAGCAGATGGCTGCACTTCCAGGCGTGGATGCCATTCCCGGCAGTGGCTTCTTTCGTTGCATTGCCAGGAATTCGGTTGCCTAACAGGCTTGAATGGCTGGTGTATTCCAGATAAATACCAAAGAAACAATCCCGGATTAAGTTATCAAGAATACGTACATCTTTTGCCTGACTTACCCGGATCGCGGCGGCTTCCTGAAGAAAACTGGCTCCCACATTACTCAACTCGAGTCCCTGAACCACAACACTATCTGCCGTTATCAGGATCAAATCCTCTGCTGTTCCGCGGGCATCAAGCACACTGCCTACCTCTCCCAAAAGGGCTATGGATTTCCGAATATGAATACGGCCTTCATTGTGCACGCCGGGGCCAACAAGGATGCTGTCTCCATCCCGGGCAAGATTCAGGGCCTGTTGAATGGAAAGTGCTTTTCCTTCTCCTCCGGCCCGCCATACCTTAGCGAAGCCCCCTTGGGTTGTCAATAGAAAGAGGATCAGATAAATGCCTATCAAGGATTGCTTCATTCACCTATCCTTTGTACCACTTCGATCCATTGAATCAACTGTGAATAATACTGTGGGTCCAGCTGATCGCGTGAGCTGAATGCCACCAGATTGGCCCCCATAGGACTGCGAAAATCAGGAGAGATCAGCCAGTGAAGGGAGTCCACCGGGATGAGTCTTTCAGGTTTATCATAAGCGATGGCATATAAGGCGCGCCATTCTGGAGCTTCCTCTGTTAGATGCCGGACCATACACTCTGCTGCATCGTATTTATAAATCCTGCCTTTTTTTGTAATCATCTCCGAGCCGAATTTGACATCTGAAATGCTCATCTTACAATAATGGCACTGGTCTTCTCCGAAGTGAATGGGTTCAGGCTTTGGTTGGCAGGCAGAACCCAACAGCATAGCCGCTGCCAGCAGGCTGATCAAATTGAGCTTCATAGTTTTGTGGATTTGGTTCGGTTATAGAATGCCAGCAATGCCATTCCAATGGGCAACCCGAGAAAGAGACTGCCGAGTCCGGGATAGGAGGTGACATAAAAATTAAGCAAATCTTTTTCCCCGAAAAGGGGAGGCATATAGGTCATCCCTTCAATTTTGATCGGGGCGCTGGGATCCAGATTATGGCCATAATCGTACATCCAGAGATAGAAGTCGTAAATTCCCAGGATTCCCAGAATGATCAGGGTGACAGCCCAGGCGGCGTATGTCCAGGACTTGTTCAGCAGGATGGATATCCCTCCGAAACCCATTATTGCATAAATGATCAGGGGAAAATAGCGCAGCTCCGGGATGGCATCGGGCTCGATGGCTTGCATACCGATGTAGTGGTTCAGGATATTAATATTCTTAATGATATCTCCACCTCCTTCAGATCCCGAAAAACGATTGATCCAGATGTTGAGCTGCAACCCACCTGGAAATTGGGGTGCTTCGAGGGTAATGGACCAAAGAGGGAAAAGGAAAACCCCTGCCAGCAGGAGGATTCCTATTCCCATCAGCCATCTTGCTTTCTGTTTGTGAAACATTGTGGCTGTCATTAACTTTTTCCGGACTCCGCCTTTTTCAGCAACTCCCGTAAACTTTCTTCATCCTGGTTTTCATTGTTCAGTCCCCACATCAGCTTTACCTCTGAATTGGCAGGAGAGACGCGCACGTATCCGGACATTTCCTGGTGCAGGGCACTGCAGAAGTCGGTACAATAAAAGGCAAAGACACCTGGCTTTACCGGTTCCCAGCGGAGGGTACGGGTTTGGCCGGGCATAATCAGGAGTTCGGCGTTGCGGGCTCCCTGAACGGCAAAACCGTGGGGTACATCCCAATCCTGTTCCAGGTTGGTAAGGTGGAAATAGACCGTATCGCCCATTTTGATGCCTTCAATATTATCCGGAGCCAGGTGACTGCGGATGGCGGTCATATAGACCCTTACCCTCTTGCCTTCCCGGATCACTTTAGCGTGCTTTTCCCCTTTGGCTGCGTATGGATGGCTGTTATCCTCAATGCGATAGAATTTTTTGGAATTGGGCTGCACTAGGCTGGCCGGAATGGCCTGAGCGTAGTGTGGTTCTCCCTTGGTAGGGAAGTCGAGCAGCAATTTCATCTTATCCCCGCTGATGTCGAACAGTTGCGCACTGTGGGCCAGTTCCGGTCCTGTGGGCAGGAAGCGGTCTTTGGTGATCTTGTTCATCGCAAGAAGGTACTTCCCGTAGGGTTTACGGGTTTCCCCCCCCGGAATCATCAGGTGGCCGGGGGAATAGAAGGTGGACTGGCGATCGAGGATCTGCAAGCTGGCAATATCCCATTTTACGACTTCGGAAGAAATGAAGAAGGTGGTGTAGGCATTTCCTTTCCCGTCGAATTCGGTATGCAGGGGACCCAGTCCGGGTTTGGCCAGGATGCCGTGCAGTCCGGATTCGTAGTTGATCACCGGAATACCCTCGATCTCGCCATCAAAGTCTTTTTTCTGAATGGCTTCCATCAATTTATCGAAGGAATAAATGGACATATCTGCGGAAAGCTTGCCATTCCCCACAATGAATTCACCCGTGGGATCTACATCGCAGCCGTGAGGCGATTTTGGAACCGGGATAAAGTAAACCATATCCGGACAGTCCTTTGGATGCAGGATTTGCGTATTGGTCTTTTTATGGGCAGTTACGATGCCGCTATGCTCATCCATCAGATTGTGATAATAGGAAGTTTTCCTTGCCTCAGCCTTGCCCTGGGCCAGGTATTCTTCCGCTTTCTTCCAGTTCACAATGGCCAGCAGATCCTTGTCCCTTTGGGAAGCATTCACCTCCAGGAGGGTATAGGCCTGTTCCACATTATAGGTGGTCAGGAAACTCCATCCGTGGGATTTGCCTTTTCCATTGCGTGCCAGGTCATAATTGAAACCCGGCATTTCGATCTGGAAATGAAGGCTCATTTCTCCATTATCAGGGTTCACCGCTACATAGTTGATCAGGCCCCGAAAATTCTCCTTATAGGTTGATATGGGGACATCCTTCTGTGGTACCGGTACGCTGAAGCGGGTTCCGGACACCAGATACTCAGAGTTTTCCGTAATGAAGGGTGCGCAATGCAATCCGGCCACATCCGGAATTTCCAGTATTTCTACGGTTTCGAAAGTACTAAGGTCGATACGGGCGATACGGGGCGTGTTGTTGCCATTGACGAACAACCAGCGGCCATCGAACTCTCCTTTTGACTGTGAAAGTTCAATGTGATGTGAATCATCCCAGGGAACCATACCATAGGAAGTCATAAACATCGCTTTGGACTCTTCACTGAATCCATATCCATTTTCGGGATAGAGCGAGAATACGGGAATTTCCCTGAGCAGCCTTCCTGAGGGGAGGCCATAAGCCGTGATCTGCCCACTGAAGCCGCCGGAAAGAAAAGCATAGAATTCATCGTATTCCCCCGGGGGAACATATACCTGATTGGCTGCGTTGCCCTTCACGACATAGGTCGCATCTTTCCGAGTGCAACTCATCGTAGCCAGCAGTATTCCACTAAGAAATACCGCTACAATAATAAAAGTTGTGTGTGTTTTCATCATTTTGGTTTATGGATTGATGCCCTTGTCTTTTTCCTGGGTTTGATCGAGGTCATTTTGCCGGAGGAATTCAAGGATATTCCGCGACTCCTCTGCGCTGACGCCCTGATTTGGCATACGGGTAAGGCATTCCTCCAGCAGCTTCTGTGCTTCCGGATCTGAATCAAGCATCATATCAACATTGGTAATCATATTCATAATCCACTCCGGCTTGCGCCGGTTGGTTATTCCGGCAAACCCCGGCCCCACTACCTGCTGGTCGGTGAGCTTGTGACAAGCGGCGCACTTCATCTCATAAATGATTCGCCCCTGATCAATCATTGGTTTTTCCAGCGGATCGTTAAGCTGGATATCCGAGGCCTTGATCATCCCGGGAGCTTCACTTACTTTTTCTTTTTCGGTCTGCCCCGCCGGAGCGGTTTTGGTTTCTTGCTGGCTGGTTTCCCTCCCTCCACAGGCAAGAAGCAGGACTGTGGCAATCATCAGGAAGTGATGGCTGAAATGTCGCATAGTGATTGGTTTAGGTTAATGGTTGTATTGCTTGGTTTGGTTGATTGGGATCGAAGAGGATGAACTGGAAGATGGAATATTCCTGTGGGAGTGGCTTCCCCACATCTGAAGCAATATGATGATCAGAGAGAGAGGAAAGAGCAGGCTGGCGAAAAATAAAGTCTCGTGGTAAGCTGGCAGAAAGCCTCTTTCCAACCACAACAAAGCCCCCTGAGCAAAAAGCAGGCACTCGCTTGACCAAAAGGCCAGGAGAAATATCCCGTATCCAAAAAGGGCGGTGCGCTTTGCGGGGAGGTAGTTGCCGGATAATAAGAGTGAGAGTGCCGAAGCAGAAACGGCACCCAACATAATCAGATGGACAAATCCTATGAAGAAGTTGCGGATTGTGAAAGATAATTCTAGCACAACAGGGTGCTGGGTCAAGAGTTGAAAGAAGGCCTTTGCCGTCAGGCTCAATAGGCCTGTCATCCACAAAATCCTGATGATCCCTTGTGAATTCGTCTGTTTCCCTTCCCATTTTGCCAGAAGAGGAGCCAAATACCACCAGAAGGCCGCTGCCTGCATCAGTACCCCCAATCTGTTTATCCAGACAAAGCCGGGATGAGGATGGATCCAGTGCAAGCTGAGGGCAAGGGTAAAAACCAGGGAAAATTGGAGGAACAAAAAAGTATAAGGTCTAGGGTGGTAGTGCCTTCCCATTTTTTGGTATTGGGCCAGGAGCAAGGCAAGGATGGCATAGACAAACCATCCGTGAATCTGAAAATGCAGGAAGAATTGTATAGACGACAGATATATGGGATGCGTTTTGCCCAGGTAGATTCCGAGCGGCCCCAGTGCCCATAATCCCAGGCTGGAGATCAGCATCCAGCGCACCGCCCAGGCTGCCAGCATCCCGGAAGTACTTAGCTTCTGTTCCCGTACATCTTTTAAAAACAGATAGGCAAAGAGGTAGGCTGCTCCCAGGTGCAGGGTGCTGAAGGCAATGCTAAAAGCACCATAACCCTGGTATGGAAAGAAGATCAGCATCCCGGTGCCGGAGAGGATATGAACACCCAAAACCCATTTGTATCCTCTCACAGCACGCGTTTTCGGGATGAAGGTGGCGATGAGAAGTCCGCTGAGCACAGTAAAGCCCCAACCCATCAAAGCCAGATGAGAATGAGCGTGAAGTATGTATTTGTAGTGTAACCCGGGTAGAGGCCAGACAAACACATAGCGCATCATTACCCCGAAAAGGGATGCCAGGAGAAAAAAGACCAGGGCTGTCCCGAACCAGAACGGAAGCCATTGGCTGAGGGTTCCCGGCGCTTTTGAGTCTGTTGTATTTGCCCTGTTTTGCATCTAAATAAGATAATAAGACCTGAATATCCTATAATGGTCAAAAAAAATCAGATGAAGTGAGTTTTGTTTTCAAGTACTGCATTTCCAGCTTCTTCCACAGTAGTATTGGATAAGACCCTGGCCAGTTGATTTCTAACTTCCTTCATCTGGAAGTGAAGGGGGCAGGGGTGCGACTCATTACAATGTGAAAAATTCAGCACGCAGGCATTCATCAGGCTGTTCCCGTCGGTGGCATATACGATATCGGAAATACTGATGGTTTTGTTCCCGGGAAGGGAGAATCCTCCACCTCTTCCACGCTGAGAATCAAGCAAACCGGCTTTCGCCAATTGCTGCAATATTTTGGCGGAAAACGGACGAGGAGAATTCACTGCTGTTGCGATCTCTTCCAGGCTGCAACGCTGGAACCCTTCCTGGCGGCGGCTGGCCACATAGATCATTATCTTAATGGCATACTCACAGGTTTTCGAGAACATCCTCTGAAATTATTAGTCAAAGATATTAAGAATATTTAATCGGACAAGTATATCCGAATTAATTATGCGAAAGTTTAAGACAGAATCCTGGGGATAGATAGAAGGAACAAAAGGCATCTTATGCTGTGCGTAGCCATACCTGTCGGCAGGAAATCGTGGACGCTACGCACAGCTCGCGCGCGTCTTATATCATTCACCGCAGCCATAGCGAAGGTGGATTTTCTGACGCCTGCGGACGAGTCCGCCTTCGCAATATGCCTTTGCAAATGCTACGGTGTTAAAGGAGCTACGGCGGATAAAATAGTCGTCTTCAGACGACCATAGCTTTTCTCAAAACTGGACCAATTTGATTTCCCTGTTGTCCGCAGGCTTATGTTTTCAACGCAAGAGTATAGAGCAACAGCAACAGTTTAAACCCTGTTGGCGTTCGGATAAAGCCGCGCGTCAACAGAATAATCCTCTTTTGCGTTTAAGCAGATCAGGGTGTGTGCTTTCTAATAGCGATAATGCTCAGGCTTGAACGGCCCGTCCTGGGGGATGCCCAGATAGTCGGCTTGGTCTTTTGTGAGACGTGTCAGTTTTACTCCAAGCTGGTCGAGGTGCAGACGCGCCACTTCCTCATCCAGATGCTTCGGAAGTCGATACACATCAATCGCGTAATTGTTTTTCCATAACTCCATCTGGGCCAAGGTCTGATTGGTGAAGGAGTTACTCATTACGAAAGAGGGATGTCCGGTGGCACAACCCAGGTTCACAAGGCGCCCTTCAGCGAGCAGATAAATGCAGTGCCCGTCGGGGAAGGTATATTTATCAACCTGTGGCTTAATATTGATTTTTTCGATGCCCGGCCATTTCTCCATTTTGCTGACCTGTATCTCATTGTCGAAGTGCCCGATATTACATACGATGGACTCATCCTTCATTTTTGACAGGTGCTCGGCGGTGATCACGTCTTTGTTGCCGGTGGCGGTCACGAAGATATTTCCTTCTTTCAGGGCTTCCTCAATCGTGGTCACTTCAAAGCCTTCCATTGCGGCCTGGAGGGCGCAAATGGGGTCAATTTCGGTCACCAGCACACGGGCGCCATAGGCACGCATACTTTTGGCAGAGCCTTTGCCCACATCGCCATAACCCAGAACTACCACGACTTTTCCGGCAATCATCACATCGGTAGCTCTTTTGATCCCATCGGCAAGGGATTCGCGGCAACCATAGAGATTGTCGAACTTGGATTTAGTCACGCTGTCGTTGACATTGATGGCCGGGCAGAGCAGTTCACCTTTTTCCATCATTTGATAGAGGCGGTGCACGCCGGTGGTCGTTTCTTCCGAGACCCCTTTCCATTCTTCAACCGTCCTGTGCCATTTCTGCGGATCCTCCACAAAGGCCTCCTGCAGTTGTTTCATCAGGGCGGTTTCTTCCAGATTATCTGTTTCGTTCCTAAGCAGTTCAGGCTTCTTTTCAATGGCAAATCCCTGATGGATCATCAGGGTGGCATCTCCGCCATCATCCACGATAAGATGCGGGCCTTTGCCTCCGGGGAAGCTCAGTGCCTGGCGTGTACACCACCAGTATTCATCCAGGGTTTCTCCCTTCCAGGCGAAGACAGGGATGCCTTTGGCGGCGATGGCAGCGGCAGCGTGGTCCTGGGTGGAAAAGATATTACAGCTTGCCCAGCGTACTTCGGCACCCAGTTCCGCCAGGGTTTCGATCAGTACGGCAGTTTGGATGGTCATATGGAGTGAACCAGTGATGCGCGCGCCTTGCAGGGGTTTTTCCTTGCCATAGCGTTCCCTGAGCTTCATCAGTCCTGGCATCTCTTTTTCAGCAATCGCAATTTCTTTGCGGCCCCACTCGGCCAGGCCCAGGTCTTTGACTTTATAGTCCATCTTCTGTATTTCAGTATTCATCATAATGTCCTTGATTTTCAAGCCTGCAAAAGTAACGATTATCCGGGAGATGATGTTTACAGGGAAGGAGTAAAAAGCGGATGCTTTGTCCAGGCGCCCCGCAGGCTTTCGGTTTCCATTGCTTTTGCCAGTTCGGCACGAAACCGATGACCCGGCAGCAATATGGCGCCCAATCGTTCCAGATGAGGGGTATGCATCTGGGCATCGATGAGCTGTATCCCTGTTGCCAGGCAAAACTGACAAAGTTGGTAGAGCGCGATTTTGCTGGCATCGGGACAATGAAAGAACATCGATTCGCCGAAGAAAGCACGGCCCAGAGATACGCCATACAAGCCTCCACAAAGCTTATCCTGTTCCCAAACCTCAACAGAGTGGGCAAAGCCCAATGTATGAAGTTGGATATAGGCATCCTGCATTTCAGGGAGGATCCAGGTTCCTGTATCTTCTTTCCTGGGGATGGAGGCACAGGCTGCGATAACCTGGGGGAAGGCGGTATCTGCGGTGATACGCAAAGCCCTGGACTGTATTTTCTGCCGCAGGCTTTTGTGGAGTTTGAATTGCCCGGGATAAAGCACCATCCGGGGATCCGGCGACCACCAAAGGATAGGGCTCTCGTTGTTATACCAGGGGAAGATGCCATTGGCGTACGCGAGCAGCAGGCGTTCCGGAGAAAGGTCGCCGCCTACGGCGAGCAGACCATCGGGTTCTGCCAGGGCCGGATCGGGAAAGGCCAGGTCTTCTGTGAGGGCATAGACGGCCATCTCAGCAATTACATTCGGATATTCATAATGATACGGGAAGCCAGGATGTCAATCGCCACATCATTTTCCCCTCCCTGGGGCACAATAATGTCAGCATACTGCTTGGTAGGTTCAATGAATTGCTCGTGCATAGGCTTGACGAACTTTTCGTAATGCTGCATTGCTTCATCGAAAGAGCGTCCGCGCTGCCGGGTATCCCGTTGCAGGATACGCAGCACCCGGTCATCGGCCTGGGCATCTACGAATATTTTGATATTGCAGCGTTTCCGAATGGCTTCATTGGTGAAGATCAGGATGCCTTCAATGATGAGTACTTTTCCCGGACGCACCTCGATGGTTTCCGGGGCACGGCTGCAGGTGATATAGGAATAGATGGGCATTCCGATGGTTTCGCCTTGCTTGAGCGCATCGATATGCCGGGCAAGGAGGTCAAACTCTATGCTGGATGGATGGTCAAAATTTATGCGGCCCCTTTCTTCTGCGCTCAGGTGACCATTGTCATAATAATAGGCATCCTGGGGGATCACTGTAACGGAATCCTTGGGCAGGCGGCGGATGATTTGCCTGACCACCGTGGTTTTTCCCGATCCGGATCCTCCGGCAATGCCGATTATAAGCATAGGAAGCAGTTTTGCTTAGCCTCCATACGGAGGGCATAGTATAGGGAGCGAATTTATAAAAATCCCTCAGACAAGAAAACTCAGCAGTATGCCTGCCGCGATTGCACTGCCGATCACTCCGGACACATTCGGTGCCATTGCGTGCATCAGCAGGTGGTTGGAAGGATCGGCTTTCAATCCTTCGTGCTGTACCACCCTGGCGCTGTCGGGCACGGCTGATACCCCGGCTGCGCCAACCAATGGATTGATCTTGTTTTCTTTAGAAAGGAAGATGTTCATAAATTTGGCGAAAAGGATTCCTCCTGCGGTAGCCACCATAAAAGAGATGGCACCCAGAACGAAGATCAGGATGGATTCTGAGGTAAGGAAGACGTCGGCCTGGGTACTGGCTCCAACGGTCAGCCCTAAAAGAATAGTCACAATATCGATCAACGAATTGCGCGCTGTTTCGGCCAGCCGGCGTGTTACGCCGCTTTCTTTCAGGATATTGCCGAAGAAGAGCATTCCGAGAAGGGGCAGGGAGCTGGGGGAGATGAATGCGGTGGCCAGCAGTCCGATGATGGGGAAGAGTATTTTCTCCAGCTTGGAAACAGAGCGGGGTGGTTTCATCCGGATGACGGCCTCTTTTTTGCTCACGAGCAATTTCATAATGGGAGGCTGGATCACCGGAACCAGGGCCATATAGGAGTAGGCTGCGATGGCGATGGGTCCGATCAGGTTTTTTACCGTAGTTCCGTCAGGAAGGATGTTGATCCCGTTGGCCAGTTTGGATGACAGGAAGATGGCGGTGGGGCCGTCGGCTCCGCCAATGATGCCAATCGCTCCGGCTTCGGGAATGGCAAATCCCAGGGTCAGGGCTCCCAAAAAGGTAATGAAGATCCCCACCTGTGCCGCTGCACCCAGCAGCATAAGCCTGGGATTGGAGATGAGAGAACTGAAATCCGTCATCGCTCCAATGCCCAGAAATATCAGGGGTGGGTATATCCCTTTGGTAACACCGAAATAGAGATAATTCATCAAACTTCCCTCCTCATAGATTCCCAGGCTCAGGCCGGCATCAATGCGGAAGGGAATATTGCCGATCAGGATGCCCACCCCGATGGGGATCAGCAGGAGGGGTTCGTAATTGTACCGGATGGCAAGGTAAACAAAGAAGAGTCCGACGAGAAGCATAACAAGATGACCCGGGGTGGCATTGGCAAAACCGGTATAGCGCAGAAACTGTGAGATGCCTTTTCCCGCGGCCGTTTTTTCGATTTCTTCCAACTCATCAACAAAGCTGTCGGCACCATCCGACAAACCTATTTCGGTATCTTGCTTTGCCTGCCCGTGGGTTTCTGCTCCTTGTCCGGCAAAAGCAAGGTGAAGGGTGAACAAAATCCCGATAAGGGCCAAAACAGTGAGTGCACGTTTCATAGTCCAGCTTATTCCATCTCAATAAGTAAATCTCCTTGCAGCACCGAATCACCCACCTGAACCTTAACAGTGCTGATTCTGCCTTCTTTTTCAGCCAGCACCTCATTCTCCATTTTCATTGCTTCATAGATCAGCAGTTTATCGCCCCGCTTCACCATATCGCCGGGTTTGACAAAAACCTGAAGAATGCTTCCGGGCAGGGGTGCTTTCACTTGTATACTGCCGCTGGAAATGTTTTTTTTAATTTTGGTATCGCTGCGCCGGGGAGGTGGAACAGCGGAGCGCACCAGGGTTGGGGTTTTACTGGTTTTGACCTCACGGTGCAGTTCCACATCATAGTGGGTGCCGTTGACTTCGAGATGGGCAATGTTTTCTTCCACCCCCTTGATCTCCACTTCATATTCATTCCCTCTGATGGTGAATTTATATTTTTTCATCGCCGTCTTTATTTCTGATAAGTATTCATTCCGTATAATTTCGAACTCCAGGGAGAGTAGCGTTTGGATACTTTTTTGATCGTCATTACATTGCTTTCATCGTCGTGGCGGGGACCGAAATGCAGCTGCAGAGCCATTGCGATGGCCGCACTCACCTCTCCGGGAATCTGAAAATCTTCACGGGCGTTTTTGTGTTTGCCTTCCCGCATTAGTTTCTTACGAATATTCAGCTGAATGATCAGGGGCAGGTAGCGATAGGTGAAGTAGAGCAGAACCAGAGAGATGAAAACCACAGTATAGCCCACGCTGGCGGCAATGATGGCAAAAGGATCGATTTTGTCCAGGTCAAATGCAATTAAGGCCGGTATCATTTTGATCATTGTATTAAAGCGGAATGTTGGAATGTTTCTTGGGCGGAAGGTTCTCCTTCTTGGTGGCCAGGGCCTGCAGGGCACGGATAATGCGGAAGCGTGTATTGCGGGGCTCAATCACATCGTCGATGTACCCGTAGCGGGCTGCTTCATAAGGGTTGGCGAATTTATTGCGATACACTTCCTCTCTTTCTAAGATATATTTTGCTTTTTCTTCGGGATCGGTGATCTGTTGGATTTTTTTACCCTCCAGTACTTCAATGGCTCCCTTGGGCCCCATCACAGCGATTTCGGCCGTAGGCCAGGCATAGTTGATGTCGCCTCTGAGTTGTTTGCACGACATCACATCGTGGGCGCCCCCATAAGATTTCCGCAGGGTAACGGTGATCTTTGGCACAGTGGCTTCACCATAGGCGAACATCAGTTTGGCGCCATTGGTGATGATTCCGCCATACTCCTGGGCGCTGCCGGGAAGGAAGCCGGGCACATCCACCAGGGTTACCAGGGGCACATTGAAGCAATCGCAGAAACGCACAAAGCGGGCTGCCTTTTTCGAAGCATCAATATCGAGTACTCCGGCCAGGTAGTTGGGCTGATTGGCCACGATACCCACCGGCATTCCGTTGAACTTGGCAAAGCCAACGACAATATTTCGGGCATAATGGCGGTGAAATTCCAGGAATTCTTCCTCATCCACAATGCGATAAATGACTTCTTTCACATCGTAGGGCTGGTTGGAGCTTTCCGGGATGATCTCATTCAGCGAATCATCCGTTCGGTTGATCGGGTCTTCCGTTTCGGTGGCGATGGGGTCTTCCAGATTATTGCTGGGAAGGTACTCCAGCATTTTCCGGATCAGCAGCAGCCCTTCCTCCTCATCTTCTGCCTTAAAGTGGGCCACTCCCGATCTGGAAGCGTGCACATCCGCACCCCCCAAATCCATCTCACTGATGTCCTCTCCGGTTACGGTTTTGGTCACCTTAGGTCCGGTAACAAACATATAGGAAGTTTGCTCTGTCATTATAATGACATCGGTGAGCGCGGGGCTGTATACAGCACCTCCTGCACAGGGACCAAAGATGGCTGAGATTTGCGGTATGACTCCAGAGGCAAGAATGTTGCGCTGAAATATTTCGGCGTAACCGGCAAGGCTGTTCACCCCTTCCTGGATGCGGGCCCCGCCGCTGTCGTTGATGCCGATCACCGGCGCGCCAACCTTCATCGCCTGGTCCATAATCTTACAGATCTTCCAGGCAACGGATTCAGACAGTGAGCCGCCCAGAACAGTGAAGTCCTGGCTGTATACGTAAACCACTCTTCCATCGATGGTTCCGTGGCCTGTGACCACCCCATCGGCCAGAAAGCGCTGCTCTTCCAGGCCGAAATCCCCACAGCGGTGCGTGACGAACATATCAAACTCCTCAAAGCTGCCTTCGTCCAAAAGCAGATCAATTCGTTCTCTGGCCGTCATTTTGCCTTTGGCGTGCTGGGCCTCAATGCGTTTTTCCCCTCCTCCCAGGCGCGCCTGGCGGCGAAGCTCAATCAGTTGGTTGATCTTTTCCTGATGACTCATTGTATAAATGTATCCGTATTATGCTCCGCAAAATTCTGTGAGTACTCCAAAGGTCGATTTGGGATGCAGAAAACCGATCTGCAAGCCTTCTGCTCCTTTCCTGGGTTGGGAATCGATCAGCCGAATCCCCTTTTCCTCTGCTTGTTTCAAGGCCTGTTCAACATCCGGCATTGCAAAGGCAATATGATGTATGCCAGGTCCTTTCTTTTCTATGAACTTACCGATCGGACCTTCCGGATCGGTGCTTTCCAACAACTCTATCTTGGTCTGGCCAACCATAAAGAAAGCGGTCTTCACCTTTTGGTCCGCTACTTCCTCCACTGCATAACACTCCAGTCCAAGTACCTTTTCGTAATAAGAAATGGCCTCTTCAAGTTTCTCAACAGCAATCCCAATGTGTTCAATATGAGTAGGTTTCATTTTTTGCTTTTTACTGTTTATTGGTTCACAAAGGTAGGAGAAATAAATAAACCGTAAAGCCGGGAGTGCGAAATATTTACAGAATCGTAATACAGAATGAGTCCGGATAAAGCTCTCTGCCTTCTTAGTACTTTTGTTGTAAAACAACGCAGAATGGCTTTACCTCCCTTGCTCGGAATGCATATCACTGAACTGGAAGAAAAGGTGAAAATCCTGGGGTTGCCCGCTTATACCGCCCGCCAGATTGCCGACTGGCTTTACAAGAAGGACATTACTTCCATCGAAGAGATGAGCAATCTGTCCAAAGCAGCCCGGCAAAAGCTTTCGGAGCATTACGCTTTCGGAACAGCGGCCCCGGAAAGCCATCAGGCATCCAGCGATGGGACAAAAAAGTATTTATTTCAGACGGGACCGCATCGTTTTGTGGAGGCTGCCTATATTCCGGAGAAGTCCAGGGCCACCCTTTGCCTTTCCACCCAGGTGGGTTGCAAAATGGGCTGCCTGTTCTGTATGACCGGAAAACAGGGATTCCAGGCAAACCTGAGCACTGCCCAGATTATCAATCAGGTGCGCAGTCTTCCCGAGCGCGAAAGCCTGAGCAACCTGGTGTATATGGGAATGGGAGAGCCTTTCGACAATACCGACAATGTGATGCGTAGCCTGGAGGTTTTCACTGCAGAATGGGGTTTTGCCTGGAGCCCGCGCCGCATAACGGTTTCCACCATCGGCATCCTTCCGGCGATGGAACGCTTCCTTCAGGAAAGCGAGTGTCATCTGGCAGTCAGCCTGCACTCCCCCTTTGATGAGGACCGCCGCCAACTGATGCCGATACAGCACGTTTATCCACTGGAGGAAGTCATTGCGATGTTGAAGGAACACGGCTTTCGCGGGCAACGCCGGGTCTCCTTCGAGTACATAATGTTTAAAGGGATCAACGATCAGCCGGCACACGTAAAGGCGCTGAGCCGATTGCTTTACGGTTTGCGTTGCCGCATCAACCTGATGCGCTTTCACCCCATCCCCGGCACTCCCCTGCAAGGAACAGCGGAGGAAGATATTGTGAAGTTCGCGGAAGCCTTGAATGCCAAAGGGATAAGAACCACCATCCGGGCGAGCAGGGGACAAGACATTGACGCAGCCTGCGGACTCCTGTCCACCAAAGAACTCGTCAAAAGGGCAGGAGAAGAAGAATCTTTATGAACCTCGGCCTCTTCTCAGCGCCGCTCCGTGTAAAAAAGGCTGTCAAATGCAATAATTACACATTGCCCGCATAGGCGGCAAAGCGCATTCACAAAGCGGCTTTTCATTGAGTAATAATGCATTTCCGGGTGTGCTATTCCGGTATCCCGACGGTTTGCGTGAGGATGACCTCCTGTCCTTCGGTCAGCTTCAACATCTGATGCACTTCTTCCGCATCAAAATAACCGCGACAAACACTGCCCAATCCTTCTGAAGCGCAGTATAGGTAGGCATTCTGAACCATCAGGCCAGTATTAAGGCAGGATACGGTTTTGTATATTTCACTGCGCATCCCTATCCTCTCATAATCAGCAACATAAATTAGGCTGAGCGAGGCTTTACCGACAAAATCCTGCTTCCCGGTTTTCTCCCGCAGGTCTTCGTCTGAGATCATTTGAATGCAATGTTTGACAGGATCATACTTAAAAACACCGTCGGCTTTGGCCAGATAAAGATCGATTTCCTGTTTATTTCTTGAATTAGGGGCCGTTTTTTTACCTGCCTCAGGGCGGTTAATACCGGCCGTGGCCCAGAGCAGGTCGGAAAGCTGTTGCAAACTCAGGGGGGCATCCTTGTATTCGCGGGTGGAATGGCGCTCGTTCAGGCAGTCCATCAAGGCCTTGCCCCCTGTTTTGTTGGGTGCAGGTAAGTTTATGGTCTCTTGTGCTTTGATTCCTGTGAAGATGAAAACCAGACACAGGGTAAGTAGTGTTTTTTTCATAGTTGGGCGTATTGATGTCGTAAGAGATAGAAACCAAAAGCCGCAATACGAGGATTACGAAGGAAAGGTTGCGGGGATGCCCCCTGAACGCAAAGAAAAAGCCCGCAACATTCTATAGAGAAGGCTGCGGGCGTATCGTTTGGTGGATGATTATGCTTGTAAACAGCGCAACAGCTTTCTGCAGAAACAGATTCCGGCTGTAGCATTTCACAGATCGGGCCGGATAAATCAGCCGTATTCTCAGCCCTTCAGACCGGGCCAAAGGCGGCGGTTGGCTTTGGGCGCACCTGATTTTGTATCGTAATTGTAATAATCGACGGAGCCTTTGTAAGATGCGGTCAGGGTTTTTCCTGCAGCATCTTTGACATTGACGGTGAACTCATAGGTGTCGCCACTCTTGGCTACCACAAGGGTTCCCTCTGACATTTCAATCCAAAGCCCTTCCCAGGTTTCCATATTGAAATTGATGAGGATATCGCCGTAATCAAAAGTTCCGGCAGCACCAATATTAACGGTATCCAGGGTATAGGTGATGTTATCCAGTGCGTTCGACTGGGTGGTAAAGAGCTCAAAGTAAATGGCTGATCCTGTACCGCTCAATGAATCGATTTCTCCGTTAGAGGTATGAATGGTAAAGCCATCGTTGAGCAGGGTAAGGTCAAGCTGGTAAACACCCGGGTTCCATTCGCCATAGTTTTCCAGAATGGCGTGTTTAATCTCATAAGACTGGCCATTATACTGAATTGCAGAAGCAACGGGCTTGGGATCGTCTTTGTCATCATCCTCATCTTTGTTGCAGGCAGTAAAAAGTACTCCGGCGATCATCAGGGCAAAAAGGGCTTTCAATGAAAGGCGCATAGTAATGGGTTATTTTTTTGTTGCCTACTCTTTCAGCTTTTCGGCATCCGCTGTAGAAAATTGAACCGGTACCATCGATGATTTTGCCAAAAAAGCTAGCCTGACCATCGTTTCGCCGGGCGGCAAATATAGCAACTTAAAGAGGCGGGCGAAATATATGAAAGAAATAAATTTGTAAAGAGAAAGCAAAAGACAGGATATCAGTGCATTGCATTGAAAATATTATAATGGACGTGGGTGATTTCAAGCTCCAGCCAGGTCCAGGGTCCTTCATCCAGCATCCAGGTGGCCTGGGACTTTACCGGCATACGGATGCCGCCTCTTTCCCCGCTTTCTAGGGTTTCAATCACCCATTCCTTTTTTTCCGCACTCTCATCGCTCCCCATATAGCGCATTGCAGAGAAGCGAACCAAATCCCCTTCAGGATTGAAAGTGAAGACGCCACTTTCTTCCATCCCGGCCGTGCGGATGGTGGCTTTTGCAGAAAGAGAGTCGATGGCTTCCCATTGGATCGCAGGATGCAGGGCAGCCGAGGGATACCAGACTATTTCTCCCAGAAAACGCAAAAGCGCTCCACTGTTGATCTTCGGATTGTCTGCCACATTCACCACCGGAACCAGTCCGCCCAGTTTGATCAGCATTTCACCCTTGCCTTCGAGAAGGCGGTCGCGCCCTTTCACCGGCACCCCCATCATTTTCATATCCACTTTCCAGAAAAAGGAAAGGATTTCTACATCCACATACTGCCAGGCATTGGCTTTAGCCCATTTTGCCTGATTCGGTTTCATCTTCATTCGGGCCTCCTGTGTAAGGAACACCTTCTGAATGAATGGTTTGCCAACAATGCCTGAATGATTCAGCCAGCGCTGTACCGGAAGAGGCAGGTTTTGGATCATTTCGGGCGTAAGCAGCTGTGGGCTGTCCCCGGGCGTTCGGGAAACAAAATCCTGGGCTTCTTTATCCATTCTGCGATCGAAGAGCCAGCCGGACACAGCGGGCACAACTACAAGAAACAAAAGCAGGAATAAGACAAGAAAAAGAAAGATGCGCATTGGTGTAAGGCTTTATGGTGCTTATTGCAAAAATAGAGGAATTAGGCCAAAAGCAATGTCTGCCCATCGCTCAGGCATCCAGCCACATTCCGAATGCATCGGCCCGGTCAAGCCTGACAATAACATCCTCCTTCTCATCGGGAGGGGGCCTTTTCCTCTCCACACTCATCCTCCCTGTCTGCCGACAGGCAGGCAAACTCCACACTGTTTTCCCCTCCACACTCATCCTCACACTCAAACTCAAACTCACACTCACACTCACACTCAAACTCCCTGTCCCCTGCCTGTATCCTATGAAAAAAGCAAACTTTTTTACAGAAAATTTACTTATGCT
>CAZPYJ010000006.1:0-57928 GCA_964590645.1 uncultured Lentimicrobiaceae bacterium
AAACAAACCACTAGTCGAACTCATCCCGATGAACGAAGTGAATCGGGAGAGCAGTGTTCCTCTGTAAATGCTTGAATAAGGCTGACCTTCTGACCTGCTGATCTTTTGGCCTGCTGATCTGCTGACCTTCTGATCTTCTGATCTTCTGACCTGCTGACCTTCTGATCTTCTGATCTTCTGATCTTCTGACCTTCTGATCTTCTGACCTTCTGACCTTCTGACCTTCTGACCTTCTGACCTTCTGACCTTCTGATTCAATAATCAATCACGTCGCGCTCCGATGGAGCACATTAATGAAACAAAAATCTATAGCTAATCAGATTTTGCCCCGATGGGGCAAAACTAGCGCTTCAGCTTTTACGAATTCGTCTGCCTACCGGCAGGTAGGCAATCGCCTGCCTACCGGCAGGTAGGCGTTCGCGCTAAAGAACCGAAGCCGTCGCTGTTCGTTTCCCGCTTATCCGCTTGTCCGCTTATCTCGCTTCCCCCGCTAATTTGTTTTACCACAGATAACACGGATTAACACAGATTATAATTATGGGAATCATTTTGACCACAATGAGCGCAATGAATTCGCAAAGGGTTTTCTCCTGCCACTCCACCTTTTGACTTATTACTTATGCCTTTTGAAATATTACTTCTGACTTAAACAGGCCCGTCCCCTTTGCGGCCTTATAAGTTCTTCCTGATAAAACCGCTGATCTCCTTCATCGCTGCGGTAGCTTCAGGAAACATCGGCGCCAAAAGCGGGTAACAGTGTACCATCCCTTTCCCGGCCCGGAATGTCACATCCACGCCCTGTTCACGCGCCTTTTCAGCAAAGACGCGACCGTCGTCAAACAACTCATCATCCATTCCCGCAATGATAAACAAGGGAGGCAAATCGCTCAAATCACCGAAGAGCGGAGAAATGAGAGGATTCTTTACATCCTGTCCCCCGGCATAATGCTGCGCAAAGACATTCCAGGAATCCAGCGGTGCCACGGATACCTTGTTTTTGGTATGGTAAGATTCCCCGGAACAGCTCAGGTCGGTCCAGGGAGAAATAGCCACAGCCGCTGCAGGCATCTCAAGGCCCTTGTCCTTTATTGCCAGCAACAATGCAAGCGACAATCCACCTCCTGCCGACTCCCCGGCAATCAAGATATCCCCGGCATTATATCCATTGGCCAGCAGATATTCATATACCGCAAGCGCATCGTCCAACGCAGCGGGGAAAGGAAACTCAGGCGCAAGGCGGTATTCAAAAAGCAGATGGCGATATCCGTTGGCTGCGGCGAATTTGGCAACCACCCCCCTGTGATCACTGCAGGAGCCGGACACATAGCCTCCCCCGTGCACATACAACACTACCTTTTCCGCTGGTGCCTCCTGTGGATAAACCCACAAGCTTTTCATCCCGCATATTTCAGCCTCCCTGCTTTGTATTCCTGCGGGCAGCTTGTTGTAGCGTGCCGCTCCTTTTTCGCACAAAGCGCGGAAATCGTCAATGGAAGTTTCTGCGGTGAATACTTCTTTGCACCATTTCCCCTGAAACAAATGCCGATTGCGCAGGAGTGTATTGATGATTTTACTTCGTATGCTCGCCATACTTCAGCGTTATTTTCATTTTCGTGAACCTGTTTCTTAACATCAAAATGGCCGGGATTACGCCAATGGCCAACACCAGCATCCAGGCATAGGCTCCCTGATAGCTTCCGGCAAGGCGCTCGGAGGCCAGGCTGCCCAAAATGGCAGAGCCACTGAGCTGGCCCAGACTGATAAAAACAGAAAGCAATCCCTGGGCACGGGTTTCGAAGGCTTTTAATGGAATATGGATCAGCATATAGCGTAAGCTGGGACTCTCCAGCGTGGACAAACCCAATCCAAAAAGGAGGGTGACCAGATAAAACCAGGGAAGATGTTGAGTGAACCCCAGTAAGGTAAAAGCCCCACCCAAGAGCAGCCAACCCATTGAAAGCACAGTGAGGGGGCCTGCTTTATCGGTCAGTCGGCCAGCCAGATAATTACCCAGGGTAAAGAATGCCACCAGGGGCAGGAGGAGAAAGCTGGCATTCGCATCGGAAACACCAAAGGTATCTACCAGATAATGTGGCAGAAAAATAAAGCAGGCCTGGACGACACCCGCAGTGATACCCAGGATCAGAATGAGCCTGGTTAAGGTGGAACGAATAATCAGGGCGGGAAAAATCCGGTGCTCGGCCCGGCGCTCCTTTCTGACAAAAAGCCAAAGACTTATCGCAAAGACAAAGCCGGCAAGCAAAGGAATATTCGCCATCAGGCCGCTTGCGCCCAAGCCTGTTCCAGAAAGAAGCAGAGCGAGGGAAGCGATACTTAAGGTCAGAAATAGCAAGGAACCCATCGGAATCTGAACGCTTCGATCGACTTTCTCTCTGTCGAGGAAACGCAAAGCCAGGATCAGGGCCAGTAAAGCAAGTACGGCAACACTAATGTATAAGCTTCGCCAGCCGAACCAATCCAGAAAGAATCCGGAGAGCAGGGGACCCGCAAACAAACTGATGCCAAAAGATGCGCCGATCATCCCAAGCACACTTCCCCGCTTCCCCTCAGGGAAATGCTCTCTTACCAAAGCGGGGGCAATGGGAAAAACCCCACTGACCGACATTCCCATCAAAGCCCTGCCTGCCAGAATCTGCGCAAAAGAGGCGGAAAATGCGATCAGCAATGCCGCTGCACCCATCATCAGGAGGGAGAAAAGCATAATGCGCTGCTTTCCATAACGATCTGCCAGGCCCGTTACCAAAGGCAAGCTCACCAGATTAAAAAGAGCATATAAAGTAAAAACCCAACTGACGGAGCGCGGACCCAGGCCGAACTCCCCGACAATGCCGGGAAGAGAAGGCCCCACCACAGCCAGGTCGAAGGAGCCGGCAATGATGCCAAAGGCAATCACCAGAAAAAAACCACCGATTCCCTTCAAACTCATCCTAAGCCTTATCTTTCAAAGCTTTCAGCGCAGCCTCATAGCCGGCCTTATATATCTGCCCACTCTTTCCCAGGTCAAACCAGGAAAATTTGTACACATCCGGTTCGATAAAAAGATCCACAGCCCCGATTTTCTCCGGACTTTGTTTGGAGAAGCTAAGATAAAACACCCTTTCAGCAATACTGATCAGGTTGTTGAATTCTGCTTTCTCTATCCCGGGGTTCGTGTCTATGGCAATGATTTTATCGCATTTTTTTTTCAAGGCATCCACCGGCAGATTATCCATCACCCCTCCATCCACATAATCAATACCCTCTATGCGTACCGGTTGAAAGATGATGGGAATGGATGCAGAAGCCATCACCCGGGGGATGACCTCCCCTTCTGTAAAATGGATGGCCTTTCCGTGCTGCAGATCGGTAGCGGTGAAAGAAACCGGGATATAGAAATCCTCAATCTTTTTTGTACGGATATGTTTCTTCAGCACCTTTTCCATTCCCTGAATAGAGCCCAAACCACGTTTGGGAAGACTCAGGCCGATCACACTGTATAATTTCTGATCAATGAAAATCTGCAAAGCTTCCTCCGGATCGTATCCATCGGCAATAAAAGCTGCGGCAATGGCGCCTGCGCTTGTACCTGCCAAAACAGAAGGAGAGATATCCTTTTCCTTCAATGCCTGGATGGCACCCAGATGTGCAAAGCCCCTGGCCCCGCCCCCACTCAGGGCGAAGCCGTATTTTACATTTTCTTTCTTGCTCATTTTGATACTTTGCGGTTGAAACTAAAACAAAGCTTTTATTCTATGCCTGGTAGATCGGATTGACCGGCTTAAACTCAGGAATCACTTCCTGAAGCAGGGAAACCACGGCCTTTGACTCATCTTTTTCCAATAACACCATCATCCTTCCCACCGCCTCGTTGATCATCGCTTCATCCACCTGCCGGGTGCGGGCTATCATAATCTTCGGATGATAGGTGGGAAGGGTATTCTCTTCATCGTTCAACAATTCCTCATACAACTTCTCCCCGGGACGCAATCCGGTGAACACAATTTCAATGTCCTTGCCCAATTGCAGACCGCTCAAGAGTATCATCTTCTTTGCCAGGTCCAGGATCTTCACACTCTTGCCCATATCGAATATGAAGATTTCGCCACCCTTTCCCATCGCTCCGGCTTCAAGCACCAACTGGCAGGCTTCAGGGATGGTCATAAAGTAGCGGGTAATTTCCGGATGCGTGATGGTGATGGGGCCTCCTTTTTCAATTTGCCTTTTAAAGAGCGGAATCACGGAACCATTGCTGCCGAGCACATTCCCAAAGCGGGTGGTAATAAAAACGGTATCTCCTCTCCCATTCTGTGCCTGCACATACATCTCGGCCATTCTTTTGCTTGCACCCATTACCGAGCTGGGATTCACGGCTTTGTCGGTAGAGATCATAATAAACTTCTGTACCCCGTATGCCTTGCTCAGATCGACCAGATGCTTTGTTCCCAGCACATTGGTGGCAGCGGCTTCCTGGGGATTGGATTCCATCAGCGGTACGTGCTTGTAGGCTGCGGAATGCAGCACTACCTCCGGTTTGTATTTGCGAAAAACAGATTCCAGGCGAGGGAAATGCGTAATATCAGCCACCACCACCTCGCATTTCAAATCACGAAATGCTTCCTGGATTTCCAGCTCGAGTTCGAAGAGCGGACTTTCGGCCTGATCGAGCAAGATGAGGGTGCCGGGATTAAAAGCGGCGGCCTGACGGATCAGTTCGCTTCCGATGGAACCGGAGGCCCCACTGATCAGGATGCATTTGCCGTGCAGGGCATCGCGGATGCGGTCCCGATCCATTTGAATCACATCCCGCTCCAGGAGCTCTTCAATCCGGATTTCCTTGAGCTGACGAAAACTGAGTTCCCCTTTAATCCAGCGCACCACAGGAGGGATGTTCAACACGCGGATGCCATAGCGAAGACAAATATCCACCACTTCAGCCCTGCGCGCCGCCGGAATCTTTTGAATGGCCAGGATCAGGGTTTCCGCTTTTCCTTCCTTCAAGAAATCCTCCAGGCGATTTCCGGGGAGGATATTCACATCCTCCAGTTTATTTCCCACCTTATTCTGATCATCGTCAAAAAAAGCCTGCACCTTCAAACGCGTCCCGGCATCCCGGTCCAGGGTGCGCTTGGCAATCAGCCCGGCCTCCCCTGCCCCGAAAATGACCACACCGCTGCGCTCCTTCCTTGGATTAATATATTCCAGATAAGCAATCTTCACCAGCAGGCGGAAAGTGGTCATCCCGAATATAGTAGCAATGAATTCGATGATGATGATGGAAAAGGGAATGAAGAAAAAACGGTCGATGCCATAGAAAGTGACCAGGTTGGTGATCACCAGCAGGATACTGCCTCCGGTGATAACCAGGGCGATGCGGATGGCATCCTGGGTACTGGTATAGCGGATAATGCCGGCGTAGGTGCGGGCCGCCAGAAAGCCCATTATGCGGATGCCGAGGATATAGGCAGTGACAGCCGGGAAAGCATCCAGTTCATTCTCCGGAATCCGGAAGTTAAAACGCAGCAGATAGGCCAGCCCTGTGGAGGCGACGACAATCAGACAGTCGATCAGAAAGATAAGCCAGCGTGGTGTGCTTCTTCGTCCGAAAAACATTTGACAGGTTCTGGGATGCCAAAAATACGAAAAGCGGGCTTACAAGAAGCGCTCTTCAAGGCGAGATCCTCCATTATCAGATCCGTGCCCCGAATGAAAGCATCTCTGTTGGGATAAAAACACTATTTGCAGAACACAGAAATTTCGTCGTATTTTTTTTATTTTTAAGGCAGACAAAAACCTGGGTTTGATTTGCCATATCCATTTTCAATTGAAGTACCCGGGGATGATGGAATAAAATTCGTTTTTTCAACAAAACAGCTTGCTATGAAAAGCTCCTTTCATTTTCATTTCAAATCATTAGCCAATTTTAGGTTAAGTCCGAAAGGGAAGAACTATCAAGCATACGGATCCTGGCTTGAAAGAATAGTTTTGAAATCTCTGAAAAATATTGCTATTGCTGGAGCGACAGCTTTGTCCGTGGTTGCAGGGCTTCAGGAAGCTAATGGGCAGATGACTGCATTTCCTCTTTACGGAATCCAGAATAAGGATCCGAATATACAACATCACAACCTTAATGGGGGAAGAGTTCATTGGAATTATTATGGCTCTGGAGATGCTAACGGGGATGGAACTATTAATAATGCAGATTATATTGCAATACAGCAAGGAGCTTCTAACGATAGGACTGATTTGAATGGAGATGGAGTCACTAATTCTGCAGATTTGGGCCTATTGAATAACTTTTTGAATGGGCAAATTAAATATCTTCCAGCACACTGGGATTTATTACAAACGAGGACTGAAAGAGAATTTTGGAATGCTAAAGCCATTGCTATTGATTCTACTAACTTTGTGATTAATTCGGGTTGGGATTGTACTGAAAGAACAAATCAAACAATGATTAATTTTGATGGAGTGGAAAAACTAGATTCTACAGTTTATAATCATAATTTACATGATTTTACTAAAAATGCAAGATTTAACATTCCTACTTATTTTGTTCATACCTATACTGCAGGGGGAATATCTCATGCCCTTAATGCAATTTTTGTGGGAGATTCAACACATAAACTTACTCACTGGCAATTCTTTGAAGGTTCAAATGACCAGATTGTTCTTCCAGGGATATCTCCATGGATGGACGGAAATTCTTTTGCGAATATTCAGAAAATGATGTATCAATATCTTCCGAGTATTCAAAACTTTGGGCATGTAAATATGACAATAATTAATTTTGATTTAAGTAATGGCAATGGAACTGTTGTTAATTCTGGTACAGCTGTGCCAACAACAAGAACTCTTGTACCTTTGGAGCCTTCAAATGAGGTAATTCCTAACGATACACTTATCTCTTTGGGGCAATCGAGTGACACTTCTAATACGGCTTATGTTACAAATATTTCTCCTGGAGCAGATGTTTTTTATAACGATTCAATTGTGGATTTTGGAAATGGAAATTCAGAAATTCATAGAAAATTTAGTTGGAAGCCTTTCCACCATTACATTGATAGCAATGCTCCAACTACTCTTTTGAAAGAACACCCTTGGTATTGGTTAAATGTTGATAGCCTTGGAACTCAAATAATTCAGGTTATGGATGACCAAGCTCCAATCGTGAGTGTAACTTCTCCTGTTTATTCGGTTCCTTTTGGAAGTCAGGTTCCTTCTCCTCAATTTAATATATCGGATAATTCTGGATTAGCGGTGAATGTTAATTATGTTGGAGATTCTACAACTCAACAATCCAATGGTTGTGGAAAATTTAATTATGAACAATGGTTAAAATATGAGTTTAGTGACCCTGCAGGAAATGTTATAAATAAAACTTTTAAGAATGCCGAAATTTACAAACCAAATGAATCTCTTCAATTTGTTCATATTCCTCAAGACACCATTGCGTGGATGAAATGGGACCAGCCTAATTTGGGGGATTTGGAAAACTCAGTTAAAGCAGAAGATGTGCTTTATCCAGAAAATAACTTGGTTTATAATTACACAATGGCTCCGCAAAGCTCAAGCGGAAATTTGCAAAAATATGATGTTAGTGTGGAAGTATCCGGAGAGTGTGGATGTTCGAGAGATACTAGCTTTGTAGCAATACACGACTTAGTAAATTCAACAAACAGCATTGAAGCGATACTCAGTGCAAATATCTACCCAAATCCCACGAAAGGAGTCCTGCACCTTTTCGGAAATGATGAAGGGTATAAAAGTTTGAATTGGGAAATCTTCAGCATCGAAGGGAAATTACTTGGGTATGGAAATGAGCCTCTTTTCGGGAAGCTTGAAATTGAGATTGATCTCTCCTTCCTTCATCCAGGATTTTACACGCTCAGCTTGACCAGCGATGGGGGGGCCAGTGCAAGCCACCGCATAATCCTTTATTAAATTCTTCCTCCTGCTTTTCGGTCCTGACCGGAACAAATAATGACGGACTTTATCATCCATCATCCATCAAGCTTTCTTCAATCAGACCATCTTCCAGCTTTCCTCCCTGGAAAAGCCCGGCTCAACGGAGATATCATATTTTGCACATATTCAGCGCATTATATACTAAACTTGAAGACAGCAACGAAAACAAGCAATCAGGCATCCATTCGGTCATAATATGTACATTTGCCCCTTGCTGAAACACCATTAACACCACATTATTCACAATTTTCACAGAATGAAACATACCGCATTTACTGCCAAACACCAGGCGCTGGGAGCCAAGATGGTTCCCTTTGCAGGATTTCTGATGCCCATTCAGTATGAGGGCCTGATTGAAGAACATAAGACGGTGCGCGAGAAGCTCGGCGTCTTTGATGTGTCGCATATGGGCGAGGTTTGGGTCAAAGGCCCCAAAGCAAAAGCATTTGTGCAGCACATCACCACCAACGATGTGAATGCCCTCTATGACGGCAAAGTACAGTACTCCTGTTTCCCCAATGGGAAGGGGGGCATTGTGGACGACCTGCTGGTGTACCGCTTCGGAGAGGAAAGTTTTCTTTTGGTCATCAATGCCGCCAATATTGACAAAGACTGGGCCTGGATCAAAGCACAGGGAGAAAAGATGGGCCTGAAGGAAGGACAGGAAATCTCCAATGCTTCCGACGATTATGCCCAGCTTGCCGTACAGGGCCCCCTGGCGCTGAAAGCGATGCAGTCAATAGCCAGCGAAGAAGTGACGGATATGGAATATTACACCTTCAAAGTCCTGGAATTTGCCGGCGTGAAGGATGTGATCTTCTCTACCACCGGCTATACCGGCTCGGGCGGTTGTGAAATTTATATGAAGAATGAAGATGCGGAGGCCATTTGGAATGCCGTATTTGAAGCCGGAGAAGCTTTTGGCATCAAACCCATTGGCCTGGGAGCCAGGGATACGCTGAGGCTGGAGATGGGCTTTTGTCTTTACGGCAACGACATCAACGACACTACTTCTCCCCTGGAGGCAGGATTGGGCTGGATCACCAAATTCAGCGAAGGCAATGATTTCATCGACCGGCCTTTCCTGGAAAAACAGAAAGCGGATGGCGTGACGCGCAGACTGCGTGGTTTTGAAATGATAGACAGGGGCATCCCCCGTCAGCATTACGAAATCGTGAACAAGGAAGGGAAAGTGATCGGGGAAGTTACCTCCGGAACAATGTCTCCTTCCCTGAACAAAGCCATCGGGATGGGCTATGTTGAGACGGCCTACAGCGCCTTCGATACGGAAATCTTCATCCGCATCCGCAACAAAGACCTGGCTGCAAAAATTGTAAAAATTCCTTTTTATAAAGATTAATGCCGCTTTCCACACCCCCTGAAGATCACCAGGCTATGGCCGGAATTGAGGTTTGCTTCAGTCCGGCCCTCTATCCATACATACAACTCAAACCGCCTTTCACGGTGGTGGTGGTGGACATCTTAAGGGCTACGACGGCTTTCGCTGCCGCACTACATCACGGCGTGAAAGAAATCATTCCGGTGGAAACATTGGAGGAGGCCAGGGAATACAAAGCCAAAGGTTATAAGGTGGCTGCAGAAAGGGATGGAAGTGTGCTGGATTTCGCCGATTATGGGAATTCCGCCTTCAGCTTTACCAAAGGCCAGGCCCGTGGCGAGACCATTGCTTACAGTACCACCAATGGCACACAAGCCATCGCCACCGCGAAAGAAGCCGATGAAGTAGTCTGCGGTGCTTTTTCCAACCTGAGTGTGTTGTGCCAGTATCTCACCCAAAAGAAGCAGGATATCCTTATCCTTTGTGCCGGTTGGAAGCAAACGTTTTGTTTGGAGGACAGCCTGTTTGCCGGTGCATTGGCGCACAGATTGATAGCTGCAGGAAGCCACCAGTCTGTTTCTGACAGCAGTCTTGCTGCCCTGGAATTATGGGAAAGAGGAAGAAAAGATCCCCTGGCTTACATTCAGCAGGCCCAGCACCGCGAACGACTGCGACTGCTTAAAGCGGATGATGTGCTGGAATACACCTTTAGCCCGGATGCGGCTCCCGTCATTCCGGGATTAAGAAATAAACGACTCGTGGATATCACAAAACCCAACATCAAATCATCCAAAAACCAAAACCAATGAAAGCTGTTCAATTGGCTATGATTGCAACTATGATAAGCCTGGCTGCCTGTCAGCCACAAGAAAAGAAAAATGAGCAAACGCAGGAACAGGAGGCGTTTAGCTTTCTCGTAGATCGCTTTGCCGACCTGAAAGTGATGCAATACCAGATTCCCGGCTTTGAAGAGCTCAGCCTGGATCAGAAGAAACTGGTGTATTACCTCAGTGAAGCCGCCCTCTGCGGAAGGGATATCCTCTTCGACCAAAATTATAAGCACAACCTGAAGATCAGGAAAACGCTGGAAGAAATCTATAAGAATTATGAGGGAGACCGGGAAAGTGCGGACTTTCTTGCTTTTGAAGAATACCTCAAGCGGGTTTGGTTTTCCAATGGAATCCATCATCACTACAGCACGGATAAAATCATTCCTTCCTTCACGCAGGAATATTTTGCTTCGCTGGTAAATGCTTCTTCTCAGGCCCAATTCCCCTTGCAGGAAGGAGAAGATAATGAGGCTTTTATTGGCAGAATATCGCCTTTGATTTTCGATCCGGCCATCGCACCTAAGCGGGTAAGCCTGGATGCCGACGGGGATATTATCAGCAGTTCGGCCTGCAACTTCTATGAAGGCGTCACGCAGAAAGAGGTGGAAGCTTTTTATGCTGCGATGAAGGATGAAAGCGATGAAACCCCCATCTCCTATGGCTTAAATTCAAAACTGATGAAGGATGAAGATGGCCAGATTGTGGAAAAAGTTTACCGCATAGGCGGGATGTACAGTCCGGCGCTTGAAAAGGCTGCCTACTGGTTGGAGAAGGCAGCATCCGTGGCCGAAAATCCACAACAAAAAGCCGTCATTGAGGCCCTGATCAAGCATTACCAGACCGGAGACCTGGTGGATTACGATCATTTCAATGTGCTCTGGGTACAGGATCTGGACAGCCGGGTTGATTTTGTGAATGGCTTTACAGAGACATACGGGGATCCTATGGGAATGAAGGCCACCTGGGAGTCTGTGGTCAACTTCAAGGATATGGAAGGAACTCTCCGTACAGAGATTATCAGTGAGAATGCGCAGTGGTTTGAAGATAACAGCCCTGTGGATGATCGCTTTAAGAAGGAAGAGGTGAAGGGTGTCAGTGCCAAGGTAATCACCGTGGCGCAGCTTGGGGGCGATTGCTACCCCAGCACCCCCATCGGGATCAACCTGCCCAATGCCGACTGGATCCGCAAAGAGCACGGCTCTAAATCCGTTACAATGGATAACATCACCTACTCCTACGACCAGGCTGCCATCGGCAGTGGCTTTTTGGAAGAATTCTGTGCCAGTGAGGAGGAAGTGCTGAGGGCGGAAAAATATGGCTATATGGCCGGGAATCTCCACACCGATCTGCACGAATGCCTGGGCCACGGAAGCGGACAATTGCTACCGGGTACCGCCAGCGATGCCTTGAAAAATTACAGTTCGGCTTTGGAAGAAACCCGTGCCGACCTCTTCGCCCTCTATTTCATTATGGATCCGAAATTGATTGAGTTGGGCCTCTTCGATACCGATGAGGTGCCAAAATCGGAATACGACAGCTACCTCCGCAATGGACTGATTGGCCAGCTGACCCGTATTGAAGAAGGGAAAGACATCGAGCAGGCGCATATGCGCAACCGCCAACTCATTTCAAAGTGGGTTTTGGAAAAAGGAGCAGCCGACAAGGTGGTTGAACTTTTTAAAAAGGATGGAAAGCATTTCGTCCGGATCAACGATTATCAGAAACTGAGAAGTATGTTTGGGGAACTTCTGGCTGAAGTGCAGCGCATCAAATCAGAAGGGGATTTCGAAGCGGGAAAGGTCCTGGTAGAGCAGTATGGGGTAAAGGTGGATAAAGAACTGCACCGGGAGATCCTCGAGCGCTACCGTCGCCTTGACCTGGCGCCTTACGGAGGTTTCATCAATCCGGTGCTGGTTCCTGTAGAAGAAAACGGAGAGATCGTGGACGTGAAAGTCACTTATCCTGAGAGCTATACAGAACAGATGTTGCGTTACTCAAGAGATTATGCCTTTCTTCCACTCGAAAACTAATCTTATCTTAGGGGCTGAAAAGCCTGAGTATGCCATTTGAAGACCTATTGAATTTCGAGCTTCTCTCTTCGGGGAATTTCCAATTGAGTGTATATAGCATCGTGACGGCATTGATCATCATTGTCGTCACGATGTTTTCTTTGCGGATGGTTAAAAGGATCATCCGCCGCCGGGTGAAGACAGGCAAGCTGGATGCGGCTGCCTACTGGACCATCTTTCAAGTGATCCGCTACATCGTTTGGGTCATTGTTATTGTGCTGATCCTCGACACCTTCGGGGTGAAAGTCTCGGTATTGCTGGCCAGCGTGGCTGCACTGCTGGTAGGTGTAGGATTAGGGATTCAGCAGGTTTTCGGCGATCTCGTTTCCGGAATTATCATTCTAATTGAAAGAAACCTGAAGATGGAGGATGTCATTCAGTTAGAAGACGGCACCATCGGGAAGGTCATTGAGATTGGATTCCGGACATCCAAGATCAAAACCCGGGATGATATTATTATGGTGATTCCCAACACCAAGTTTGTCAATGATAACATCATCAACTGGAGCCACATCGACAACAAGACCCGCTTTAATGTGCCGGTGGGAGTAGCTTATGGTTCCGATGTTCAACTGGTAACCCGGCTGCTGCTGGAAGCTGCAAAAGAGAATGAACACATCCCTGATACTCCTGAACCCTTTGTGCGCTTTGAGGATTTTGGCGACAGCAGTCTTGATTTTATGTTGTTTTTCTGGGTGACGGAATCTTTTCGCGTGGAAAGGATTCGAAGCCAGCTGCGCTATGCCATTGATGCCAAATTCAGGGAGCACGGGGTACAAATCCCCTTTCCCCAGCGCGACCTGCACCTGAAAAGCGGCTTTGAGAAAGCAAGCGTATAATTCGGGCAGTATCTCATTCCCAGAATAAGTTTAAGCATAAGGTCTTCTGACCTCCTGATCTGCGCTCAGGGCAAGAAAGCGAGAAACCCTTCGCGCTCTTTGCGCTTTCTTTGCGGCTTTGCGTTAAAAAAAAGTGGGAGTACTTGAACTGAATCTCTGTGCCTACTTTGTGAACCTCCGTGTAAGAAAAACAGTGAAAAACAAATGATTACACGGAGCACGCAAAGGAGTCACAGAGGTTCTCAAAGAAGTTCTGCCTACCTCCTCCTTTTTACTTCTTCCTTATGAATTCTGACTTATTACTTAAAAGGGCCGCCCCTTCGGGGCCTGCTTTATTCGTACTCGCCTGCCTACCGGCAGGTAGGCACTCGTACTTTTTTAACCGCAAGGATCGCAAAGAATTCGCAATGGACGCAAAGCGGGCTTCTCCATCTCCCAACTTTCGCCTTATGCCTTCTGACTTATTACTTAAACGGGCCGCCCCTTCGGGGCTTGTGAATCCGACCGGTCTGGGATGCTAAGCAAGGGTGCCCCCTTCGGGGTCTTTGAGATTCGAACTCGTGCTTAAGCTCGCGCTCGTGCTATACAAGCAAAGACTTCGCTTGTCTGCTTGTCTGCCTATCTGCTTATCTGCTTATCTGCTTATCCGCTTGTCCGCTTGTCCGCTTGTCCGCTTGTCCGCTTTCTTCCCCTGCGCTTTGCCGAAAGGGTCGATTCTCTACTCCTGGGAACGCGGCCGGATCTTCGTCGCGATATACACAAAGGGTGTATCGGCTGCGGCTACCAGCCATTTCAGGAAGTAAGTAGTGAGAAGGATTTCAATTAAGATCGGGGTTGGGAAAACGCCATAAAAAGCAATGAGCGTAAAAACCACACTGTCGATGAGTTGGGAGACCATCGTGCTCAGGTTGTTCCGCAGCCAGAGATTGCCCCTTCCGGAGAAGAGTTTTCCCCAGAAATGAAAAGCCCAGACATCGTGGCGTTGTGAGATAAAGTAAGCAACCAGGCTGGCCAGTACAATGCGGGGCATAAAGCCGAATATCAGCCCGAGGCTCTCACGTGTTTGCTGTGAAAAATCATCTTCCATAGGTTCAAAAAGCAAGGCCAGGTTCATCAGGCCCGTCATTGTAATGAGGCTGAAAAAACCAATCCATACCGCTTTATTGGCTTCCTTCTTTCCGTATTTCTCTGATAAGATATCCGTCACCAAAAAAGAAGAGGCATATACAATGTTGCCCAGGGTTGCGGCATAGCCAAATAGTTCCACAGTCTGTATCACCTGAATATTGGCGATGATGGCCGCAATAGGGATCCAGATGAACAAGCCATTCTTTCCGAAGAGCTTATAAGAGAAAAGGATCAGCCCGAAATTGGCCAGCAGCATCGCCAGCCAGTAGAGTTCATTCATTGCTCGATAATTAGCCCCCAAAGGTAGGAAAGTCATTACTTTTGCCCGAAATACCTTTTCAATGATCCGCAGAAGCATTCTCCTTACCATATCCATACTTTCATCCTTGGTCTTTATTCGCGCCCAGCAGCCTGATTTTATTCCACCCGTGGACTTCAGGATGTATCTCTCCGGGACTTTCGGGGAATTGAGGCCCAATCATTTTCACAGCGGTATCGACATAAAGACGGGAGGCGTGGAAGGCAAACCCATCCGCAGTATTGCCGATGGTCAGGTGAGCCGGATCAGGATCTCGCCCTATGGTTTCGGGAAAGCAGTGTATATCGATCATCCCGGCGGCTATACCTCGGTATATGCCCATCTCAGAAACCTGGAAGGCCAAATTGCCACCTATGCCGAAGCCCAGCAATACCGCCTGGAGGCCTTTGACGTGGACATTACCGTTCCCTCGGGGGCCTTGCCTGTGAAACAAGGCGACATCATTGGCCTGTCTGGAAATTCCGGAAGCTCCGGAGGCCCGCACCTGCATTTTGAAATCCGCGATGCGGCTTCCCAGGAGCCTCTCAACCCAATGCACCTGGGAATGGATGCAAAGGACTTCATCCGTCCCACGATTAAAGATATGAAGATATACCCGGAAGGCGAGCATTCGCTCGTGAACAACAAAGCAAGCGCTATGCGGCTTCCTGTACTCGGTTGGGGTGAATCCCACCGTATCGAAACCCGTGACACCCTCAGGGTGAAGGGGGCGGTGAGTTTTGGTTTACACACCTACGACCTGCTGAATGAATCGTCCAACCACAATGGGGTGTATTCGATTGAAGCGTATATCGATGATCGCCTATTCTATGCGCATCGCCTCGATCGTTTTTCTTTTGCCGAAACACGCTACCTCAACGCCCTGATCGACTATGCGGAATATCGGCGCAGCGGCAAGCGCTTTCAACGTACCCGCATCCTGCCCAATAATAAACTCAGCATATACGATAGACTCCCAGATAATGGGGTACTCAACCCGCCTCCCGGCAAGTATGACATACGCTTTGTAGTGAAAGACCACAAATTGAATGAGAGCATCCTGCGTTTTCCGATCATATTTGAAGCCTTGCCGGAAGGCGATAAGCTACGCCGTTTCCACCAGGTTCCCGCTGGACCACATTGCCTGAGTTATGCCCGGGATTATGCATTCAAAGAGGATGGAGTACAAATGTGGATACCGGGAGCAGCCCTTTATGATACCGTCTGCCTGACTTATCGTGTTGAAAAAGCCCCTCCGGGAACCTACGCACCCCTGCACCACATTCATCACCCGAACGTCCCTTTACACACCTTCTGCAACCTCAGCATCAAGGCCTCAAATCTTCCCGAGAACCTCCAAAACAAAGCACTGATTGTCAGGAAAGATGACAAGGGCAAATTCAAAGATGCCGACGGCCATTATGCCGATGGTTGGGTAAAAACAAGGGTCAGGGACTTTGGCAGCTATACAGTAATGGTCGATACCATCCCTCCGAAAGTACGTAGCCTTAACGTGTCCAACGGCCAGCGGATCAGAGAAGGCAGTGTATTGCAGTTTATGATTTCCGACGACCTGAGCGGAATACATACCTACCGAATGGAGATCAACGGCAAATGGGTACTGGCAGATTATGATCCCAAAAGAAACCTCCTTGAGTATAGGGTACGGACCAATCATTTTAGAAAAGGAACCAATGCATTGACACTCACTGTTAGCGACGATAAAGCCAATACAAGCAAACTCAGCCTGGAAGTAATCTGGTAAACAGATTCTGGTACACCAAAGTTTATTAGGATTATTGCCTTTAGAGCGATTAAACATATTTTGTTTATTTAGATTTATAAGTCTACCTTCGTCCACGATAAGCAACTCAATACTTTACCCGGAAACGCGCCCATCGTGCCACGTCTTTTCCTTTTTCTTTTGCTGTCACTCTTGCTGACATTTCAGCAAGGCACTGGAAGAGTGTATCCTGTCCAGCGCTTCTTGTATGAGGAATTGGACCAATCACAGTTACGGAACGGCGACATCATATTCAGGCAGGGAATCAGTATGGTCAGTCGCCTGGTGCAAGGACTGGATAATAGTGTTCCATACACACACGTGGGCCTCATCGTTAGCAGCCCGGAAGGATTTCTTGTCGTACACGCAGTGCCGGCCGAAGACAATGAGGTCGTTGCCCGCGTGAAGAAGGAAAGCCTGGAAGATTTCCTGCGTCCTGACAGGGCCAGGGCTTTGGGAATTTACCGCTCAGAATGCGATGCCGGGGAGCTTGCCCGTATCAGCCAATGGGCCATTGGTAAAGCAGATTCTCAAACACCCTTTGATGATTCCTTCGACCTCAGTGATACCAATTCCCTGTATTGCACTGAGCTCATCTGGCGTGCATTCTTATGCTGCAGTGTGGATTTGTGCCAGGGCAGCTTCGACTACCTTCCTTTTGCACGTGGGAGAAAACAGTGCATCCTGCCTGGCAGGATCAGCCATAGCAAACACCTTAATGCAATCCTTTATTTACCAACCAAAACCAAACAAAATGAAAACAATGCGCGTACTTAGTGTGATGCTGCTCATTGCAGCTTTCGGTTTCAGCAGCTGCGGAAAGAAAGACAGCACCCCCGGCGATGTGGTGAAGTCGATGGTGAAGAAAATGGAAGCCGGCGACAAGAGTGTCAAAAACCTGATGGTGGACGAGCTGGCAGCAATGCTGGGGGATGAAAAACTGGAGGCCGGTCTTCAGGAGGAATCGGCAGAGATGAAAGAAAAAGGGGGAGTCAAATCCGTGACCATCACAGAGGAGAGTATCGAAGGAGAAGAAGCAACGGTGAGATATACCGTAGAATACGGCAATGGTGACATTGACGAAGAAAAGGCCGACCTGATTATGGAGGATGGCAAGTGGAAGATTACCGTCTCCAAATAGGGCTGATCAGGATAGCTTGTCCATATTATTGAGTGCCGCAGCCGCTGCCCTGAGCAGGGGCTGCACACTTAATACTTCTCCTGTGGCCTCTTTCATCCATTGATTGGGTGTGAGCCTGCCCAATCGGTAGATGCGTGTCAGCTCTGCCGCAAAATCTTCGTTCTCCAGGTGTTGTTCCAGCTGAAACTGTATCAAGCGGCCCAGGGGATAGGCGGGAAGATAGAGGGGATACTTAACCATATGGGAATACACGGCCAGAATGGGGCTGTCGGTGATGCCAAAAACCGGGGCATAATAGATGTTCCAAACTTCGCGGGCAATGCGAAGGGCTGCTTCCTTCAAGGCCTCTGCTGATACATTTTCCTGGGTGTAAAGCCAGTCCCAGAGGTACATATCCACCAGGGCAACCCCCATAATTTCATAATTGGACCAGAGCTGATCCAATACTGCCCATTCGGCTGCCCGGGTATCTTCTGAGGTATAAGCAAGCAAAGACAAATCCCTTTTCTGAAAAATGAATGCCAATGCTTCTGTGAAAGCGGTATTGGGTACCCCGTTTAACATATAATAATCTATATCCTGCAGGGAGAGGGTTTGTTCTACATTATGACCGAACTCGTGCACGGCAATATTGTAGCCCTTATAATCCATTCCATCCGCTCCGATGCGGGTCCGCAAATGTGCCTTTTCTCCACGCATCGCAGCGCCCCAGGCGTGGCCAGCCCCCCTGGAAGGATCCACGGTAATATGAGAAGCGATACGTCCTGCTTCCATCACTTCAAACCCGAGATCTGTAAGCATCCGGGGAAGATCCGCTTCGAAGGCGGCCGGATCAGGGTATTTCTGACGCGTCAGGGCTGATAGCTCTTCCTCCGGGATGCTGCTACGCTGCTTGAATCCATCATACCAAATATCAAAGGGCTCCAGGTCGCGCCCCAAGCGCTCTCGGATAAGGAGCGCTGTCTTTCTGACCTCTTCCGAAGAAAGAAGCGTGGTGAACAGCTTTTCCACTTCCTCAAAGGACATCTCCATCTCCTGGCCAAATTTTCTGTCGAGGTAAGTCGGAAAGTATGGATGCCAGGCATCCTGGGCTTTCTGGGTCTCATAAAAATCGAGAATGAACTGATAGCGCTGATGGCCTTCCGGAGTACCCTCAATCATTTCCTCCCCTTTAGAAATCTGGTTGGAGAAGGGATCCCAGCGCACATCCTGCTGATTGATCACCTCCGTGGGAATCTCCTGAGTCACGATGCGCTCCATCACCTGATAGATCATCTGCTGATGTGCCAGTCCGCCTGGATTGGCATACTGCGATTTGATCTCATCACGCAAACCCCAATGTGAGATTAAGCGCAGCGCCGCAGGAAATAAGGCCTGCTCTGAATCGTCCCGCAAATTGCCCAGGTAGATATTATAGTCGGAAATATAAGCGTCAGCGGCAGCCGTCACATTCATCTGTTCCTGGCGTAAGGCTGAAGGGAGACGTGATGTGAAGACCTCGCCTAATCTGGCTTCGGCCCAATCGCTCCTGCCCCACTGTGTTGCCAGGGCATCTTTTTCCTGCAGACTGTAAAACGGAAAGTTCAGCAGGCTGATCATTGCGAGTTTATTGCCGAACATATCCTCTTCAAAATGAGCCGCGGGAGAATAGGCAGAGAAAAGATAGTCGGATGCTTGCAGATCCCCCACATCCAGATGTACGGGCTCCTTGAGTTTTAAGCTTATGTAATTAAAGCTCCCAAATAGCACTTCATACTTTTCAGCAAAGCGTTGCCGCAGCAGTTCCAGTCCCGGGCCGGCCGGAGTATAATGCCGGAGGGCAAAATCCGTAAAATCGGATGCTGATCCGTCTTCCGACTGCCAGAAAGCGGCCAGTTGCTCGAGCCCCCGTCGGATGCGGACCGGGTCTTCTGAGGCGTACAAGGCAGCAAGGCTGTCGAAAGTGGCGGAGAGGGTTTCTTCACCGATGTAAGATTTGCGCTTGCCTTCCTCTTGTATATCCGGAGAAGAACAAGAAGCTATCAACAACGCAAACAGCAGAAAAACAAATGAATACTTCATCTTGCTGTGATTTTATCAAGAAAATGAAACCAGGCTGTGAATGTAGGCATATTTCCTTACTTTTGCCCCGGAACAGGTAAGCTGCAGAGATACAATCTGTCGCTTTTAATAGGGAAGCGGGTGAGAATCCCGCACAGTTCCCGCTGCTGTGAATCCCCGGAATCTCCGGAAATCTTTACGCCACTGTCATATTGATGGGAAGGCATCCGGAAGATGGGGACAAGTCAGAAGACCTGCCTGGCCAAAACTGATTTCAAAGCTTTCGGGATAAAAGCGATGAATGGCTTCGATGAATCCATTTAGCACTTGATTTCCGGAGATACAATGCGCCAGATATGAGGCCACAATTGTATATGTTCTCCGTGCCTACCCTCAGCCTGCTTTTGGCAGGACTTATGGCTGTTACCCCAATCCAGTCTCAGACACCTTTAAAAGACACCCTGGAAATCAGTGGGATAGAGGTCATCGGACAGATTGCAATTACGGATTTTCCGGAGGAAGGCCTCCACATCGAATTAGAAGAGGGGGGCAATCTCTCCGACCTGATCTCGCGAAAAACAAACATCAATATTAAGTCATACGGCCCGGGAGGGGTCAGCACCCTCAGGTACAGGGGAGCTCCACCCTCTCATAGTGTGATACGCTGGAATGGCCTGGCGCTGAATTCTCCCTTTCTGGGCCAGGCAGACCTCTCACAGCTCCCCCTGGCACTTGGAAGCACACTTCACATTCGAGATGCCGGGGGCCTGGATGGAGGCGGGGGCGCCAGTCTTCAGATTCAATCAGAAAACCTGCCGGGAAAAGAAAACCAGCTTAGCCTGCACCTGGCTGGCGGTAGCTTCGGAACAAAGGCATTGCGGACTAAGCTGATCCTGGCAAATCGCAAAACCGGGTACGCGCTGCTCCCCTACTTCACCTCATCGGAGAACAGGTTTCCCTTTCCTTATACCGACAGAAGCGGAACGGAAGTGACCCGCTACCGCGATTTTGCAGCCTATGATTCAAGGGGACTGGTTCAACAAATCAGCAGGATGATTCAAAGAAACCAGGTTCTTTCGATTCACTCGTGGATACAAAGCACCGAGCGCGATCTCCCTCCTCCTTCGGGAAGAACTGTTCTGAAGAGAAATGAATCGCTCACAGAGAGCACCGGCGCACATCTGCTTCGCTATCAATACCATCAGAACAAATCCCACTTCGAAGCAAGCCTGGGCTACCAAAAACAAAGTTACCACTACCATTTCCATCCGGCTGATGCCCATACCCGCACCGATTTTTCAGGCATCAGCCAGCTTATCAGGGCTTCCTACGCGATGACAAAAAGGCTGCAGGGAAAAACGGAATGGGAAGGAAAGTGGCAGGAAGTCATCTCGGACAATTATGATCAAGGGGTGAGAAGGACAGAAGGAACCCTCTATCAGCAGCTTGTGTTATCGCTTTCGGACATTTTCCTGCTTGAACCGGAGGTTGCGGTCGCCTGGCAGGAAAGGAAGGAAGCACGCTATATTCCCGGGATGCGACTGCGCTTTCAGCCCCTTGCCAAGCCACAGGAGTATTTTCTGAGTGCACGGGCCATTGCATCCACCCCCAGCCTTAACGACCTGTATTGGTACCCCGGTGGAAATCCGGCACTGGATGCCGAGCTGGGAAGCAAATACAGCCTTGGCCATATCAGGAAGCTGGCGGGCAAAGGGCTCAGCCTGGAAGTGGAAGGAAACGCATTTTATCAGCATATCCGGAACTGGATTGTCTGGCAACCCGGGGTCCAAAGCCATATCTGGACACCTGTCAACCTCAAGGAAGTCCTCAGTTACGGAATCGACTTACAGTTTTCGGTGCTCCGGAAGGGTCCTATTGGAAAATGGAACATCCGGGGAGGCTATGGTTGGAACAGGGTACGCGAGCGCAATGCGGATGGATTGCTTGAATTGAGGCAAATCATTTACACCCCACAGCACAGCGCCAGTCTGAATGCAAACTATCGCTGGAAGCAATGGGGGGTGGAGAACAGCTGGCAATACACAGGCCTGCGCTATAGCGGACTGGGGGCCGGACAGGAATTGCCGGCCCACCTGATCGCCGAACTGGGATTGACCTGCCATACCCGAATCCGGAAACAGGATATCAGGCTCCGGGCAGAAGTCCACAACCTTATGAATATCCAATATGAAAGCGTTGCCGGATATCCAATGCCGGGCAGGTCGTTCAACATTCATCTGATAATCAAAATACAAAACCATAAATCCAATGAAAACAATGAAACACCTTAATGCATTCACTATCCTCATTTTTTCCCTGCTTCTTGTCCTCCCTGTCTTCACTGCTTGCAATGATGATGATGATATTAATCTGGAACCAACACCAACAGGATATACCGGGAAAGATGGTTTTTTTGTCCTGAGCGAAGGAAACTTCGGGGCGGGCAATGGATCTATTTCCTTTTACAGCCTTGCCCAGGAAAAAGCATATCATAATCTGTATTTCTCGGCCAACCAGACAATGCTGGGAGATACGCCTTACGACATCCTGGTGTTTGGCGACAAAGCAGCCATCAGCATTAATAATTCAGGAGTTGTTGATTTTGTCAGCCTGAACACGATGAAAAGCCTGGGATATGTGGATGGGCTCACCTCTCCCCGCTACCTGGCTGAATACGGCAACCAATTATTGGTCAGCGATTTATCGGAGGCCTACATTCACATCCTGGATAAGAACACCTACACAAAATCAGGGACCATCCCCACCGGAAAAGCCGTCGAGCAAATGGTGATCGTGGGGGATGATCTCTATGCCGCCTGCTGGTCTAATTTCTATATTCCGGGAAACAACAATGTGGTATTGAAGATCAACTTGCAACAGGGCCTGGTCACGGATAGCATTATACTGACGAAAGAGCCGAACAGCCTGTTGCTGGATGAAAACGGCGACCTCTGGGTACTATGCAGCGGCGGCTTTATGATGGATGAGGCCCCGGCCCTGTACCGCATCGAGCTGGATAACTTCAGTGTGGACCAGGCATACAGTTTTGTACAGGGCAGCGACTATCCCACAATGCTGCGCTATGCTTCGGGGCAGCTCTTTTACCTCAACAATGGCAGCATCTGGAAGATGCACGTGAGCGACACGGATTTGCCACAGGCCCCGCTTTACAGTGGGGGCAGCTATTTGTACAATCTGGGGATTCAGTCGGGGGGAGACCATATTGTAGTGACGGATGCCGGGGATTTCTCAAGTCCCGGGCAGGTAAAGGTTCTGGGTGAAAACGGCCAGGCCTTGTTTGAGTTCGAGGCCGGTGTGGTGCCGTCGAGGGTGGTCTTCAATTAATTCGCTAATTTCGCTGAAAGGTTTAAGACTATGTTTCGCACCCTGGCTATCCTCTTTATTGGGACGCTCCTATTCTCTTTTTCCGCCTGCCAACAGACAGAGAAAGAAAAATCAGTCCCTGGCGTGATGGTAAGTATCGCACCCCAACAGTATTTTGCTTCATATCTGCTTGGGGATGCGGTCCCTGTGTATGTGATGGTACCGCCCGGAACACCTCCGGAAACCTTCGAACCTGCGCCTTCGGATATCGCCCGCCTGGAAAATGCCCTGGCCTATGTCCGCATCGGGCATATCGGTTTTGAACTGGGCTGGATGGACAGAATACAGGAATTGTATCCACAATTGTTGATCATTGATGCCTCTGAAGGGATTTCGCTCTTAAGCGGGGATTGCACGGAACACGATCACGGAGACCATCATCACGGGCACGGCACCGATCCCCACATTTGGACCTCGCCGCAGCGCGCACAATGGATTGCAGAAAATACCTGGAAAGGACTGAAAAACAGGTTTCCTGAGATGAGCGACAGCCTCGATGCCCGCCATCAACGCCTGCAGGCTGATATCCTGGCCCTGGATGATTCCCTGCGGCTCATCCTCCACGATTCAGCCAACCGCAGCTTTGCCATCTTCCATCCGGCCCTGGCTTACCTGGCCGAAGACTACGGACTGGATCAAATTGCCATTGAGAAGGAAGGGAAAGAACCCAGTCCTGCCCAAATGAAATTGGTGATGGATCAGATCAAAGAGAAAAACATTCGCCTGATCCTGGTGCAGAAAGAATTCAGCCGGGAGCAGGCGGAAGGCATCGCCAAGGCCTCCGGAATCCGCATAGAAGTCATAGACCCACTTAGCCCGGAATGGCCTGCCAGTGTGCTTCGCACTGCACGACTGATTGCCGGAGGCGGGGATTAAGGAATTTTCCTTATTTTTATGCGTGAAAAAGAGCATCCATTTCCTATGAAAGATATCCGGCCTTCTTTTCGCATTCATCCCGGCAGGCTGCTGCGCTTCTGGATCCCTGCCTGCCTGATTGCCTTCACATTCGCCCTTACATCCTGCGCTTCCGGTGTCAACTATCCATACATTAGCAGCAGCAAGCAGCAAAAATACCAGAAAAAGCAGCAAAAGAAATACGGCAAGGTCAACGAGAAGAATATCCCGGTTAAAAGCAATTATAAGATCCGCAATTAGTCGCGATGCATCCCGGCCCCTCCGGCAACCCGATGCGTTGCCTTATCCACATTGTGCTGATCCTCTTGATGTTTGCTTTCTCATCCTGCCATATCGGAAGATATTTTGTTTGGAATTTTGCCGACATTAAAGATTATCAGCGCTTTCCTCAAACTGAAATACCCGGAAAAGTAAATCCGCCCCCCCTGCCACAAAACGAGACTGCACTTCACCTTCTGCTTCCTTATCGCACTAAGCATTTGTCTGTCGATAACTTCCTCATCCAAAGCAGGACCACTTCACTATTGATCCTGCACAAAGACAGTCTCATTTTTGAATGGTATGCTGATGGCTTTGACAGCCTGAGCCTTATGCCTTCCTTTTCAGTGGCAAAATCGGTGGTATCCACCCTCATTGGCATTGCTGCATCTGAGGGAGATATTCCGGGCCTTGATACACCTGCATTCCCTTTTCTACCGCCGGGGATGCATCCCAGTCTGAAAGCTGTTCATTTCAGACATCTTTTGGATATGGAGGCCGGACTGAATTTCAGAGAAGCATACCATTCTCCTTTCAGTCCGATGGCAAAATTCTATTACGGGCGAAAACTCGAAAATTATGTTCGGAAATTGCGCGTGGAAGAAGAGCCCGGAAAAGGCTTTGAATACCAGAGTGCTTCTACGCAGTTGGCTGGCATAGCCCTGAGTAATGCCTTGGGTATGCCTTTTGAAAGCTATCTCACAGAAAAAGTCTGGAAACCTGCCGGAATGGGTGCGGCCACCTGGAACCGGGACCGGGACGGGGGAAGCCTCAAATTCTTCTGCTGCCTGAATGCCACCTCCCGCGACTTCCTTCGATTCGGCAAACTATTTGCCAATCAGGGGCGCGCCGGAAACATACAAGTAATACCTGAAGAATGGGTAAAGGAAGTGATACAGGGAGAGGCGCAGTTTCGAGATAGTCAGGGTTATTTGTATCATCTTGGATGGCGCCAGACCCCTGAAGGGGGAATTTTCGCCAAGGGCGTGCTCGGGCAATACATCTACATTCATCCTGAAGACCAGATGGTCATTGTACGTACGGGGAAAAGTGCCAAAAAACTGGACTGGGGCAGGATATTCGCCGGCCTGCGGGAAGACCTGATTCGTCCTTAAATAATGCGATCACATCTTGTCGGGCACTGAGATGCCGAGAATATGCATCCCTTCCTTGATAATCGCACCCACAGAATTACTTAAGGCCAGCCTGAATGAGGCAAGGGCTTTGTTTTCCTCTGCAAGCACGGGATGTTCGTGGTAGAATTGGTTAAACTCTCTGGCCAGATCGAAGAGATAATTAGCGATCAGCGCCGGACTGTACGCCTGACCTGCTTCGCTTAGGGTATCGGGATATTGCATCAGGAGCTTGATCAGGCTCCTTTCCTTTTCCCCGATCTCCAGATGGATTTGAACCTTTCCGGTCATCCCTGATGCATCCGCCTTGCGTCGCAGGGATTGTATTCTGGCGTGGGTATATTGGATGAAAGGCCCTGTATTCCCATTAAAATCCACCGACTCCTCCGGGTTGAACATCATCTTCTTCTTTGGATCCACCTTCAAAATGAAATACTTAAGGGCTCCCAGCCCAATCATTCCGAATAACAGATCTGCCTCTTCCTCCGATAGTCCTTCCAGCTTGCCGTGCTCCTGCGCCATATTCCTTGCCGTGGCAATCATCTCATCCATCAGCTCATCGGCATCCACCACCGTTCCCTCGCGGGATTTCATCTTGCCCTGCGGCAGCTCTACCATCCCATAAGAGAAATGACGAATCGCTTTACTCCAGGGGCGTCCCAACATCTCTAAAAGCCGGGGGAGTACTTCAAAATGATAATTCTGCTCGTTCCCAACCACATACACCAATTCATCGGCATCATAATCGTCGTGTCGCAACTGAGCAGTTCCAAGGTCCTGCGTCATATACACAGAAGTGCCATCTGCACGCAGCAGCAGCTTTTCATCCAGGCCGTATGGACTCAGGTCGGCCCAGACAGAGCCATCCTCCTTGCGAAAGAAAACACCCTTATCCAGGCCTTCCTCCACCAGTTCTTTCCCCAGTTTATAGGTTTCTGATTCATAATAAATCTGGTCGAAATCAATGCCCAGGCGTCGGTAGGTTTCTTCGAACCCGACATACACCCAGGTGTTCATCTTCTCCCATAAAGCGCGGACTTCCTGATCCTCCTGTTCCCATTTTCGCAACATTTCGCGGGCTTCCTGCATCAAGGGGGATGTCTGCTGTACTTCATCCTCTGTCAGTCCCTGCAATTTGAGGGCGGCTGCTTCTTCTTTAAAATGCCGGTCGAAAAGCACATAATATTTACCGATCAGGTGATCCCCTTTCATTCCGCTGTTTTCCGGGCTTTCCCCCTGTCCCCATTTCTGCCAGGCCAGCATTGATTTACAAATATGTATCCCGCGGTCGTTCACCAGATTCACCTTCTTCACCTGATGACCGTTTGCCTCCAGTAAACGGGCAAGGCTGAAACCCAAAAGATTATTCCGGATATGACCCAGGTGCAAGGGCTTATTGGTGTTGGGGGAAGAATATTCAATCACAATCTTCCGGGGGAGCTCAGAAGGTTTGGGCTCCGGAACCGCCCCACCACACTCCAACAGCTGCTCCAACCAATAAGAAGATTTGAAACGCAGGTTGAGAAAGCCTTTGATCACATTGAAAGACTCAATTTCAACGAGATTTCCCAGAAGGTTTTCGCCAAGGAGGTGGCCTGCGTCTTCAACCTTCGTCCCACGCATAAACGGCAAGAGGGGAAAGATCACCAATGTGATGTCGCCGTCAAAATCCTTGCGGGTTTTCTGTAATCCGATCTTTTCTTCCGGCACCATTGCAGAAAACAGGGTGGACATCGCCACCTGCACCTTCTTTTTGATCAAAGCTTCCATCATATCCAGGTTTGTGGCAAAAGTACGATTTCAAGATCATAACACCTTGTCCGAACTATCCTTCCCCCGACATCAGGCATCCTTGCCTGGCAACACCCTATTTAAAATGATTCTATATTATTTTGGGCAGACGATGGCATTTTACGATCTTTGCGCCGAATTGGAGAAGCTTGATTTGATGATAAAACCGAAAGAAGCGATACGCTATGATGCTGCCGGAGAGGCAATTTATACTGTAGAAAGCCTCAGATCACTTACCGATTCGGCCTACATCCTGCGAATCAATCGCAATGGCATAGATTTCACTGCCGGACAGCATATTCTGTTGGGGGAAGCCGGCAGCAGTCAGATGAGGGAATACTCCATCTATAGCGGGGAGCAGGACGACTTTCTGGAAGTGCTGGTCAGAGAGGTGGAAGGTGGCCTGGTGTCGAAGAAACTCAAAAGGCTGAAGGTGGGTGATGCGGTGCAGATAGAGCCTCCCGTGGGCTTTTTTATCCTTCCCCTGAAAAGGATGCCCCACGATCGTTTTCTGTTTCTTGCCTCTGGGACAGGCATTGCCCCTTTTCACAGTATGATCCGCAGCAATCCCGACCTGGACTATACGCTCATCCACGGAGTACGCCATTCCACGGAAAGCTTTGGGATGAAGGACTATGATCCGGCACATTACATTCTGTGCACTTCCCGCGATGATAATGGACAATTCCGGGGAAGGCTAACCGATTATCTGCGCCAACACCCCGATCCTGATTATGCCCTGATCTACCTTTGCGGAAATTACGATATGATCCTCGATGCGATGGACATTCTCCGTTCTCAGGGATACAAAGAGGAGCAAATGGTGGCGGAGGTTTACTTTTAGAGTACTTGGAGTGCCTGGAGTGCCTGGAGTGCCTGAAGTGCCTGGATTGGAGAGTTGTTGAGATGGGAAGCTTAAGAACAATGTGGGAAGTTTGTGTCCTACTAAATAAGATTCATATTAACTGATCAACGCAATCTGATGGATAACAAGGAATTTGGAAGTATCTTAGAAGAAAGGACAAGAAAGTTTGCCGTAGAGATTATCCGGTTTTCGACTGGTCTTCCAGATACACCTGAGTGGAAGGTCATCCGCAACCAAATCTCCAAAGCAGGCACCAGTATCGGAGCAAACTATCACGAGGCCAACAGATCAAGAAGCATAGCCGAATTTATCAGCAAAATAAAATTATGTGCAGGAGAAGCAAATGAGGTCGTATTTTGGATAAACCTGATTCAGAATTTGAAACCCACTGATAGAAAAGTACCACTGATCCAAAGCGAGGTTAATGAACTCCTGGCTATTTTTACCTCCATCATACATACCTCAAAATTGAAGAAAAATGGAGAACTTTAAAACTTCCCAGCCCCATTACCTAAGCACTTCACCACTTCAATCACTCCAAGCACTCTAAACACTCTAAGTACTCCAAGTACTCCAAGCACTCAAACCTATGAAATACCACCTCATCACCCTTGGATGCCAGATGAACCTCAGCGACAGCGAGCGGGTTAAAACCGTGATTGAGGATCAGATGGGATTTGTATGGACCGACAATGAAGAGGAGGCCTCATTGCTGGGGATACTGGCCTGCTCAGTTCGTCAAAAGGCCATCGACAAGGTATACTCACGTGTACAGCGATGGAACCATCGGAAGAAAAGGGAGAGCCTGCTCACCTTTGTTTCCGGCTGTGTTTTACCACAGGACAAGGAGCGCTTCCTGAAGCTTTTTGATATCGTATTCAAGATGAGTGAATTACCTCAACTCCCTGAAATGATCAGCCAGTACGGCATTGTGAATCCGACTGGCATTCATTCCATTCATTCAGGTGGTGAGCATCGGCCAAGCATCCGGGAATTCTGGAATATCAATCCCCATTACCAATCGGATTTCGAAGCATTCATACCCATCCAGAACGGATGCGACAAATTTTGCACTTTCTGTGCTGTTCCTTATACCAGGGGCAGGGAGGTTTCCAGACCTTCGGAAGAAATTTTGCAGGAAGTAAAGAAACTGGTAGAGCAGGATTACAAATCCATTACGCTTCTGGGACAGAATGTGAACTCATACGGGCTTGACAAGGAAGGGGCAGAAAAGACATTTCCCGATTTATTAAGAGCCATAGGAGAATTTGGCCTGCAAAGCGGGAAGAAGTTCTGGGTTTACTTCACCTCCCCTCACCCTCGTGATATGACGGATGAGGTGATCGATGTCATTGCAGAATATAGTTGTCTTGCTAAACAAATCCATTTACCGCTTCAATCAGGGGACGACAGGATTTTGGTTAAAATGAACCGAAAGCACAATGTCGATCGCTACCGGAGCATTGTCGAGAAGATCCGGGAGACCATCCCACAGGCCACGCTTTTCACCGATATCATCGTTGGGTTCACAGGCGAGACCGAAGCGCAATTTGAAAACACCCGGAAAATGATGCAGGAGTTTCGCTACAATATGGCCTACATTGCGATGTACAGTCCCCGCCCGGGCGCCGCCAGTTCACGATGGGCGGATGACATTCCGCTGGATGAGAAGAAGAGGCGCTACCATATTCTTTCTGAGGATCTGGGCAAGATAAGTTCGGCTTATTACCAATCAATGGAGGGAAAGGTTTACCGTGTATTGGTCAGGGGTAAAGACCGTAAGCAAGCTTACCTTTCCGCCCTCACGGAAGGTAAGCTCATCGTGCGATTTCGCAGTGATGACGAGAGTCTGATAGGGCAATTTGCAGATGTAAAATTTACCGCTTCCTCTGAATTCAGTGCCGAAGGCTTGCTGTGCCGGGAAGAACCTGTGTCTGATTACACATAATAATCTATATTTGCCCACGTACAAATTCAATTCAAATTTTTCCTGATGAAAGGCAAATCTTTATCATTTCTTTTCGGACTCCTTTTCCTCCTGAGCACCTATGTATACTCTGCTGAGGTTAACCTGAAAACAGCCGGGGATGTGGCCCGGAACTTCTATTACGAGCAAGTGGCAATGGACAGAGGTATTTCCTACGATCGACTGCTGATTTTAGACCATTTTTCAGCACAGACCGATGGACTGGCAGATTACCGTGTATTCAATTTCGCGGAAGGCGGATGGGTCATTGTAACAGCCGATGACCTGCTAAAGCCCATACTGGCGTATAGCCCGACCGGGTATTACGACCCTGCTGATGTTTCTCCCTCTCACAGGGCCTGGATGAAAGAGTACCAGTTGGCTATAGCACACTACCGTACTCACGCGTACGCGGATATCGGCATCGCTGATCTCTGGAATCGCTACCTCACTCACGAGCCATCCAATCTTGCCCGCCCGGAAGAACGGAACGATGTAGCGCCCTTGCTCATCGATACCTGGGGACAGGGAAAGTATTACAATGCCCTTTGTCCTCCCGATCCTGCCGGAGATGACGGCCGCGCCCTGGTTGGCTGTGTGGCTACTTCTATGTCGCAGGTGATGCACTATTACCGCTTCCCGGCTAACGGACAGAGCTCGCACGGGTACTACGCCAACAACAGCAGCTCCGGCTATGGAGATTACGGGTATTTATCTGTCAATTTCGGCGTAACCAATTACAACTGGGATGGAATGAATAATGTATTGAACGCCACCAATGCCAACCTGAGTGTTGCTGAGTTATGCTACCACGCAGGCGTTTCCGTAGATATGGCATACGGGCCTAATGCTTCCGGCTCGCAAACCTCCTATGCAGCAGCAGCCCTGAAAACCTATTTCCGCTACTCCCCCTCCGTACTGCATTTGCAACGCTATATGTACAGTGCGACTCAATGGGAAAACACCCTCAAAAACAACCTCAGCGGCAAAAAGCCGGTCATCTATTCCGGCTCCCAGGTGGCCGGCTCCGGTCACGCCTGGGTATTTGACGGCTTCCAAACCACTACCCAGGGAACGATGTATCACTGCAATTGGGGTTGGGACGGGATGAGCAATGGTTATTTCAGTGTAGATAACCTTGCTCCCGGAAGTGAACCTCCCTTTGCAGCATACCAGAGTGCCATCGTTAATATTTATCCCTCCGGCTCCTATCCGCCAGGATGCAGCGCAACAAAAACGGTCACCAATCGCACAGGCTCCATTACCGACGGATCAGGTCCTTCAGATTATGAAGCCAATAAAGACTGTTACTGGCTGATCGCTCCTTCAGACTCCGTAACCAACATCGTGCTGAATGTTGAACACTTTGATCTGGCGGATGACAATGACGTACTCACGATTTACGACGGTCCTTCTTCCTCTGACCCTGTGCTGGGTACCTTCAATTTATCCAATCCTCCCAGCGGATCAATCACATCTACAGCCACCAAAGTATTGGTGCATTTTCTAACCGATGGCAGCGGCAATGCCAATGGATGGCACATTGCATTCCGGGGAAATAATCCGAAATACTGTACTTCCAATATCAGCCTTACGGATGCTTCGGGAAGCATTTCTGATGGGAGCGGAAATGTGGATTATGTCGGGAATACCACCTGCAGCTGGATCATTGAACCGGTAGGCGGAAAGAATCTGACATTGCACTTCACTTCTTTCGATGTCGCAGATGGAGATTATATCAATGTGTATGATTATGGTACCCAGGCCCTTCTTTTAGATAAGTATTCAGGAAGCACTCCGCCGGCAGATGTTACAGCCCCCAGCGGATCAATGTATATTGAATTCCGTACCGACTGGAATAATCACGGAGCAGGCTGGGAAGCAAATTATACAGTAGGGAATGTTGGAATCGGGGAATTGCTTTTCGATCGCATTGCTGTTTACCCCAATCCCGCTGCAGACAGGCTCTTCATAGAGTTTGAAAGCAAGGGAAGCCGCGAAGCCACCATCAGCCTTACCGACCTCACGGGGAGAGTGATCTTCGAAACCCTCGCACACAGTGAGCAAGGTAGTTTTGCGTTGGACATTGCCTTGGATGCCTTCAGTCCGGGGATTTATCTTTTGAACACCAAGACTGAAGAAGCTGGCTTTTCCCGCAAAGTCGTCATTCAGTAAATCATTAACCGGCAATAATTATTCGGATGAGGAATAAAGGAATAGTGATCCTTGCAGGGGTGCTGACAATGTTCAGCACCCTTAGTTTTGGTGCCTGGGTGCCAGAGCAACAGGCTTTAGAGGCTGTGAAAGGAGTGATAAGGCAATATGCACCGGCCAGTGCATCTGAAAGCGTCTATTCGGTTAGAAGCATCACAACAGACTTACCAGGAAATCAGGCGGCCTACTATATTGCCCAGCTGCTTCCGCAAGGTTTTGTGTTGATTTCTGCCGAAGACAATGTCTTTCCCGTGCTGGCCTACTCATTTTCTCAGGCTTTCCTTAAGGACAGTATTCCCGTTCATATCAGTGACTGGCTTGCTTTATACAGATCACAAATTCTCTATCACCGCTCAAGCCAAAGTCCTGCCGGAGAGGAAATAAATTCAGCCTGGGCGACATTGATGGATGAAAACACCCAGGCGCAGGAATCGCTGAGCCGCGATGTACAAGCCTTGCTTACGAGCACCTGGAATCAGGGCAATTTTTATAATGGATATTGCCCTGAAGACCCGGCCGGCCCGGGGGGAAGAGTGTATGCAGGCTGTGTTGCAACTGCGATGGCCCAGGTAATGTATTATTACCGTCATCCCGAAACCGGGGTCGGATCCTCTTCCTACAACTATCCTCCTTATGGTACGCTCTCGGCTAATTATGGAAACACTACATACTGCTGGAATGAGATGCTCAGCAGCATCAGTGGCCCCAATGATGCCATTGCCGAACTGCAGTATCACTGTGGCATTGCCGTGGAAATGATGTACAGCCCCAGTGGCTCGGGAGCCTACAGTAGCGATGCTGCTGCCGCCCTGCGTAATTATTTCAGGTATTCCTCAAACACACAGTTGGTGTATAAAGACAACTACAGCGATCAGGCCTGGAAGCAGTTGTTGAAAGATCAGCTTGACTTAGGGCAGCCTATGTATTATCACGGCTATGGAAGCGGGGGGCACGCTTTCAATGTGGATGGATATCAGGGTGATGACTATTTCCACTTCAACTGGGGATGGGGCGGATCATTTAATGGATATTATTTTCTGACTAACCTCAACCCCGGTGGAAGTTCCTTTACCAACGGACAGGGAGCCATCATCAATATTGTCCCGGCAGGAAATTACCCGGCCTATTGCAGCGGCCAGCACCTGCTCACAGCAGCATCCGGCACCTTTGAAGATGGTAGCGGACCTGTGGCAGACTATGAGGCCAATGCCAGCTGCAGTTGGCTGATCGCCCCGCAGTTGCAGGCGGAAGATTCCATTACTTCGATTTCGATTGCTTTCGAACGTTTTGAAACTGAAGACCAGAATGACAAACTTATCATCTACCAGGGTAATTCCGTCCAGGATCCGATTGTGGGTACATTCAGCGGCACAACACTGCCTTCCCGTCTAAGCATCGATGGGAACCAGGCCCTGGTGGTTTTTACATCCAACGACAGCATACAGGGAAAAGGGTTTCTGGCCTCCTATACTACCAGCGTCCCTGATTATTGCCAGAAAAGTATTTTCACTCTCACCGACAGCGCCGGAGAGGTGAGCGATGGCAGTGGCGACAAGTTTTACAATGACCGAACCATCTGCCATTGGATTATTCAACCCGATGCTGCCTCGGCAGTAGTCCTTGAATTTACCGAATTTGATACTGAACCCCAGTACGATTTCGTGGATGTGTATGAATATGACCCCGTCACCACCAATGGAATACAGCTTGGACGTTTTTCAGGCAGCAACCTGCCGCCCCTCCTGGTTTCAAATACCGGGGCCTTTTTCATTACCTTCTTCACCAATGCTTCGGTCAGATCCCAGGGATGGAAAGCCAACTATCGCACCTCAGCCGTTGGCCTGAAAGAATTGACCGCCCTGTCTTTCCAATTGTATCCCAATCCGGCCAGTGAAGTACTGAATCTCTCTTTTGATAAGACAAGCCACAGTACAAGGTCTATCCAATTGGTGGATATGCAGGGAAGAGTTCTGATCCAACACAAGGTGGAGGGGAGTGCGAGCAAGGCCAGCCTGGATCTGCGGAATATTTCAGCAGGTGTGTACCTGATCCGGGCCACCTCCGGGAAGGAAAGCTTCAGGCAAAAATTCATTCGTATTTAATGCGGCCTGAAGCCTCAGAAATAAAAAAACCGGAACCCTGAAGCGTTCCGGTTTTTTATTTGCGGGACAAAGAATGAGGACCAGATACACCCTGGAGCGTCAGTCCCTTCTTCCCATAAATATCATTACATAATAGAGCAAGGTTGCCAGAGAGCCAATGGCTGCCACTACATAGGTGCGGGCAGCCCATTTCAGGGCATCGCTTGCCTGATCGTGCTCAGGCCCACGAGCCACACCGGTTTCGTCCAGCCAGACAAGAGCCCTCTTCGAAGCATCAAACTCTACGGGCAGAGTTATGAAGGCAAAGAGCGTAGTCAGTGCAAACAGAACAATCCCGATCAATAAGAGTTGAGGGAAGGCCTGAACAAAAAGAATCCCTGCCAGCAGCACCCATTGTACTATTTTGGAACTGAAGCTAACCACGGGTACCAGAGCGGAGCGCATCTGCAGCCAGGCATAGGCTGTGGCGTGCTGTACAGCGTGACCACTTTCGTGTGCGGCCACAGCAGCAGCTGCCACACTCCGACCATTGAATACCTCAGGACTGAGGTTGACTGTCCGGTTGGCCGGATTATAATGGTCGGTGAGTTTTCCGGGTACGGACTCCACCCTCACTCCGTCCACACCATAATGCCGAAGCATTTGCTCTGCCACTTCACGGCCCGACATTCCATTGCGCAATCCTACACGCGAATATTTTTCAAATTTACTTTTCAGGCGTGCCTGGACCATCCAGCTTACACCCATCACACCAATAATCAGAATCCAAAATCCCATTGTCGTAATATTTTCAGTCCTGATAACAAAGAATCTGCCATCCGGGTTCATTCGCTATCAGATAAGACAAGATGATCTGTAATTAAAAAAAACGCTGCTTCTTGTTCAATAAAAGGCTGCCAGACTGACAGCAAAGCACTCAGCGGGAGGAAAAATCAGTATTTACAGTAAGGTATCCGGGATAGTCGATCAGCTGGTTTGCAACCCGAATACTCGGTTTGGCTTTCAGTGTAATGCGGGTGGGGGTATTTCCGGCTCCGGCCAGATTAAGCCCAAAATTGAGTATAGCATCCTTGGATTTTCCGGAAAGGGCCTGTTTCAGATCCACACCAATCTGCAAAGGCAAGGTGGCCACTCCTCCGTTGGGGGCTATGCTGACGGCTTGCTGATTGACTCCGCGTACCATTTCAACCCCATCAATCAGCATTATCCATTCCAGCTTATTCATTGAGGCCTGCGAAGGATTAGGGTTTTTCACCTGCACATTCAGGGTCAGGTTAAGGGGGAGGCTGCCCCCAAGGTAGGCCGCAGTAAGTTTAGCGGCATCAGCAAAGTTCAGGTCATTTAAGCTCTTTTTCTGCTGTACATTGACGCCGGCCAGGTTCAGGTTTTCAACCGTACTCAGTCGGAACTCACATTTTGCAAACTGTGCCATCTCCCCTAACTGTTTTAAAACATCGCAGGAGCTTATCCCCACAAGCATTAATATCAATACAAGTCGAAAAAAATTCTTTGTCATTTCCTTAATCCTTAGGGGTGTAAAATACCACATTTATGCATACCTGTAATCTCACGCACCTCATTCATCACTTCTGAGGCGATTGCCCTTGCCCTGGCAGCCATTTCTTTCTCAATCCGCTTTACACCCGCTTTATCCGAAGCCATTTCCTTTCTTCGCTCACGCAGACCGGCAATCATCTCCACGAGGGTATTCGCGACTGATTCTTTAAGCTCCTTATAGCTAAGACTTCCTGTTTTGGCGGCTTCAAAAAAGGCATTCCGCATTTCTGTTTTCCCGCAGGCTCCCAGTATCTCGATCAGATTTGCGACGCCGGGGCTCACATCTCCTCCTCCTTGCCCGGCATCGGTCACTGCACTCATCACCTTTTTCCGGATCACCGCTTCTTCCTCAAACAAAGCCACAAAATGCTTAGGACCCAGGCTCTTGCTCATCTTTCTGGAAGGGTCGGCAAGAGACAGCAATTTGGGCAGATCCGTAAATAACGGTTGGGGCGGTGCAAAGAAATCCCCAAACTGATGATTAAACCTCAGGGCGATGTTGCGCGACAATTCGAGATGTTGCTCCTGATCCTTTCCCACAGGAACAAACTCAGCCTTGTATAATAAAATATCTGCGGCCTGCAGTACGGGATAATTGAACAGGCCGGCCGAGATGAGTGCATCCTTATCCTGGTTGCGAAGCTGATCTGTTTTATCTTTGAATTGTGTCATCCTCGACAGTTCACCGTAGGAAGTCACGCAATTCAAGACCCAGGCCAGTTCCATATGCTCAGGCACCATCGACTGGATAAAAACGATGCTTCTCTTTGGATCCAGTCCGCAAGCCAGCAGATCGATCAGCATTTCTCTGGTATTCCTGAAAAGTTGATCCGCTTTATATGGGATCGTCATTGCGTGAAGGTCTACCACACAATAGATGCATTCATATTGATCCTGCAGCTTTACCCAATTTTGCACAGCACCAAAGTAATTGCCGATGTGCATCACACTGGTGGGTTGAATACCGGAAAAAACCCTTTTTCTGTCCATTTTATCTTCCATAAGTTATCTGTTCCATACTGTGTGCATAAAAAAAGCTTCCTCAGTCATTCGCGCATAAGGATGCGTAGAAACTGAGGAAGCGAAATTAGTGAATCTGTTCAATAAGGTCTTGAAAGGCTTTTTATCTTATTACGAGCTTGTTCACCCCGGTAGATTTCCCATCGGCGATCAAATGAACAAGGTAAGTGCCCGGCTTGAGATTTTGCAGAGACAGATTGATCTGCTGCAAGCCGGGGCCATCTGCCATCATATTATCGCTGGACACCACCTTGCCCTGAAGGTCAAAAATCTGGATATGACACTGACCAGCCTGTCTTGCATTGAATTCAAGCGTCACCTGTCCGGAGGCAGGATTGGGATACAAATGCAGGCTGGGCTTGAACGAGGTTTGATGAAGTGGTTTCTCGTTTCTGCTGACATAGTTCTCGCATTTGAATAGTCCCCTGCCGTGGGATGCGGCATAGATTACTCCGTAATTGGTGATCTCCTGGAAGACATCGTAGGTGGTATCAAAACCCAAAACCATTGGGATGGCCCATCCGAGTTGATTCAGGATTTGCTGTCTCAGGTCAAAGATCGGCACATCCGGAATGCCATTGGTTTCGTGAACCCAGGTTGGATTAGGCCCTGCGGCATTTGTTGACCAAATTCCCAATTCTGTTCCAAGGATGATTCTGTCATTAGAATTCATCTCTATCAGAGAGGAATAAATGGGCATTGCGGGAAGATTTCCCTGGAAAGAATCAAAACCGGGATTGGGTTGCAGGCCGTCATCCGTACCATAGACATAGGTAGTATTACCATAATTTCCCAGGGTCACCAATAAATAATTGGCATTGGAAGGGTGTACAGCGATGGATGTTATAACCCGGCCTGGCCACTCATAGAGGGTGTCAAGGACAATATTATTGGGAGTTGAGTCAGTGGTATAGGTATTAATATTGGATATGCGGTAAAGCGTTCCTTCCTGTGTTCCGGCAAAAACCACATCACCATCCCCACTCACTGCCAGAGCCTGGGGTGTTCCATCTACGGCAGCAATCTGGCCCCAGATGGGATCAGTGTTAAAATCGAGAATTTCTTTGGTCATATAGATGCCTCCAACAGCGCCAAAGAACATTTTGGCCACAACCGGATCTTGTATATGAAGGCTATCTCCTTTGGAAACGGAGAAGGGTAGTTCGTAGCTGAAAGGATAGTGGTTATTATGGGAGCGGAGGATAATTTTTTCCCCGGCCGGATAATTTGTATCTGCCACATAAACCACAGAATCAAGACTGGTATAGTCGTAAAAACTCTCCCAAAGTTTAAAAGGAGTAATATATGCACCACTCAGGTTGCGATCGAGGACGGTGCGCCAACTATCCCCGCCATCCACGGTACGGCGGATAAAGGCATTGGGTTGAGTAACAAAATGCGCTTTGGGGTTGATCATAGAGATTGCGGTCTGAGCGCCATCGCCTCCGTAAAGTTGATATGCTGCTTCCGGTGAGTTTCCACTGCCATCGATAACCAAAGTGCCATTGTCCTTAGAACCAGCCATAACGGTTCCCTGCGGGCCATAGGAGACGGAAAAGAACTGGGAGGTTTTCAGATTTTTATTTCTGATCTGGAAGCCAATATTGTTAGTTGCTTTGCTTACTCCACCATCGCTGGCAACATAAAACTCGGTGCTGCTGTTTGGAAGGAAAGCGATATCATTCTGTCCCTGATGCACGTATAAGACACCCAGGGGGGAGAGGGGATCGAAGGCATAGGAAGTCACCTGAGACCAGGCAAAGAAGCCCTCATCCGCAATTTTGTTTCCCTGCCAGATATTGGCTCCGGCAACCAGCACTACGTCCGGCATATTGGGAAGAACCTTGATGGTATTATTGATACGGCCGATATACCTCAGCCCTGAAGCGGACTGAAAGCCAAATACGCTGAAGCTGGCACTGGCACCGGGGCCGATCAGGCTCCAGGTTTGTCCCTTATCAACGGAGCGATACACTCCCTGCAGATGTCCTGCCACATCGGCGGCCATCGCATAAATATAGTCCGGGTTGCTGGGCGCAATATCGAATTCTATTCGGGTAACATTGGTGGCAGGCAATTTGCCTGTGGCTCCGGTGGAATGATTGACAAAGCCATCAGTGGTCCCACTTTCAGAAACATAGGCTTTCTGGTCCACGGAAGCTACAACGATGCCATTGGAACCGATGCAGACATCCTCTGCATTTCCATCCAATTCATTGCCGTTGTCATCCTTTGCCAGTATCCAGCTTTGCTCATCATCTGAGAACATCAGGCCTGCGTCGGTAGCGACGTATATCCGTCCAGAGTTCTGATCCACGCACACCTCGTTGATATGCTCCCAGGTTTCGGTTCCGGCGATGACAGAAAAATCGCTGCCATCCGTCGATTTATACAAGCCACTTCCGATAAAGCCACCGGGACCGAAGCTGCCTCCATTGTCATACCAGCTTTCACCGGTTCCGGCGAAAAGGTGCCCATTGGGAGCCTGCGCCATACAGCTCACTGTTATGGCTGAGGCAATTGTACCATCCACGGTCATTGGGGCCCAGGAGGACCCCCCTGTCGTTGATTTCCAGACACCCCCTCCTGCACTGCCTGCGTACAAGGTGGTGGGATTGTTTCTGTCAACTACAATGGCCCTGATTCTTCCGGAATAATTATCCGGACCGATGGAAGCCCATTCCAGCCCCAGCCCGACAGACTCTTTTGTCCGGGACGCCAGGCGCAAAGCTTCACGTGCCTGTTGAACATCCAGGGCATCTACCTTTCCGCTCACCTGATTCTGTCGAAGCATTTGGTAGTAAGCACCTGCATCATCCGCCGTTTGGGCATCCGCTATTGGAGCGTAAACCAATCCGGAAAAAAGCAGGGAAACCCAGATAAAGACGCGTAGTTTTTTGTGATTCATAAGACTTATGATTTTGGATTACAATAGCTTACAGCTGTATAATTGGGGCACAATTTACACCTTTTTTTGATACTCCCCCCCGAGAGTTGTATGAAAATTTCAACAAGCTTTCTTCAACTAAAGCGGTGCAAAGCTATCATTTTATCCTCTCAGGCCAAAACCATATAAGAAAGCGGAAGCATTCACAAAGATTCAGGCGTGACACAATGCTAAAGTCCGGCTGTACCGGAGCCTCCGGGATTGATTCTTTGCTGTCGGAAATGATTGCGGGTGATTACCTTCAACAATTCCCTTTGAATGACTGCGTCGGTTATGGTATTGGCAAGGGTGCTCTCCTTCGCGTTCTCACGGATCATTTTCCACCAATGATCCGGAATGTCGATCTGATAGAGAAGAGCATAAAGCCCTCCCATATTGGAATCGATCAAAGCCTGAATATGTGGGACAAGGACTTCAGAAAGTGCATCATAGGGAGAAGCCTGCTCTTCGGTGAAGCATAATTGGATTTCAAAAAGAGCAAAATCCTTTTTAATCTGTTCCGTCGTTTCCAGTATCAATGCCTGATCCTGGAAATGTACTTCCTGAACTACTGGCAGAAAGGACTTCTCCGGGGGAATCATCCCTTTTTCATTCATCAGCGGACGACCTGAAACTTCTCGTGGGCCACGACTTTGTCGGTTGCGACCCTGATCACATAGGTGCCAGAGGGCAGATTACCCAGGCTGATTTCCATTCCGGACGCAACACTTCCTGTAGTGGACATTGCCGGAAGGACATCCCTGCCGGAGAGATCCAGTATCTGCAGGTTCAGCATCTGCAGACCCTCAGGATTGAGTTGCAGATACAGGATATCCCTTGCAGGGTTGGGATAGAATCGCAAGCCCAGATCGCGGACGGGATCTTCGTTCAATCCGGTGGCATCCACCAGGGCAATATCGTCGATGGCAAGATCGGATAAATTACCCGGGCCGGTTATCCCACGGAAACGCACCGCAACCTTAGCTCCGGTGTAGCTCCCCAGGTCCAGGGTCGCCTTATTCCAACCCTGCCCCTGATTCCCCACAATGGGGGGCATTGCATCCAGCATCCATTCCGCATCAACCATCAGGTCGATGTGAAGAGAGCCCATATCGCTGCCATACATTGAATACCAGAAATCCAGCACGGGGTGTGTCATCCCACTCAGATCGAGGCAGGGAGATACCAACAGGGCTGTTCTTTCATAGCAATCCCCGGAAGCCTCCAGATAGACAAAATTGCCTGAGCCGTCAAGCTGGGTATGATCACCCAGGGGACCTGTTCCGCTGGAAGGTGTGATCCCCTGAACCGTTCTCCAGTCAATATCATCCAGGTCATTGTTCACTTCATTATTCCAACCACCCCCCAGGCTGCAACTGATGTCCTCACAATCAGACAAGACAGAACAGGTGGAAAATGCATCAAAGTCCTGAACCTGACCACTGGTGATGGCAGGAAGGTTCTTGATCATCACTTTGGAAGTGAAGAGGTTGTTGTACACATTGCTGTCAAGCGGATATTGTACGGAAGCATTAACATAAAAAGTGCCCGTTGTTCCCAGGTTGAGGGGGTTGGCGAAAGTATGGTAGGCAGTTTCTCCCGGCAGAATCGTCCCTGCATAGGTTTCGCTTTGCAGCAGTCCTCCAAGGGTGGTAATTACCGGTATATTGCTGACCGCCTGTGTCCCCACATTGCTGATGGCAATCTTTACGTCGACGCTTGAATGGTCGATGCAGGCAGGATGATGACCAGGTGCAGGGGAAAGCACCTCAACCATCAGGTCGTACGGAAAGGCACAGTTCCAGATTCCCGGCACCTTCTCAATGGCATTGGCTCTCAGTCCATAGGCATTATTGGGACCAATCGCACTGACGCTGACCCACTTGGTTTCAGATTGATGAACCCCATTGATCACATAAAATGTTTCTGTAGTGGTTCCAAGGGTATCCATATACTTGCTGCCCAGCATATATACTACATAGGATTCCGCGCCCGGGACACTGTCCCAAGCCAGTTGGAAGCTATCTTTACAAGCCCACTCAATATTCATATTTAGCGGAACATCCATAATACTGAAGCTTTCATAGCTCTCGCTGCTTTCCGTGCCGCGGCTTACCCTGAGCCTGGCCATACCTGTATGTGTATTGGGTAAGGTCCAGTTAAAATACCGGCGTGAGCCCGGAATTGAAGTCGCAATGCTGGTCCAACTCAGCCCATTGTTGAGGCTGTACTCCAGGCTAAAAGGCGTGGCATCACCGTGGGCATCCCATCGAAGGGTCACCGACTCATTCGGCTCAAAGCTTTCCCCACCCACCGGGTAGGTAAGCTGAATGGTATCTGTCAGCATCTCATAAACAACATAATAGCGCTGTGGCCCTTGTGGAACTAATTTACCAATGACATCCAAACTGAAAGTGCCTTGCAGGGGATTGTTAATGACAATCTGCTCAACATTGTTAAGATCATCTACACCGGTGGTGGCAGGTGCGTTCAGCAGCGCCGGGCTGGGAGAATGATCCAGTACCCAGGGAAGGTGCAGGGAAGAAAGGGCGTCCATTCCCCTGATATCTATATCATTGACCAGGGCCTTGGATGAGCCAACAAAAGCCTCACGGTCTGTCCAGTACACCATTACCCTGAATTGGGAAACCTGGGAGGGAATGGTAAAAATATGGGTATTGGTATCGCCCTGAACCAGGCTGTCTGTCATAAACCGCTGCTCTTCCAGGGTCTTCACCGCACGATAGGCATTGATGCGCCCCCATCCGGTTTTAAAATCGGGGCCGGGATTATCCAGATCGTCGGCGGAATTGAGCAATACTGCTTTCATCAGGCCACCATCGGGATCATTCCCGCTGTTGAGGTCGCGATAAGCGTGGTACAATTGAGCCAAAGTACCTGAAACCCCCGGGCAAGACATAGATGTTCCTGATTTGGTCGTATAGAGATTGGGATCTGTGGTAGAAGTGACATTAGAGCCTTTTGCACTGATATCCGGTTTGATACGGCCATCGTGGGCTGGCCCGCGGCTGCTCGAACCTGAGAGGTCGTCCTTGTAATCAAGATTGGCTACAGCGATTACATTCTTACCCACTTTATGCCCTCCGGTGATATTTCCCCAACCTGCACCTGCACCATAACCACAATCGGAAAACCCATCGTTCCCGGCAGAAAAGACGTGCATTGCTGCCGGCAGTTGCCGCATTTGTTGGTCCATAGTCCGTGCGAGAGAGGTATAACCGGCATTGCAACCATTGCTGTATGAAGTTGAAGAAATGCGGATGTTATACAGATAGTAATGAGACACCATATTGGCAAAACCGGGATAGGAGGCAGAGGCTGCACCGTAAACGTAAAGCTCTGCACCTGGAGCCATTCCTTGCATCCGGGGGTTCAGGTTGCCCGCTCCCATAATGGTTCCGGCAATGTGGTCACCGTGATCACCATAATTAAAAGATATGGTCTGCAAAGGGACTCTTCCTTCAAAATCAATATGGGGGCCGATGATGCCATCATCCTGCATCATCACCTGCACTCCGCTGCCGTCGTATCTGCGGCCGGTGCTGTAGGATGAAGAGATCATCGTGGATCGGTGCAGGGTCTTGGCCGTGTAGTTTTCCGGCACATCCTCTGGTCCGATCGCAGATACCCAGCTTACAAATGGCAGGGATGCCAATGCCTGGAGCTGATCCCGCTGAACACGCACAGTCCTGATGTAATCGAACCAATAGCCCTCAATCTCCAGCAATCCGGCTTGACGTATGTAATTGTTCAGCGTGTTTACTGGAATGTCTTCGTGAAAACTCACCCACAGATCGAGATGCTTGTTATCGGGCATAGCATAATCCGGATACATACCGGCAATCAAATCCGGATGCTGCTTTATCTCTGCTCCCAGGGGCATTGCGTGAATGGCACCCGCCTGAATGAGCTTTTCAGCCCTAAGCTCCCCGGCAATGCTGACGATATAAGTGAGATTGGGGATATACTGCAAAAGATCGTATCCCGCCGATCGCAGGTTTTCCTGCCATTCCTGGCTCAATGGAGCCTGAAAAGTAACCAGCCTGTAATACCGGCCATTGACTATATCTTTCTGGCCATCGGATACAAACTGCCGCAGGCTTTCTTCACTCCGGGGAACCTCAAGCTGACGATCCATCAGCTTAATCACTCCTTGTCCCATACCAAGCATAGGGAGCAACATCATCAAAACCAGGATATTAACCATCCTCACCCTTGTCTTTCTTACTTTCATACCGTTTTGTTTTCTTTCTTGAATGGGTAAAATTACCACTTATTTATAAACCTTCTAAATAATCAGGTCACAAAAACGCTCTGCATCGAAAAAGCCCGCAATATAGTGCCGTTTAACAAAATTTAACAGCAGACAGGCCTTACTCCCTCTCTGTGCAATGTATTTTTGCTTCTCAAAAAACAAGGGAATATGCTTGAAATGGATATTAAAGCGCTGAATGAGAGGATACAGCAAGAGAGTGCTTTTGTGGATATTCTCCAAATGGAGATGAAGAAAGTCATCGTTGGGCAGAAGCAAATGCTGGAAAGGCTTTTGATTGGCTTGCTTTCCGATGGGCATATTTTGCTGGAAGGGGTTCCGGGACTGGCCAAGACCCTGTCGATCAAATCTCTGGCCAACGCCATACAGGCAAAGTTCAGCCGGATTCAGTTCACGCCTGACCTTTTGCCTGCCGATCTTCTTGGAACAATGATCTACAGCCAGAAGAAAGAAAGTTTTGAAGTGCGCAAAGGTCCGATTTTCGCCAATTTCATCCTGGCAGATGAAATCAACCGCTCACCGGCTAAAGTACAAAGTGCCCTATTGGAGGCAATGCAGGAGCGCCAGGTCACCATAGGAGACCAGACCTATCCCTTGCAGGAACCCTTCCTGGTGATGGCCACCCAGAACCCTATCGAACAGGAAGGCACCTACCCCCTGCCCGAAGCCCAGGTTGATCGCTTTATGCTTAAGGTGATCATTGACTACCCGAAGAAGGAGGAGGAGAAAATGATACTGCGACAGCAAATCCAGCAGGAGCAAGCACAAACGCGGCCGGTGATTAAGCCCGAAGATATCCTAAAAGCAAGAGAAGTGGTCAGGGAGGTCTATCTTGACGAAAAAATCGAGAATTATATCACTGATATTGTTTTTGCCTCGCGCTACCCGGCCGATTACGGCCTGGAGAAATTCAGCAATCTCATTCAATACGGCGCTTCTCCCCGTGCCAGCATCAATCTGGCTTTGGCTGCCAAGGCTTTTGCTTTTATCAAGCGCAGAGGATACGTCATTCCGGAAGACATCCGGGCCATTGCTCACGATGTCCTCCGTCATCGTATCGGCCTTACTTATGAAGCAGAGGCAGAGAATATCCAATCTGAAGAGATCATCAGTGAAATCCTGAATGTGGTAGAGGTACCCTGATACCCATTCCTCTGATAGCATTGGCAGTGATGGCGGAAAAAGACACCACGGAAATTCTTAAAAAAGTCCGGAAGATAGAGATCAAAACCAGGGGCTTGTCCCGGCAAATCTTTTCGGGGCAGTATCACTCTGTCTTTAAAGGAAGAGGTATGACCTTCAGCGAGGTTCGGGCATATCAATATGGGGACGACATCCGCAACATCGACTGGAATGTAACAGCCCGTTTCCAACAGGCCTTTGTGAAGGTCTTTGAAGAAGAAAGGGAGATGACTGTAATGCTGCTGGTGGATGTCAGCGGCAGCAATGCATTTGGTACAAGGCAAATGTTCAAGCAGGATCTCATCACTGAAATCGCAGCTGTCCTCTCCTTCTCTGCCATACAAAACAATGATAAAGTCGGGGTTATCTTTTTTTCGGATAAGGTGGAGAAATTCATCCCTCCCAAAAAGGGTCGTACACACATCCTCAGGATCATCAGGGAGTTGCTGGATTTTAATCCCGATCACAGGGCCACTGACATTTCGGAAGCGCTGCGCTACTTTACCAATGCTATCAAAAAGCGCTCGGTAGCCTTTCTGTTTTCAGACTTCCTGAGCAAGGATTTTGACAACGCCCTGCGCATCACCCAGCAGAAACACGACCTGATTGCCGTTCACATCTCAGATCCTGCTGAGGAACTGTTTCCCTCCATCGGACTAATCCGGGTCAGGGACGCTGAGAACGGCACATATCGTTGGTTGGACACAAGCAGGAAGTCGGTCAGAGAAGCCCAGGAAAAGTGGCTGATTCAGCACCGTCGATACCTTCACGAGGCCTTCAGCAAAAGCGGGACAGATGTGGTAAAAATCCGGACAGACCAGGATTATGTGCGCCCCCTCATTAATCTGTTCAAGAAACGTGAAAGCCGGATGTAAGGATGAAAGGCCTACTGGAACATATAATGCTTCTCTTGTTCGGAATGGTGCTGGTCATTCAGCCCCTCTATTCCAAGGATAATCCGGAATGGAAGATAAGTCTCGACACCCTGGCGATCCGGATTGGGGAACAAACCAACGCCCGTCTGACCCTCAGCGGCCAGGGAAGCATCCCTCATTTTCAATGGCCGGTGTATTATGATACGCTTGTCCCCGGAATCGAAATCCTTTCACAATCCAGCCTGGACACCCTGATTGACAAAAAGAAGAACCGTTATGAGATTCGCCGGGCTTATCTTATTACTTCCTTTGATTCGGGCTTCTACTCCTTTGATAACATCCCGCTTCGTTTATTTGCAGAAGGCGACACCCTGATCATTGCCGCCCCGGAGGTCTCATTACACGTATTCACCCTCACTGTTAATCCGGAGGACGACATCAGGGATATAGCCGGAATCATCCCGTTTGGGCTGCGTTTCAGAGACCTGATCCCCTATATTATAGCACTCCTGTTGATCTCAGCCGTGCTGCTCACAATATTGTATCTAAAGAAGAGAAGAAAGACCGGAAAAAGCATCCTGAGTGTATTCTCCAAACCTCCGGTTCCGCCACATATCCGTGCAATGGAAGAGCTGGAGAAACTCCGCAGAAAGAAATTATGGCAGGAAGGGAAAGTCAAAGCCTACCATTCGGAGCTGAGCGAAATACTCCGCACATACCTTGAAGGGCGATTCAAAATACAAGCGCTCGAAATGGTTAGCACGGAAATTCTCACTGCAATGGCCACTGACCCCGAAGCTGCACCCTATATTCCATCTCTGGAAAAGACGATGATGCTGGCCGACCTGGTTAAATTCGCCAAGCATCTGCCTCTCCCGGATGAGAATGAAAAATGCTTCCAGGAAGTGCGGGATTTCGTTCAGGCAAGCAGGCCACTGTCAGAAATACAGGCTGAAAGACAGGAAAGCACTATGGCTGCTTCAAATAAAAAAACAGGGTAATGATCAGATGGTGGAATGATATTGTATTTGCAGACCCCGGCTTTCTCTATCTCCTGCTGGTACTGCCTTTGATCCTGGGCTGGGACTGGTACAGATTGGGGCGCAAGGGAGCCGATATGCGGATGCCACATCTGGATATATTCATTGATGCTGGCAGATCCTGGCGGGAGTATGGGCTGTATGGTCTTTCAGTCCTCCGCTCCATTGCACTGGCCCTGCTCATCCTTGCACTGGCCAGGCCACAGAGCAGCAGTTCCAGACAGGATGTGAATATTGAAGGCATTGATATCGTGATGGCAGTTGACATTTCAGGAAGTATGCTGGCGGAGGATTTGCGGCCCAACCGCCTGGAAGCGGCAAAGCAGGTCGCAGCCGATTTCGCAGAAGGCCGTCAGAACGACCGGATCGGACTGGTCATCTTTAGTGGAGAAGCCTTCACCCAATGCCCCCTCACCACCGATCACCGTATTTTGATTGAGCTATTTGCCTCCGTAAAAACCGGAATGATAGAAGACGGTACTGCCATTGGTGACGGACTGGCTACCGCAGTAAACCGCCTCAAGGAAAGTACGGCCATCAGTAAAGTCATTATCCTGTTGACCGATGGGGAGAACAATATGGGTGTACTCGATCCTCTTTCGGCCGCCGAAATTGCCCGCATATTCGGAATCCGGGTGTATACTATAGGAGTGGGAACCATCGGAATGGCCCCTTACCCGGTACAGACGCCCTTTGGCATTCAATATCAGAATGTAGAAGTAAAAATCGACGAAGCCCTGCTGCAGTCGATGGCTGAGATGACCGGGGGACTGTATTTCCGGGCGACCAACAATGAGAAGCTTCAGCAGATCTACAATGAGATCGACCAGATGGAAAAATCCAGGATCAGTGTCACGGAATTCCACCGAAAGCACGAAGAATTCCTTTGGCCGGCATTGACAGGTCTCATTTTTTTGCTGATAGAGTATCTTCTCCGGGCATTCATCATCCGTGCTAAACCCTGATTATGCTTAGATTTGAACATAGCGCATTTTTGTATTTTCTGGGATTGATCCCGATTTTGTATGCCCTCTACAGGCTGCAATTCTGGCTATGGAAACGGCATATACGCCAGGCTGGCGACCTGGCATTGATGCGTGCCTTGATGCCCGATTTTTCGCCCGGAAGAAAGGCAATGCGTTTCTGGTTACTGATGACAGGCCTGGCGATGCTGTTCATCGGCCTGGCTAATCCACAAACCGGAGCTAAACTGGAAAAGGCGGAGCGGCGCGGCATCGACCTGGTCATCGCCCTGGATGTTTCCAACAGTATGCTCGCTGAAGACATTAAACCCAACCGCATCAGCCGGGCAAGGCAATCCATCAGTCGTCTCATCGACCGTCTTTCCAATGACCGGATCGGAATGGTCGTATTTGCCGGCAAGGCCTATACCCAGCTGCCTATCACCTCAGATTATGCTGCCGCCAAACTCTTTTTAAACAGCATAGACCCAAGCATCGTCCCAAGCCAGGGAACAGCCATCGGTGAAGCCATCAGGCAGTCGATGGAAGCCTTTGGTGAGAGTGAAAACAGCAAAGCCATCATCATCATCACCGATGGGGAGAACCACGAAGACAATGCAGTGGAGATTGCCGGAGTGGCTGTCGAAAAAGGCATCAAGGTGTATACCATCGGAATGGGCACATTGGAAGGGGCTCCCATCCCGGAATACAGGGGAAAACTGAGAGTCGGGTTTAAAAAAGACAAGGCAGGATCCACCGTGGTAACCCGTCTCAATGAAGTGATGATGCAACAAATTGCCGCTGCCGGAGACGGTATTTATGTCAGAGCAAGCAATACGGAAGCCGGGCTGGAAAAGATATTTGAGGCCATCAACAAACTGGACAAATCTACTTTTGATGCCAGAATATTCAGCGACTATGAGGATCAGTTTCAATTCTTCCTGGCATTAGCCATTTTCTTCCTGGTAATGGAAATTCTTATCGTTGAAAGACGAAGCAGATGGTTTCGTTCCTTTTCGCTCTTTAACTTTGAACTCAAACCCGGTCGAAAGAAATGAGCAAAGCAATCCATATCACCCTTGTCCTGCTTGGCTCACTCTGTGGTGTGGCCAACGGACAATCTGCCTATACTCAGGCCAGAAAAGCAAATCAGGCATACACATCCGAGAATTACGCCGAAGCAGAGCGACTGTACAGAAAAGGGCTTGACAAAGATCCTGCGATGAATGAGGCCGCCTTCAACCTGGGCAACAGCTTATACCGACAGGAGCGCTTTGATGAAGCCGCGCTCTATTTCCTGGGTGGCACAAGCAGCCTGGAAGCGAAAGAGCAAAAGTCCACTGCCTATCATAATCTGGGCAATAGCCTCGTCAGATCGGGAAAACTGGGTGAAGCGCTGGAGGCATATAAAAATGCCTTGCGGCTGGATCCGGAGAATGAAGAAAGCCGTTTTAACCTGGCCTGGGTGAAACATAGGATGAAGGAGCAGGAGCAGGAGCAGGAGCAGGAGCAGGAGCAGGAACAGGAGCAGGAGCAAGAGCAAGAGCAAGAGCAAGAGCAAGAGCAAGAGCAAGAGCAGGAGCAAGAGCAAGAGCAGGAGCAACAGCAAGAGCAACAGCAAGAGCAACAGCAGGAGCAGCAGCAGGATGGAGAGATCAGCAAGGAGGATGCTTTACGAATGCTGGAAGCACTTAAGAATGACGAACAGCAAACCCTGGATAAGGTAAAACAGAAACAGTTCCCCAGTGAACGAAGAAAAACAGATAAAGACTGGTAAAAAACTTTCGCCTTTATGAAAGACCCACATAAAATTCTTTCAGGCAGCAATGTATGGGAGAGTGCCGTGCTCCTTGGACTGGTACTGGCCTTCTGGATACTGCCCTGGCCGTTGTGGGCTCAGGAGTTTCAGGTGCAAGCACCCAGGCAGGTGGCTGCAGGCCAACAGTTCACCCTTAGTTTTTCCATCAATGCCGATGGTGATCAATTTCGCGGCCCCGATTTTAAAGGATTTTCCGTATTGAGCGGACCCAATCCATCCACCCGCAGCAATATCCAGGTAGATGCCCGTGGACAAATGATCCGATCCATTACCAAAACATTCACCTACCATCTTCTTGCAGGTCAGGAAGGAAGTTTTACGGTTGGCAGTGCCAGCATCAAGGTGAATGGTCAGGATATCAAAACAGAACCCTTTGAGATAAAAGTCGTGAAAGGGGCAGCCGCGGCCAGTGGAGGCCAGGGACAGGCAAGTCGTCCTCAGGGCAGATCCCAGGGAAGCGACCCGGGAAAGATTTCAGAGGAGGATGTTTTCATTCGGGCTATTGTGGATAAAACAGAGGCATACGTAGGTGAACAGATACTGATCACCTATCGCATCTACACCCGTCGCCAGATCAACCTTCCAAACACCCTGCAGCACCCCTCTTTCAATGGTTTCTGGACGGAAGACCTTCTTCGCGACGACAAACAATACCGACAGACTGAAGAAACATACAAGGGCCAACGATACGTGGTTGTGGATTACAAGAAGCTGGCCCTCTTTCCTCAAAAAGCAGGCCCAATCCGGATTGATCCCTTTGAAATTGAGGTCGCGGCAAGAATACAGTCGCAGCGGCGCTCCGGAGATCCATTTTTTGACAATTTCTTCGGTGGATCCTTTTTTAACACCTACCAGAATGTCCAGGTGAAACTGAAATCCAATGCGCTTTCTCTTACGATCAAGCCTCTGCCGTCTGCCGGGCAGGTGGCAGGGTTCAAAGGAGCCGTTGGGCAGTACAGTCTTTCGGCGGAAGCAGACCGGCAGGAACTCAAAACCAATGAGGCGGCCACCATTCGCTACACCATTAGTGGCAAAGGGAACCTGAGGCTGATCCAGGCTCCTGAGATCAGTTTTCCAAGTGACTTTGAAGTTTTTGATCCGAAAATATCAGACCGGGTTTCGGTACAAGCTTCCGGAATCAGTGGGAGCAGGACTTTTGAATACCTCACCATTGCCAGGGCTCCGGGAACCCATCAGATTCCCAAAGTCAGCTTCCACTTCTTTGATCCGGAACAGAAGCAATACCGGAGTGTCAGCACCGACTCCATTTATTTCCAGGTTGAAAAGGGAGAGGGAGATCAGATTTTGACCCAGTCGGGCATCAGCCAGGAAGACATTCGACTGCTGGGCTCCGATATCCGATATATCAAAACCACCCCTCCCCGATTCAGAAAGGCAAGTTCACCGCTACTCTTCACCAACACATTCTGGATTTGGCTGGCACTGCCAGTGATCTTATTTGTTCTTGTGTTGGTTTTCTGGTATCGCAGGATGAGTTTCCTTCAGGATCAGCAGGCCGTCAGGAAGCACCGGGCTACCCGTATGGCCCGAAAGAGACTAAAATCGGCGGCAAAGCTGCTGGGTTCAGGTCAGAAAGAAGCCTTCTATGAATCTATAACCCAGGCACTCTGGGGTTACCTGGCCGATAAATTCAACCTGAGTTTATCCCTTTTGACTATGGACAGGGTGAGCGAGGCTCTCAGTGAAAGGAAGGTCAGCGATGAGGATATGACAGAATTAAAAAACATCGTGGAATCTGCAGAGTATGCCCGTTTTGCTCCCCCGGGCAGCACCCAGACTGAAGGGGACATCTATGCACGCGCCCTGGCGATCATCTCCAAACTCGAAAATCAATTACGATGAAAACGATGTGCAAAGGTCTTGTCTTCGCCCTCTTATTGCTTGTGATAGTCCTGCCCGTGCCAGCCAACGGACTGACACCTGAAGAGGGCCTTGCACGAATGCAAGCTGGCAATGATGCCTACCGCGAGGGCTTTTTTAGCGATGCCCTTGAGCATTATCTGGCCGTGTATGAGGCAGGCTTTACCTCTGCCACTTTGTGTTACAATATCGGCAATGCCTATTTTAAGCTGAACCGCATTCCGGAATCCATACTGTTTTATGAAAGAGCCCTGATTCTTTTGCCTTCCGATGAAGACATACAACATAATCTTGAACTGGCCCAAACCCGTATCATTGATAAGATTGCATCGGTTCCCCAGCTCTTCTTTATCCGTTGGTGGAACCAGGTTCGCAATGCATTTGGTGCCGATGGGTGGGCAAATTTGTCGCTGATACTCCTCTCCTCCTTCTTTATCTTTCTCCTGATATACTTACTGAGCAGAAAACCACTGATCAAACGCCTGGCCTTCTGGCCTGCCCTGATTAGTCTCCTCCTGTTTGCCCACGCCCTTGCTTTTGCCTGGCAGAAATCCCAGGTGATGCAAAATCGTCCTTATGCCATTGTGTTTCAGCCAACAGTGACGGCGAAAAGCTCACCCGATGCCGGCAGCGTTGACCTCTTCGTCATACACGAAGGAACGAAAGTCAACATAGGGGATCAGATAGGAGATTGGGTAGAGATAAAGATCGCCAGCGGAAAAAGGGGGTGGATGCAGGAAAAAGCCCTGGAAAGAATTTGATCCTCAAGGGAAGCACAAAGTAGTGGTGTCGCTTAATACTCCTTCGATGATCCAACCATTGCGGGTAGTGGAGCAGAAATTGGTTCCGTAAGCTTTGGCTCCGCTCAGATCAAGCCCGTTGAGGATGGCGAATTCGAAGGTGGCATTGCGAATATCCGCATTCCGCATATTGCCCAGGCTGAGATTACCTCCCCTCAGGTCCGTTTTCACAAGACTGGCCCTGCTCAAATCCACCTTACTTGCCCTTAGGTCCTGCATATCAGCACTATCCAGGATACATTCCGTCATCTTGCTCTCTTCCAGCCTGGCCCCGGCAAGATAGAACCCGGATAAATCTAGCTCAGACAGATCACATTTATAGCACTCCATAGCCCGGCTGGTCATATAGAAATACTTAGTCTTACTTCCACTTTTGCTTGCCAGGTCGAGGTCAGGTTGAATGAAAATAATCTGACGACCGGCTGTATCTGCCCCAAAGGGGATAAGACTGACAAGCTTCAAGATATACTTGCCGGGAAGCAATTTTGCATTGGCTTTTTCCCCTCCATTGTGCAGACTGAAATACATCGTATCCATTGCTTCATCATAAAAGCGCAGGGAATAGTAGGGATTGATGTCGGGATCAAATACAAGTACAGTAGTATCCTTGACTTCATATCGGATAAGATCAACGCCAATCGTATCGGTATCAAAGTCCAAACTGGCTGAGGGACTGTCGGTATGTTCAAGATCCATCACCACCAGCGTTCCAGGCGAAAGATAGAGGTTTGGGTTTGAAGCCAGTTCCTTTTCAGTCCGGGGCTTCACTCTGATCCCTTTGGAATAGATTGAATCCGGATCCGGAGCATAAGGTTCAATCTCATAGCAGGCAGCGATCCCGATCAGCAGGCTCAGCATTGCCGTTATAAAGAAGAGAAAAGAGCTTTTCATTGGTTTGTATTCTGAATGCGGGGTAAATGTACTAATTTTCAATAAATACAGATATCAATTCACACTCTGGCCCGGCTTCCCACTCACCTGCACTTGCCTCCCTGAGGCATATTGCTTACCTTTCGCCGATGAACGGAGCTTTATGATAAAGCATACCTTACTGATTCTTTCCGCTATCCTCACCTCGCTTCTGTCTGGGCAGGTAATGATTCCACCTCAGCCCCGAGGCGGACAGATGGCCGTCCAGCACCTCATTGAGAACGAAATGATTTTCCCCCCTCAACTGCTGGCTAAAAAACAAGCAGGCCAGGTAAGCCTGCATATCAATGTGGATGCAGAAGGCAAAGTCAAAGCTTTTGAAGTGGGGGAAGGAGCGGACGAAGCCTTTGTTCGAGAGGCACTCAGGCTGCTTGAATATGTTTTATGGGAACCGGCCCTTTACGATGGTAAAGCAGTAGCAGGAATTGCTTTCTTCGAATTGGAGTTCAAACCGGGAAAATTCAGGCGCATACTAAAACAAAGGGGATACGACCATCCTCCTGCCCTATACCAACCAAGCGATAGCTGCTTCGCTGTTTATGATCAAAAATCGCTCAACCGACAGGTGGAAGTGCTTGCCCCGGAAGGATACAGCGGGATGGTTGATTTTATCCGGAAAAACCTGGAATATCCTGAACTGGCCATAAAAAGAGGCATATCAGGAACAGTAAGGATGGATATGGTGGTGGAAAGCAGTGGGCGGATTACTAACCTTCGTATTATACAAAGCGTGGGGGCAGGCTGCGATGAAGAAGCGATGCGACTGATGAAGATGCTCAGATTCAGACCGGGATTGAAATCCGGAATATATGTTAGAAGCAATATACAATTAAGTATTAATTTTGCACTCCCGGATGAAGCCGGTTACCGCTACTTCCCAACGCAACAGGGAGGCTCAATGCAGTAAATCTCGTAGCGCAGGTATGAAAATTTTACAAACCTTAATCCCATAACTATGGACGTTTTGAATGAGTATTCCGCTTATTTAATGGACTTATTGTTGAAGTATGCCCCACAATTTGTGCTTGCCCTCGTAGTACTGATCGTTGGGTTATGGTTGATCAAAATAATCAACCGCACATTTGGACGGGTAATGGAAAAACGGGACCTCAGCCCCTCTCTGCGCACCTTCCTGCGCAGCCTCGCAGGCATTACCCTTAAGATTCTTCTTTTCATTAGTGTATTGACGATGGTTGGGGTGGAAATGACCAGCTTTATTGCCATCCTGGCTGCTGCAGGCCTGGCTGTAGGTATGGCGCTTTCTGGCACACTTCAGAATTTTGCAGGGGGAGTAATGATTCTGCTGTTCAAACCTTTTAAGGTTGGAGACTATATCGAAGCACAAGGTCACGCCGGGTCGGTTTCTGAGATACAGATATTCAACACCATCTTAAAAACCCCCGATAACAGAACCATCATCATTCCGAACGGAGGACTGGCCACCTCCTCGATGGTGAATTTCTCCACAGAGCCGCGACGACGGGTTGATTTCACCTTCGGTATTGGTTACAATGACGATATTGACAAAGCCAGAAACCTTATCTTATCCATTATCGAGGCTGATGAGCGTATAGAGAAAGAACCAGCACCCTTTGTGGCTGTTTCGGAACTCGCAGACAGTTCTGTCAATCTTGCCGTAAGGGTATGGTGCCAGGCCGGAGACTACTGGGGCATTTATTTCGATATGCACGAAAAGGTGAAGAAGACATTTGACAAGGAAGGAGTTTCTATCCCATTCCCTCAAACAGATGTGCATCTATATCAAACCAAATAATACTACACAAGAAGTATGAGAACATTCAAATGGACGGCCTTGGCAATGGCACTGGCCTTCTCCCTGCCTGTGATTGCACAGGATGAAAACACCGAAGAAAGCCCGAAATGGAAAACCGGGGGTAATATCGGGCTGACCTTCACACAGACCAGCCTGACCAATTGGGCAGCAGGGGGCGAAAATACCCTTGGAACCAACGGCTACCTCAGCCTTTTCGCCAATTACACCAAAGGAAAAGGAGCCTGGGATAACACACTGGACCTGGCATACGGAATTCTGAAACAAGGAGAAGAGGACCTGCGAAAGAGCGATGATAAAATTGATTTTGCATCCAAATACGGCTACCGAGCCAGCAAGAATTGGTTTTACACCGCCCTGGTGAGTTTCAAGACACAGTTTAGTGATGGATATAAGTATCCGGATGACTCCACGGTCATATCCACCTTTATGGCTCCTGCATATCTGGTGGGTTCCTTCGGGATGGATTACAAGCCCAACGACCGCTTAACCGTCTTTTTGTCACCCATCACCGCAAAATTCACGATGGTTAACGACGATGCCCTTTCCGCCCTTGGTTCCTTTGGCCTTGAACCCGGTGAGAAATTTCGTTCTGAATTCGGGGGCTTCGTGAAGGTCGCCTTTAAGCAGGACCTGATGGAGAATGTGAATTTCCAGACGAAAGTCGATTTCTTCTCCAATTATGCTGATAATCCCCAGAATATTGATGTAAACTGGGAAGTCCTGATCGCAATGAAAGTGAATAAATTTATCACCGCAAACCTGAGCACCCAGCTTATCTATGATCACGACACCAAAATCACTGACAAAGAAGGCAAGGTGGGACCAAGAACCCAGTTCAAGGAAATCTTCGGAGTGGGCTTTGCCTATAAATTCTAAGATTGACAAATAGATTTTGCAGCAGCATTTCGTTACGGCGGGATGCTGTTGCTTGTATAACCGACTATGAAAAGCCTTCGCATCGGCCTGCTCTCGGATACCCACGGATATCTTCATCCCGGGATTTTTACCTTCTTTAAAGACGTGGATGAGATATGGCACGCCGGCGATATCGGTGGAATGCAAACGGCCAGAGAACTGGAAGCATTCAAGCCCTTTTTCGCTGTGTATGGCAATATTGATGACCACCTGACCAGGACTGCTTTTCCGGAAATATTAATGCTGGAAAGAGGAGAGATGCGATGCCTGATGATGCACATCGGAGGCTACCCCGGAAGGTACACCCCCAAAGCCAAGGAGGAGATACTGAACTATCGTCCCCACCTTTTTATCTCAGGGCATTCCCATATTCTGAAGATAATCCCCGACCACACACACAAACTCTTGCACATCAATCCTGGAGCCGCTGGTTATCAAGGGATGCATCACAAAATCACTTTTGTCCGCTTCAGACTTGAAAATGGAAAACCAGGCGAATTGGAAGTTTTCGAAGCAGAAAGAAGGAAAGTCTAACGGAGTCGGCTGGCAGCGCGAACCATTTTCTCGTCTTTCTTTATCCCTCGATGAGCCAGAATGAAAAACAAGAGAGAAACCACCGGAAGATATGCTCCGAACTGGTAGGCCACCTGGTGATCAATCGCTTCAGGATCTAAACGGGATGAAAGGGCATTGGCCATCCAGAAAACACCAATAATCAGTAAAATATTCAACAAGGCACTGATCATAACCATCCGCATCTGCAGGGGCCTGTTCTTGAAGAGAAAAATACTGATCAGCGACAACAGAATCAACAAGATCACTCCGCTCATCAGTGGCCAGATATTGATCATCATTCCAGCCGAAATCTGCTCGGCGCTGACGCGTTCCAGCAAAACAAAGGGCACCTCAAGCCCACGAAAAGTATGCACTGATATGCTGGTAAAGAACATTGCGACCAAGGCTGCCGCTGCAAGCAATAAAAAAACCGATTGTATCCGCTGAATCATCTCTGCACTTTTAGAACAGGCAAAGTTACACAAGTGAATAATTTATTTGCTATTCCAATACAAATACTTATTTTTGCAGTGGAATCCCCCTCCTCCAGAAAGTCAAAACAAAGCCAGGTTTACAAACCTGAATATTATTTAAGACAAGAACACTTCAAACCTTTACCACACACCCCCACTACAATGTGGGAAAATCAACTCATCATCGATGTACGACATTATTGAACTGAACAGCAAGAAAGTTGCTGAACTCAAAGAAATTGCGAAAGAACTGAGTATCCCCAAGGCAGAAAAACTGCTCAAACAGGATTTGATATACAAAATCCTTGACGCACAAGCCATCAATCCACCCAAATCTGTAAAGAAAGAGGAAAAGAAGCCTCAGGAAAGCACAGAGAAAAGAGGTAGAGGACGACGGAAGAGAATCAGAACAGAGGAAATCGGAGACAAAACACAACCCATCGCCTCATCAGCTGCTGAAAAACTCAAAGAAAAAGAGACCGCCAGCACTCCAACTGCTGAACCCGACAAACTGAAAGCCCAGGCTGGTGAGGAGACTGAGAAAAAGCCATTTAAGAACAGCAAAGACAGCCAGAGCCCTGTAGAAGAATCCGCTCCCGCCACCGCTGAAACACCCTCTGATGCAAAAAATCAGAAAGAGAATAGCAGCCGGTTCATCGATCAGACAAAACGCAGCGAACGGAATACAGACAGCCGACAGGACCTCTTTTCTGCTAAAAAGGAAGAGCAAGCAACAGGGCGCACAGCGCGGGAGGAGCCCAGAAGTCAACGGGACAGCAGAATAAAGCAGGATAACAGAGACAGCCGGGACAGCAGAGACAGCAGAGACAGCCGGGATAGCAGA
>CAZPYJ010000006.1:58028-153257 GCA_964590645.1 uncultured Lentimicrobiaceae bacterium
GACAGCAGAGACAGCAGAGACAGCAGAGACAGCAGAGACAGCAGAGACAGCAGAGACAGCAGAGTTCAGAGAGACAGCGGGAATGGACTATCCTCCCAGGAAGCAAGAGAACAAAGGGATGCCCGCAGCCGGGGATTTCAGAAAAAAGAAGAGATGCCCTTTGAGTTTGACGGCATCGTTTCATCCGAAGGGGTGCTGGAGATTATGCCGGATGGTTATGGCTTCCTGCGTTCTTCAGACTACAATTACCTGAACAGCCCGGATGACATCTATGTATCTCAATCACAAATAAAACTTTTTGGACTTAAAACGGGCGATACAATACGGGGAAGCATCAGACCCCCCAAGGAAGGAGAAAAGTATTTCCCCCTGATCAAAGTTGAGCTTATCAACGGACGAAACCCGGAGGAAGTCAGGGACAGAATACCCTTTGATTATCTTACCCCCTTATTTCCGGAAGAAAAGTTTCGGCTCACCGGCCATCAGGAAGAAACCATTTCCACCCGGGTCATCGATATGTTCACACCCATCGGGAAAGGGCAGCGCGGCCTGATTGTAGCGCAACCGAAAACAGGAAAAACCGTCCTGCTGAAGGAAGTAGCCAATGCCATCGCTGCCAACCATCCGGAAGCCTACCTGATTGTACTTCTGATCGATGAACGCCCGGAAGAGGTGACCGATATGGCCCGCAGCGTCAGGGCGGAGGTGATCAGCTCAACCTTTGACGAACCTGCCGACCGCCACGTACGCATTGCCAACATCGTATTGGAAAAAGCCAAGAGAATGACAGAGTGCGGCCACGATGTAGTGATACTCTTAGACTCCATTACCCGTCTGGCCCGGGCCTACAATACGGTATCCCCCGCATCAGGAAAGGTACTCTCTGGCGGAGTAGAAGCCAATGCCCTGCACAAACCCAAGCGTTTCTTCGGTGCGGCAAGGCAGATCGAAAACGGCGGTTCACTGACGATCATCGCCACGGCCCTGATTGATACCGGATCCAAAATGGATGAGGTAATCTTTGAAGAATTCAAAGGCACGGGTAATATGGAGCTGCAGCTCGATCGCAAACTCTCCAACAAACGCATTTATCCTGCCATCGACATCGTGGCGTCAAGCACACGTCGCGAAGACCTGCTGCTGGACAGAGAATCCTTGCAAAGGATTTGGGTACTTCGGAACCATCTGGCAGATATGAACCCCCTGGAAGCAATGGAATTTCTGAAAGAGAGAATGCGCTTTACGAAATCCAATGAAGAATTCCTGATTTCGATGAACGGATAAAGGCATTGCAGGGCACAGCCATTGAAGCCCGGGATGATCAATTGTCAATAATGACGCGGACAAGCTGGCCACTGTGGGGATCAAACTCTACGCTGATCTTATTATAGGGAAGCGACTGCAAGAGCCCCAGTTGTGCGATATGCTCTGTACCCTGATACAATATCTCATTGTTCATCCGCAAGCTTATACTTGTTTCTACGGGAATGCGATACCAAAGATTTGATCTGGTTTCATCCGTCTGCAATGTCCCTTGCTCCGGAAGCTTGTTTTTCGCCGGGAGTAATTTCCCGCCTTTCCACCTCACATATACGATATCACCCTGATTCCCTGATGCCGGAAAAGCTCCTTTGCTTTCTGAAAAACGGAAAAGGGGCACCCAAACTGAATCCCGATCAAATTGGGGGATGATCGTATAGGTATAGGTACGGGTTTCCACGACTTGTGTTCCGGTGAAAAGACGGAGGCAGGCCTCGGCCTCATCATCCAGGCGCTCATACATATACCTCAGGGCTGCATCGCTGTAGTTTACCTCCTGATATCCTGTCAGGAGCCTGAGTTGTGCTTCTTTCAGGTCCAGGTAGCGATTGGCCATTTCACGTGCAAGTTCGATTTCCGACTTCGTAGAGGCGATTTGCTTGACCACAGCCTGGCGGATAAGGGTATCCGGCCGCTGTATCGTTTTAAAAACTGTATCGGGGCGGGAGGAGGAAGCATTCATCGCAAGTTCGGGGCTTTTATCTGTAAGGGAAACCCAGCCGGCTGTTTCGTTGTGGAGATGCTCGTGGGTGTGGGCCTGCCTGGGTGCAAAGGAATTTCGACCGTAATAGATCAATACCCCATTATCTGCAAATACAGCCACGTCCTCGCCTCCCTTCCTCAACTCAGAAGACCTGGGCAGGACATAGCGCTGATGCGGATCCGGCTCAGCAATGGAACGCAAACGAATACGACCCAGGCCGTACGCTGTACTCTGGCTGTTTACAACATCCTTCAGGCCAAGCAAATCATCGGCATAGGCGGAGAACCTTCCGGGTTCCCAGACTACCCGCCTCACTTCCACCTGAAAGGCCAGGGTATGCTGAGGCAAAGAATAGGTCAGGTTTTTCTCCTCCTGCAACGTCCGTCCCTCACGAGAAGGCAAAATGGTGAACTGGGCGTGAACTGGGCCTGTTAAAAGCAAAAACAAAAGGAAACCGATCGGCTTCGGGGAGCTTAATTTCATAAAGGTAAAACTTGATCCAAAGGTAAAAAAATCATAGTATTGGACAGTGCTTTACTCCCGGAACACCATAGACGGGAAAAAAACAACACAAGTCAATGATTCTCAAAATAGCACTGATCATTTCTGTAGTCCTGCAGTGTTCCGCTGCGGCCATCGCCCTGTCTCTGGTCAAAAAAACCATCAAAAACATAGCCTGGTGGCTGATCACACTGGCTTTTCTCCTAATGGCCGTGCGCAGGATATTCGAACTCTTTATGGTCTATGGTCATCAAAACACTGAGATCAGTCATAGCTTATTCAACTCCTGGCTGGGTGTGGGCATTTCTCTTGTTTTACTGGTGAGTTTACTGTTTATCAAGCAAATATTCAATATTCAAGAGCGGATTGAAGGTTTAAGAAAAGATACGGAAAGGAGAGTATTGTCGGCCATCATTCACACAGAAGAAAGAGAACGCCGGTATTTTGCAAAGGAGCTCCACGACGGGCTGGCTCCCATACTTTCCTCCATCAAGTTATCCCTCTCAGCCTTGAAAAAGACAGAAGGCGTGAAAAGAGAGGAAATCCTGAGCAATACAGACAGGCTGATTAACGAAGCCATTCGCAGTATCCGGGAAACCTCCGACAAACTCAGTCCGCACCTCCTGAAGAACTTCGGGATTGTCAAAGCCGTGGAGGCTTACCTTGAAACAATCCGTCAGGCTGTGAGCATTCCCATCAGCTTTAACACCAATCTGGATTCGATGAGGCTCCCGGAAACCATTGAAACGGCAATCTTTCGGATCATCGGGGAATTGCTTAATAACACCTTGCGACACGCAGGGGCCAAACACATTGGCATTGATTTGTTTCTGGAAGGGAATACACTCAGATTGGATTACTTTGATAACGGACTTGGCTTTGATCCACAACAGCCGCTTCCGGACAGAGATGGGAGAGGCTTATCCAACATCCGCTCAAGAGCGAAATCTGCCGGTGGAAGACTCCAAATAACAAGCAGGCAGGGAGAAGGGATGCACTGCCGGGTAGAATTTGACATATAGAAAGATGAAAAACAGTGTACTGATTGTGGATGACCATACCCTGTTCAGGGAAGGACTTCGGCTTCTGCTAAAAGGAGAAGAGATGGTTTCAGCGGTATATGAGGCCTCGAACGGAATTGAATTTCTGGAAAGCCTTAAGCAAGTGGTCCCCGATATAGTCTTTATGGATATTGAGATGCCGGGAATGAATGGCATCGAAGCCACACGCAGGGCAATGAGTCAGTTTCCCCAACTTAAAATAGTAGGCCTGTCTATGTACGGCGAAGAGGAGTACTACGCCCCAATGATGGAAGCGGGGGCCTGTGGCTTCATCTCAAAAAACGCTGAATTGACTGACATTCTGGAGGCAATACGTCTTGTTTCATCCGGACGGCATTATTTTAATGAGGATATTTTGCGGGGCATCATCCGGGGAATCGGGCGGCGGGAAGCCACAGATGCCGGCCAGGCGCTGCTCAGTGAACGCGAAAGGCAGGTTGTGCTGCATATCTGCAAAGGCTTGTCCAACCAGGAAATCGCTGACATTCTTTTCCTGAGCCGTCGAACTATAGAAAAGCACCGGGAGCATATCCTGCAAAAAACCGGAGTTCCCAATACCGCTGCCCTGGTAGCCTGGGCGATCCGCACCAAGGTCATTGAATTATAAGAAATATGCAGCCCGGGAATACGTATTCATACGCACCGTAATACGTAATCCCAGGCATAAAATGAGCATTAGCACGAAATTAATCCCCCCAGCCCTCCCTTAGTTTTGCCGTAAACCAAAACGGTAAAACAATGAGACACATCGCAAGCATCATACTGCTCATCTTGCTTATCCTGGCTAATGGCTGCAGTTCAAGGCATCAGACCAGCGAGGAAGCCATTCTGATGGGCGAAGCCAAAGCCAGGTTGAGTATATCAGGGGCGTTTGCACTTTATCCACTGACGGTGCTTTGGGCTGAAGAGTTCCAAAAAACCCACCCCAACATCCGGATTGATATCTCTGCCGGAGGAGCAGGAAAAGGGATGGCAGATGTGTTATCGGAAATGGTGGATATTGGAATGTTCTCAAGAGAACTATCGCCCGAGGAGCTCAAGCAGGGGGCTACCTTCTTCGCGGTGGCAAAAGATGCGGTAATCCCCACCATTAACAGCAGGCACCCACAGCTCAACACACTGAAATCAAGAGGAATAAGTATGGAAGAGTTCCGCCGGATTTTTGTAACAGGCGAGATAGCCTCCTGGAGTGAACTCGGACTGGGTGGAGAGCCGGCACCCATCAATGTCTATACCCGTTCAGACGCCTGCGGAGCTGCGGCAATGTGGGGGGCCTGGCTTGGTGTCAGTCAGGAGGACCTCCTGGGCACCGGAGTATTTGGAGATCCGGGTATTGCGGATGCTGTGAAAGCGGATCCACTCGGACTGGGATACAATAATGTGATCTATGTTTATGATATCCAAACTCGTAAGAAATACGAAGGAATGGAGGTATTGCCCATTGATCTCAATGGAAATGGAAAAGTTGAATATGGTGAAGCCTTCTACGAGCACCTGGACACGCTGATGGTGGCTATCAAGCAAGGAGACTACCCTTCTCCCCCCGCCAGGAATCTCTATCTTATCATCAAAGGAAGACCGGAAAACCCGGCCACAAGACTCTTTCTGGCCTGGGTGCTGGATAAGGGACAAAATTTTGTAAAACAAGCCGGCTATGTCGCCTTGGATAAAGACCAGGTGAGCAGGGAAATGGAAAAGCTGACCTACACGGCACAGCGCGGGCAGCAATGAGAATTCATCGCATTTCTTTCGACAAAGCCACGCATCATTGGATGCGATTTTTCAGCCTTTTCCTTCTTCTTCTCCCAATTTGTATATGCCTCGGATTGGTGTGGAAATCCTTGCCTATTCTACAGGAACACTCCTTGTCTGTATTGTTATTCACGGCTGATTGGAAACCAATGAGCAAAACATTTGGTTTTGCCGCCTTTATCGTCAGTTCTTTATGGGTTACTCTGCTGGCGCTATTATTCGCAGCCCCTGTGTGCATTCTCTCTGCGATCCATCTGACACAATATGCACCCAGGCGTGTGGTAAAAGTGATGCAACCGGTGGTGGACATCCTGGCCGGGATTCCTTCTGTAGTATATGGTGTATGGGGGTTGCTCAATATTGTGCCCTGGGTTTCCCACACCCTCGCCCCAGCCCTCGGTTATGAAACCAGCGGATATAACATCTTGAGCGCCAGCATCGTACTAGCAGTTATGATCATTCCATTTATCCTGAATATTCTGATAGAGATATTCAGGAACATACCCCTTGAATTGCAGGAATCTTCGCTGGCTCTGGGAGCCAATCGCTGGTATACCATCAAGTATGTGCTTATGCGTAAGGCTTTTCCAGGAATCATTTCCGCGCTGGGCCTGGGTTTATCCCGCGCCTTCGGTGAAACGATGGCGGTGATGATGGTGGCCGGAAATGTGAGCCGTATGCCTACCGGAGCATTTCAAGCGGGCTATCCCCTGCCCGCACTGATCGCCAATAACTACGGCGAAATGATGAGCATTCCACTGTACGACTCAGCCCTGATGCTGGCGGCCCTGATCCTTTTTATTATCGTCCTTGCGTTCAATCTGATTTCTAGATTATTGATCCTCCATTATGAAAAGATATCTAAGTAAGCATTACACCCTGAAACGGAAAATCCAGGTACTGGAAGAATTGTTCTTCCGCAGTGCAATGCTGACAGCCAGCATCCTGATCACCCTGGCCCTATGCTCCATCATCTGGTCGATAATGCAGAAAGGGCTACCCTGCCTGAGCTGGGAGATGATTTCCCAGGCTCCAAAAGGCGGTTTTTATTTCGGCAAGGAAGGAGGCATCCTCAATGCTATTGCGGGTTCGGTTTACCTTGCCTTCGGATCCACTCTGCTGGCCTTTGTCATCGGCTTGCCAGTTGCCCTTTACCTGAACACTTATCTGCAGCGTGCGCCTCGCCTGGTTACCATCATCCGCTTTATCCTTGATCTTTTATGGGGGATCCCCTCTATCGTATATGGTGCTTTTGGATTTGCACTGATGGTGTTTTTCCGGCTGCCCTCCTCCCTTGCTGCAGGAATCATTATCGTAGCCCTGCTGATCCTTCCGATTATGATCCGGGCCATCGACGAAGGCTTGAAGAGCAGCCCTGCAGGACTGAAAGAAGCAGCCTATTCACTTGGCTCCACCAATGCCGAATTGTCTTTCAAGATATTGACCCGACAGTGTATGCCAGCTATCATCACCGCTATACTCCTTTCCTTTGGCCGGGCTATCGGAGACGCGGCCTCGGTCCTCTTTACCACGGGGTTTACAGACAACATTCCATACAGCCTGGGGCAACCTGCCGCTACCCTTCCCCTTTCGATTTTCTTCCAATTGAGTTCTCCCATCCCTCAGGTGAAGGAAAGGGCCTATGCTGCAGCTGCTGTTCTTACTATTATAATCCTAATAACCAGCATTCTATCAAGATTGCTCAGTAAAAAGCATAATAAGAACATCGTAAAATTCTGAAGATGGAAAGTAAAATCATCATAGAGGATCTGGATCTTTATATTAACGGGGATCAAATTCTCAAGAACATCAATCTCCACATTCCAAAAAACAAAATCACGGTCATTCTGGGTCCGTCAGGATGCGGCAAAACCAGCCTGATGAAGTGTATGAACCGCTTAACAGACATCTATCCCGAAATGCGCATTAGGGGGAAAATACTGATCGACAATGAAAACATTCTGGACACCCACCAGGATGTCACCCTGCTGCGCAAAAAAATGGGGCTGCTCTCTCAACGACCATATCCCTTACCAATGAGCATTTTCAATAATGTAGCTTTTGGGATGAAAATCAACGGGAAAAAGAAAAAAGCCTATTTGCAGCATCGGGTCGAGCATTATTTGAAACAAGCCAACCTTTGGGATGAGGTAAAGCATCGCTTAAAAGATCCCGGAACCAGCTTATCCATCGGTCAGCAGCAGCGGATGTGTCTGGCACGCGGACTGGCTGTGGATCCCGACATCATCCTGGCCGATGAGCCAAGCTCCGCCCTGGATCCCATTTCCAGCCTGGAAATCGAAAAAAAATTCGTTGAACTCAAAGAAAACTACACCATCGTCCTGGTGACACACATCCTGCGACAAGCTATGCGTCTGGCAGACTATGTGGTTTTTATGTATCTGGGTGAAGTAATCGAACAGGGCCCGGCTAAAGAATTTTTTGCTTCACCGAAGACGGAAATTACCAAGGCATACCTCTCGGGCAGCATAAACTAATCTGCTCATTGCATATCAAAGCAACATCAACATTATGAAACGCTTCACTGCTTTTGCTTTCCTTATGTCTCCCCTTCTTTGCCTGCTTAATACATCTTGCCTCATTTATGGGCAGGGCAGTATTCATCTGGAGTACCGGCCAAGACTCATTGTAAAAGAGGTATTCGCTGCCGGGGAAACCGATAATCCGTCACACCTTGCCTTCATCACGCAGCGCAGCCGGGCGGGTCTGAAATGGAAAAAACAAAAGCTTGAGGCGGTTTTTACCATACAGGACATACGATATTGGGGAGGAGATAACTTTTACAATGACAGAGGAGTCTACGGCAACCACCAAAGCCTGAGCCTTCACAATGCACACTTCTCTTTCAATTCAGGCCTGCATTGGCAGTGGCGCATTGGAAGACAACTAATGGCTTTTGATGACGAAAGGCTCATCTCTTTGCGCAACTGGAATGACTATCAGGTTTCATACGATGCCCTCCGGCTTAGCTTCAGGGGAAGTAAAATAGAGACTGATCTCGTATTGAGTTATAATTCAGACAATAACAAAACAGCCTTCTATCCTGCGCAAAAGTACCGGACATTGAATTACCTGCGTGTGGGCAGCAAACACCCTCCCTACTTCAGCTACAGCCTGAGCACGCTACTAAGCGGAAAAATGCACTCCGACACCAGCACCGCAATGCACTATCTTCAAACCTGGAGCGGCTATGTGAACTTCGACAGGAATCAGTATTACAAGCTGAGTCTTTCAGCCCATTACCAGCACAGCCCGGAAAAAACGGAAACGTCCCATTCTGCCTATTGCCTGAGTGCGTTGTTTGAACTCAGGGCTGGAAAGGACTGCCGGATTAAAGCAGGGATAGACTGGATTTCAGGCAAGGAGTCGCTGAGCCTGGAAAAGACCGGGAGATCCTTCGACCTGCACTACGGAAAGCGGCACGGTTTCTATGGATTGATGGATTTCTACAACCAGCCACCCGAACAAGGGCTGATTGATGTTTTTGCCAAATATGAGCATCTCTTTCCATCCGGTCAGCGCCTTCAGGTTCAGGTCCACAGCTTTCAACTGGAAAATGATTATGTGATGGAAAACGAAAAGAATGAAGGGAAAAACCTGGGGTTTGAGCTGGATTTGGTGGGAGATTTCCAGATTAATCCCTACACCACCCTTCAGGCTGGATACGGATATTACTTCGACACTTCCCTTTCAAGGCTGCTGAAACAAGCACCCCCGGCAGGCACAGCTATTCCACAGTTTTGTTACCTGATGCTTCAGATGAAAATCCCTGGCATTCCACTTGACTGAACCGGATTCATTAGCGCACAAAAAGCAACTCCCTGTATTTGGGCAGTGGCCACAATTCGTCATCCACGAGCATTTCCAGCTTATCCACGTGATAGCGCAAGGGTTCGAAATAGGTCCTGACGACTTTATCGTAGGCCTGAGTCATCGATTCGATATCACTGAGATGATTGGCCTCTTTCCGCGCCTTGATCATCGCAGCCACATTCAGGCGTATTTCATTGATGTGTAATGAAATATCACGAATATTCTGCAATTGTACCTTCGATAGTTTTGTGAAAGACTTCTGATCCAGCACCTCCTTTAGGCCCTTGACATTCTCTACCAGTAAATTCTGGTAACGGATGGCGGTGGGAATAATGTGGTTTGTGGCCAGATCGCCCATCACCCTGGATTCAATTTGGGTTTTCTTGATATAATTTTCCAGCCTGATTTCATATCTGGCCTTCAATTCCCTTTCACTCAGGATATTGCCCTCGGCAAACAAGCTAAGGGTAGTATCGCGTAAAAAGGCTTTGAATGCATCGGCAGAAGAAGGGATATTCTCTAATCCCCTTGCTTCAGCTTCTCTCTTCCATTCTTCAGCATAACAATTGCCTTCAAAGAGGATGGGTCGGGACTCCAGTGCAAATTGGCGAATGGTATCCATAATGGCTGCATCCTTGCTCTTGCCTTTCTTTCTTCGTTCGGCAACTGCGGCAAGGAAATGACGGATGCTTTGTGCCACTGCGGCATTCAGGGCTATCATCGGGGCAGCGCAGTTGGCAGAAGACCCCACTGCCCTCAATTCGAATTTGTTCCCGGTGAAGGCAAAGGGAGAGGTACGGTTTCTGTCGGTATTATCCATCAATATCTCCGGGATTTTGGGGACTTCGATGGCTTTTTGCCCATTATTTCTCTCCTTTGATCCAGGATCACCATTTCCTGTAAGTTGATCCAGTGTTTGCGTTAGCTGTGCTCCTATAAAGGCAGAAATGATGGCCGGTGGGGCTTCGTTCGCGCCCAGCCTCAAGTCGTTGGAAGGAGAAGCAATGGCGGCTCTGATCAGGGCATTGTGGTCGAGCAGTGCCTTTAGGCTTACCACCAGGAAGCTCAGAAAACGGAGGTTGGATTTCTTATCGGCCCCGGGGCTGAGCAGGTTTTCTCCCTGGTCGGTCTGCATCGACCAGTTATTGTGCTTTCCCGAGCCATTCACAAGGCTGAATGGTTTTTCGTGGAGGAGCACAGCAAAATGATGGCGGCGGGCAACTTTGGGCAACAGATCCATCAGCAGCTGATTATGATCCACGGCAAGATTGGCTTCCTCATATACCGGAGCGCACTCAAACTGATTGGGTGCCACCTCATTATGCCTTGTTCTGACAGGAATTCCCAGGCGATGTGCGGCCAGTTCAAAGTCGCGCATAAAGTCGGCTACCCTTTCCGGGATTACCCCGAAATAATGATCGGACAGTTGCTGGTCGCGGGCCGAAGCGTGTCCGAAAACAGTTCTGCCAGTCAGCACCAAATCCGGTCGGGCATTAAAAAGAGCCGCATCCACCAGAAAGTATTCCTGTTCCCAGCCCAGGGTGGCGTTTACCTTCCTGACACTCCTGTCGAACAGCCTGCAAAGCTCTGTTGCAGCATCATCCAGGAATGACAAGGCTTTCAGCAAAGGGGTCTTAAAATCCAGGGCTTCCCCTGTATAACTCACAAAGATGGTGGGGATGCAGAGTGTTTGTTCAAGAATAAAGGCATAGGAACTTGGATCCCAGGCAGTATACCCTCTCGCCTCAAAGGTGTTTCTGATCCCCCCACTGGGAAAACTGGAAGCATCCGGCTCCTGCTGTATCAAGGCGCTGCCATTAAAAACCTCCATAGCATTACCGGCCTGGTCAGGAAAAATGAAAGCATCGTGCTTTTCTGCAGTAGCACCGGTCAAAGGATGAAACCAATGGGTATAATGGGTGGCTCCCCGTGAAATGGCCCAGGCCTTCATTCCGGCTGCCACCTGGTCGGCAATGTGCCGGGGAATCCTGCTTCCTTTCTCCCTTGATTCCACTACGGCACCGTAGGCCTCCTGGGGCAGAAAGGCCCTCATTCTGTGCAGGTTGAAAGTGTCTTCCCCGTAATACTCAGATATCTTGATGGCTGGTGCATCGATCATTTTTCGATCACGGCTGCCGGCAAGCTCCAGCGCTTTGAATCTCAGACTGTCCATTGGAATATTTATGATTTCAGGAAAAGCCCAAAATTAACAAGCTATTTAGAATAATTCCAAAGAAGATGGATGGCTTTAATAACAATCTCTGCTATTTGTCAACAATCATCCACGTTGACGGATTAGCCATAAAAGCAGGAATGTGATGAGACCATTCAATATAAGCAACTCAAATCCAAAAACATAGCCACCAAACCAGCGTATAGAATTCAGGCTGAGTACATAGCATATCAAGGGTGCACTAACCACAGCAAGGGGAACCCACCTGTCTTTAATCTTCCAGGAAGAGAAAATGCCAAAGGTGAACATCCCAAGTAAGGGGCCATAGGTATATCCGGCGATGGTGAAGACTTCCTGAATCACGGCCTTATTATTTAGGACGCTAAATATCAGTATAATACCAAGCACGACAGCCGCAACACCGATGTGTACCATCCGGCGGATCAACTGCTTTTGGGCCGGGGATTTTCCGGAGTGGTCGAGGCGCAGAAAATCCAGACTGATAGAAGTGGTCAGGGCAGTGAGCGCACTATCTGCACTGGAATAGGCGGCGGAGATCAGGCCAATTACGAAAACGATCCCAGCCAGGGGGCTCAGGTAGCGAAGGGCGATCAGGGGGTATAGTTCATCGCTTTGAGAGGGGATATCAATCTGTAAATGTGCAGCATATATATAGAGCAGGGCGCCCAGGCTCAGAAAGAGGAGATTTACAAAAACCAGGGTGATGCTGAGGGTGATCATATTCTTTTGTGCCCCCTTCAGGCTTCGGCACGAAAGGTTTTTCTGCATCATATCCTGATCCAGGCCTGTCATCACAATGGCGATAAATGCTCCGCTGAAGAACTGCTTCAGATAGTGGTTTCTGTCCTGCCAATCTGTAATCATTACCTTACTGAACTCACTCTCTTTCACTTTCTGCATCAGGCTCATCAGGGGTTCTCCCATTTCGCGGCTGATCAGCCAAACCGTCAATATGACCGCAGAGAGCATAAATGTAGTTTGCAGGGTATCTGTCCAAACAATCGTTTTGATCCCACCTCGAAAAGTATACAGCAGGATCAGCAGGATAAACAGGCTGGCCGTAGCGGCAAAGGGAAGGCCCCAGGCATCGAAAACAAAAACCTGCAGCACACTAACGACCAAATACATACGAAGAGAGGAGCCAATAAAGCGGGAAAAGAGGAAGAAGAGTGCTCCCATTTTGTACGACCAAAACCCAAAGCGCTCGCCCAGGTATGTGTAGATGGAAGTAAGGTTCATCCTGTAGTAAAGGGGCAGGAGCACTCCGGCGATGGCAGCATAACCCAGCAGGTATCCGAAGACCACCATCAGGTAGGAGAACTGGCTGTCTCTGACCCATCCGGGAACCGAAATGAAGGTGACCCCGGAAAGCGAAGCACCGATCATTCCGTATGCCACAACCATCCAGGGGGATGCCTTGTTCCCGATAAAAAAGCTCTGGTTATCGGCTTTTCTGGAGGTGATGCTTGAAATCACAAACAACAGGACAGTGTATAGGAGAAAAGCGATGGCGATGGCAGTTGGGGTCACGGGCTGCTTGGGTTTGACTGATGGCAACAGAGTGCCGTAAGCTCAGCAAGTTGATGGATATGGTAGTGGGCATCAGGCAGGGATTCAGGGCGATCTGTCAGGCCTACCGCAATCCAGGATTGATTGATTGCCAGGGCAATATCTGAAGAAGCATCCCCCACCATTACGCAACAATGCGGATCAATGCCGGGGAAATCCCTGAGGGCTTGCAGGAACAAGCCGGCCTTTGGTTTACGGCAGTCACAAGCTTCGCTTGCAAGGTGCGGACAATGGTACACCCCGTCTATTCTGCCGCCGGCTTCCTTGATTCTATTGCGCATAAAACGGTGTACTGCTTCCAGCTGCCTTTCAGTCATCAAGCCTTTGCCAATCCCCTGCTGGTTGGTCAGGACAATGATGCGAGAAAACAGGCCAGCCAAGACAGGCATTGTTTCCAGGACGCCAGGCAGAAAATCAAACTCATCCGGGTGACAGATGTAGCCTCCCACCTTTCTCCGGTTGATCACTCCGTCCCGGTCCAGAAAAAGAGTCCACTTCCGGTCGATGAGCGGAAAAGGCCGGGCATTGCTGTTGCTATTTTTTTTGGGATCAGCCACGGAAGAAATGCGCTTCGACATACTCGCAAAAAAGGTGGCCAATCAGGATATGCAACTCCTGGATACGCGGTGTGTCGTCTGAAGGCATATTGAGCAGGATATCGCTGTATGCGGCCAACTTCCCTCCCCTGCTGCCTGTCAGCCCAATCACCTTAACCCCCATTTCTTTGGCTTTGATGGCTGCAGCAAGCACATTGGTGGAATTACCTGATGTGGAAAGGGCGATCAGCAGGTCTCCGGCTTTCGCCCTGGATTCGAGCAAACGCGCATAGACATACTCATAACCATAATCATTCCCCACTGCGGTGAGGTATGAGGAGTTCACGTGCAGGGCTTCAGCATCCAGGGGCGGCCTGTCAAAATAAAAACGTCCGCTAAGCTCGGCAGCGATGTGTTGTGCATCAGCAGCACTGCCCCCATTTCCGCACAACATTACCTTCTTCCCGGCACGATAGGCCTCCAGACCTGCATCGCAAAAGGCCTGAACCCTTTCCAGGAGGGCAGCATCATTCAGCAGCTCCTGCTTCTTCTGTATCGATAATTGTATGATCTCCTGAATGCTTTTCATCACTATTTGTATTTAGCCGGATTCGAATCGCAAAACTACAAAAGCCCGCTCAGCTTATTAATCCTGCATCGACAGTTCGAGCAGTGTTTTTCGGTAAGCATTGAAAACGTGTGCACGGGAAACGAAACCCACATACTTGCCCTGATCAATCACCGGCAGATTGTAGTATCCGCTTTTCCGGAATTTCTCCATCACATTATCCATTGTTTCTGCAGTAGAAACCTGTTCGCTGGGTTGGATGATATAGGGCGTGAGCGGGTTCTGATATTTTTCGGGATGGAACATATCCTTTCGCACATCATCCAGGTCGATGACGCCACGAAAAGTATTGTCCTGGTCCACAACCGGAAAAATATTCCGTTTCGAAACGGCGATGCGCTCCACCAGCTCTCCCAGGCTGGCATCAGGGGGAATGGTCAGGAGGTCGGTGTCAATCACATCTTTAATATTCATCAGGGTAAGCACACTTTGGTCGCGATGATGAGCCAGGAGGTCTCCGCGTTCAGCCAGACGGCGGGTAAAGATAGAGTGCGGATTATAGGCCTTCACAACCAGAAAAGCGATCCCGGTGGTGATCATCAGGGGGACGAAAAGCTCATATCCCTTGGTCAATTCAGCAACCAGGAAGATGGCAGTCAGGGGGGCGTGCAAAACCGCGCCCAATACTCCGGCCATTCCCACGAGTGTGAAATTGCGCTCGTCGAGGTAGAGGTTTCCGAACAGGCGCGTGAGCACGCCGGCAAAAAGGAAGCCACTCAGTCCCCCTGTCATTGCTGCCGGCGCAAAAATACCTCCTATCCCTCCTCCTGAAAGGGTGAGGGTGGTAGCCATAACTTTCAATAACAGAATCATCAGCACAAATCCGAGCAATTGCCAGGCAGAATCCTTAAAAGCATAGAAAAAACTATGATCGAGCAGGTGGGTTGATTCGCCTGCGATGATCATCCGGATGCTGTCGTAGCCTTCGCCATATAAGGGAGGGAAAAAGTAGATGAGCAAACCCAGCAAGCCCAGGGCGATGAAAGCCCGCAGATAGACATTTCTGATCTTCTCCATTTTTCCCGATACGGCAAAGTGGACGACGTAGAAATAGATGGAGACCAGGCCGCACAATAAGCCCAGCAAGAGATAATAGGGCACCTCCCCCATCTCAAAGGGGGCCACGTGTTGGAAGTGAAAGAGAATTTGCTCCGACATCAACAACCTGGTTGTCAGTGCCCCTGCCACTGAAGCGGTCAGAAGCGGCAGGATGGAGGCGGTACTCAGATCGAGCAGCAAAACCTCCAGGCTGAATATGACTGCAGCAACCGGCGTGGTAAAAATGGATGCCATTGCCCCTGAGGCACCGCAACCGATCAGCAGCATCCTGTTCTGCTGGTTCATCTGCATCCCCTGGCCGATGAAGGAGCCAAAAGCAGATCCCGCAGAGATAATGGGCGACTCCAGTCCGATCGAACCTCCAAAACCGGCAGTGAGGGAGGCGCCGGCCAGGGGGGAGTACATCCGATGCCGTTTCATCCTGCCCTTCATTCGGGAAAGCGCAAACAACACCCTTGGAACCCCCTGAAAATCGCTATCCTTAATAATGAACCGAAAGAAAAGCAGGCTAAGCAATACACCCGCCAGCGGATAAACAATGTAGAGGGTGTTCGCTGTTCGCAACTGCATTTCTCCGGTCAACAGGCCTTCAATACGAAACACAGCGGATTTCAGCAACCAGGCAGCCAGGCCTGCAGCGATGCCTATGATCAGGCTGAGGAGAATGGTGAAGTAGCGATCGGAGATGCGGGAAGACCTCCAGAGGTTGAAGCGATCTATATACACCCCAAAATGCATCATATCCCCGGGAATAAGGATGCGACGCAGTATAGTACAGTTGTATTATTCAAATCCGCTTTCTTCATCCACGAGATAGGTATTTCTATCAGGAGCACTCCTGGACACCAGCTCGGCCAGGAAGCCGGTCAGAAAAAGTTGGGTACCGATAATCATTGCCAGCAGGGCAAGATAAAAGAGAGGTTGATCCACCACTTCACGCACATTGGACCCACCCAGTCGGAAAAACTTGACTGCCAGAATCCAGACAGAAATAAAACCTCCAATCAGGAAAGAAAGCGAACCCAGGCTACCAAAGAAGTGCATAGGGCGGCGGGCAAAGCGGGTAACAAAACTGATGGATAAGAGGTCGAGAAAGCCATTTACGAATCGTTCCAATCCAAATTTGGTTACCCCATATTTGCGGGCCTGGTGTTGCACCACCTTCTCCCCTATTTTCCGAAAGCCTGCCCTTTTGGCCATTACGGGAATATAGCGGTGCATCTCGCCATATACTTCCACCGACTTAATGACTTTATTGCGGTATGCCTTCAGCCCGCAATTAAAATCGTGGAGATGGATGCCGGACATTTTGCGGGTTGCCCAATTATAGAGTTTGGTGGGGATGGTTTTGGTCAAGGGATCGTGACGCCGTTTTTTCCATCCGCTGACCAGGTCAAGTCCTTCCTCCGTGATCATCCGGTAGAGTTCCGGGATTTCATCAGGGCTGTCCTGCAAGTCGGCATCCATAGTGATAACCACCTTCCCTTTTGCCTTTTCAAATCCCTTATTCAGGGCAGCGGATTTGCCATAGTTGCGGCGGAATCGCAGGCCTTTTATGGCAGGGGTTTGGGCGGAGAGGCTTTGTATTACCTTCCAGGAATCATCTGTAGAACCGTCATCCACAAAAATGACTTCATAACTGAAGCTGTTTTCCTTCATCACCCTTTCAATCCACTTGGCAAGTTCGGGCAGGGATTCCTCTTCGTTTAGCAGGGGGATGACAATGCTGATATCCATAAGGTCAGACCATTTGAGATTGGGTGGGATCTTCCTTTTTCAGAAAGAAGGACAGGATCAATGCCAGGATGGCGGTGACAAAAAGATTGGTCAGAAAACCAAAAAAGGCAAGCCATCCCGGAGAGGTGAAGCGTTCGGTCCACGAAAGGGCCATATTCAGGGCTTCGTCCGTAATCTCCGGATCCCTGCGCAGGATTTCCTGCTCAGCCGTATGCCTCATCACTTCGATCATTGAAGGATCAAAAAACTTGTAAAACAAAAAGATATAAACAGAAAGCACCAAACTGGCAATCAGTCCTATCAGGAAAGAAGAACTGAAAGACCTTCCGTATGTAATGAAACCATTGAGTTGTCTTTCTCGAAAAGTTTTGGTTCCGTAGTACATCCCTCCTACCAGCAGGATGAATGTCACAAAACCAATGGCTCTGTTTTCCATCATTCCAAGGGCATAGGTAAGCAGGGAAAAAAGAATCAGCAATCCACCGGTGATCAGCCCGTGCGTGAGGGCATTTTTACCGGGGCCGGGAACAAAAGGATTGGGTGTTGTTTCCATAGTTATCGGAATTGGTTGGAGAAGGGACAAAGGTAATAAATGAAGGCATCGGCACAAAGAATATCCTCACTGCTCCGACAGAGTGCATTTTTTTGTACTTTTGCGCCAGGGTAAGTCTTATACGACCAGCTCCTGTTGAACTCCCCCAGGTCCGGAAGGAAGCAAGGGTAAACGGTTGTAGCGGTGCGATATGAGTAGCTTACCCTACTTTTTTTGGGTACATCGGCCCGCATCGTCTATGCCCCGGTGAAATGCAGCACTACATATAACTTAAACCAATGTTGCTTAAGATTTATGAGGAGAACCCGAGCAGCCGGCACATCAAGAAGGCTGCGGATACCCTTCGGGAAGGGGGAATTATCATTTACCCTACGGATACCATTTATGCCCTGGGCTGTGATTTGTATAACCTGAAGGCCATCGATCAATTGGCGATGCTGAAAGGGATGAGGAAGGAGGAAGCTCGCTTTTCTTTTATCTGCCACGATTTGAGCCAGTTATCCGACTACACCAAACCCATTCCCAATGAGGTATTCAGGTTGATGCGGCAATTGCTTCCCGGCCCCTACACTTTTATTCTTGAGGCAAACAACAATGTACCAAAGAGCATACAAAGGAAGCGCAAGCAGGTAGGGATCAGGGTACCCGACAATAACATCACCCGGGCCATTGTTGAGATGCTGGGAAACCCGATTATGAGTACGTCCATCCACGATACTGATGAGATCATTGAGTACACCACCGATCCTGAGCTGATTTATGAAAAGTTCCGGGATCAGGTGGATCTGGTGATTGATGGAGGATACGGCGACAACCAGCCCTCCACCGTGCTGGATTGCACCGGAGGAGACATTGTAGTGATGCGGCAAGGCAAAGGGCTTGTAGATCATCTGCTTCAAAAATAAGGGCAATGACTAAAGAGAGCCAAAAGGACAACCACCCCCATTTTCTCCGCCTGGCGATAGAGGCGGCCGGAACAAACATTGCGGGAACACGGGGCGGCCCTTTCGGAGCCGCAGTAGTCAAAGAGGGGGAAGTGATTGCCATAGCCTGCAACCAGGTGGTTCAGGACAATGACCCGACCGCCCACGCCGAAATCGTTGCCATACGGGAGGCCTGCCGGAAACTGGGCACCTTTCAACTGGATGATTGTATCATTTACGCCAGCTGTGAACCCTGCCCGATGTGCCTTGGAGCAATATACTGGGCACGCCCCCAGGCGATATATTATGCCGCCCACCGAGAGGATGCGGCTGCCATTGGCTTCGACGATGCACATATTTATCAACAAATACCCCTTCCTCCAAAACGTAGAAGCATCCCGGCAATCAATATGCTCAGGCAGGAAGCCATCGCAGTTTTCCGTGCCTGGGAAGCCTCCGGAAGCAGAATTCCTTATTGAGTGAGCTTGAATAGGTATCCTAATAAACGGATACCCAAAGAATAAAAAACAATTGACCCGACAAGCCTGCCAACACAAGCCATTGTATGAAATAATTAAAAAAAAGCCTCCGCCCAGGGTAACTTATGGCGTCATTCCGGTATTAATGGCTATCCCGGTCGCATAATTCTCCGTTAATAACTCCGGGTACACATCTTTGCATTTTCTTGTATTTTGGCATATTTTTGAACCTTTATTGACGACACGCATCCCTTTGAAATCAACACATTTGTAATACTCAAATCAACAGTTATGAAAAAACTGCTTACCTCTCTGGCCTTCATAAGCTTATTTTTCACCGCTGCCCTGGCGCAGCAAACCGCAGCCAATTTCACATTCACACCAGCCTGTAACGGTGAGCCGACCATACTAACCAGCACCTCCACGGTGCATCCGCTCGACAGCATAGTCATTTATGCCTGGGATCTGGATGGCGACCTGAGCTTCGACGATGCCGTGGGCCCTGTCATTACCCACACCTTCCCCGGCCCCGCCCTGGAGCACAATGTCGGATTGAAGATTACTACCAAATTCAACCTGACTGAGGCAATCTACCGCCAGGTTACCATCAGTGAGGTCAGTGCCGGTTTCACCTGGGTGAATACCTGCGAAGGGGATGCCACCGAATTTACCAGCACTTCCACGGCCACTAACGATGTGATCGTAGACTATACCTGGGATTTCGGAACAGGCCTGGCCAGCAAAGACCAGAACCCGGTGTATGTCTTCCCGGATTGGACTATGTACGATGTGAGCCTCACGGTAGTAAGCGCCAATGGATGCAGCGACCAGATCAGCCAATCCGTACTCGTGAATCCGTTGCCGGGTATCAACCTGACATACAGTATGGATCCTGTTGACCCCAATGCGGTAATCCCGGCTTTCAGCTTTTTTGAGGGAGAAATCCTGAATGTGACCGCCGTTATTGCCCCCCTGGATGCCGCAGTTACCTGGTCGGATGGACAAACCGGCCTGAACGCCTCCTTCGGGCAGGCAGGAAACTATTCCGTGACCGTCACTGATAAAAATGGCTGCAATAAAACGCTATTCTTCACTATCGAGACAACCCTGCGAAACGATCTTGAACCTACCACCGTGATCACCCCCAATGGGGATGGATACAATGATTTCTGGTTGATCAAACCAGTGATCCTACCCGATGAAAGTTATGAAGTTGCGGTGTTCAACCGTTGGGGCGACCAGGTCTACTCCAACAGCAATTACAATAATGACTGGGACGGAACCTACGAAGGGAATCCTCTCCCGGAAGGTGCTTATTATTACGTCGTTAAGAATAATAAGCGTACTGAAGAGGTAAAAAAAGGCGCCATCAATATCGTGGTGAAATAAGCCTCCTGGCAATTCAAACTCATTGTAAACCCTTAAAAACGAAATAGAATGAAAAGAATTTACCTGTTCCTCATCTTATGCCTAACCGGAGGGAGCATTCTTTTCGCACAACAGGCACCCCTGAATTACCAGTATATGATTGATGCCTATTCGCTCAATCCGGCCTTTGCCGGGATGAATGGAGGACTTGAGGCTTACCTCGGTATCAAGAAGGACCGCCTGGATGCAGATTACAGTCCGCGTACCATCACCTTCGATATGAATGCCCCCCTCGGGAAAAAGGTCGCTATCGGTGGTAGCCTGATCAATGACCAGGCCGGAATCTTTAGCAATACATACGCATCCCTCAGCTATACCTTCCACGCCAAATTCGGAGAAAATCACGGCCTCAGCCTGGCCCTGGCCGGAGGGATCAATGCCAAGGTGGTCGACTTTGGCGGTATTAATGTGATGCATACCGATGACCCCCTGCTGCAAAATGCCAGGGAACTAAAAGAAACATCCCTCAACTACGGAGCCGGCCTCTTGTATCACCTTAAAGGCTTTACCCTGGGTGGCAGTGTTCCCGGACTTTATTCTGATAACAATGACTTCTACGCATACAAAAGACATTATATCATTCACTCCTCCTATACCTTCAACATCGCCCCCAACTGGCAACTGCAGCCCCTGGCCATCGTCAGGGGTGCCGAAAATGCCCCCTGGAGCTATGAAGGAACGGCCATCGTGAAGTATATGGAAAGGTATTATCTGGGAGCCACCTACCGCAAAGAATCCATCGGCGCTTTCAGCCTCGGCGGATTCCTAACCGACAATATCCTGTTCCATTATGCCTACGACTTTGCCGTGCCTTTTGATGAATATAAAGGCGTGATCGGCAATAACAAAGGTGGACACGAGATTGCCATAGGGTACCGCTTCGGAGGAAAGACCAAGAATAAGAAAGATCTTATCCTGGAAGAACTGCAGAAGAAGTCTACAATGGAACAAGTGGACAGCCTGAGCGATATGACCCGCGAACTGCAGGAAAGACTGAAGCTCCTGAACGACAGCATTCGCAAAATGAATAAGGATCAGGTGGATGACATCAAAAAATCAATCGAAGAATCCGATCTCAGCAAACAGAATACACGCATCGATAAACGCACTGAGAATATAGAAACCGATATCAGTGCCCTGAACGAGAAGATCAGCACCCTGGAGGAAAGCATCCAGTCTTACAAACAAAAGGTAGAATCCAAATTCCGCGTGATCAGCACCCGCGATGCCGTTCGCGATGATAACAAACCCGTGGATGCAGGCTACTACGTGGTAATCGGATCTTTCCGTATTCAGGAAAATGCCAAAAAAGCACAGGAGATATACAAGGATGTCAACCCCTTCATTATCCACAATACCCGCCGCGGCTGGTACTATGTGTATTCTGATAAGTTCGACAGCCTGGATCCCGCACTGGAAAGAATGCGTGCCCTGAGGGCTGAGCCAGATCGTTTTGACGATGCCTGGGTACACATTTACCGGAACTATTAATCCGGGAATTATTCACTTCCATTACTACTTGCAGAAACCCCGGCCTTCACCGGGGTTTCTTATTTTTACCCGGAAATCATCCAAACCAGATTCAATCCTACAATGAACAATAAACCCATTTCTGAGCACAAAATACTGATCTATCAATTGCTCCCGCGCATCTTCGGGAATCGCAGGCAAGCCAATAAGCCCTGGGGAAGCCGGGATCAAAACGGATGCGGTACATTCAGTGATCTGACAAGAGAAGCCCTTGCTTCCATCCGTAATATGGGTTTTACCCATCTCTGGCTTACAGGTATCCTCGATCACGCCACCTGTGAACCCCATCCCGAAATGAAGCTTCCCGCTGATCCTCCCGAAATCGTCAAAGGCAGAGCCGGGTCCCCTTATGCGATTCGTGACTATTACGCCCTGTCCCCCGATCTGGTTGATCATCCGGATGATCCCTTTGGCGACTTTGAAGCGCTTCTGCATAGATGCCACGCCGCCAGACTGAAAGTACTCATCGACCACATCCCCAATCATCTCGCCCGTGTATATCGCGGGAAAATCGAGGGAGAAGCAGGCTTTGGCGCACAAGACGACCCCGGGCAGGCATTCAGTCCTGACAACGACTTTTATTACGTTCCGGAACAGGCCCTTAAGCTGCCCCCCGCCGCCTATGAGGCCGGGAAAAGGCAGGCAGGGGGAGAGAGCATAATGCGCTATCAGGAGTTTCCCGCCCGCGCCACGGGAAGTGATTGCTTCCACGCCCATCCGGCAGATACCGATTGGTATGAAACGGTCAAACTAAACTATGGCAGAGACCCGCAAGGACGTGAATATGGAAGTCCTTCTTCCCCGCTCTGGCAGAAAATGAAAGACATTCTGCTTTACTGGGCGGCTAAGGGAATCGATGGCTTCCGCTGTGATATGGCGGGAATGGTTCCCCTGTCATACTGGGAGTGGGTTATTTCAGAGGTAAAAGAAGAGTATCCTGACTTGCTCTTCATTGCAGAGATATACGAAGCCGACCGATATGAGGCCTTCCTCAGGGCCGGATTCGACTATCTCTATGATAAAGTGGGCTTTTATGATGATTTGCGCGCTATAATGACCCACGCTGCCCCGGCCTCCCTGCTCTCCCGCAGCTGGCAGAACTATGGCGGCTTCGACCATCGTTTGCTTCGCTTTCTGGAGAACCACGATGAGCAAAGAATCGCTTCTTCCCAATTCAGTCATCGACCTGAACCAGGCATTCCGGCAATGGCCGCTGCCTTGCTAATGCACCGTGGGCCGGCAATGCTATACTTCGGGCAGGAGTTGGGGGAAGCCGCGTCTGCTGCCGAAGGTTTCAGCGGTCAGGACGGGCGCACCAGCATTTTTGATTACTGGAGCCTGCCCACCATCCAGGCCTGGCAAAACGAGGGGGAATGGAATGAAGCAGCTTTAACGCAGGAACAGAAAACCCTTAGAACAGCCTACACACAGCTGCTCCGGATAGCAAGCCGGGAAGAATGCATCCGACAGGGAATGCTTTTCGACCTGCAGTACGCCCAGGATGAGAATCCGGATTACGATATGCAACGGGCCTTCGCCTTCCTGCGCCATCTCAAGGAAGAAGCAATATTGTGTGTGCTATGGTTTGAAAATGAAGCAAGAAGGATCAGGATCACATTTCCGGATCACCTGTACGAGGTAGCGCCCTGGCTGGGGAGGCCTCTCAGTATTGCTCCCCTCTTTCCGGAAAAGGCCCCGGCACATTCGGCTGAAAACCTGGTTGCAATTTCGGAAATGAAAATGCCAGCCTGGTCGGTCCGCTTGTTCCACATCCGTCAGGAAAAAATTGAGGAGAATGGATAAGAATCTGCAAAGAAGAAGAAAGGTAGAGCAATGGCTCCGTGAACACGATTTTCAATACCACCAGATTGAACACCCTCCCCTCCCCACTGCAGAGGCAGCGATTGCTTATTGGAAGGAGGAGGATTGCACATTCTGCAAGAATCTTTTTTTCCGCGACCACAAAGGAAAACAGCATTATCTGGCCATTTGTGAACACAGCCGGGAACTGAATATCCACAGCCTGGAAAAAAAGATCAGAAGGGGAAAGATGAGCCTGGCCTCAGAATGGAGGATGGAAAAGTACCTCGATCTGAGCCCGGGCTCAGTCAGTATCTTCGGATTGATCAATGATATGGAGAATCACGTAATTCTACTGATCGACAAAGCGCTGATGGAGGCGGATTGTCTGGGCTTTCATCCCAATGACAACAGGGCCAGCCTGATGATTAAGGGTAGTGATTTTAAACGTTTCCTGCAATTGTGCGGGAATCATTTTGAGGTGCTGGAGCTGACCTGACAAACCAGCCTCCCTTGCACATCGGTTTGTGCAAATACCTGAGAATTTTGCACATCCGGATGTGCATTTAGTTCATAAAGACAACTTCTCCGGTATGCACGTCATACATTGCACCCACAATAGCAAGCTCGCCCTTTTCACACATCTCGCGCAGCACTTCACTATCCCTTTTGATCTTCTCAATGCTTAGTTCTACATTGAGGTCAGCTACTTTCTGGACAAACTCGGGATACTTCTCAAAACCCAGCTCCTGCATCAATGGAATGGCGTGCTTGAGGATACTTCTGCCTGTGCTTGAAACCTGGGGATCTTTGACAAACAAGGAGGCACTGGGAGATATCTGGATGGCAACAGTCATAGTATTGGAAATATCAATCTTGCAGAAAAGAACTTACTATTAAAAACTATCGCAATACTAACAAAATATTTTCTCATTACGTCCTGTAAGGAATCACGGAAAAGGGCGACAAAAGCCTTGACCGTTTTAAGATCCTTTCCAGGATTTCTCATCATCTCCTGCAAGCAGGAAAATACACAGAAAGTTTTTTATATATGTTTTCTATACTTTTGCAATCAAACGAACTGCGGATATGCTGAAACAGATCAAAACGCTGTGCTGGATCATACCCGGCTTGCTTCTGTTATTCTCTTGCAAACACGATCCTGAAAACATCGTACTTCCTGATCCGGAACCAGAGCCATCGGAGAAGCCCTGTCATCCGGATACTGTTTACTTCAAAAATGACATCCTTCCCATTTTTCAGAGTTCTTGTGCAATGTCGGGCTGTCACGATGCAGTCACCGCACAGGATGGGGTCATCCTTGACTCCTATGCCAACATTATCTCAACGGGCGATGTCAAGCCCGGTAATCCGGAAGGCTCTGATATCTTTGAAGTAATTGCAGAAGATGATCCTGACAAGCGGATGCCCCCTCCCCCGGCCACTGCTTTGCCTGCGGCACAGATAGAAATGATACGTACCTGGATATTGCAGGGGGCGCTCGACAACTATTGCGATGAGACCGGACCCTGTGACACACTGAATGTCAGCTTCTCACAAACGCTTGTGCCCATCATTCAGACCTATTGCCTGGGTTGTCATTCGGGCGCCAGCCCCCAGGGCGGTATTTTGCTTAGCAATCACGCCGAGGTGAGTGCTCTTGGCCAAAACGGGCAATTGCTCGGGGCCATCGACCATCAGCCCGGGTACAGCCCGATGCCCCAGAACGGAAATAAACTCAGTGAATGTCAAATCGCTCAATTCAGAAACTGGATCAATGATGGCACACCCAATAATTAAATCCTTGATTCTCCTGACAGGACTGGCTTTGCTGCTGCCTGCCTGCTACAATGACAACGAGGAGTATCTCTATCCTGACACCGCAGCCTGCGACACCAGCAACGTCAGCTATACAGCGGATGTGGCACCCGTGCTAACGCAGTATTGCAATGCCTGCCACGGGGGTGCTTCGCCACAGGCAGGCATCCGAACCGACAGCTATGACGGCTTAATGCTCAGCGTGAACAATGGCAGTTTTCAGGGAGCCATCAATCATCAGAATGGCTTCAGTCCGATGCCTAAGAACGGCCCTAAACTGAACAGTTGCGACCTGGCGAAAATCAACCAGTGGATTGCCAATGGGGCTCCCAATAATTAACACACTCACCGATATGATACGGAAGCTTTTCATTATTGCTGCCATCGTGAACATTATGCCCCTCGCAGCCCAGGACGACCTGATGGATCTTTTTGGAGAGGAAGAACCCCGTCAGGAACTGACTTTTGCTACTTTTAAAACCACCCGTGTGGTGAATGGCCACTCCGTTGAAAACCCTGCACCGGGAGTATTGCTTTTCATTATTTCGCATCATTTCGGGGAATTGAACAAAGGGGCATATGAATTATTCGGGCTGGATCAGAGCACCATACGGCTTGGCCTGGAGTACGGATGGAATGATTTTCTGAGCTTTGGGGTGGGACGCAGCTCGTGGGAGAAAACCTACGATGCCTTCCTGAAAGTAAAGCTGCTCAGGCAACAAAGCGGCCTGAGGGAGGTACCCCTTACCCTCTCCTACTATTCTTCCATCGCACTCAATTCACTGAAATGGGCAGAGCCGGAGCGAAAGAACTATTTTTCTTCCCGTCTTTCCTATGTACATCAATTGCTGATTGCCCGCAAATTCAACAACGACCTTAGCCTGCAGCTCACACCCAGTATTATCCACAAGAACCTTGTGCCCACCGCAGCCGATGAAAATACCGCCTTCGCCCTGGGGCTGGGTGGAAGGTATAAGCTAAACCAGCGCCTGAGCATCAACGGGGAGTATTTCTACCTCTTACCCGATCAGTATGTTGCAGATGTACATAACTCTCTTTCCCTCGGACTGGATATTGAAACCGGTGGCCACGTTTTTCAGCTGCACATAACCAATGCGAAACCAATGTTTGAGCGGGGGTTTATCACTGAAACATACGGGCGTTGGGATAAAGGGGACATTTACTTTGGGTTCAACATCACCCGGGTATTTACCGTGCGCAAGCCGGAAAGCTTCAGAGAATAATATTGAAAAAAACAGCACCCTCCGGCACAAGCATATTGCAAATATGTTTGATCAGAAAAAAAGCAAGGCACCCCGGGAAGGAGGTGCCTTGAATATTTGAAGGAGAAGGGGAAGTTATTTCGTACTGATCAGTCTGATATTCAACTCCCCTTTCTTGTCAGGGCTTACTTCAATCTTTTCGATCAGGCTTTTCTCGTATGAGATATAGGAAATGATGAGGTTGTACATCCCGGGCTTCAGGTCTTTGATCTCAAACTTCCCGTCGAAATCGGTATAGTACTGTTGGTCCGTTCCATCGATAGAGATTTCCACTCCGCCCAGGGCTTCCCCGGACAATTTGTCGATGACCATACCACTCAGCTCAGCAGAAGGAGCTGCAGCCGCATTGGCATTGGTAGGTCCCTGACCGGCCATCAGTGTGATGGAGAAGGCAATAGTCAGAAGAAAGGTGAAGGCTGTTTTCATAATGCTTCTTTGTATATAATGAAGCAAAAGTAGGTCAGCGACAATAGGAAGGCTTTAACTGAAAGTTATTTGTGTGTTAAGAAATCATTAAGTCAGAAAACTGTCAGTCGCGGGCACAATTAACCAGGTCGCGCATCGACTTCATCAGGTTCAAACTGTATAGCAACAGATTCTTCACCTCCGCAAGCAAATCGAGATAGAGCAGGCTGCTCTTTGAGCTGGCCTTTTCGTCCTTAATCCTTTTAACCTGTTTCTTACGCAGGGCTGCGATTTCGGCGAGGATATGCGTTTGTTGAAGAATAATATCTTCCAACTGATCAAACCTTTTCTCCTGCATTGCTAGATTCATTGCATCGGTAATCTGAAATACAAGCCGTCCAACCATATCCAACTCATCCTCCTGTGCTTTGGTCAAACCCTTGTGATTATTATCGATATGCTTATAAGCCGGTTCTGCTATATAGGTAGCGCAATGGGCAATTTCTCTCAGATAATCCACCACCTGAACATAGAAGGGACCTGCTTCAAGGAAATCATCTTTAAACTGGATAATGGTCTTGTTGACATTATCTTTCATTTTCTTGGAACGACGATTCAGGCTATGCACTTCCTTACGCACTTCCCTGAGCTCACGAAGATCTTCATTTGCGAGCGCGTGAATCGTGCGATGAACCATCCTGGCATTTTGCGAGAGAATGGCAGTTACTTTCTCCACCGTATTGTCAATCAGGTCATTTAAACCCTTCAATTCGAAATACTCATAATTCAACCGGTCTTCCTCGGCTTCCTGTGCACGTCGACGGTGAATGATATGGGTACGCAGAACAATGAAGACAGCAGCAAAAATGAGCAAAGCAATGGCAAGAGTCCCGCCCCAGTAAATTAGTGTAGCCACCAGAAATGAAGCGGTAAAAGCAATGATTGCGGTAAGAAACCAGCCGCCGATCACGCTGATCACACCAGTGATGCGATACACTGCACTTTCCCGTCCCCAGGCCCTGTCGGCCAGGCTGGTACCCATAGCCACCATAAAGGTGACATAAGTGGTGGAAAGCGGAAGCTTGAGCGAGGTACCAAAAGCGATCAGTATACTGGCTACCACCAGATTCACAGAGGCCCTGATCATATCGAAAGACATACGGTTCCTGTGCTCATACACCATTATCTCCTCAGGTCGATGGAACTGTCGATCGATGAATCGCCTTGTTCTGGCTGGAAACAGCGTCTGTATGGAGGCAGACAGGCTGAGTGCAGCCCGCACAAGAAAACGGGAAGCAGGGGATGACTGAAATCTTTCCATCCCTTCATCCTGTCGCGAGAGATCAATAGTGGTTTCCACAACGCTGCGCGCCTTGCGGGAAGTCCAGAGTGTGGCCACCATTACCAAACCTGCAGCAAGCAAAAACCAGGGATTGGTTTTGATGGGCTCCTTCAGCATCGCCATAAGCAGGCTGTCAGGATCACCGGCCCCTGAAGCAAGGTAGGCTTTGTAAGATTCATAACCTGCCAGTGGAACGCCGATAAAATTAACCAGGTCGTTTCCGGCAAAGGCCATTGCCAGGGCGAAGGTCCCGACCAGAACCACAATCTTCAAAATCTCGACCCGGAAAAGGCTATGCAATAATTGAAGAAGTATTGTCCATCCTAAAAGACTGGCAACCATCAACATCCAGGTATTGGCCATAATCCAGCTCACTTTGTCTTCTGAAATCAGGGATGAGCCTTTTGCCCCCTTAATCACTATAAAATAGGTGATGCTTGCGATGGCCAGACCGCCGAATACCGAACCAAAATACTTCAAAGGTTTCTTGTAGTTAAAAGAGAAAACCAGGCGTGACAGGTATTGGATTAAGGCTCCAACCATAAAAGCGATAACGACGGATAGCAAAATCCCGCTGATGATCGCTAAGGCCTTATCCGAGTTGATATATAAGCCAAGATCGGCTATAGTTTGCTCTGCATTGGCAGCCACCTTAAAGATTGCCACCGCTACGGCAGAGCCCAGCAATTCAAACACAATCGATACGGTGGTGGAAGTGGGGAAGCCAAAGGTATTGAAGAGATCCAGCAGGATCACATCGGTGATCATCACCGCCAGGAAAATAATAATGATCTCGGAAAAGAAGAAGGCATCGGGATGAAAGATCCCTTTTCGCGCCACCTCCATCATTCCGCTTGAAAATGTAGCCCCCACCAGCACACCGAGCGCCGCAACGATCATAATGGTGCGGAAGGAGGCAACACGGGCTCCAATGGCGGAATTCAGGAAATTAACTGCATCATTGCTGACACCCACAACCAGGTCGGAAATGGCCAGGGCAAAAAGAACGATGACCAAAATCAGATAGAGGTTTTCCATTGCCACAATTTGGTGGTGCAATTATACGCAATGAGGACATTCGACACCGCTTTAAACCGTCCCGAAAAAGGCCCCGTAAGTTAAGTTAAGGTTAATTTTTTGCACGCTTGTTTTTTTGCTGAGAAGACAACATCACTTCTGTGATATTAATCACGTGATCCCCAATACGTTCGGCAATGGAATAGAGGTCGCGGAAGTAATTGCCGGCATCGGCCCGGTGGGTTCCCTGGCTGATTTCCTGCAGATAAGCCTCCACCAGCGCATTCCTTTGCTCGTCCACTTTTTTCTCTGCATCCAGCGCCGCTTCAGGCTTAACACTGTCATAATCAAGGCTGAGATTCGCATTCATTATCCGTAAAGACTCTGTTACCAGATGGAAAAGTGCCAGTATCCCTTCCCTTTGCTCCTGATGAAACCAGACCTTTTTTTCCTGCTTCTGGCTGATAATGCGGGACAACTCAAAGCAGCGGTCGCCGATATTTTCCAGATTATCAGAAATAAAACGCATTGCACTTACCTTGCGTGAAGCCGGCACACTGAGATCATCCGCAGACAGATTTGTAAGAAACTCATTGATGCGGGACCGGAAAGCATCGATCAGGTCCTCGTGCTTGGAAATCCTGCGGTTTATCTTCGCAAAACGCCGGTCTTCTTTCTCCATAAACAAAGCAGTCACATCGGAAAACATCCGGGTGATGATCAGTCCGAGTTGAGCAATAGACTGACGGGCCTCCAGCATACTCAGCTCGCTCACGGAAACAATCCCGGCATCCAGGGACCGGATATGGTATTCAATATTCCCGGTACGCAGGCGTACCATCCGGCCCGAAATCTTTTTCAGCTGAGGGATCAGAAAGATCAGGATGGAAACATTGATCAGGTTAAATGCGGAATGAAAAGCAGCCAGCCCGATGGGTAGCATCGCCAGTCCGTCAGGCGTCGTCGCGGGGGCCGCGGAGAAAATGGGATCGTCCACCAGAAAGATGAATACGCTATCGAGGAGTTTCAGAAAAGGCTTGAACACGATGAGCATCCATATCACACCGATCAGGTTTATCAGAAAGTGGGCCCGGGCAGTTTGTTTGGCCGTGATATTGGCCACAGTAGCCGCGAGGTTTGCCGTGATGGTGGTGCCCAGGTTCTCGCCCAGCACCATTGCTGCTGCCAAATCGAAGGGAACCAAATTATTATAGGCCAGCACCAGGGTCAGGGCCATCGTGGCACTGGAAGACTGAATGACGATGGTGATCAGCATTCCCAGGAATACAAAGAGCAGCACAGAGACCCAGCCCAGGTCGGTGAAGGAAGCCAGAAACTGGTAAAATTCAGCTTTTTCCCGCATTCCCGGGAATACCTCTTTCATAAACTGCAAGCCCAGAAAAAGCAGGGCAAAACCCAGGATCACTTCTCCCCAGTTGCGGCGCAGGCCACGACGGGCAAACAGGAAAGGCAATGACAAACCGATCAGGGGAAGGGATACCGCTGCAATGCTGAATTTAAATCCGAGCAAAGACACCAGCCAGGCGGTAACGGTGGTACCGAGGTTTGCGCCAAGGATGACGGCAATGCTGCCCGAAAGGGTCAAGAGACCGGCATTTACGAAGCTCACCACCATTACGGTGGTTGCCGAGGAGGACTGTACCAGCCCTGTAACCAGCAAGCCTGCCAGGAAGCCGGTGTATTTGTTTCTTGTCATCATCGACAAGATCTTGCGCAGGCGGTTACCGGCCACCTTCTGCAGGGATTCGCTCATCAGCTTCATCCCATACAGAAAAATGCCCAGCCCTCCGAGCAGGCTCAACACACGAACAGCGATATCCAGAACTTGCGGCACGTCAGTATCAATAAGATAAAGGGAGAGCAAAGTAACGCAATTCCTGCCTTTCAAGCCGGGAAAGGCAGGAAAATTAACAATTTGTTCTTACAAACTGAATTGTCTTTTGAGTGAGGGAAGGCAAGATTAAGGGTAGAGGAGGATTTGTGATTACCTGATGACGATACAGTTTACTAAGCCTCAATATTTTTATCTGAAATATTTCAAAATGTAGGGTTACTTTTTATTATTTTTGGTATTCATATACCCTTCATAATCTGACACATAACAATATAATCTTAGAAAGAATGTCTTACTGTGTAATATGCCTGGCTATAGGAATATACCGGCTGGGTAAAAACAAACTGATTTTGCCTGGCGGTAATGCCATCAGCACATCCCTCTGACATCACTATCGTTGCGGGTTTGGGTAATGTTCATTTCTGAGGTACCGGCTATGAAGCCGGGTAATTTGGGGCAGTACCGGTATTAATTATTCTCAGGGCAGGGATTCATCTCCCTGCCCATTTTACCTAATGAATTAAGCTTATGAAAAATCTCGTCCTTCTTTATTTTCTTATTCTTTTTTGTTTCGTGGACATACAAGCACAGACCTATCGTATAGCGCCACAGCACTATCCCCCAATGGGCGAAAGACTCGAATTCATTCAACAACCAACAGAACCCATTTTCTCCATTAACCCGGAATTGAATCGCTTTCCTTACAACGACAGCAGCAATTGCTTTAACAAGGTTTACTACTTAAGACATCATACCAACATTGAAAACGCTTTAAGCGACACAGAAGCATATTATCTTACTGGTTCCGCTAGTCACTGGGACGTTTTACACACCGTTCTTTTCAGAATTAAGACCGATCTTCAGGGGAACATCTTATGGGCGAAAGAAGACAGCATCGCATACGGTTGTCAATACACGGGAATGAATCATTGTCTGACTAAATTATCAGATGGTAGCATTCTGGCAGCGGCCCACCTTTACCTCGATATGCAGACGCCAAAGGACTACGAATGCATACTGCCAATTTATCATCGTTTTGATAAAGACGGCAATACCCTTTTTTTCAGGCTCAGAACTGAAGATACTACTGGCAGGAGGTTTGGATTCTGGCCACACGATCTGGTAGCGGAGCCCGATGGAGGGTTTACCGCAGCTGGATTTGTTGGTTCCCAGACCCGCACCTGGAGCACCCAAAGTCAAGTCTGGATGCACGATACCACCTATATTGCCATTATAAGCTACGACAGCCTCGGTAATGAAACCCGCAGGGCATTACATTATGTGGGCGGACAGCCCCGCACCCCAGGGGTGGACGGTCTGCACAAGCTCGGGGATGGAGGCTACCTGATAAGTGGCACACGACACATTAATTATCCTGTCAATAAACTACGCTGTAACTACAATATGCGCCTGGACAGCAATTTCAATTTCGTTTCCATCCACACCCACGGCCAGATGGCAGGCGAATACCTCAACCGAAATTACATCCTTCCTTCTATCAATGGGGGCTATGTTTTCGCGGTCAACCGGGCGGATACCCCGGTAACGGTAAACCCGAACGGTACCTTCTACACCTATTACTACCACGTGGGCAGGATGGACCCGGCATTCAATATCATAAAAGACACCGTGTTTCGGGTAAACAGCACTGTGGAGCCTTATGAACTTGTAGCAGGCATTATCGTGGGACAGAATGAGTTGAAAAATGGCGATATTGTGATTGCCGTTCGTTATTATAGTGGGGCACTCGTATTTTGGCTGGATGAAGAATTAAATCTATACCGCATCAGGCACATCTGGCATTACCCGGGGGTGTACCCGGCACAATGGGTGTTTAACCTGAGCAAGGCAATGGATGAGGGAATTATGGTTATGGGACACTCATCGGGTTTATACCGCGGTGGCTTTCTGGCTAAGACCGACAGCCTGGGCTTTACCCTGCCCAACGGGGGAGATACCCTGATGCATATAGGCATAGAAGAGCCGGGGGCAAAGGGAGTGTCTCTTAACCTTGTTGTCTTCCCCAACCCGGCTTCCACTCAAATTACCCTGCAATTAAAAAACGGGGAAAAGCTCCCGCGAGGCAGCCTGCAAATATTTAATATACAAGGCATTATGTTTGAGGAAACCCGCATCCCCGCCAATACCTTTCACCAGCATATTAATATCACGAACTACCCCCCCGGCCTGTATATCGGCAGGATCAGCGGAGCCGAAGGGGCAAGCGGCAGCTTCAGGTTCGTGAGAGAATGAAGCATAGGTGGATGCGTGATTAATGGATTATTAATGGATAGTGTAATAATATGGAATTCCGAACAGATTTTTTCAGATGGGTTCTTATAATTCTCACGGGAATAGGATTGTTTTTTGTATTAGTCAGTAGCTGCAAAAAGGATGATAAACCACAGATCATAGCTGCGGCAGACTCCTTTACTGATCATCGCGATGGAAGCGTGTACAAAACTGTGAACATTGGTGAACAGATATGGATGGCCGAAAACCTGAAATTTCTTCCAACAATAGTTGGACCGGCCACTGCCTCACAAACGCTACCATATTGCTATGTTTACGGATACGATGGCACTATTGCTGCCAATGCAAAAGAGAGCGTAAACTACCTCACATACGGTGTTTTATACAACTGGCCTGCAGCGATGAATATCGATACCACCGGCACAATAAAACAAGGCAGGATACAGGGCAATTGCCCCCCGGGCTGGCATATACCTGATGATGCTGAATGGAGTGCGCTAATCGAATATTTAGGCGGCTTATACGTATCCGGAGGCAAGCTTAAGGAAAGTGACACATTACACTGGGAGAGTCCAAACTCCGGTGCAAGCAACGAATCCGGCTTTACTGCCCTCCCAGGTGGACTTAGACGCTATGACAGTGAATTTTATGGTCTGGGAAATACCGGCTTTTGGTGGAGTGCCACTGAGTCGTCTGCAGCCGGAGGAATTTGTTACATCCTGAAACACTCAGACAGCGGTGTAGTCAGAACCTCATACAATAAATCGCAAGGCTTAAATGTCCGCTGCGTGAAGGATTAGTGCACCATTTTCTTCCATAAACAGGAGTGTGAACTAAAGCATCCCTCAGCGCACTACCACCGCCCAGCTCATATAAGCTACGTAAATCAGCAACATCAATACCCCTTCAATGCGTGAAATGGTATGGGCCTTTCTTCCGAGCAATATTACGGCAAACAAAACCAGATGGGAGAATAAGGTCATTCCGGCATCAGCCATCTGCGCCTCTCCGAATGGAAGAGGACGAAAAAGGGCGCTGACCCCCAGGATCAGGAAGATGTTGAAAATATTGGATCCAATGGCATTGCCAATGGCCATATCCGGGCTGCCGCGCCGGGCTGCAATGATGCTGGTGATCAGCTCGGGAAGTGAGGTAGCAACTGCCACGATGACCAATCCGATGACATTCTCACTCAGGCCAAGCAGTCTTCCCACGCTATCTGCCCCCCCTACAATCCATCGCCCACCCAGATAGAGCATCGCCACCCCGGCAAGCAAGAATAACAGGATAAGATAGAGCGGCTTGCCCTTGCTTTCAGGAAGCTCCACACGGCCTGTGCCTGAAGTACTGCGGGAAAGCTGGAAGGAATAGATCAGAAAAATAATGAAGAAGGAGAGAAAGACCAGACCATCGATGCGCCCCAGGTCATTCTGCCCCCGACCCTCGATCAGGTAATCCAGGGAACAGACGGCCAGCAGGACGGCCGCCAGCAAACTGAAAGGCACCTCTTTCCAGGTAGTGGAAGGAAGTACCCGGATGGGGGTGATCGCAGCTGTAATACCTATGATTACAAAAACATTAAAAATATTAGATCCCAATATATTGCCAATGGCCAAATCGGTTACACCCTCGATGGTAGCTGTAAGGCTGATGATCAGTTCTGGTGCGGAAGTTCCAAAAGAGACAATGGTCAGTCCGATGACGATATCGGGAAGATGAAAACGGCGGGCCAGTGCCGAGGCATTCTGCACCAGCAGGTCTGCGCCATACAAGAGCAATACAAATCCGAGTGCAAAAAGAAGGTAAATCATCTTGCTATCTGTTTCTCTCTCCGAAAATTACACTTCCCAGGCGCAGCAGGGTAGCGCCTTCTTCCAGGGCTATTTCAAAATCATTGCTCATTCCCATAGATATTTCCCGGAAAGAGGGAGAAGACGAGAAGAACTGCGCTTGCAGTTTCTCAAATATCTGGTAAAGACTGCTGAATTCCCTTCTGATGAGGGCCTGGTCTTCTGTGAATGTTGCCATCCCCATCACGCCTGCAATCTCAATGTGCTGCATCTGGCGATATGCATCGGAGGATAGGAGTTCAAGCGCTTCCTCGTAATTCAGTCCGAATTTGCTTTCTTCTTCTGCGATATGAAACTGGAGCAAACAGGGGATCTTCTTATCCAGGCGGGCCGCTTCCTTGTTGATCTCCTTCAGGAGGCGCAGACTGTCCACACCGTGGATCATCGCCAGGTGTGGCAAAACGGCTTTCACTTTATTGCGTTGGAGATGTCCAATGAAGTGCCATTCCAGATCTTCCGGCAACTGGGGAACTTTGGCAATCAGTTCCTGGGCTTTGTTTTCTCCGAAAATCCTTTGTCCTGCCTGATAGGCTTCAAGGATACGTTCCACCGGCTGGGTTTTGCTGACCGCGACCAGTCTCGCCTGATTTCCGGCAAGACGACGAATGGCTGATAATTCAGCAGCAACAGACATAGTCTGAATTTTAATACGAAGGTGGGAAAAATCCCTGTAACAAGCAGATCAGTTTCCGGGATTCTCTATCACCATTGCGGATGCGCCGCCGCCCCCATTACAGAGGCCCGTTGCTCCATAGCGTGCGCCCTTCTGGCGCAGTAAATGGATGAGGGTAACCAGGATGCGTGACCCGGTAGCACCCAGGGGGTGACCCAGTGAAACACCGGAACCCTTGACGTTCACAATGGACTGGTCAAGCTGCAATTCCTTCAGCGCTGCCAGCGACACCACGGCAAATGCCTCATTGATCTCGTAGAATGAAATGTCTTCTTTTTGAAGTCCGGCCTTTTCAATGGCTTTGGGAATGGCGATGGCCGGGGCGGTGGTGAACCATTCCGGTGCCTGAGCAGCATCTGCATAAGCGCGGATGATGGCCAGGGGTTTATGACCCAGGGCTTCTGCTCTTTCGCGGCTCATCAGTACCAGGGCTGCTGCCCCGTCATTGATGGTGGAGGCATTGGCAGCCGTGATGGTCCCATCCTTCACAAAGACAGGGCGCAGGGAAGCGATTTTATCAAAGTTCACACGGGTATATTCCTCGTCCTTGTCCACGATAAGGGGATCACCCTTACGCTGAGGCACCTGCACTTCCACAATCTCATCTGAGAAGAGTCCGGCCTCCCAGGCGGCCTGGGCACGGCGGTATGACGCAATGGCCAGGGCATCCTGCTCTTCGCGGCTGATGTTCATCTCTTTGGCGGTATTCTCCGCCGCATTGCCCATATGGTAATCGTTGTACACATCCCACAGTCCGTCTTTGATCATTCCGTCCACCACCTTTGAATGACCCAGTTTGCTGCCGCTGCGCATATCCGGCAGGTAGTGCGGTACATTCGACATACTCTCCATTCCGCCGGCTACCACAACCTCATTGTCTCCTGCGATGATGGTCTGGGCTGCCAGCATCACCGACTTCATTCCGGAAGAACAGACTTTGTTGATGGTGGTGCAGGGCACCGAGTCGGGGATACCTGCAAAGAGGGCGGCCTGACGGGCCGGTGCCTGGCCCAGGTTAGCGCTCAGTACGTTCCCCATATAGACCTCTTCAACCTTATCGGCACTCAAGGCAATTTTCGCCAGGGCTCCCTTGATGGCGGCCGCACCCAGCTGGGTGGCGCTGAGCGATGAGAGACTTCCGCCGAAACTTCCGATAGGCGTACGAACCGCCGAAACAATGTAAACTTCCTTATGCATAAGATGATGAGTTGGTTTTTTTCAAAGGTACATATTTAAGTCTGAACATAAAAAAACCCTGAGGATGGGCTCAGGGTTCAATTTCTAATGCAACAAAGAGAAATCAATACTCGCGCTTGCTTTCCAGCTCACCTTCCTCGTTCCACATATACCAGGTTCCGGACTTTTCTCCTTCCTGATAAAAGAGCTCATATCTTTTTACTCCGGAATGATCCCAGACATACCAGTATCCGTGCTTCTTTCCCTGCTTCCAGTTGGCTTCGGCTACCTTTACGCCTTCTTCAGAATAGCTCACCCAGGTTCCGTCTTTCTGGCCCTGATCGTAGCTGCGTTCCTCACTGACTTGTCCGTTTTCATAATAGAGCATCACCTTGCCGTGCTCCATTCCATCCTTGATATTCCGGACAACTTTCACCGCACCACTTTCATAGTATTCGGTATGGGTTCCGGTATAAAGCATCCCGGCTTTAAAGAAGTGCCCGTCGCGGTATTCCAGTTCCTGAGCGTGTACTCCCTGAAACAGGAAGAAAAGCATCAGGCTGAAGAAAAAAACCAGGCTGTAAGTTTTCATTTTCATCATTCTCAAAAGTAATAAAAATAGCAATTGGCTCTTGTTTCCAGTAAAACTATTCACTGAACGCAACTCTCCAAGCAACAATCCCATATTGACTCAATACAGAGCAGCCTGATGTCATACCCTGAGACAAGGAAGAGGCTGCCCCTGAACGTGACAGCCTCCTTTTCCTTGATAAATAAGTCAAATTATAACCCAACTGTCCAGCCCTGGGCCCAGCTGGGAACACTGGCACCATTACCGGCACCGGTGGCATTGGGATTCTCAGTTACAGCTGCGGGATTTCCGGTTCCCACGCTCACGTTGGTAGCACAGTCAATAAAATGAACATTCGTGACCGTGAGAGAGCCATCATTGGTCCAACCCTGGCTCACATCGCCAGATACACGAACTCCAATTTTCCAGTTTTTCAGAACGACGTTATCAATGTTGCCCTTGGTTCCCCTGCGCAGTTCCATTCCCTGCGGCTCATTGCCATCCAGATTATTCCCAATTAAGGTTACGTTTGAAATGGTTGGATTTGCATAAGGAGTAGCGTTGTTGTTCGTTTCCCAGTTGTCTGCTTCAAAACCCCTGTTACCCAGGTTCGCTTCCGTACAGACTCCATACCAATACTGTCCACCGCCTGTCCAGCCTTCAGTCCAGTCAAACATATCATCTTCGCCGTTTAAAGAGATAATGTAATTCGCGTGAACAGTTCCGCCATAGAATTCAATGGGGTCATCAGCACATTCCGCTATTTGAACATACTCGACTATGGTACCATTACCAACCCCGAAAAAGGAGATTCCGTTGTATTCCTTCTCGCTATTGAAAGCTGCACCCGAGTATTCTATTCTCAGGTATCTGATAGAACCGGAGTTATCATTGGGGTCAGTACCTCCATAAGGCACATCACCTACCTCTGTCATACCGCCTCCCGAGTTACAGGGAGCCCTACCAGCGATAACCACACCACCCCAGTCTCCACGGGTTTTGTTACTGAGCCCCGAAGTCATCACGACCGGATTCTGTTGAGTACCATTTACGAAAATCTGTCCACCTTGTTCCACGATAATGGCAGCGGATGTACCACCCACCCCTTCAATAAGAGTTCCGGCAGGGATAGTGAGTTTTCCTCCATCCTTCACCCTGACCTGTCCGGTAAGCTTGTATACCTTAGTCGCATCCAAAGTAACCGCCTCAGTAACATCCCCTTTAAAATCATTAGGGTTAAAGGTTGGCGTTTCGTCTTTTTTGTCATCATCATCGTCTTTATTGCAACCAGTGCTTACGAATGCGGTTAACGCAAAAGTGGCCAGCAGGAGCAACAAATTTTTCTTCAGGTTTTTCATTTGGCATTGTTTTAAGTTTGCGATGCAAATTTACCCCGGAATGAAGCGTCACGGGTTAAGCATAGATTAGGCTTTTATTAAGTAATCATTAAGCAAGGGCTACAATCTCACAAACGATAACTCATATTAAAGCTCGCCAACACACCTTTCTTATATGAGATGACCAGGACATCCCTGTCTAAGTTGGCTTGATATCGCTCAATGGAAGGGTTCAAAAGGTTCTTGAAACCTAATCCCAGGGAAAGACGATCAAAGGATGACTTGATGACCACATCTAATGAACCAAAAGGTTGCTCAATGATGTTGCCGCGCTTATTGGTACCAATTGCGTAGATTCTATCAGAAAAATAACTGAAAGCTATGGTGCCTGTAAGAATATTCTTGTAATCATTCCAGGTCCTTGTCAATGAAAGATCAGTATTCAACAGCCAATCGGAAGCACCTGTGAACCTTGCCTTGCTATGGGTAAAGTTTACCATATACATAGTCTCTTGCTGTACTTTTTCACTATTCAGCTCCTGTTCTGTATACATATATGAAACATTGAACCCGGTATATAGCTTGAAGTTGTTTTTGTTGAATAACTCCTTCCGGGCTTCAAACTCGAGTCCGGCCACATAGCCCCAATCTCCTGTGTTGAGAAAGGAAATATCATTGGTTGCCGAGGTGATAGCGAATTCATTAATGGGATTCAGGATGTACTTCCCATAAGCACCAAGAGATATCAGCTCTCCGACACCCGGGAAGTACTCCCATTTCAGGTCGGCATTGTAATTATCTGACTGATATATATCAGGGTTTCCAAATTTCACCTGGGTTACTTCCTCGTAGATAAATAAGGCCCGCTCCTTGAACTGAGGCAGCGTATAGGTCTTGCTGGCAGCGAAACGGAGGTTTTGCTTGCTGGTCAACTCGTACCTGGTAGTCAGACTGGGCATAAATGGAAAGACCTCAAAAGCATCCTCGCGGTCTGCCGGATCAAGCTGTGTATTCCAGGTCACTTCCTGGAACACATATTCGGCACGCAGTCCCAGCAAGGCAGTGAACCTGGGGTTCAGCCTGATCTCCGTTGTCAGATAGCCCCCCTGAATGAATTGTGTACCACCGTATACTTGCGGATCCAGCGCGAAGGGAACTTGTGAACTCCCCCTGAAAGTCTCTATGCGGAAATACTGCTTATCCAGATTGGACTGATTGAAAAATTGAGAAAGTTGATCCGGGTCGACTACGGTAAATCTTTGTTCAGGTGCTATCCTGAAATTATATTGAACTGATTCGAAATCACGATTCTTATAGCGTCCTGTTCCACCAAGCGTCAACTTGATGCGATAAGATTCGTCTGAATCGGACAGAAACTTGTAGCTCATCGCAAAATTGAGTGCCGCTTCGTTTTCAGTCAGGTAATGGTAATACCGGTGGTTGTCGGTAATCTGGTTCTGGCCGAAAAAATAAACCCCATCCACCATTCGGAAAGTATTCTGCAGGCGATCGGGAGCATCACTGGTGATCGAATTGAAAGACATTCCCCAGCTCAGATCGGTTCGCTGACTAAATTGGTGGGATCCCAGCACCTGGTTCATCAGAATCGTGTTACGCTCATAAATTTTCCTTATTACTAAACCATTGTCGTTATCAGCAATATCAATGATGGTTCCCTTATACACCTCGTTAAAACTTTCTGATGTATTAATGAGGATTAGATTATAACTGATTTTGTGGTCTTTATTGAATTTGTAGCCCAGGTTCAGCATACCGGTACTGTTGGTAGAATAACTGTAGGTCTTCATCGTCAAACTCTTATGCGGAACACCAGCACTGTTGACCGCACCAAATGCAACCCCTTCCCTGGTTGAAAATTCATTCTCAAAGTTTAGGGTGGCAAAATAGCTCAGCTCATTCTTCTGTGATTTACCAAGCTGGTAAGCGTTTCCACCGGACAGAGAGAAACTTACGCCGACAGGCTTCATAGAGACAGGGTCCATCTCATTATCGAAAGCAAAGCGGTCCAGGGTATTAGGTGGCTGGGAGGTGTGAAGGCCAAAATAATCAGGCCCTTCTTTCAGCGGAAAGGTATTCTCATCCAATGCCGAAAAGTTCACATTGGTTCCGATCTCAACATTGAGAATTCGATCACCCGTATACTCCTTGGAACTAATATCCACATTACCTCCGGCAAAATCACCAAAAATCCGGTTGTTGTAGATCTTATCAATAGAAATATAACCTACAATCTCTGTCGAAAAGATATCCAGTGAAATGTTCTTTTGTTCCGGATTGTTGGATGGAATAGGTAATCCGTTCATCTGCGTGGAATTATACCTGTCGCCCAATCCCCTGACATAAATATCATTGCTTCCTTCCACCTTGGATATCCCTGTGACTTTTGTGACTGCGGCGGCAACATCACCAACCCCCTTACGCGATAATTCCTGGGCACCAATGTGTTGAACGATTTCAACTGCACTCTTCTGTTCCAGAAGCAAGATATTCTCTTTCTCTCTTGAAATCTGAGTTACAATATCTACAACATCCAGCTGCAGCGAGATAGGCACCATATCTACATTAATGACCGTTGCCTTATTGGCCTCAACCAGCACCCCCTCAAAGGTCTGGGTCTCATAGGAGATAAATGATACCTGAATAGTATACCTCCCTGGATTAAGATTGCGGATTTCATACTTGCCATCAAAGTTGGTGCTGGCACCGATCAGCGTTCCCTGTATGACCACGTTCGCTCCAATAATGGTTTCACTGCTAGCTTTTTCCTTCACCACTCCCGTAATGCTCCCAGTCTGAGCAATAAGGGATAAAGGAATGCAGATCAATGCTATGCAAGTGATTAAGAAATCAGGTTTCAGACCGGGAAATTTCATCATCTCTTATTATTCTGTTAAACAGTAGGGTATGCCAGCAAATTACCTGCAAAGGTATCCTTACTCCTTCATTGGAATATTAAGGCAATGTTAAGTAATGCTTATGTATCCTGTATTCAGAATCATCTTCTTACAGGGGGTAAGCTTCGCAATATTAACAAGTTACTGACCCATACTAATACCTCTAGGCTTCCTGCTCGTGGCCTTGTCTCCCCTTAGCCCTTCCGGGCCATACAGAAGCGATCCTTCCCCCTGAAATCCTTTAGAATGCGTACATCCTGATACGCACGGGTGCCGAGCAAATCCTGCATCGCTGGTCTTGCCTTTTCGTGAATTTCAAAGAAAAGCAAAGCAGATGGCCGCAAGAGCTCGTCAGCCCAATCAAGGATGGCCCTGTAAAACCGCAATGGATCCGATTCCGGGGCAAAAAGGGCATTCCAGGGTTCCCAGGCCAGGACGTTCGGCTGCATTGCTGCTTTGTCTTGTATCATAACATAGGGTGGATTAGAAATGATGACATCCACCAGCTTAATTCCGGGAGGCGGGGATAGAAGGATATCAGCTTGCAAGAATTTGACCTCGAGTTTATTTCTCAAGGCATTGCGGCGGGCCACCTCCAAGGCCTCCTCCGAAATATCTACTGCGCTCACCCCTGCTTCCGGGAAATGATGCTTCAGTCCCAGTGCCAGACAGCCCGAGCCGGTGCCCATATCCAGCATACTAAGGGGCTTTTCGTGGGGAAAAGACTTCCTGATTTCAGCGCAAGCCCATCCCAGCAACTCCTCTGTTTCCGGGCGGGGTATCAGGACAGCCGGGCTCACCTCCAGGGTGAGGGCATCAAAAGGAAGCGCTCCAAGTATATATTGCCAGGGTTCGTGACGAAGCGACCTGGACAGCATAGCGCGGAGCTGATGGAGCTGAGACTGCGTAAGGGCCTTGCCTTCCATCTTCGCCCGGGTATAGGGCATTTGAAAAAGATGCTCCAGGAAGAGGCGAGCCAGAGAGTCAGCCTCTGCAGGGGTATACCGGGCAGAAAGCATTCCGGCGAGGCGCTGTCTCAAAGCAGGACGTTTTGCCCTATCGGTTTTGCCCCTTTCTATACCCAATGGCTTCATAGGGGCGAAGGTAGAAAAATGTACTTTTGCTTATGCCTTCGGATGCAGCCTATATGGAAAGATGCCTGGAACTGGCCCTCAAAGGCCTGGGGCGGGTATCACCCAATCCTCTGGTGGGATGTGTGATCGTGCTGGATGACAAGATTATTGGCGAGGGCTACCACCACAACTTTGGCGGCGCCCACGCAGAAGTGAATGCCATTGCGGCCGTGAAAGATCCAAAGCTGTTATCCCGCGCCACCCTCTATGCCAACCTGGAGCCCTGCGCCCATTACGGAAAGACTCCTCCCTGTGCCAATCTGATTGTGGAAAAACAGCTGGCCCGGGTCGTCATCGGCACCCCGGATCCTTATCCAAAAGTAGCAGGCCTGGGCATCCGGATGATGGAAAAAGCCGGGATACAGCTCACCACCGGAATCCTGAGCAGGGAATGCAGTATGCTTAACCGCCGCTTTTTTACCTTCCACACATTGAAGCGCCCTTACATTATTCTGAAATGGGCTACCTCCTCAGATGGATATCTTTCCCCGGGCAAGCATCTTCCGGAAAACAGAGAAAGATGGTGGATTACAGGCAGCCTGGCCAATACATTCACCCACAAGTGGCGCAGTGAAGAAGACAGCATCCTGGCAGGGATGAACACCATCATCTCCGACAATCCCGGGCTCAATAACCGGAAATGGAGTGGAAGAACGCCATTACGGGTGGTGATCGACCCGGACCTTGCGCTCAATGACAGTTATCAGGTCGTGGATGAGGCAGCCCCTACCCTGGTGCTCAATCACCGGCTCAACAAGATGCTTGGCAGGAAAGAATGGCAACGCATTGCTCCTGACGGCGACCGCGTTGATGAGACATTGAAGGTGCTTTATCAGAAAGGGATACAAAGTCTTATCGTGGAAGGAGGGGCAGAAACCCTGAACGCATATCTGGATGCCGGAATGTGGGATGAAGCCAGGGTATGGTCAGGAAAAAAAGCCTTCGGGAAAGGGGTGCGTGCGCCGGAACTGTCTGTGCCACCTGCCTCACAGGCGCAGATTGGGGAAGACCTTCTTCATCTTTATTTTAATAAAAACAATCCTATGCTGCCTGCTCAAACAGCCTGACGAATTCAGGACGGGAGCATTTCAACTGAAGCATAACTGCGTGCCGGACTGCTGCCTGGCACCTCTTCCGTCCCGATGCAAAGGTAGCTGCTCTTTGGGACACCCTTCTTTATGACAGGCAGAAAGGAAAATGATAGCTTTGCAGGCGAATAGCCAGGAGTGGAAAGATCTGATATCATAAGACGAGCTGCCCTCATCGGCATCAGCGGTAATGCGCTATTGGCAGGGATCAAAATCATCGCCGGGTTTATGGCAGGCAGCTATGCACTGGTGGGAGATGGGATTGATTCGACCGCAGATGTGATTACATTCATCCTCACCCTCATTGCGGCCCGGCTGATCAGCCGTCCGGCCACCCTGAAATACCCTTATGGCTTTGGTAAAGCAGAAACCGTTGCCACCAAAGCCCTCTCCTTCGTACTCTTCTTCGCCGGATTTCAATTTCTGATCGCTGCCATCCAGCGACTCCTTGAACCCGAGGATTTTGGAATGCCGGGAACACTGGCTGTGATCGCAGTACTGATTTCTATTGTCGGGAAATTCCTGCTTGCCCGCTATCAGATGAAACAAGGGAAAAAAATCCAAAGTGACCTGCTGATGGCCAATGCCAGAAATATGCAGGGAGATATCCTCATCTCCGTTTCTGTCCTCCTGGGCTTGCTTGCCACCTTGCTGCTGAAAATGCCACTGATCGACCTCATCCTGGCCATCCTTATTGGTGGATGGATTATCCGTGTGGCTTTTCGGATTTTTATGGATACCAATACAGAGCTGATGGACGGGATAGATGACCCTGCCATCTATGCACGCATCTTTGAAGCGGTGGAAAGTGTGGAGGGAGCCCATAATCCCCACCGCCTGCGAACCCGCAAGATCGCCGACAGTTATGTGATCGGACTCGACATTGAGGTGGAGCCCAGCCTCAGGATCAATGAAGCCCATCATATCGGGAAGCAAGTGGAAAAGGCTATCCGGGAAAGACTGGAAAAAGTCTTTGATATCCTGGTACATCTGGAACCCCTGGGCAATATCGAAGAGGAAGAAGAAGGCCTGGATGCAGCAGCCTTCGACCGGGAATACACCCGGCTGAAAAACCAACAGAAAAATAAAAAGAATGGCAAAGTTTAGTGTCTGCTGTCTGATCCCCCTCTTATTGGCAGGGCTCTTCGCCTGCCAACAGGATGTCAGGAAAGAAAAACTGATCCTGATCGCCACCACAGATGTACACGGGGCAATATTTCCTGTTGACTGCTTGAGCGGAGACAGCCTCGCTTATGGTCTTGCCCGGGTTCATTCTCTGATTGAAGAGCAGCGGCAAATAATGGGTGAGGACAGGCTCATTTATCTTGACAATGGCGACCTCCTGCAGGGGGATCCGGCCGCGTATTTTGCCAATTATATCGACAATCCAGACAAGCATCTGTTTGCCAGGATAATGCATTTTATGGGAGCCGATGCGGCAAGCGTGGGGAACCACGACATAGAATGCGGTCATCCCGTGTACGACAGCCTCCGAAAAGCTTTTTCTTTCCCCTGGCTAGCTGCCAACGCCATCAACAAAAACACCGGAGAAGCTTATTTTGAGCCCTACACCATACTGCACAAAGGCAGCCTTCGCATTGCCTTACTGGGACTTACGACCCCTGCTGTCCCCCGATGGCTCCCGCAATATTTATGGGAAGGAATACACTTTGAAGATATGGTGAAGAGTGCGGAGAAGTGGGTAGAGCATATCCGGGAAAAGGAGAAGCCTGATATGCTGATTGGCCTCTTCCATAGCGGCGCAGATACATCGGGTCTCTCTGATTATGAAGAAGGAAGCGAGAATGCGGCAGCCGCTGTAGCGCACAGGGTCCCAGGCTTTGATCTCATCATTGCCGGCCACGACCACCGGAAATGGAATATGTATCTGAGAGACATTGAAGGAGACAGCGTGCTGATCCTGGCACCGGGAAGCAGGGCAAGGGATGTGGCCCTGGTGGAAATAGAAGCAACCAAAAAGAATTCAGGCTGGGATATAAGACTGAAGGGAGATATCCTGTCCACCAGCAGGCTGCCGGCACACCGGGGTTTTATGGAAACCTTCCGGAGCGATCAGGAAAAGATCCATCGCTATGTCAATGATACCATAGCCTGGCTTCAGGACAGTCTTTTCGCCCGGGATGCCTTGTATGGCCCTGCCCCTTTCACTGAATTGGTGCATCAGGTGCAGCTTGCTTACACAGGCGCAGACATAAGCCTTACCGCCCCCCTCTCGGTTTCTGCCATCCTTCCTGCCGGCCCGATCAAAACGGGAGACCTTTTCCATTTGTACCCTTATGAAAACCTCCTCTACCTTATGCGCTTAAGTGGAGGGGAAATCAAGGATATGCTGGAATACGCTGCAGAAGGCTGGTTCAGAACGATGCAAAATGCCGGGGATGGCCTGCTGGATTATCAGCGTAACGAAGCGGGTGCAATTATCTTCCGAAACGGCCAGCCACAAACCCGTGGGATCAGCTATAACTTTTCAACAGCAAGCGGGCTGCACTATACTCTTGATCTGCGTGCGCCGGCAGGAAACCGGATTCAGATAAGCAAACTGGCAAGCGGCTTTCCTTTTCATCCGGATTCAATATATCAGGTGGCCCTCAACTCTTACCGTGGCAGTGGCGGAGGTGGACACCTTACCCGGGGCGCAGGGATTCCGGACAGCCTGCTGGCGGATCGGATCATTCATCGCTCCGGTGAAGACATCCGTGCCCTGCTCATCGGATGGCTGCAGAAGCAGAGCCCTGTAAAAATCACGATGCCTTATAATTGGAAGTGCATCCCTGAAACCTGGCATCAGAATGGAATGGAGGCAGATATCCGTTTCAGAAGGCAAAACCCGAACTAAATAAGCCACAGCCCCTTCAGCTGGGCTGAGCACCAGAATGCGGAAGCAGCATCAAGCGACAATGGACAAGGAAAGAGGATCATATTGCAGTCTCATCGAACCGTCTGAAGGACTCTACAAAGAGAAGGGCAGCAAATTCATTGCACTGGCCTTTCCCGTCAGCCGGGAAGAAGAGATTACTCCTATCCTGGAGCAGGTGCGCAAACAGTATCACGATGCCCGGCACCACTGTTATGCCTGGCGACTGGGAGCAGAGGGAGAGCCCTACCGGATCAATGACGATGGTGAACCCTCCGGAAGTGCAGGCAAGCCGATTCACGGACAGATGTTATCGATGGGGATGAGTGATATTCTGGTGATCGTGGTCCGCTATTTTGGCGGAACAAAGCTCGGGGTGGGCGGTTTGGTAAATGCCTATCGTGGGGCCACCAGGGATGCGCTGGAAAAGGCCAATCCCCTTCCCAAAGCAGTGCGTGCCCGATTCGGATTCCACTTTCCCTATCCAAAAATGAATGAGGTGATGCGTTTTCTGCGGGAAAACAAGCTGGAGACAGAGTATACCGACTTCCGCTTAGAATGCAGGATCACTGCCCATTGCAGTCTCGACAAAGCAGAAAGCATCGAAGTGGCAGCCCGAAACTTCTATGGGGTGGAATGGGAAAGGATGGAAGACAAGGTCTATTCCCTGAAGTGAGGTTCGAGCAGCTCCACAAACCACGCAGGGGGTCGTACGGGCTTGTTATCTGAAATACGGGTGAATACCAGCTCGGTCTGGCCCCGGTTGATCACCTCCCCGCTTTCATTCTCTATTTCGTAATGGAAAAGCATCCGCACACCCGGCATCTCTTTGAGTGTAGCGCGAATGCTAAGAACATCGTCATAGGCAGCCGGTTTGATGTACTCAATCTGCAGGCTATGCACCGGCATCTGCACCCCGGTTTCTTCGAGTGCTTTATAAGATGTGCCCAGTGTTCTTAATAATTCGGTTCGTCCAACCTCATAATAAGACGGGTAATTGCCATAATAGAGAAAACCCATCCGGTCCGTTTCGGCGTACAATACCCTTCGGGTGGAAATGCCTGTGATCATCTTCCAACATATTGATTCCGGGCAAATGTAAACACTTCTCTGCATCGGAAAAGAAGAATCAAAGTTTTTTCTGTTGCCTCCTGCTATACCTAAGAAATAATGTTTATTTTTCGAAAGTCATACAGAGAAGCCCTATCCGGGATGAATCTGATGCATTGAATCTGAGAATGAGGAGGAAGGGGAATCGAGCCGCAAGTCGCCCCTTCATCTTTTAGCCAGAGCAAGTGTTCATAAGTAGGGGAAAGAGTGCCGACGGGTTTTTTTACCCCGTCGTGCCAGATTTCCAAAAACCTTGAAAAACAAGGAGAAGAGAAAATGCCCGCAGTTCGATCATACAGCTATTTTTATAAAAAGTCAATGCAAGGAAATCTTTTTTTTCCACTTTTTTGCTTCGATCTTTGTCAATGAAGTCGCTGCCGCTGCAAGCTGATGAACAAGTTCGGCTGATCTGCCAGGCTGGCTGCCTGAGGGAATTTTTACAGTATTAATGAGGGAAACGCTCTATAGAATGGAAAAAGATTTTTCTGGAGTGTGGGATCGGTGTCTGCGTATTATCAAGGACAACATCAGCCACCAAAAGTTTAAGACCTGGTTCGACCCCATAAAACCAATAAAACTCGATGACAATGTGCTTACCATACAGGTTCCCAGCCAGTTTTTCTACGAATGGCTGGAGGAGCATTACATCAGTTTATTGAAGAAGACCATCCGCCAGGAGCTGGGGCCGGACGGGCGCCTGGAGTACAGCATCGTGATGGACAATGCCGAACAAGGCGAAAAACCTTTCACTATCCAGGTGCCCACATCACATAAAAAGTCATTGAGGAATGAACCCGTGGCGATGCCGCTTGATCTGAATAAGGGCAATGCCAAAGAAATCCCCAATCCCTTCATCATCCCCGGTCTTAAAAAACTCAAAATCCATTCCCAGCTCAACGATTCCTACTCCTTCGATAATTTTGTGGAGGGCGACTGCAACCGCCTGGCCCGGTCCGCTGGCTATGCTGTGGCCAACAATCCCGGAAAAACGGCCTTCAATCCCCTCTTCCTTTATAGTAATGTGGGACTGGGCAAAACCCATCTGGCCCACGCCATCGGACTACAGGTTAAAGAAAATCATCCTGACAAAACCGTCTTGTACCTTTCCAGCGAACAGTTTATCCAGCAATTCGTGGAGTCGGTCAGAAATAACAATCAAAACGACTTTGTCCATTTCTATCAGATGATCGATGTGCTGATCATCGACGACATTCAGTTTCTGGCGGGGAAAGAAAAAACCCAGAATGTGTTCTTTCACATCTTCAACCACCTGCATCAGAGCGGAAAACAACTGGTCATATCCTCCGATAAAGCCCCGGTGGAACTCAAGGGAATGGAAACCCGGCTTCTGTCGCGTTTTAAATGGGGCCTGGCCGCCGACCTGCAGGTTCCTGATATTGAAACCCGCATTGCCATCCTCCAGAAAAAACTCTATCAGGACGGGATAGAAATGCCCCGCGATGTCATTGAATATCTGGCCTACAGCATTTCCACCAATATCAGAGAGCTGGAAGGAGCCCTGATCAGCATTCTCGCGCAATCGTCCCTGAATAAAAAGGAAATCACCCTGGAGCTGGCCAAACAAATGATTGACAAATTTGTCAAGAATACCAGCCGTGAAATATCCATTGACTTTATACAGAAAGTGGTTTGCGACTACTTCAGCCTGCCCCTGGAACTGATGAACTCCAAAACAAGGAAGAGGGAGATTGTCCAGGCACGGCAGTTGGCAATGTATTTCTCAAAAAAACACACCAAAGCTTCCCTGGCAAACATCGGACTGCATTGCGGAAATAAAGACCACGCCACCGTCCTGCACGCCTGCCGTACCGTGAACAACCTGATCGAAACCGATAAACAGTTCAGGATTTATGTAGAGGAATTGGAGAAGAAAATTAAAATATAGGAGGTTTTTCTATCTGAGAAAGAGGATGACCGGAAGATAAAACTTGCTTGCTATGAATATACTCTTTGTCTGTCTTGGAAACATCTGCCGTTCCCCTATGGCAGAGGGCATCCTGAAAAAGAAATTCGCCGAACACCATATTGAAGGCCTGGTGGAAAGCGCCGGCTTTGAATCTTTTCACATCAACGACCCCCCTGACCCCCGTGCCATCCAGACAGCGGAAAATCACGGAATCGATATCTCCAGAAAACGAGCACGGCTCTTCCGGAAAGAGGATTTTGACCGCTTTGACCGGGTTTACGTGATGGACCTGAAGAATTATCGCGATATAATGTACTTCGCCCGCAGTGAGGGAGACAAGGATAAGGTGGACTTCATTCTTAACCTGCTGAAGCCCGGAAGGAACGAAGCCGTGCCTGATCCATATTATCGGGCAATGGAGGCCTGCGAGGAGGTGTTTAATCTTCTGGACGCAGCTACAGATAAGATCATAGAAGCCATACTGCAGGAAAAGAAAGCCTGAGACGAATGGATGCTCCTCCGAAGGCAAAGGACATCCGCGCAGCCGCGGAACGCATTGCCCCTTTCGTCCATCGCACCCCGGTACTTCAAAGCTGCTACCTGAACCACCTGACAGGATGCACCCTTTTTTTTAAGTGTGAGAATTTCCAGAAAGCCGGTGCTTTCAAGTCGAGGGGAGCAGTGAATGCCGTTTTTTCCCTGGGTGCGAATGAATCCGCTGCCGGGGTATGCACCCATTCATCCGGCAATCACGCCCAGGCTTTGGCCCGGGCAGCTGCCTTACGCGGCATACCGGCCTTTATCGTGATGCCAGAGAATGCACCTGAAGTGAAAGTGGCAGCGGTAAAGCATTATGGAGGACGCATTACTTTCTGCGAACCCACCTTATCCTCCCGAGAAGAAACCCTGTCGGGCCTTGCAGCGACGACTGGAGCCATTGAGATCCATCCATATAATAATAATGTGATTATTGCCGGGCAGGCCACCGCCGGAATGGAGCTCATCGAAGCTATCCCCGCGCTCAACATCCTGCTCACGCCCGTGGGAGGTGGCGGACTGCTGAGTGGCACGGCGCTGAGTGCCCATTACTTTGGGAAAGGCATTGGGGTGATGGCCGCTGAACCCGCCGGAGCAGATGATGCCTGGCGTTCCCTTAAGGAAGGCAGGATAGTCCCATCAGAGAATCCCAAAACCATTGCCGACGGCCTGCTGACATCCCTGGGCAGCCGCACATTTCCCATCATCCGGCAATATGTAAGCGCCATCCACAGGGTAAGCGAAGGCGGAATCATCGCAGCTATGCAGCTGATTTGGGAAAGGATGAAAATTGTGGTGGAGCCCAGCGCCGCTACCGGATTGGCAGCTGTACTGGAATATCCGGATGTTTTCCGGGGCAGGAAGACTGGCATTATCCTTTCAGGGGGCAATGTGGATGTAAAAAAACTACCCTGGTAAAATGGCTGCTGCCCAACATAAAGGCATCCTCTACCTGCTGCCTGTCCCCCTGGCTCCGGGTGATCCGGGCAAATCACTCCCCGCTTTCAACCTGCGCCTCATCCGGGAGCTGGATTTGTTTGTTGTAGAGAACATCCGCACCGCCCGTCGCTTTCTCAGACAATTTGGATATACCGCTTCGCTGGACGAAGATCATTTTCTGATTTTGGATAAACACAGTCAGGCAACAGCATTGCCATCCTTGCTGAACCCCCTTTTGGAAGGAAGAAACGCCGGGCTGATGTCGGAATCCGGTACGCCCTGCATTGCCGATCCCGGTGCAAGCCTGGTAGCGGCAGCCCAGATGGCGGGCATAACCGTCAGGCCGCTCAGCGGCCCTTCTTCACTCATCCTGGGCCTAATGGCTTCCGGGCTGAACGGACAATCCTTCCGCTTTCACGGATACCTGCCGGTACAGTCTGCTCCGCTTAAACAGAGCCTGAAGCTATTGGAAAAGGAAGCCTTTCAAGAGATATCACAAGTCTTTATCGAAGCACCCTACCGGAATCAGAAATTGCTGGACGAAATCCTGCAAACCTGCCACCCGGATCTGATGCTTTGCATTGCCTCAGAGATCAGCGGCGAAAAAGAATTCATCCGCACCAGAAGTATTGCAGTGTGGCGACAAAGGCCTCCGGATATTCATAAAAAGAACACCCTGTTCATTCTGGGCCGTCTTGTTTAGTGATGGTGACCGCCGGCCCCGTGCACGTGGCCGTGATCAATCTCTTCTTGGCTGGCAGCCCTGACATCGATGACCTCTCCGGAAAAATGAAGATTCTTTCCAGCCATAGGGTGGTTAAAGTCCATAGTTACATATTCTGCACCCACCTCCACAATTTTGCCGTGCATCAGATTGCCTTCCTGATCGCGCATAGGGAGATAATTGCCCAGCTGCACCATTTCCTGATCCACTTTGCCCTCCACTTCAAAAGCGCGCAGCGGCACATCCACCACGGCATCTTCCATCATTTCTCCGTATCCTTCTTCCGAAGTAAGTGCAAAAGAAAAGGCTTCACCCTTCTCCAGTCCTTGAAGATTGCCCTCAAACTTTTCAAGCAAATTGCCAGCGCCAATCAAAAACACAGCCGGTTGATCCGCATTGACTGATTCTACAATTTCACCCTTCTCATTGTTCTCGCGCAGGGTGTAAGTTAAGGTTACTACCGTGTCTTTTCCGGTTTTCATAATTTCGATTTTGGCCATCCTTCCGGGATGCGCGTGTTTAATGGCGGTGAAAGTACAAAAAATGATTTACTCTCTTTCTGTATCGCCGCAAACAACAGAAGTGTCTCCTTATGAATCCATTAAATATATGTACCTTTGCCGCGCCTTAAGAAAGGCTGAATTATTATAATATCCATTTCCCTCCGGAGATCTCCCTGAAAAAGTATCCCGGATTAACAGGAATACTTTTATGTCAGGTTTTGAAACAATGGGGCTACGGCCCGAAATTCTGGAAGCCATTGCTTCCCTGGGCTTTGTGAAGCCCACTCCCATTCAAGAGTTGGTCATCCCGGAAATCCTCCAACCAAAGCAGGATGTGATCGGGCTGGCGCAAACCGGTACCGGAAAAACAGCTGCCTTTGGATTGCCCATACTGCAATTGATTAAGCCCGGAGAAAAGCATATTCAGGCCATCATCCTGAGCCCTACCCGGGAACTCGCCGTTCAAATCACCTCCGATCTGGCGTCCTATTCCACGCATCTTCACGGCATCAAAGTGCTGGCGGTGTATGGCGGAGCCAGCATTCAACCTCAGATTAGCGCCCTGAAGAAAGGGGTTCACATTGTGGCCGGTACTCCCGGCAGGGTGCTCGACCTGATTAAGCGGAAGGTACTGGACATTTCCGGAATACGCTGGCTGGTGCTGGATGAAGCCGATGAAATACTGAATATGGGCTTTAAGGATGACCTGGATGCCATTCTATCCACCACGCCGGAGCAAAAGCAGAGTCTGTTGTTTTCGGCTACAATGCCACCGGAGATTATCCGGATCAGCCGGAACTATATGCACAATCCCCTGGAGCTGAGTGCCGGCAAAAAGAACATCGGGGCGGAACAGGTGAGGCATCAGTTTTATATGGTTCACGCCCGCGACCGCTATGAAGCCTTGAAGCGCATTGCGGATATGCATCCCAAAATATACGGCCTCGTTTTCTGTCGGACCCGTGCCGAAACCAAGGAAGTGGCCGACAAGCTGATGCGCGACGGATACAATGCCGATGCCCTGCACGGAGACCTGAGTCAGGCACAGCGTGATTATGTAATGAATCGCTTCCGTCTGGGAAATATTCAGTTGCTGGTGGCCACCGATGTAGCAGCCCGCGGCCTGGATGTGGATGATCTCAGTCACGTAATCCATTACAACCTGCCCGATGAAACCGAGATATACATACATCGCAGCGGCAGAACAGGAAGGGCGGGAAAACCAGGCACATCCATTGCCATCATTCATACCCGTGAGAAATCCCGGATAGGCTTGATCGAAAAAAAACTAGGCAAAAAGTTTGAACAGAAAGCAGTACCCGGAGGCCGGGAGATTTGCGAAAAACAGCTTTTTAACCTGATCGACAAAATGGAGCAGGTGGAAGTAGATGAATCACAGATCGCTCCTTACCTCCCTGTGGTTTACAAAAAGCTGGATTGGCTCAGCCGTGAAGAACTCATCCAGCGCTTCGTGTCTGTTGAGTTCAATCGTTTCCTGGAGTATTATAAAGGAGCCAGAGACCTTAATCCCAGCGGGCGGGCCGAGCAACAAGACAGGCCGGCAAGGAAAACACAGCGGGAAAAAAGAGAGGGCAGTACTCCGGAATCCGGATATAGCCGCTTCTTCCTGAGCGTCGGGAGGAACCGGAATATCGCCCCTCAGGACGTCATTGGAATGATTAACGACCTGAGCGGAAGAAAGGATGTGCCTATCGGCCGCATCGATATCGGCCAGAAGTTCTCATTCTTTGAAGTGGATCAACGCTTTGAAGAGGTCATCCTGAAAGCCTTCAGTCAGGCAAGAAACATCAGGGTGAAGCTGGCACTTCCGGACGACAAGGAACAAGGTGAGCCAGAGCGCGAGGAACGCAAATATAAGCCGGGGAGAAAAAAGCAATACCGCTCCTGATCCAGGATTATTCCGGTTCAGAAACAATAAAAGAGCATTAAGTTTTCCCAAGTGTATTTCTGAAAAAGAAATAAATCATACATTTGATCTGGTGCAGCCCATCATATAAAAAAAACCAAGCGCTGTCTCCGGGCTGCCAGCGAAAATCCAAATCCATTTTTTGTTATGAACATTTTTGTTGCCAAGCTCAGTGGGCAAACCACCAGCGAAGACTTACGGGATCTGTTTGAAGATTTCGGAAATGTAAGCTCTGCCAAAGTCATTATCGACAAGGAAACCGGGAATTCCAAACGCTTTGGATTTGTCGAAATGGAAGATGATGAGGCCGCTGAGCAAGCCATCCGGGAATTGGACGGAAAAGAGCTGGATGGAAGCCAGATCGTGGTCAAAGTTTCTGAACCCAGCGGAGATGACCGTCCCCGCCGGCGTAGCAATTTCCGCGGCAATAACCAGGGAAACGATGACAGGCGCGGTCAGCGCTTCGACAACAGGAGGTACTGATTCCTCTTCCCTCCAGCACACGAGTACCGCCTGAGCCTAAAGTCCAGCACTTTATGACGCCCCGGCGCGATTGAGTATCGAATTCCGGCTTTTCTCAGGAGAAGGTATCTTGTCATCTTATGATTCAAGCAAGATGAAGCAATATTCTCTTTTCTTGTTGTGCGGCATCGCAGTAAGCTTTGGACTTGCTGCCCAGGAAGATTTTAGCTGGTGGAATGAGAAGCAGCAATGGGATGGAAAGACCCACTGGAGGCACTACATCATCCTCTCCCCTGCTTTTATGGGCCCCAATGCCTTGCCTGTACCTGAGTTCAGGACAGCATACCTGGAAGATCAACTTCAGTTGGAAGCCGGAGGGGAAGCCCATTTCGGAAAGGGAGATCGAACGCAAAACGGATACACCGCCCTCACCATACCGATGGGTGAAAAAGTCAATATCCTTGTGTTTTCTTCCCCCCTGGAATACTACCGCCTGGACACACTGACCAGGGATGAGCGCAAATCCAGGGATCGCGACAGCAAAGGCTTCGCCTGGGGTGACCTCTATTTTGGCACCCGATTCAAAGTGCTGTACAAGAAAGAAAGATGGCCCGACATCAGTGCAGGGATGTACTTCCGCGCTCCTTCCGGAGGGAAGCTCAGTGCGGCCAGGCACACCGATACCCCAGGCTATTACTTCAATGTGGAAGCAAGCAGGTCTATCAAAACAGGCGGAAAGCTGATTCAGGAATGGACTCCATTTTTGAATCTGGGGTTTTATGTCTGGCAGGTGATGCGGGATGATAATCTGCAGAATGATGCATTTCTTTTTGGCGCAGGGCTGCAGATGCAAACCCGGAACCTGCAGATTGAAGCCAGCAGCGGCGGCTATCAGGGATACTTCAAGAACGGAGATGCTCCCCTGGTGGTGCGGCTTCACATCAGTCAGAAGCAGCAAGGAGGGCATAAAGGATACTGGAGACTACGCCTGCAACAGGGATTGTTTGATTTCCCTTATTGGTCTGCAAGGCTTACGTATACCTTCGTCCTTAATCCGGGAAACCATTAGAAAGGGGCAGTTGCGAGGAATACCTCCGCATCAAACCATCTCTTTCCCGTAAAGGAAGCGCTTGATCTTCTGGGTAGCTGTCTTTTGAAAAGGAGACGGGTGATTCTGGACGATATGGATACGGGAGAACTTATTGACACGGCTATTCACATAATGGTGCAATTCGCGCTTCAATTCTTCCACTTTATGTTCCATATAATCCGTGACCTCTTCTTTCAGGTGCTGGTACTTTTCTTCCAGTGCTTCTCTGTTAAAATGCACCAGCGCCACCAACTTGCCTTTTTGTTCAATCACCACAGATTCCACAACATATCGGAAAGTATTGATCACGGATTCAATTTCCTCCGGATAAATATTCTCACCGCTGGCACCCACGATCATACTCTTGGAGCGTCCGCGAATCATCAGATCGCCAGCCTTGTTAAATACACCCAGGTCTCCGGTTTTGAACCAGCCATCTTCGCTGAACACCTCCGCAGTCAGCTCCGGTTCCTGGTAGTAGCCCTGCATAATATTGGGGCCTTTGGCCCAGATCTCTCCTTCACCTGTTTTGGGATCAGGCTGGTGAATTTTCAGTTCAACGCCCGGTACGGCGATCCCTGTTGACTGGAAGCTTCCCTTTCCGACCACCTTGCCGGCCAGCAGCGGTGCACATTCGGTAAGGCCATAACCTATGGCATAGGGGAAATTCGCTTCTTTGAGGAACAATTCCACATCCTCATTAAGCTTTGCTCCGCCGATACCAAAAAACCTAACCTGACCTCCGAAGGTCCTCATCAGGCTTTTCCCGGCCAAACGATGGAAGAACCTCCGGAATACCGGACGACGGTAGAGGTAGCCAATAACAGGCTTACCGGCAAAAGTGGGTTTAACCTTATTCCTGTATATCTTCTCAATGATCAGAGGCACTGCCAGGATAGTGGTTGGTTTCACTTTCTGCAATGCGGGCAACAGTACAGCTGGTGTAGGCGGCTTCCGCAGGTAATAGACGGATGCACCGGCCGAAAGAGGAAGGATCAGACTCAGGGTATTCTCGAGCGTATGAGAAAGCGGAAGCAAGGAGAGGAAACGATCCTGCGCCACTACCGGATGTATGGCATTGCCCTGCCATACATTGGTAGCAATGTTTTTGTGGGTTAACATCACCCCTTTGCTCTTTCCTGTAGTTCCGGACGTATAAATGATGGCTGCCAGATCTGTTGCTTTTACTTCCGGAAATTCACCATACTGGGATTCAGGGATATCGTTCCCGGCCTGGTCAAGCACTTCTGTGGAATAGATCAGGCCTTTGAATGCCACTTCTTCACTTTGCAACTTTGGTGCAAGTCCTTCAGAAACAACCGCTGCCTTGGTAGCGCTATGGCTCAGAATATTGCTGATCTCCGTAGAGGTAAAATCCGGAAGCATTGGCACAATCACTGCGCCTGCCCGCAAGATGGCGAACTGGGCAATACCCCAACCGGGCATATTGTGAGACAGAATCGCGACCCGGTCGCCCGGAGCAATCCCATCCTGCTTGAGACGGTATGCAAAAGCATTGACCCTGACCCATAAATCTGAATAGGTCAGTGGTTCACCCTCCACCCAACTCAGGGAAGGATTCGGTCCAAACTGCTGTACTGATGCCTCAAGGAGCCGGTTAAGGGAATCAAAAGGGGTTTTTGTCATTAATAGATTATTAAGTGCGTACAAAGGTAGGCATAGTTTCAATCAACACATTAAACCATTTGGATGGGTGGATTGTTCACCCCGGCTTCTCTACACAAATACCTTAATATCTGACTCTTATCAAAATATGTCCTTAGACATTAAACCCTTCTGCACCACAGATGTCCTAAAAGCATTCATTCACTAAACAATCACTAAAACTCAATTACAATGAAAAAAAGAAATGCAGCACTTGGCGCAGTTTTATGGATAACTATGTTTTCGACAGGCTTCAGCCTGCAAGCCCAATCGCGGGCAGGCAAAGGTTTCAGGGGAAATATGCCTGACTCGACAGGGGTACAGGCAAGGGTTGAGCGGATGACCGCAGACCTGAGTCTGGATCAGACACAGAAAGCCAAACTGATGAAGTTGGAGCAGGCTCATTACACTGAAATGCGGGCCAGAAGAAGTGATATGCACTCCAGCCGGGAAGCCCACAGAGCCGAGGTGGAGAAGATACGGGAACAACATAAGGCGGACTTGAAGCAAATCCTGACCGAAGAGCAGTATGCCCGCTGGGAGGCCACCCATCAGCAGCGTGTGCGAGAACGCCGTCACGATGGGAGCGGACAAGGACGCGGGGGTGAAAGGATGCGCGGAAACAGAGGGGGCGGCAACTATTAAGACTGTCCCTTGCACCAGATCGACAAAGTACTTTTAATCTCACAGGCCGTCTCAACAAAGGCGGCCTTTTCTTTGATCCCCCGGAATAGCGCAAGACGGGCAAAACTGGTTTACTCACAGCCCATCTGAATAAATTGTTTTATCATTGCACACCACAAAAGATTTCAGGAGCACTGTATTCCGGGTATAGAAGTACACCTTAAACTTCTATCTAATGAAAGGAACAATTGCTATCCCGCATTGTGTGCACATCCTGGCCCTTTTTCTCTTGAGTTTCACCCTGCTTCCTGCTCAGCAGTGGGATCCCATTGTTGCCAAAGGCAAGATGTGGGTCAGTGCGGAAGCCGATGACATTGTGTCTCAGTCCCCTTCCTGGGCGACTTCGCACAGCCTGCGCATCGGAGATACCCTGGGCTTCTACGGAACTGTTTATCACCTGCTTGAGATAAGTCACACAGAACAGGCGCAGCAATGGTTTGCCTTCGGGTTGCTGAGGGAAGACAACAGCGGCAAGGTTTGGTTCCAAACCTTCACCTGCGGGCCGGAAAGACTGCTATATGATATGGGTGCAGAAGCCGGCAGCACTGTAGTAATCACCCACACCACTCCCGGAACGCATCAGGTAAGCGGAAGCTATCATATTGGCGCTGTAGACAGCATTTTTCTGGCCGGAAAACTCAGAAAACGGCTTCAGGTAGGCTCGGGATATTGGATTGAAGGGATTGGAAGTACGTCAGGACTGATGTTCAGCGGACTGGAGGATATTGCGGGCTACAACTACTCTCTGCTGTGCTATTATGAAGACAGTGCTCTTGTCTATGCCAATGATCACCTGAATCCTTTTTACCCGGGCTGCTGGGCGGATGTCATCACTGGTTTTTCGGAAGAAGAAAGGGAATTGCCAAGGATATATCCTAACCCCGCTGTCAGCGATATTCATCTTTCCTTTTCTTTATCCGGCAGCGATTTCCGGATTAGCGATGTGCAGGGGCGGGACTGCACTTCTTCCGTCAAAATGATCAATGACCAGAGCCTGGAAGTTGGCAGCCTGGGGCCGGGAATCTATTTCCTCCATTGGAATGCCGATGGAAAGTGTTTCCACAGACGCTTTCTGAAGCGCTGATGCCGGCACACGGCTGAAAAACGCGATTAGTATTCGTAACCGCCTTCGCCATTTCCATCCCCGCCCCCATTTCTCTCACGGCGGGGCTTGTAATCATTGATGCGATAAGTAAGGGTCAGTTGCACCACCTGTGATTCTCTTTCCATTGTCGTATTCTCGTAGAAACCCGGACTGATGGCTGTAAAATCGTGTTTGGCTGTGCCGAATATATCCCGGATCTGGGCGATGGCCGTAAACTTATTTCCTTTGAAGTCGTGACGAAGGGCAGCACTGGTAAAGAGCATTCCTTTGCTCTCTCCCTGTGCCGTAACGGAAGGACCGGAGTAGCCCCCGTTAAACTGCAGACGGGTCTGACGTGAGAATTTTATATTGGTGTTCAGGCGGGAGCGCCAGTTGGTACTTTCCCTGTCCACCTGCTGATTGTCCACCATCCCCTCCAGTCTGTATCGGTACAGGCTGCCACTCAGATTGAAATTCAACCAGTCGTTCACCTCATAATTCAACATCACCTCACCTCCCAGGCTGTGATCGCGGTTCAGGTTATCAAAAGTATGCAGCACGATACCATCCTCCTGGGGTGACATAATGCGTGTGATCAGGTTTTCGGTAGTGCGATAGAATGTTTCGACAGAAACGAAACTCATCCCCCATTTTTTCATCAGTGAGAGTTCATAGGAATCGACATATTCGGGCTCCAATGCCGGATTTCCGCGGCGGACATTGTCTTTGTCGATGTAATTCAGAAAGGGCTCCAGAAACCATCCCCGGGGCCGGTTGATGCGTTTTGTATAGCTGGCCTGTACCTGATAATCCCTGTCTAACTGTTGAGAAAGATGGATGGTCGGGAACCAGTCGATCCGGTCCAGATTATACTCTGCATTCGCCTCTTCATCTGTGATAAAACGCTGGGTAAGCTCCCCCCTCAAACCGAGTTGATAGCCAAACTCTCCGTACTCATTGCCATAGGTGGTATAGATGGAATGGATATTCCGTGAATAATCCATTGCACTGCTGAAAAGGCTGTTGTCGATCCAACCCAGCAGGGGGTCAAATTCCTCATAGGCATATTCTTCCCGTTCGGCATCAAGTTGCGATTGCCATCCTGCTTCCATTTTGCCTCCCCATAAAGGATGAACATAATCGAGCTTGAATACCCAGTCGGCAGAAGAAGCATCCTCCCTGGCTGTCGTCTGATAGTATGGCTCTCCGCTCCTGGAAAAGTTTCCGCTGTTGAGCCATTCGATGGAGCTCTCATCTCCGCCTCCATCTCGTTTCCGGTAATCGATCATTGCATCCAGCTGATGGTTCTTCTCACCGAATTTATGCTGGAAATTGAGATTAAATCCGTGGTAATCTCTGTTTCTGGGGCGCTTGGTATCGGCCAGATAATACAGCACTTCTTCTTCCAGACTGGTCCATTCCTCATATTGGGTAATCCGGCCCCGGCTGAAGTTGAAAGTCCCCAGGTTCAGATAGCCTCCGATAGTAGTACGGGAGGTGAGGAAATAATCCATCCCCAATTTGCCGCTGGTTCCGCCCCGCGACATAAAGCGGGTTCCGGTGCCGTCCAGAAAATAGGTGGTGCCCGAGGTAGTCACCTCACGATAAGAGGTTCGCTTTCCTTCATAGTTATCATCGCGGTAATCGAAAGTTCCGTATAAGTTATACCTGGGTGTGCGGTAATTCAGCAGAATATCCGCCCGGTACTTATCCCGGGTACCTATGCTGACATTGGCTACTCCGTTAATACCCCGATCCTCCTGCTTCTTGGTAATCACATTGATAATCCCGGCGGTTCCCTCGGGGTCGTATTTGGCACTGGGATTTGTGATGATCTCTATTTCTTTGATCTGGGCCGAAGGGATTTGCTGCAGGGCTTCCGTTCCTTCCAGAATGCTGGGCCTTCCATTCACCAGCACGGTGAAGTTTGAGCTGCCGCGCAGGCTGACATTGCCTTCAATATCCACTTCCACAGAAGGGGTGTTTTCCAGTACATCGGCGGCCGTTCCGCCGGCAGAATTGATATCTGCATCCACTGATACAACCTTTCTGTCGATCTTATACTGATAGGTAGCCCTGTCGGCAGTAATCTCCGCACCTTCCAACTGAATGGATTTCTGTTGAAGGATGATATCCGGCAACAGCAGAAACTCCTCTCTGGGGGTCACGGCCAAACCTTTTTGTTCGTGACGCTCATAACCGATAAAGTCGGCCACCAGGCGATAGCGGCCGTAAGGTACGGAGGGGATCATAAACTCTCCCCTTTTGTTGGTGGAAGCACCGGTGACAAGCACCGAATCCTTCATCCTGAACAAGGCCACATTGGCATATTCCACCGCCTCATTGGTGATGGCATCCAGAATGCGGCCGCGTACATCTGCGCTTCCCTGAGGGGTGGCGTCTCCCCCTGGCCGCTGGGCGGGAAGCAGGGCAGCAATGGTGGCTATAAATACAACAAGCAAGGCAAATCTTAGCATAAAAACGGCATTTGTGGGTATCTAACAATCCTCGTTCGACAAAGTTGAAAGGAAAAAGTTTACCCGGAGCATAATATTTATTTTTTATGCTTTTGGATTGCTTGTTTCTAAAGGCAGGGATGAGCGGAAGAAGACAGACATCAGTCCGGATTTGAAAGTGCAAGCTCAGATACTGATTCTGAGCGACAAAAGGAAATGCCTGCCCGCCTGCGGGAAATAGCCATCGTAAACCCCTTCGCTGCGCCGGCCCTCTTCCGACTGATAATAATAGCGATACACCCAGCCGTTCGTCTCATATTCCTCGTTGAGAATATTGCGCAGCCATACACTCAGTTCCACTTGCCGGAAGGGTGCGCTGGGCAAGGTCCAGGTCAATCTCACATCATTGATCCAGTAGGGATCCAGGCGTCTCGATTCATTGGAAGTATTGTCAATATATTGTTTTCCGGTGTACTGACTGATCCATTCAGCAGTGAGATGTTTTGCAGGCCTGTAACGCAAAAGGCTGGATGCCAGAACAGATGGAGAGAAGGCCAGGTCGGTGGTTCCAAGGAATTCTTCCACCTGAGTCCAGGTTTCCCAGTCATCCACCCAGGCTGTAAAATTCAGGGCTTTATTGCTGCTCAGGCTCAGCGTTGCTTCCCATTCCAGGGCGTCCAGGGGACGCAGAAAAGCGGCGATTTCCAAACCTGTACGGTAAGACTCCGGAATATTGGTAAAGATGGGGGCACCCACATCGTTGATGGCGCCGGTGAGGATCAGCTGATCCTTGTAATCCATATAGAATACATTGGCATTTAAACCAAAGAGGCGCTTCTTTAAATCATATCCCACCTCATAATTCATCAGTCGTTCCTGACGGGGAAGGCGATCAGGATCGGCATCCCTGAAGTCGGAGCGGGTAGGTTCCCTGTGGCTTTCTGCGACCGAGGCATAGAGCGACTGCTCCGCGTTCAGGGAATAATAGACCCCTGCTTTGGGATTAAAGAATTGGAAATACTCCTCCCGGCCCAGGTCGCGAAGATCATCGTGAATACCACGGATGCGATAGGAAATGCTGCGATATTGAAGATCTGCAAAGAGATGCCAGCGCGGATTGAGCTCATAATTCACCCTGGCAAAAACACTGCCTTGTTTTTTCAGTCCGTCATTAAAATACCAACGCTCATTGATATCTGCCCCCGGCATATTGCGGGCCCAGATGATCTCACCAAAATGATCCCCTTCGTACATATTGTATTCCCCTCCCACGACAATATTATATCGCCGGGAATGATACCTCAGGCTGGCATTGCCGCCGTAGAAATGATTGTCGAGCCATTTCTGCCTGACCAGGTCGGAATGATCCAGGAGACTATCCCCGATCCGCACCGGAGCCAGTCTGTAATCTGCAAAATCCTGATCCTCTTTGTACTGCTCATAATAGCCGCGTCCACGGATGTAAAACAAAGCTGAATTCAGGCTCAGCTTGCGACTCAGCTGCCGGGAATAATGCAGCTGGTAATGATCCTGCTGATAGTTATCCGTTTCGTTATCGTAATACTTTCGTAAGCCTTCCGCATCGGTATAGGCGCCAATTCCGTTCCAGCGCCGGTTGGTATCGAGGATATGGGAAGGAACCCCGTCCCAGGCCTGATAGGTCTTTTCCTTTCCACTCATCACGATGATTTTCAGTACACTTTGGGTTCCGTAATACGCCCCGCTCAGATAGAAGGAGCGCAGATCGGCGGTAGCTCTGTCGATGAAGCCTGCAGAATGGATGGCAGACAGACGGCCATCAAGGGTATATTTCCCATTGAGCAGTCCGGTTCCAAAACGCAGGCTGTTTTTAAAGGTCTGAAACGAGCCGGCACTGCTTTGCAATTCCGCATAAGGATCAGCCTGGATATCCAGGGTCTGAATGTTGATGCTGGCACCGAAGGCAGCGGCACCATTTGCTGAGCTTCCAACGCCACGTTGCACCAGAATGGCAGAAGCACTGGCAGCCAGATCGGGCATATTCACCCAGAAAACCCCCTGGCTTTCGGGGTCATTCAGTGGGATACCGTTCAGGGTTACATTAATGCGGGTGATATCCGTTCCTCTGATCCTGATGCCGGTATAACCCACGCCGTGTCCTGCATCCGAGCTAACAACAACAGAAGGCTGGAGGCGCAGCAGGTAGGGAAGATCAGGGGCTGCATTTTCCTTCACAATATCCTCTCTCTCCATCTGACGGTAGGTCAAAGGCGTCTTGGCTTCCAGCCGGGTAGCCTGCACTTCCACCGCAGGTATGCCTATCACGGCCGGGAGCAGTGTTATAACAAGCTGTGTATCGCCTTCCAAAGCAAGGCTTGTTTCGGAGGTCTCGTAGGCAATATGGCTGGATGTCAGCACATACTTACCGGATGGAAGGGATCGGAAGCGAAAATTGCCACGGGCGTCAGTAATCACTGATTGATAAGATTGGCTCAGCCTCAGGTGAAGGCCTGGGATTCCCTCCCCGTTTTGGGCATCAAGCACACGACCCTGTATGCTGAACTGCGCCATCAGGCTCATTTGCAGCAGGGTAAACAGGATCAGGCTCACACATAGTCTCTTCATCTTGACAGGTTTTAAAGGTTAAACCGATCAATAGAGGAGTCCTGGAAATTGGCGGATCGTTGTCGTTCCCTTCGCCGGCATTACCCGGATCAGGTATTGAGGGTTTGATCTCAGCCCGGAATTTAGGGCACCCCTATTGTGTGATCGCAGCAAAGATAAGGCTTTTTATTTGACCCCTTCGCCAATGCTCCGGATGATCTTTACACTACCTTTGAAAAAAAACCTATGCATTTCGCCATCATCAATGGTCCAAACCTGAACCTGCTGGGATCAAGAGAAAAGGAAATATACGGAAGTGAGCCTTTTGAGAGCTATCTGGATATGCTGGCCGAACAGTATCCTGAAGCAGAGATCAGCTACGCCCAGTCGAATGTGGAAGGGGAGCTTGTAAACCTGCTTCAGTTTTTTGCAGAAGAATGCGATGGCATTATTCTGAACCCCGCAGCCTATGCCCACACTTCTGTGGCCATCGCTGATGCCATCCGCGCTATTGCCGTACCTGTGGTTGAAGTGCACATTTCCAATATTCACGCCCGCGAAGAGTACAGGCAAACACTCCTGAGCGGGGCGGCCAGTCGCGGTGTGATCAGTGGTTTTGGCCTCGACGGATACCGCCTGGCCCTGGAGTATTTGCTCCGCGAATGAAGTTGAAAAAGTTCACACAGTCGAGATGGAAACTCCATCCCTGATTTTTCCCACACCCACAACCCGATGAAAAAAAAGTACTTCCTGTATCTATTCTGCTGGGGAAGCGCACTGATGGCCCAACACCCGTCTCCATCAGAGATTCTGCAGAAATCCCCCCCTGTTCCGCAACAAATCTGGTGTGATGAAGCAGAAAAAAACACCGCCTTGATGGATCATATCTTTGGAATAATGACAGAGATTGAGGCAGCCCTCCCTGAAGTGCAGACAGCCGATGAAGCCTAACAAGAATGCAGAAGGAAACCTGAATGCGGCAGGATTGAAAGCCCAGGAAGACATCAAGATTGCTTTTTGCCGATCTGCTTCAGCGGATGTACTCGATCATCTTCGTTTTAAGAGAGAGAATCTGGAAGCATACCTTGCCACCCACAGGAGGCTGGCAGAGATACAGGCTATGGAAAACTACCTCCTGGATGAAGCCCAATTGACAGCACATTATCCTCCCATCGTGGCTTTGACGGAGTACGAGATTCTGAAAAGCTTTCTGGTGGACTACTTATCTTCCTTTGATTATCTGCCTGGAAGCATCAGCACTAAATAGCGGGAGACCGCTGCGAGGACGCTACGGACAGTGGGTAAAAAAGAAGTCCTGCTGGCGCGCCTACCTGCCGGTAGGCAGGCGATTGCACCTAAAATGCGCAAGTCTCGCAAAATTACCTCAGCAAAATGATACTAATATCACCTTTGCTGACGGGCGTCTTTTTTTGAGAGGCGTTGGGAGAAGAACAGAAAATACAATCTCTCTCTGTTTTGCCCTCAGGCCGGAAAACAACCTAAGGGTTATTTCTTAATCTGTGATAATCTGCGGGAATCTGTGGTATGACAATGTGTCCGCAGGCACAGCCTACGGACAGCTTGGGACAGCAGGGAACAGAACGAATGCAAAACCGGTTGATCAGGAGAAATCGTTTTCGTCCAGCTCACTAAAGCGCACTTTCTTGCGCACATAGTGTTGCCAAACCAGGTTCTTCCCATACACCCCACTTACTTTGCCCTGCCGAAGGCTGCGGCGCTTTGTTCTGAGTTTTCCGATATTCCTGTAGAAATACAAATGCGCCCGGACTACCGCCCAGAACTCACTGAACCCGCTGGTGAGCAGAAATCGCATTCCGGCCACCCAGTCGAGCAGCAATCGTGTCAGGATAACTTTCCACAGCAATCCGGAAGGAAGATTCTTAAACAGCAGTGAGAAGTTATTCCTGAAATTGAGATAGGTTTTCCGGGATGAGCTTTTGGGCAGTGTGCCCCCGCCAATATGGTAGACGGTGGAGGAAGGGGTGTACATTACTTTATAGCCCAGGTTTTTCAAACGCCAGCAGAAGTCAATCTCCTCCATATGGGCAAAGAAATCTGCATCCAGTCCACCGCATTCCTTCCACATTTTTGCTTTCACAAATAGGCAGGCACCTGTGGCCCAGAAAACCTCTTTTTCATCATCATACTGTCCGTGGTCTTCTTCCAGGTTGAGAAAAACCCTGCCGCGACAGAAGGGATAGCCAAGTCTGTCGATGAAGCCGCCTGCTGCTCCGGCATATTCAAACTTGCTACGCTCGTGCCAGGAAAGCAGTTTAGGCTGCGCCGCCGCAATAAGCGGGTCTTTTTCCATCATTACAACCACAGGTTCTATCCATCCGTGACTAACCTCAATATCAGAGTTCAGCAGGATATAATAGTCTGCATCCACCTGTGCCAGTGCCCGGTTGTAGCCTTCGGCAAAACCGTAGTTCTTATCCAGGCTGATAAGACGGGTGTCAGGGAATTCCTTTTTCAGCAAGTCCTGAGAGCCATCTGTACTGGCATTGTCAGCCACGATCACCTCGGCCACGCCTGCGCTATGGCGGATCACAATGGGGAGAAAGTCACGCAGAAATTGCGCACCGTTCCAGTTGAGTATGACAACAGCTATGCTCATTGAGGCAGGCCAAAGGTAGGGATAATCTTAATCCTTATGCCGCGGAAGGAGCGGATCGGAGGTTCTTTTATGCTTCCAGCGCCGGTGCGACCAGAGCCAGTTATCCGGGCCAGCGGTGATGCTTGCCTCCAGCTTGTCCACATAAGACAGAAGGATATCCTCTGGTGTATGATGGGCCGCATTCTCTGCAATCAGACTAAGCCTGCCTTCATAATGTCCTCGTTTTTTCCGGTACAGCTCAAGATAGACCACGGCCATTCCCATCCGGTGCGAAATTTTTCCCGCTCCTTCGTAGAAAAGGGTTTCCTGGTTTAAAAAAGTAGTCCAGAAACGGCTTTCTTCTTTCAGCGGGGTCTGATCGCCAATCATACACACCAAAAAAGCCTTTCCCTGCATCTGAAGAATATAGCGCATCGTCATCTTGTGCGGAATGGTATATCCCGGAAAGAACCTGCAGCGCAGGCTTTCAACATAATCATTAAAGCGTGGATCGCTCAGGCGCTTGGCTACAAAGCGTGCAGGCTGCTTCAGTCGGGGAGCGACTCCACTCACGGTCCATTCCCAGTTACCGCAATGCCCCATCAGCAGCATTACGCCTCTCCCCTCCCGGGCGAAACGCTCCAGCAATGCTTCATTGGCAATCACATATCGTTTCTGCAAGGAAGCCAGGCTCATCCCTTCCACTTTGATGCTTTCCAGGATCACATCGGCCAGGTTGCGGTAAAAACGGGAAGCGATCTTTTTACGCTGTTTCGCATCCTTATCGGGAAAAGCATTACGAAGGTTCTTCTCCACCACTTTTTTGCGGTAGCCCGCCACCCGGTATAGGAAGAAGGCAAGGACATCAGACTTGACATACAAGACCGGAAAGGGAAGCAGAGCCAGGAGGCTCGCAAAAATGCGGATTAGGTAATAGGCCAGTGCCAAGGAATCAAAGATTTAAAACATTGATTAGCGGGGATCGCGGTAATAGGTATCTATTCTCCCTCCCCAATGATCTTCCACTGATTTGGAGTCAAGGTCATATCCATCTGTGGTGCGTCGCATCACATCCACCTGCCAGCGGTAATTGGCCAGTTCACCCATTGCATCGCTGTGGATCAGTTCAAAATCATTGGTGATCAGATCGCGGGTATAGAAAACGAAACGCTTATTGCGTTGGTTTCTCAGTTCATAGTAATGCCATATTTCATAAGGATAGGCCGAGGGTTCGTGATGACTTTGGGCGATGGTATTCGGGGGGCCGTACTTCAGATAAACAATCCCACGATCTGTTTCAAAACCTTTCTTAATCAGGGTTTTGAAATGATGTTCAACGTGGCGCACCCGGGCATAATACTCTTCCCAGGCCTGCTGAGGATTCAGGTCATCCCTTACCAGCCAGAAATTCAAAAAATACTGCTGCATCAGACCCAGGTCGGCGTTGATCAGGTTTCGTTCTGCAAATACCCTCTCCAGCTCGGAACTGATCGGGCTCAGGCTTTGGATATAAGAAGCAAGGCTATCTGTGCTGCGCATCTTTTCCACAAAAGTGGCGCTCACATCCAGTGCGGCTACATCTTTGAGCTGCAGTTGCACACCGGGGTTGATGCGATGAAAAAAGATACTACTGGCCGTAATAAGCTCATTTTGAGAGTCGCGTGCTTCCAACACCAGCTCATAGTTGCCTGAGGGCAGGTTTTCAATACTGAGCTCTTTCAGCAGGGGAATAACGGGAGCAGCAGTTTCACGGCGGCGATGATACAGATCCTTGATCATCTCGCCGGTTTCAAAACTCCGGACAAAAACCGCCGTCAAAAAGGGGTTTCCCTCTCCCAGTAGAGCATCCGTATGATACAGCTCGGCATAGAAACGGATGCGTCCCTGGGTTTCAGGAAAATAATTGTACACATAGGGGACCATATCAAAACCTGATTTAGACAGGGGACCGGGCTCTTCGGTTCGTGTGTAGCTTTCCAGGAATTCAATGCCGGAAAATGCGGCCTGCTGCTCCGGAAACGAAATGCTCAGCATCTGCTCGTGGCGGATCACCGCTGTGTCGCCATACATATCCTTTAGGCTGACCTCAAAAGCATACTCCCCATCGGGCAGAATAAAGCGTTGCTGGTCGATAATATTGACATTAATATTGGATGTATCCTCCAGCAAGGGGCTATGCAAGGCATACTTGCCAAAATTCGCCACTTTCTCTCCCTGCCTGAAGATCATCGTCACCTCCAGGGTTCCCTGAAAACCTTCACCCACCTTATTCCATTGAATAGACCGGCCTTCCACGGATAAATACGTCTCGATAAACGGGCCATCCTGGGGAGACCAGAAACTGCAGAAACTCAGGTTTGCGCGCAAAGACTGACCCTGACTGATCGTAAGAGGGAGCAGAAAAAGCAGGAGGAGGGTAAGTTTTTTTTTCATAGGGCCTGTTTGAGGATCAAATACAAAGATAATCACAATGCCCGGGAAAGGCCAAAGCGATCTCAAGAGAAAGGAGTAGAACATTCAGTCATAGGAATCAACAGGGAAATGTATCTCATAATGGAACGAAAAAAATGTATTTTTGCAGCGGAGAAATGGCAGAGTGGTCGAATGCGGCGGTCTTGAAAACCGTTGGCCCTTTGCGGGGCCCGGGGGTTCGAATCCCTCTTTCTCCGCCAGCCCAAAGCCTCGGCACAAGGTGCCGGGGCTTTGTTTTTAATCCCGAGCCAAGCTTTGCTTGAGCGAAGGGATAAAAACAAAGCCCGAAGCGAGCGTAGCGAGCGTGGCTTTGGGCTGAAGCTCTCCCCTCCCGGTGATCACGAGCGGAGGCCCGCCGAACGAAGTGAGAGGGGCCGGAGCGAGTAATCCCAAATCAGTGTGGAGTTGGACCCTTCGACTTCCCTTCGACTTACGCTCAGGGCGAGCGCTCAGGGTAAAGGATGACCCGATAGCTATCGGGTGTGGAGGATTGTTTGTCAATGCCTGAATAAGGTTGACCTGCTGACCTTCTGACCTGCTGACCTTCTGACCTTCTGATCTTCTGACCTTCTGACCTTCTGACCTTCTGACCTTCTGACCTGCTGAATCAATAATCAATCGGATCGCCCTCCGATGGAGCGCATTAATGGAAACAAACATCTACTATTTATCAGGTTTCGCCACGATGGGGCAAAACAAGAACTTACGCTTTTACGAATTCGCCTGCCTACCGGCAGGTAGGTGCTCGAACTCGTACTTTTTTTTAACGCAAAGCCGCAAAGGGGCTTCTCCTATTCCTCATCCCTATCCCCGAAAGAAATTCGACATCACACCAAATCCTAAAAATCTGCGCCCATCTGCGAAATCTGCGGGAGATATTTAAGCACGATGGACACAAGGAAGGCACGATGAACACAAGGGCGGAGAGGGAATAAGGCATTCGCTGATGGATAATGAAAGGAACAAAATTTGCCATTGAGTTAAGCAAGCATTTATGCATAATCCTTCACAAATCTCAACGCACTGATCAGGTCATCACAATTCTGATGAGGGTAGCGAAATTTGATTTAATTTAGAAGTCTTTTAAATAAACCTCTGCCCTATGAAAAAAACACTACTCCTTTTCTTTGCTGTGATTGCTTTCGGGATGCATCTTCAGACTTATGCCCAGTGCACCCCCGGCGACTCCCTCTCCTGCCCCGATCCTGAAAACAATGGAGAAATCTGTCCTGCCTTCCTGCCCCCGGCTATCCAGAATGCGATCTACAGCGAGGAAGTCACCATCCTTCCTCCTCCCACCTTTACCTATCTCAGTGCCACGGTACCCATTCACCGCATCGTCTTGAAAAGTGTGGACAACCTTCCTCCCGGAATGACTTATGCATCCAATGAACCCAGTGGGGTATTCTACCCTGGTACATATTATTGTGTACTACTTAGCGGAACACCAACTGACACAGGAATATTTACACTCAAAATCGTAGTCGACGCCTATATCCTTGTCCTGGGCACTCCGGTGTATGCCGGAGAACAAATTGATTCCACCAGCCTTTCCATCACCGTGCAGGCAGCCACCCCTGTCAACCGGTTGCAAGCTGAAAGCATTGCGTCAAGGCCTTTTCCCAATCCCTTCAGCACAGAGACCGTCTTTGATCTGAATGGGTTTACCGGGGGTGAAATCAGGCTGAGTATTTATGATCAGCTGGGTCGGAGGGTATTCAGGGACAAACTGCTGAACGGGGAGGGAAGGATCAGCCTGGATGGCACACAGCTCTCTCCCGGTCTGTATTTCTATCGACTCGAGAGCGAAACCCATCAATCGCAGGGGAAACTGATCAAACAATAAGAATGTCCTGCATCTCCGGGCTTTATTCTTTTGCGCTGCGGATCGGCGTCCTGCTGCTGCTCTTCCTCTTATCTGCGGATTGGGCAGGGGCACAGCCGGGTATCATTGAAGGCCGGGTTACGGACGCCCGCAGTGGTGAGCCACTTCCTTTTACCAATATTGCCGTGGATCAGGCTACAGGAACCACGGCAGGATCCGATGCCGGCTTCCGGCTGCAACTGCAAGCCGGTTTGTACCGACTCAGTTTCTTTCACCTGGGCTATGCCCCTTTACACCTCGATTCCATTTTGCTGCAAAAGGGAGAACGTATTTTTCTCAATGCTCAACTGGATGCCGAAGCGATGATGTTGCAGGATGTGGTTATCTCGGCCGGTCGCTATGCTCAAAGGGTGGCCAACACAACGGTTTCAATGCAGGTACTGAAAGCATCGCAGATAGATCAGAACCTGAGCTTTGATCTGGAGCGAAGCCTTGAAAAGCTTCCCGGCCTTGACATCATCGACGGGCAGGCCAACATCCGGGGCGGATCCGGTTGGAGTTACGGAGCCGGCAGCCGTGTTCTGGTGATGGTGGATGAACTCCCCCTGCTTTCGCCGGATGCCGCCGATGCAAAATGGAATCTGCTGCCGATGGAGAACATCGCACAGGTGGAAGTCCTGAAAGGAGCTTCCTCTGCACTCTACGGTTCGTCCGCCCTGAACGGGGTCATCAATATCCGCACAGCCTGGCCCGAACACGAGCAGGAAACCCGCCTGGCACTGATGAGCGGACTGTATATGCAGCCAAAAAGAAAGGAACTGATCTGGGATCCCGGCAGGGTCGCTGCGGTATCCGGGCTGCAATTCACCCACGGCCGGCGATATGAACACAGCGACGTTCTTGTGAGCCTGAATGCTGTGGATGACCCGGGATACCGAAAAGACAATTTCGAGAAGCGGATCAGGCTGAATACCAAACTCCGGTACCGCCCCCCAAAAAGCCCCGGACTGGATTATGGTTTGTCTGCCAGCCTGATGTCGCTAGACCTGACCGACTTTCTCCTTTGGAAAGATGCCGACAGCGGCGCCTGGGTGCAGAACCCACAAACCGTGACGCACAATCAGGGCAGCCGCATCTACCTTGATCCTTTTCTCAATTATTATACCCCCAAAGGAAGCAAGCATCAGTTTCGTTCACGCTTCTTCCAAACCCGCAACCTGTTTCCCGATGACCCCGCAAAGGACAACGAAGCAGCACAGGTTTTTTCGGAATATCAGTTCCAGCATCAATGGAAGAACCTGGATGTGGTGGCCGGAATGGCCGCCACCTTCTCCCGATCCGTGGCAGCCCTCTTTGGCAACCACGATTACCGGAATCTGGCCGCATTTGCTCAACTTGACCACAAATACGGGAGACTGCGAACGAGCCTGGGAGCAAGGTATGAATCCTTCCGCTTGAACCGCGAGAGCGAAGCCCGGCCGGTTTTCAGGGCCGGGATGAACTACCAGGTCTTTGAATACACCTTCCTGAGGGCTTCCGCCGGACAGGGCTTTCGCTTTCCTTCCATTGCTGAAAAATACACCACTACCCGCGTGGGCGGAGTGAACATCTTTCCCAATCCTCTGCTCCAGTCAGAATACGGATGGAATGCAGAATTGGGCATTCGCCAGGGCTACCGGCTGGGCAGGATGCAGGGCTACCTGGATGCCGCTGCTTTTTTGACCGAATACCGCAATATGATGGAATTCAGTTTTGGATTTTATGATACCCTCACTTACCTGCCAACCACCGAATACATAAGCCTGCAGAATATGGGATTCCAGTCGCAGAACATCGGCAGTGCAAGCATTTCAGGACTGGATATCAGTGCAATGGGAGAAATAAGCTGGGAAGGAATTCTAGCAGAGTATATGCTGGGCTACACCTATACCCAAGCACGGGATCGAAACACCGACTCCCTCTACCAAAGAGGAAAAAGTTGCGACAGCGATATGCTCAAATACCGCTACCGACACAGCTTCACCGCCGGGGTGAACCTGCTATACAAGAGATGGGAGCTTGGGTACAGCTTTCTGCGCCACAGTTATATGGAATGTGTGGATCAGGTTTTTGTTGATCCTGTGCTCGGGAATCTGATCCTGCCCGGCTATGGAGATTATCGCGAAGAACATCAGGGTGAAGCCTTTATTCTTTCTGATCTTCGCCTGGCTTATGCGCCGGGAAATACCCTGAAAGCCTCTGTAATGCTCCGTAACCTGGGCAACCGTGAGAATGCCGGCAGGCCGGGTGACCTGCAGGCCCCGCGTATGCTGATGCTTAAACTGGAAAGCCGTTTTTAACCCCCCTGAAAACAGGGGCGCTTTTGCACTCAGCAGCAGAATCCGATACGTTCATCCGGTAAAATCCCGCACTTATACAATGGCCCGACAAGAAGACTCATTGCGTCTTACTTTTATCCCTAATTTTATAGCCTATGATACGCGCGGTGATCATCGATGATGAACCTATGGCCAGGAAAACCCTGGCAGGAATGCTCAAACGATACTTTCCGGAACAGGTTGAGGTAGTCGGAGAAGCAGACGGAGCAAAATCCGGTGCCATTGTCATACATAAGCACCATCCTGATCTTGTCTTCCTCGACATTGAAATGCCAGACGAAAACGGCTTCCGGCTTTTTGACTACTTCCACAAAATAGAGTTTCAGGTCATCTTCACTACTGCCTATAAAAACTACGCCATTGAAGCAATCAAAGTGGCCGCCCTGGATTATATCCTGAAACCCATTAATTTCATCGATCTCAGAGATGCCATTGAGCGTTTCAAAACCAAGGAAAACGATAAATCACCCCACCAGAAAATTGAAGAACTCCTGCATAACATTCATCCTGTGGAGGACCGCTACGGCAAGATTCCTATTCCCACTTTCGATGGATATTCATTGGAAAAGATCAATCATATCCTCTACTGCGAAGCCGACCAGAACTACACACGGGTATATACCCTCCGGGGCGAAACCCTGATGGTCTCCCGATCACTCGGTTTTCTGGAAGAGCAGCTGCCTAAGGATATCTTCTTCAGAATTCATAAATCTTACCTCGTAAACCTGAATTTTGTCAAAACTTACAGCCGCAAAGACGGCAACCATATCGTGCTGGAGAATGGAACAAACTTATCTATCGCCAGCCGCCGCAATGAAGCCTTCCTGCAGGTTTTAACCAACAGAGTCTAAACGTATTCCTTGCAGACACAAAAGGGTGAGCAATGCACTGAATGACCATATCCGCCGCTTCCTCTTCTACTGTGTCCTGAGTAGCCTGATCCCGCTTACACTCTTTTCTCAGGAGACACCCCTTCTTCCGGTACGCCATTATACGATGGAAGACGGCCTTCCATCCAACAGTATCCGGGCTTTGTTCCACACCCCCGATGGCCTGATGTGGATTGGCACCGATGCCGGACTGAGCCGTTTTGACGGCAAAAGCTTCCAAACCGTCTCTTCGCACGACGGATTGAGCGGAAACCGTATCTGGTCCATCGCCCAGGATGACAAGGGTGCTTTCTGGCTCGGGATCTACGGCAAGGGACTCTGTCGCTTCGATGGAAACTGCATTGAAAACTTCGACACCGCCTCCGGGCTTCCGGACAATTGGGTTAGGGTGGTACACTATTCACCTACACACGACATCCTGCTTGCGGGCACTCAGAAAGGACTTGCAATTCTTAAAGACGGAGCTTTTCTTCCCCTTCCCCATTCCCCTGTACCCCCAGGCAGCCTGGGTGTCATTACCTCTATCACAGAATGCCGGGATAAGATAGTAATCACCTCTTACAGTCACGGAGTATTTGAATACTTCCCGGAAAAAGGCCGGATCCGGCCTCACTCCCGCTTTACAGAAGCCGGGATTCTCTCAGGCTCTGGCTTCTTTGTTTCCAGCAGCCGGGATACTTTTCTGGGTAACCACAGAAATGGCATTGGGATAATACGGGAGGGAGAAACCCAGATCGAATACCGGGATGAAATAGGGCAGGTTTTCAGTTTCTCCGAGGATGAGCCTGGAAATATCTGGCTGGGTGCCTGGTCTTACGAAATGCCCAATCCGGGCGGGGTTTATAGACTGAACGGGAATGAACCCGAAGAGATGAGTTACAGAATGGGTATTGAGTCGGAAAGAATATGGCAGGTATACTGCGATGTACGAAACGATATGGTCTGGGTGGCCACCCTCGATCAGGGGCTTTACCTCTGCTTGCCCAATTTTGTCTCACATATTCCCTCAGACCTTCTCGGGCTTCAATCCGATGAAGTACGCAGCGTTTTCACTGACAGCCGCGGCCGCCGTTGGATTGGCAGCCAGGAGGGATTAATGTGCATCCATCCTGATGGCCGCCAGGAACGCCTGGATAGAAAAAAACTACTGAAACTAACGATGGATGCCCGTAGCGGTGAGGCAAGGAAATACAAAAAAATCAGTTTTGACAACCATATTCGAATGTGGGACAAGAACACGATCAACTTCAACCTTATCCGGGAAGATCCGGCGGGAAGAATTTGGGTCGCTTACGATCTGGGTCTGCTGCTGGTAGATGAAAGTTTATCCGACATACAGTTGTTCCTTCATCCTAAAAGTCAGTTTGATTTTACTGAGGACTTTCTGTTATGGCAGGGTAGTTGGAGTTTTTCAGGCCTTTTTGAGACCATACCTGATGCGCCGGAAACCCTCAGGCTATTGCCTTTCCCTCAGGGAGACCCTCCCCTGGGCAATATTAGCCAAATAGTGCGGCTGGACGGCGATCTCTGGATGGCCACCCATACGGATGGTATCTTCAGACTTCATCGCAACCAAGTCTTGCATTACCCTCCTTCCCCCGAAATATATCAAAACATCCTATGTCTGGCGATGGACAAAGAAGGCAGGCTCTTTAGCGGTGACAATACCGGCCGGATCCGTGTCTATGAAGTGAGCGGAAAAAAACTGTTTCTGCAGCACGAGATCACACCGGCAGAGGGCATAAGGGGGAGTGCCGTCCGCTGGATGGAATACGACCCCCAGGCTTACCTTTGGGCGGGAACCAATATGGGTGTGCATTGCATCAAACTTTCCGGATTGGAGGCTAAAGAACCCGGGTGGATTATCTTTCTGAATGCAGAGGAAGGCTTGCGTACACAAAGTACCTCTGGGGGACACCTGGATCAGGATGGGGATTTATGGCTGGCAGGTGGGGATGGAATCGATGTGATCCATACCCGGAAAGTGTATGAGGGATGGAGGGGAAAGGCAAGCTTTTACCTCGATAATGTGTATCTGAACTATGAAGAACTGCCTTTGGATCACCGCAGCCATTTGCTCAGCCAGGGTAAAAACAGATCACCCCTGATGTTGCCCTACAACCTTCATCACCTTGCTTTGCAAATAAACAGCATAAACTTTCTGAACCCCGACAAGGACTACTTTCGCTACCGCCTGGATGGCTTTGACAGGCAGTGGAATGAGCCGGGCACGCTCGACAGGATCACCTACAACCATTTCGGTACGGGCAGCTTCAGGCTGCAGCTTGAACATCACAACAGCAGTGGCCTGTTCTCGCCTTTACAACAGTCGCTCAGGCTGGAAGTTCCGACGCCCTGGTTCTATCACCCTGGTTTCATTGCCCTCTTTATCCTGCTTTTGCTGTTCTCCCTCGCTGGGGTTTTCCTCTACATTTTCCGGAAGGCCCAGAAGCGGCGCGACAAGGAAGACGAAGTCAAAAGAAAAATGGCAGACCTGGAAACCGCCTCCCTTCAGTCGCAGATGAACCCGCATTTTATCTTTAACAGCATCAATGCGATACAATCCTTTGTATTGGAAAGCGACACTGAATCTGCCATTTCATATCTTTCCGACTTTTCGCGTGTGATCCGCAACGCCCTGGAGAATGTGAACCGCAAAATGGTGAGCCTGCGCGAGTCCCTTGATTTTCTGGAGAGTTACCTCAGACTGGAACAGATGCGTTTTCCGGACAAATTCACCTGGAATCTGGAGATCGAAGAGGGCATCCGCCCGGAAGGCCTGCTCATCCCGCCTTTCATCATCCAGCCTTATGCCGAGAATGCGATCCGCCACGGTTTCCGCCATAAGAAAACAGATGGGCATCTGGAGGTTCGTCTTCGCATCGACACGGACAAAAAAATACTGGAGGTTGAATTGGAGGACAATGGGGTAGGCATTGCCCGCAGCCGTGAAATCAACCTGAGCCTGCACAACTCTGAGAGCTATACGCGGCGCAATCACAGCGGCAGCATTACCCAACGCCGTATCCAGATGATGAATGCCCCGGGGGAGCGGCATTATGGGGTATGGGTCAGCGACAGGAAGAAAGACGGGGTGGTTTGCGGCACCCGGGTTTTAATCCACCTTCCTTTGCACTATCATCCGCAGCCCGATGCGGAAATGGAGGACGCATAGAACAGTTTGAGTTTGACCCTTTGGCTGCCCTTCGACATAGCTCAGGGTGAAGGATGACCCGATAGCTATCGGGTGTGGTTGGTGAGGTCAGCATAATGCGCGCAAGCAGTATCTCCTCTGTCGCTGGATGCTCTTGCATCAAAAATCATAAGCCTGCGTGCGAACATAAGCTTGATCTGTTAAAAAAATGCTCTTCTGCTCTAATGAACTTCTGATCTATTGACCTGCTGATCTTCTGATCCTGCTGACCTATTGACCTGCTGATCTTCTGATCCTGCTGACCTATTGACCTGCTGATCTTCTGATCCTGCTGACCTATTGACCTGATGATCTTCTGATCCTGCTGAATCCCGAACGCAAGCCTCAGGCCCGGCGATTATTGAGTGTAGTGTCTTAGGTTTTCGGCTTTTCGCCCTCAGGCCGGGCAGGCCCTACTTTTTTCTTAATAAAAAAGTAGCAACCGAGTGAAGTGCTTGCACTTCACGAGCTCACGAGCACCTGTTGAATAAACAATGCGCGAGTAAAAAATCAAGGCTGCATTGCCTTTCCTTGAAAACTACGGCTTCGGATGGGAGTCGCGATCCGAGCCGCTTTTTCAGCGAACGTGATGTGCCTGCCCAAAGCTTATGCTCGCGGATCGCTCCATTAGGAAAATCTCCATCAATTGTCCAAGTCATCCTCAGCCTTGTTTTCTACAGAAATGCAACGAAGGCCAAAAACAGTCTGAGTTTGACCCTTCGGCTTCGCTCAGGGTAAAGGATGAGTGTGGTGAGGAAGCTGCGCTACTGATGGCTTTGATATCCGCGGAGCGGATAAAGTCTTTTTTCGCAGGATAATAGCTGATTGGCGTTAAAAATTTCCGAATCCTTGTAGGAAATTTAGCCAATCAGCTATGGTTTTCAGCCGCCAAGGGCGGATGAAAAATCCCTTGAAAAAAGCGCCCTTTCTTTGGTTCATTTCTTTGGGCGAGCAAAGAAATGAACAAGGTCAAGAATATCTAGTCGCAAAAATCAACACACAACATCCAGTTGAAAGAAGCAATGCTCATATTCTCAGTAAAACACATTGATATATATAAAAAAGCGTCTGGATTAGCTACAGCATTGAAAAAACCGCAGCATAATCCGCAACCCGATGCGGAAATGAAGGACGCTTAGTCCCCTTTTTCAGACGCTTATCCTGAGATTTCACACGCTTATACAATGCCCCTGCGCGAGGCTTTTGAATAATGCAATTTTGGCTGCCTGGTCGAATAGGCCGTTTAGGAAATCAGAAACCAAAAACCATCATTATGAAGAAGCTTTATGTTTTTATGCTGTCGATGTTATTGTTGACAGCGAGTGCTATGGGGGCGATCCTGCAAGTCGGCCCAGGTCAAACGTATACCACCTTACAGGCGGCGATTACTGCGGCCAGTACGGGTGACGTAATTGAACTGCTTGATGACATTACCGAAGGAATAGTCGTTATCAACAAAGACCTGACATTGGATGGAAAAGGGTTTACCTTAACCTCAACATCTGCTAACTATGGTATATCCATCCAAAGCACCGATGTGATCATTCAAAACATCACCGTTGATGGTGCAGAAACTTATGGTATCCATCAATCGCCAGGAAGTGATGACCTGATCATTCAATACACCACGGTTAAAAATGGTGGGGGATCTGGTTTTGCGATGAACTGTTCTGACAATATATTATTGAAAAGCATTACCTCATCAGACAACACAAATGGAAATGGTGTTTCAATTACCAATTGTACCAATGTGACCATTGATGGAATTACTACTTCTGGCAATGGTTGGACAAGCTGGCAATCTGGTATCGGTATTTTTTCCAACGCTGGTACCTGTACTCCTGACATTACGGATGGTGTCACCCTAACTGGGGCAGTGAGTATCTCTGAGGCGGTTGGCGTGTATGAGCAAGTGCTCACAGGTAGCATTTCGAATGTCACTTTGCCAGCTACTTTCAGTTACTATTTGGGAATCGGAACAGATAACAAGCATTACCATACATCTAAACAAAATGCACTGGATGCGGCAGAGACCTACCTGAATGCTGACATCACACTGAAGCCAGCCCTTTATGTGAAAGAAGTTGCAACAGGCAACTTCATTGTTGATGCGTTTACAAGTGTAGAAATGTCCATCCAGGCTGCCATTGATGCGGCCACGGCGGGTGATGTGATTGAAGTGGCTGCAGGGACGTATGTGGAAAACATTCTGATTGATAAAAAGGTAAACATTATTGGCGCTGGGAGTGATGCGGACCCCTTGTTCAATACGATTATTACTCAAAACACATCAGGGGCTGGCGACACCAAAGTAGGTGTAGTACAATTAAATGCATCAGGAAGTAATGGAGATCCCCTACTTCTTCAGAATCTGAGAATAGAACCTGATGGAATGGCCGGTATATCCGTAGGTCGTTTTACTGAGGCAACAGGATTGAATGTATCCCACCTAGCCCTATCCAATGTTTATGTCGTTGGTACTGAGAACGCCGATCCTTGCGGTGAACAGGAGCGAGGACTCTATGTTGATCTCACTTCTTCTTTGAGCAATGTAAACATCTCTAATTGTGCTTTCAATAAGCTGGACTATGGATGGTATTTACAGAAAGCAGTTTCCGCTGATGCAAGCAATGTCACCCAGATTGCAGTATCGAATACAGAATTCAAGGATAATATTGCGAAAGGCTTGTATGCTGAAAAGCTTGACAATGCTTCTTTTATTAATTGTGAGATTTCGAATAACGGAGATCTAACCTGGGGGAATAGTTGCACCTATTTTAAGCCCTGGTTGAGTGGAATTGATATTAACCTGAAGGCAGGGAATTACACCAACATTACAATTGACAATTGCACTTTCACAGGTAATGCCATAGGGGAAGCAAAAGAGGGTGTTGCATTAACAGTTAAAGCGCGTGATGATGGAGCTACCTATGGAGCATTTCCGGCCACATTATCAAATGTGATTATTCAGAATTCGACCATAACTGGTAATGAACGTGGCATTCGTATTGGAGAGCCAGGAAAAGGAAATAATAGCCCAACAAATGTAAACATCAGCGCTTGCACTATCCATTCGAATCGCCAGCAATATTCTGGGGTAGATGGCACCTTCTATGGTGACATTATCAATCAGACTGCCAACGACGATGAGGTTAGTGTTGCTGGCTACGGTGACATTCTCTCAGGTCAAGCGGTCTGGTATGTAAACAACGGGCAAAGCATTCAAGGAACGATCGATGCCGCCAACGCAGGAGACGTTATTGAGGTGGCAGCAGGGACCTATGTGGAAGATATCTTAATAGAAATACCATTAACACTGAATGGAGCCAACGCAGATATTGTACCTGGTGCAGCAAATCGGGGTTCTGAAAGTATAATCCAACCATTTACATCAGGAAGAGCCCCCATACATCTAGGTGATGGCACTGATAATGTAACGATTAATGGATTCGAAATAACGGCAAGTATGTCCACAAATGCCATCTATTGCGGTGTCAACGGGCCAAGCTATTTAGATATTAAATTTAATTACATCCACGATATTGGCACCGGAGCAATCGGCGGAAATGTGTATGCAATCAATTACCGAGGAGGGGCAAATAGCCCAACCAATGTAAATATTTCAGATAACCTTATAAATGAAGTGTTTAACACTACCATCACAGCAGATAAGAGTAGTGCTGCTATATGGCTCGGACAAAGTTCTGCCACTGGAACAGTGAGTAATGTAACCATAGAACGAAATACTATCAGTAACATAAAATCTGACATTGCTAATAAGGTATTTGAACCATCTCCATACTCAGATGTAGGAAAATATACTGCATCAGGCATTTATATCGGAATTGGCTGGAAAAATGTTGGCAATGTTTCCGGAGCTATTATTAGCGATAACACTATTACCAATGTTATTGGTGGAATGGCTTATGCCATACAACTTTCAGGCAATACTCCATCCATAGACATTAGTAACAATAGCATTAGTAACATCAGTAGTCCCACTTCTCCCAATTATTCGTATGGAATCGGCGTACCCTCTACCAATACTGGCACTGGCATACTTATTAACAACAATAGTATTACGAACCTACAATATGGGGTAACCAATGGCACAACAAATAGCATTGACGCCACCTGCAACTGGTGGGGACAGGCAACCGGGCCAGGTACCGGTCAAATAACCGGAAATGTTAACTACACCCCCTGGCTGGCAAGCAATGATATCAGCAATCCGGTATGCCTTGGCGGTGCGCCCAATGTGTTCCTGGATGAAAACTTTGACAATCCGGTGGAATTATTTGATGCCAACGTAAGCCAGCGCTGGTATGTGGATCGCTATGCCCCGGCTGCTTTTGAATCATATAATTTCAACGGAGAGAATGTCCTGAAAATCGCCACCGGTCCGGGTTCTGCCAACCGAGGCAGCCAGAGCAGCACATTCTACAATACTCACGGACGGAAATTCAATCAGGGTGGGCTTGGTGCTGTAAGCCTTGCCGGAGATCTGTATATTCCGGCCGATTGGGCAAGCAATCACCGACGTAGCGGTATGTGGGCCACAATGCAGGATGCCAGCGGAACCATTACAAATTACCCTATCTTAAGCTTCCGTAATGTAGATGGAACAAACCCCACCTTCAGCTACTGGACTTCAGCCACTGGCTGGAATGATGTTTCCAACCCAATCCTGTATGACAACTGGAACAACTTCGAGTACAAGTTGTGGAATGGCATTGCCTATTACTATATCAATGGCGAACTTGTGGGAACGGAGGCAGATGCCAGCTCCATCGAAATCCAGAATGTCATCATTCAGATTTACAATTTTGACAATCCTGATCTGCCTGCCAATGAGCAAGACCCGGGAAGCAACTACGTAGCCTATTGGGACAATATCTCCACCACCACCGGAGGACCTGTGCACAATGTATCCCAAAACACCTACCACCCCACCATCCAATCCGCCATTGATGCGGCAATCGCAGGGGATGTGATTGAAGTAGCTGCGGGTACGTATGAAGAACAACTCCACATCACAACCAACAACCTGACCATCCGCGGAGATGATAAGGCTACCACAAGCATCCTTTCACCCACAAACCTTACGGAATACTTTAATTCCGGAAGCAATGACAATTATCCCGTGGTATTCATTGACGGTGTAGCTCAATGCACGATTGAGAACTTCACCATCGACGGAGATGGCAGAGGGAATGCAAACTACCGCTACCAGGGGATCGGCTTCTGGAATGCAGGAGGTACCGTCGATAATGTAGATGTAAAGGGAATTATGGAAACCCCTTTCAGTGGAAGCCAGCACGGGGTGGCTGTATATGCCTATAACAATACACCGGCCATAAACTACACCCTGACCCTCAGCAATATGACCATTGAGGACTACCAGAAAAATGCAATGGCCCTGAATGGCAGCGATAATCTGACGGCAAACCTGGACAATATCACTACCATTGGTGCAGGATCGACCACCGTTACCGCCCAAAACGGGATACAGTTCTGGGGAGTCGGGGGCAGCATCAGCAATTCCAGCGTCACTGGAAATATTTATGCGGGTACAGGCTGGTCCTCTGCCGGAATACTTCTATATCAATGTCAAAATGTGATTGACATACATAATACGACGATCACAAATAATTTCTATGGGCTGGATGTAAACGATGCCAAGGGTAGTATTGCAAACAGCAGCATCACAAATACCGATGTCGATAGTAAACACGGCCTGGTCATCCGAAACGGGAATCAAAGCGTGATCGGTTTCACAATGGATGATGTTGCCATAAGTGGAAACAATAATGCCGGAGCCTATGGAATTGCTATCTACTGCTACGATAGTGACATAACTTCATCTATTGGATCCTCAGATGTCTCAGACTGGCAATATGGTATCGTTGTTTATGAGATGGGCTTGGGAGAAATAAACCATACTACCCAAACTACAAAACTGACAAACAATGGTGTGAGTTTGTATTCAAACGCTGTGAACCAACAGGACGCCTCCCTCAACTACTGGGGTTCGGCCCAGCCGGATTTCAATGCGCTGATCAGCGGGGATGTGGAATTCTGTCCTTACTATACGGATGAACTGATGACCAATGAGTCCTGCCCCGAAGTAAGCAATACCACCCAGGGCACCACCCACTATACCCTTCAGGATGCCGTAGATGATGCCAGCACCAATGACGTGATCGAGATCACGGCAGGAGGAACCTTCGATGGCATCACCCTGAATACCGGCCAAAGCATCACCCTGATCAACAGCAGTGGAGAGGAAGTCATCATCCGTGGTGCCTCCCCCGCCCTGACCGTCACCAGCGGTACGATGACCGTGGCTGGCATCACTTACACCACCTCCACCGACGACCCCACCATCCTGATCAATGGCGGAAATCTTGTTCTCAGAAATTGTATCATTGAGGAATCCACCGGATTCACACAGAGCTGTATCAAGATCGAATCCGGAACCCTGGATGCAGGACTGAGCGCAGATCACGGGGAGAACACCTTTATTACCGACGGCAATGCCAAGGCCATTATCAACCAAACGGCCACCCCTGCCGATGCCATTGGCAACTACTGGGGCACCCTGGTGTATTACGACATCGCCAACCTGATGACAGGCCCGGTCAACTTTGATCCCTGGTGCAATGACGACTTCAGTGTATGTGGGTATTCCACCAACACCGCCGGTCCCATCACCACCATCGAAGGAACCCTGGAGGATGCCGGAACCAACCCGGTGATTGTACCCATCACGGTAGAGAACTTCACCGATGTGGATGCCATCTCCATAAGGATCACCTATGATCCCACCACCGTCACGCTGCAGGATGTTACCTCAACCCTGCCCGGCTACGGAGGCACATTGCCCGGTGGTCTCAGCGCCTGGTATTCCACCACAGGCACCAGTATTATCATTGGCTGGATCGACCCATCCGCCACTGGCGTAAGCCTGGCCGACGGAAGCGTGCTGTTCAACCTGCACTTCACCTTTAACAATACCACTACTGGAGGAACTTCTACGCTTGAGTTTGACGACTCGGACGACACCTATTGTGAATACCAGAATGCCCTCATCCAGGCACCTTTTGCCGACGATCCCCAGGCTAACTATTGGATTGACGGCTGGGTATCCAATCTCAGCGTCAGCTTCACACGGGCCTATGATCCCACGGTGGAAATCACCGCTGTGCCGGCAGGAGGGGAATCCCCTTATGCCTACAATTGGGCAGGCCCCGGAACACAAACAGCCACCACCGCCACCATCACCCCCACCGATGGCTACGGCACCTATACTGTCACCGTTACCGACGACCTGGGCGCCTTCGTTGTAGGAACCTACAGCTACGGCCGTGTACATAACATCAACACCTACCTGGATTATATGGATATCCAGGTGGCCATTGATGCTTCTGAGACGGTGAATGGGCATACCTTAACTGCGGATGCCGGAACCTATGCAGAAAATATCGATGTTGACAAACAATTGACCATCATCGGGGACGGAGCAACGACTACTACTATCAGTGCCGGAGCCGGCATTGGTGTGGAAATAAGTGTGGACAATGTCACACTGGATGGATTCACCGTATCGCACGCTTCAGTTACCTCAGAACTTGACCAAGGTGTACAATTCTTCCTCTGTAATGGTGGCACCGTTCAGAACTGCCTCCTCACCAGTAACTCCTTCGGTGTAATGCTTTATGATGCAGGCGATTGTGACATTCTTGACAATGAGTTCGCCTATAATGCAGTAGGTATTTATCTGGAAGGTACAACCGATGGCCTTGGAAATAATGATGGTGGCACTAATGGCCCCTTCTATAGTCTGTCGTTAAATAACACCATTTCCGGAAATAACATCCACCACAGTGTTTTGGTTGGCGGAGATGGCGGCCAGGGTATTTATCTTGATGCTGCCTGTGAAGGAAATACAATTACTGCCAATACGATAACACTCAGTGAAGGCCCAGGGTACTTTGCCTGGAAAGCTTCTGGCAACACCATCACTAACAACACCATCACGAGCAATGGAAGCGAAGGCATCCAACTGATGGGAAGTTCGGACAATACGATTACCGGAAACTTGATCGACCAAAATGAAACCGGGATATGGATGCGTTCCCCGGCCGAAAATGTGGAAAATAACCTGATCTCAGACAATGATGTCACAAACAATACTGTAGGTATTCTTATGGAGGATGATTTCATTCCCAATAATTATGCTGGAAAACTCTTAAACAATACCATTCAGGACAACAACATTTCAGGCAATACAAGCTATGGTCTTCAAGTGTTGAATGTGGATGCCTCATCATTTACGGATGTAGATGCAGATATGAACTGGTGGGGCGATGCCACAGGGCCTGCCCACAGCACCAACCCCTGCGGACTGGGCAATGCCGTCACAGACTACGTGGACTTCTCCCCCTGGTACTACCAGAGCGGAATGACCACCCTGAACGGCCTGCCTGTGGTGACACTGAGCGATGTGCAGGATATCAGCACCATCACCAATACCCCGGTCATTGTATCGGTCTCTGCCGACTATACGGCTGAAGACCTGAGCGATTATGACCCGGACGTCAAGGTTGATAACCTGCTCTCCTCCACCGTGGCCTTCCCCGCCAACGCAGAAGTGATCAGCGTGACCTATGATCAGGGTAGCGGCGCCACAGAAGTCCTGACGGCTCCTTACGACCTGAGTGGCAAAACAACAGTTTACCTTAGCGAGATACTGGGCGCAACAACAGGAAACCCCCTCGCCGGACACGATGGCCTTACCACTGTATGGCAGGTAACTATAGCCGGAATGGATGTGGCCACCACCTATGCCATTACAATGGATGCGGTAAGCTATATCCTGCAGCATTCCACCTGCGATAATGAGCTGGGCACCGATGATTTCAGCATTACATACGCCGATGTGGCATTCAGCTACACCCCTGAAACACCCGTGTGTTATCTGGATCCAGCCAATGTGGAATTCACTGAAACCTATCCCCTGGTGGCCAACAATGGCGGTGACCGCATCCTCAATGATTCCAAATGGGAGTTCTATACGGATGCAGCTATGAACAGCCCCTTCGACTTGCCGATAGGAGCCACGATCACTGCAGGTGAAGTAGATGGCAGCGGAGATTTCATCTGGAGTAAGACTTCAATCCTTACCACTGCAGTTAGCCAATTCTACGGTTCAGCCGTGGTCACGGAACAGGGAGATCCTTCCGTGTACACCAATGGTCAACTCATCGCACTGGAACGGGCTGCCGCTACAAACAACTGGAAAGCCGTGCTGGAAGGTGTACCCGCTGGCACCTATTATATTAAGGTGAAGAATCTTGCGATGCTTGATCCGGATGGACAACAATACACGGCCTCCACAGGACCTCACGGTACCTTCACCGAATTTGTTTATGATGACCAATCCTTTATGGTTCTGGTGAATGCCTGCGGACTCAGTGGTGCCCTCTCCTATTATAATGTGGCCAACAGTCCCTTACCGAATGAAACCATTGAATTGTGGAAAGACGGCGCCAGCGTTGCAAGCGTATCTTCAGATGCAGCTGGAGACTTCTTCTTCCCCGCACTCAATGCCGGCACCTATGAGATTCGTCCGCAGACCACCCTGCCGGTGAAATCGATCAATGCGACCGATGCCGCCCAGGTCAACTACTGGCAGGTGAACGCCCCTTCCAGCTATATTGAAAAGGTCAGGTTTATGGCTGGAGATGTCAATCGCCTGGATGCCACAGACCTTACCCCCGATGTACTGGGTTCCTTCGAAGCCTACCGCATTTTGAGCTACTTCGTGACCAATGGAAGCCAGGGATGGATGAATGCCCCGGACTGGTCCTTCTGGAAAGCCAATGATCAGATCCGGGCCAACAACTGGACCGATGGCCGCTATCCCACGGTGGAAGTCAGCGATGAAAGCGTCACCCAGAATGTATATGGCCTGATCACCGGTGATTTCAACCGCAGCTATGTACCCGCAGCCAAGAAGAGTGCTTCAAATACCCTCTTCCTGAATGACGGTAAGAACATACTGGTGGGTTCCGCCACACAAGTCTCCCTGCCCTTCACCCTGCAGGGCCGCCTGGAAGCCGGAGCATTCTCCGTGATCCTGGAGTATCCTGCACATCTGGTGGAAGTTGTCGGCGTGAACCTGACAAACAATCCCAATGCGCCCATACTGTATACCGCTGAAAATGGCGTCCTCCGCATTGCCTGGATGAATCCTCAGCCCCTTTACCTCAATGCCGGCGATGCCCTCTTCACCCTCGACCTGCTCACCGCTGAAAACCTGGGATCCAATTCCGTGATCCGCTTCAGCCTGGCCGCAGATCCGATGAACGAGGTAGCCGACGGACAAAGCAAGGTGGTAGAGGATGTACAGCTCTTTGCCGATGTGCTGAGCAATAGCTTCCTCGGTATGGGAGAAAATGAGCACTCCATTGGCATCAACATCTTCCCCAACCCGGTAAGGGAACAGGCGACCCTCGTCTATCACCTGCCGGAGAACGGAAATGTGAAGCTCGAACTCACCAATGCCCTCGGACAAACCGTCCAGGTGCTCTGCGACGAAATGCAGACTACCGGAACACACAGCATTCAGCTCAATGCCAATCATCTGAATGCCGGGGTGTATTTCGTCAATATCACCTTGGAAACCACCACAGAAACACTTCGTAATTCGAGACGCCTTATCCTTCAATAGGCTTTTTGCGACACTGACCGGGGGAGAGCAGCCTGCTCTCCCCTGTCAGTTTTTAATCCGGCATTGAAATTAAGCTAAACTCGATATGTCTAAACAACTGACAATACTGCTTATACTGCTATGCCTTCATCTCACACTTTTTGCCCAGGCTCCCAAATCCTTCGCCGGAAAGGAGATCACCGCAGGACCAACGGCAAGTGTACCGATAAGGGTAAGCGATTTCCACGACATTGGTGCCATTTCACTCAAACTTTGCTTTGATGAAAACCTGGTGGCCTTTTCAGGAATCTCAGGCACCGCTTTTCCCGATTTTCAGGCAGGCAGCGATTCAGGCTGCGTATTTATCGGTTGGATTACCAACGGGGTAAACCCGGCCCCAAGCCTCACCGATGGAGATACCCTGCTCTTTGTCGATTTTGTTTTCATAAATCCCGGGACTTCCCCCCTGGTATGGACAGACAATGGCATCTCCTGCGAATATGCAGGCTTTCCTGTCATTGCACCCTTGTTGGATACCCCCACAGATCAGTATTATTTTGACGGATGGGTTTCCACCCTCAATGTGGTTTTCGACCGCGACTACAACACCGGCGCATTGATTGCCCTCCCGCAGGACGGACAGGCACCCTATACCCTGAGTTGGACTGCCCCCGGAGGCTTTAGTGCCGGCAATACAAGCACCGTTTATCCGCCGGGCTACGGGGAATATACTGTCCACGTCACCGATGCCCTGGGCGCGGAGGGCAGCTTTACCTATTACTACGGGCCCGTGCATAATACCGATACCAAGCTGGATTACCCAAGCATTCAGGAGGCCATTGATGCCAGCGAAACCCTCGACGGGCATCATATCCTGGCAGAGCCCGGGGTGTATCACGAAATGCTTACGGTCTATAAATCCCTGCGGATTCAAGGCAGCGGAACAGCCCAGAGCCGGGTATCTTCTGCCACCAACTCTATCTTCACCATCACGGCAGACAATGTGATAATTGAAGATTTCGAGATCAGCCACAGCGGGCTTGTATCGCCCGGCAATAACGGCTTGCGCCTGGTGCAGGTGCAAGGAAGCATCATCCGGAACAACCTGATCAAAACCAATTACTGCGGGATCAAACTGGAGAATGCAGATCAGAATGAAATCACACTGAATGAAATCCTGCTGAATGAACATAGCGGCATCCTCTTGGAAGGCAGCAGTGAAAATGAGATACTGAATAATGTTATCTCAGGACATTCCTTTGCCGGAATACACTTTTTTTCCAATGCTCATTCTTCAGGCCTGAATGTAGTACAAGAGAATGAGATTCACGGGAACCTCAATGGCATTTTGCTGGAAGATGACGAAGGCGGAGCCCAACTGGCTGGAAATGTGCTTGGAAACCAGTTTTTAAACAATCACATTTATAGTAATACTCTGGCCGGACTCCGTATGCTCCAAACGCCACCCCAAGACATTACGCAAGCGGAATCGAACTGGTGGGGCGATGCCACAGGACCTTATCATTCAGAATGGAATCCTTGCGGAAAAGGCAATGCAGCCATCGGCAATGTGGATTTCGATCCCTGGTGGTGGGACGACAGCCGTGTGCATTTCAATGGACTGGCCCGGCCGGATTATCAATCCCCGGAGGCCATTCAAAGCTTGCCTGCTGTCCCCTTCATTCTCAGAGACACCCTGCTTTTTACAGATTATTCGAACTATCATCCCGACATCCTGATGGACATAGCCTTGCGCTGCCCCTCCCCTGCCTTCCCCGCCGGGATGCGATTGATTCGCTTGCGGAGCCAGGCCGACAGCGGGCCCATCTCAGATCAAGCCCTGGACTATGAACTCAGCAGCGACAGCGTGCACCTGCTTTCCACCATCACAGGCATTGCGGCAAAAGCCCTGCAGGATTACGCCAATACATCCTTAAAACTGGAATTATGGATGGAAGGTGCGGATAATGAAGTCATTGGAATGCCCTTCCTGCTGGAAACCGTGACGTATTCAAACCCCGACTCCTGCATTTCGCCTGCAGGAAGCACCGACAGCATCCTGCTGTCCTTCCGGGAAATGATCACCTTTGAAGCACAAGACAGGGCCTACCTTCTCTGCGATACCTTCCGGATGGCTTTTGAGGAAGCATTTCCTGTCATCAGGCATATCGGAGCAGAAATCCTCTCCGATGCCCGCATCCGGGTCATCTCTCCTTTTCCAGTGCCGGCCGGCAGCCGCCTCGACTGGTCCACATCCTTTGGCAATGGCAGCTTCGACATCCTTCTTCCCACGTCTGAAATATTTCTTTCCGAGATATTGGGAATGAGCAGCGGCAATCCCTTATTGAATGAAAGCGAAGTCGATCGGCAGTGGAACTTCACCCTCTCAGGTCCGGATTTGTTCCTGAATGAATACGATCTTGTTTTAGAAGGATTGGCCCAAACACCCGATTCCGATTATGTATATGCTGCCGATACCATCCTGCTCCGCAATCTGCCGCAGGTTCAGATAGATCCGTTGGCGGATATTGCTTCAGTAGCAGGAGGACCGGTACGCTTTCAATGCATTGCGCTGTATCCTTCCCTGGATGAGATTCCCGCAGACATAAAAGCCGACCTGCAAATAACAGCTTCACAGGCTTTTCCAGCAGGAACACAATTGATTTCCATCCGCAGGATTCTTCCTGCTGATACCAGTGATTTCATTCTGAATTATGATCTGGGGACCAAAACAGCGGTGATCCTGGGAGAGATACCTGGAATGGATGCACCGGCGATGCAGGACCTGAGCCAGGATGAGGTGAAATGGATTTTCACCCTCAGCAGTCCTCTTACTCCCTGGAGTAGCGACATAGATATCATTCCCATTGCATACAGAGCCGCTGGCGTTTGCCAGAGCATAAGCGGTTCGCCTGCCGGCTTTAATATAAGCCTAGAAAAAGCGATTCTCAATGTACAAGGTATTGACAGCGTGGTCTGTCGCCCGGCACCTCTTCAGTTTGTGGCCAGCATACAATATCCCTCAATCCTGAATGTGGACACCGCCATCAAAGCCGATGCCCGCATTGTCAGTCAGTATTATTTTCCCACCGGAACAAGCATACGCTGGTATTACAATACAGATCAGGACAGCGGAACCTATGTATTGACTTCTTACCGCAACCAGATCAGGCTTTCAGAGATCGTTGGAGGGCAAAGCCCATATCCCTTGCAAGGGCATAGCGGTACAGATGTGTGGCGTTTTGTCATTGAAAACACAGGGGTTTTCGCTTTATCGGAACTGCGCATTGAAGCACTGTGTCAATTGGAACAGCTGGATTACCCTTTTGCTGAAGACATCCTTTTCTGGCAGGTGAACAACTGTCACATTTACGGTTTTGTTCAATACAACAATACCGCCAAAAGCCCTCTGGGCAATGTCAGCATTGATTTATGGAAGGAAGGGGCCCTTGTTGCCAGCACTTCCACACTAGCCAATGGATACTATTCTTTCTCCAACCTCAGCCAGGGGATATATTCCCTGGAGGCAGGCTCCGATAAGGAAGGGAGCAGCATCAACGCCACCGATGCCGGGGCATTGAATCTCTGGCAGGTGAATGTATCTCCGAGCAATCCATTGCCACTGGAGAAAGTCAATTTTCTAGCTGGAGATGTGGCAATGCCCGCCACAGTATTAACTTCATTTGATGCCTTTAACATCCTGAATTACTATGTATCCGGAGAGACCGAAGCCTGGAACCTGCCGGGCAAGGAAGACTGGGTATTCTGGAAAGCCGGAGACATCCTGCAGCAAAACCTCTGGCAGGATGGGGCCTTCCCTGTCATTGAGGTCACCAATACCTCTGTGGGTCAAAACCTGTATGGGATGCTCACCGGCGACTTCAACCGAAGCTATGTACCCTCTACCAAGGGAGAGCCGGAAAAGGTGATGCTGAGTGAATCAACGGTCTTACACTGCACAATGGGTGGCTTGAATGAAATACCTCTTTGTGTGGGGCAAGCCCTTGAGATCGCTGCTATTTCTCTTGCCCTGGAACTTCCATCCGGGTTTACGGCGCAAAACATCTATCTTAAAGACAGACCAGCAGATCTGCTATTGTTTGAACAGCAAGGACAAATTCTGCGTATAGGATGGACGACGCTGAACCCCTTGTTGCAAAGTTCAGGGGACACCCTGCTGATGCTTGTGCTCAGAAGCAAGGCATCATCCCTGCCCCCCGGAGATCAATCTTTCCATCTCATTCACAATGCCCTGAATGAATTCGCAGATGCACAATTCTTACCCTACCCCCTCATAGAGATCAGCCTGCCCCTGCTGACTTTTCAGTCGGCAGACCGCACTGAACCCAAGTTCATCCCTGCTTCCCTCCGATTGTTCCCTAATCCTGCGGATGAACAAATCACCCTTCAATGTTCGCTGACAGCGCCTGCCCATCTCACTTTGAGGATACTGAATCCAATGGGACAGGTAATGATGGCGCGGGATGCCGGATTGCAAGCCGCGGGAAACTGTCAGCACGTTATTGACCTGGCTGAATGGCCGCCGGGACTATACCTGCTGGACGCCATCCTGCGCACCGATCAATCTTCTGTGCACATTCCGCTTCAATTCATCAAAATCAAAAAAAGCCTGTCTCAGCGAATGAGATAAATAATCCTACTGTTATGAAGAACATCGTGATATCGCTTTTCGTTGCAGCGCAGCTGTTGTCATTCTCTTTGTATGCACAGCAAAACTCACCCGTTTCGACCCTCCAGTCGGTAACCTCCACCACGAATACCGCCAGTGTGGATATCCTGGCCAGTGATTTCACCGGCATTGTCTCCGGAGATATAAAAATTGTTTTTGATCCTGCGATTGCCAGCATCGTCAGTGTCACAACCAGCCCCCTGCTGGGGGGATTCACCAATATCAATTTAATGTCGCCGGGAGAGGTAAAAATCGGTTGGTTTACCTCTCAAAACCCCATTACAGTGGGAAACGGGACAGCCATCTTCACCCTGAATTTCAACAAAGTAAGCAATGGCACGAGCAGTCTGAATTTTATAGACACTACCGCCTTATCAACAGAATGTCAGTTTTACAATAACAACGGCCCATTGAATGACCTGCCAACCTCTGCTTACTGGATCAACGGCAGCCTGACCTTTATGGATGCAGGAAGTGCGCCCATCACCAGCCTCCCCAATTTGTCTTCCTGCCCCGGCACCAGCCTCGCAGTCCCGGTGACCGTCAGAAATTTCATTGACATCGGGGGCGTCAATCTGAAGCTGCTTTTTGATCATACTGTACTCACGTTTAATACTGTGCTGAATACCGCCGGCTTTCCCATACTTACCTTCGGGAATACTACACCAGGTGAACTGATTATCGGTGGATTCAGTTCAGTAGGCATTGATATTCCCGACAACAACACCTTTATCACCATCCAGTTCGACTATCACGGAGGGAGTACTGCCTTGCAGTGGTTAGACGATGGCCCCTCCTGCGAGTATGCAGACGGGAATTTTGTAGTCCTGACGGACAGTCCGCAGTCCAATTTCTATATCGACGGCAGCGTGCAATGCACCTCCCAGCCACCCTCCGGTATCCCTCCCTTGGGGACCAGCGGCATCAATGCCTGCTATGTTGACGCCAACACCCTGCCCGCCGATGTTCCAGCCTTTAACTACTCCAGGGCTGCCAACGCCTTCAGTGATTCCTGCGGATTGCCCGTGGAAAGCGTCATCATTACAGACACCATAGTTACGGGTGATGACTGCGCCTGGCAGGCGACCTATGTGTATAAAGTGGTGGACAGTTGTGGAAATGAACTAAGCAATCAGCAACTTACCTATGCCGGAGGCGACAACACAAAGCCCGTTTTGGCCACTGTGGCAATCAGCGGCGATCTGGGCTGCAATCCTACGGTACTTGCTCCCGGCTTTACCGGCACAGACAATTGCGAAGGCAGCATCACCCCCGTGGTCACCACTGCCGGGCCATCGAATATTAGCTGCGCTTATTCCCAGACCTGGTATGCCAATTATTCAGACGCCTGCGGCAATGCAGCCGATGAGCTCAGCATTACCTATACCTGGACGGTAGACGCTGCCCCTGTGTTTGTATCCTGTCCAAGTTCGACCATAGACCTGGGATGCAATCCTGCTGCCCTCCCCGATGCGGCAATGGCCATTGCTGATGCCGGCACAGCCACCGACGACTGTGGGGCCACACCAAGCTATTCAGCCGTTTCAAACGGCGCTGCCAC
>CAZPYJ010000007.1:0-144037 GCA_964590645.1 uncultured Lentimicrobiaceae bacterium
TAGTGGTTTGTTTTCGCTTCGCTCACCAAACCACAGTCTCACTTCAACTGCCCACCTGCCCACTGATTCACTGAACACCTGCTTGCCGGCAGGCAGGCTGATCACTACTCCAGAAATCGAACCTCATACAGATCCGTGCGTCTGTCTTTCAGGTTGCGCACACTGCCGTAGGTATGTAATTCATTCAACATATTCATATCCACATCTACCACCAGGATCATTTCCGTATTTGGGGTTGCTTCCGCCTTGATGCCATTGGTGGGAAAGGCAAAATCACTGGGGGTGAATACCACCGACTGTGCAAACTGGATGTCCATATTGTGCACTTTCGGCAGGTTGCCTACGGCACCGGCAATGGCTACATAGCATTCATTTTCAATGGCCCTGGCCTGTGCACAGGCTCTCACCCGGGAGTACCCGTTCTGGGTATCCGTAAGGAAAGGAACAAAGATGATGTTCACGCCCTGTTTCGCAAGCAAACGGCTCACTTCCGGGAATTCAATGTCATAGCAGATTAACACCCCAACCGGGCCGCAGTCGGTATCAATCACCTTGATCTTATTCCCTCCGGTAATGCCCCAGAATCTTCGCTCATCCGGAGTGATGTGGATCTTCTCATACATTTCCCGGCTGCCATCCCGACGGCAGAGCCAGCCCACATTAAAGAGTTTTTCTTCCTTCAGCATCGGCATACTGCCGGTGATGATGTTCACATTATAGCTGATCGCCAGGGCAGCAAAGCGGTCTACCAGCTCTTCCGTATATGCCGAGAGTTTACGGATGGCCTCAGGCTCACTCAGGTGATTGTACTGGGCCATCAAAGGGGCATTGAAAAGCTCGGGGAAGAGCGCGAAATCACTTTTATAGTCCGATACCGCATCCACGAAGAACTCGGCCTGCTCCATCAGCTCATCAGCATTGCGATAATTGCGCATTTGCCATTGTATCAATCCCAGGCGAACTACTGATTTATGAAGGCCATAAGGATCCTTTTTCCCCGAGAAGTAAATATTATCCCATTCCATTAATACGGCAAACTCCTGCGACTCCTTGTCGCCGGGCATATAGCCCTTCAGGATTTTCTTTACGTGAAAATCATTGGCCAACTGAAATGTGAGGGTAGGATCATACAGCTCTTTCATTCTCACCTTCTGAATGAATTCCTTGGGGCTCATTTTATCGGCGTGCTGATGATAAGTAGGTATGCGGCCACCAAAAACAATGGCTTTCAGGTTCAGGGTTTCGCATAATTCCTTGCGGGCATCATACAATCGACGCCCCAGGCGAAGCCCACGGAATTCAGGACGAATGAACACATCTACCCCATAGAGGGTGTCGCCTTTAGCAGAATGGGTTTTGAAAGTATAATTGCCGGTAATTTCCTGGTAGGTGTGCTCGTCTCCATAGTGGGCATAATTGACGATGATGGACAAGGCACATCCTACCACCTCTCCATCTACCACCACGGCGATTTGCCCTTCCGGAAAAGCACGCAGCAGGGAGAGAATGTGATGCTCATTCCAATACGCTCCGGGCCAGGCCGCATAGGCTTCAATCATTGACTTTTTGAGTTCTTGATAGTCACCCGTTTCGAGTTGCCTGATCTCTACTGTTTCAATTTCTTTCATCCTGGTTTATTCATATCAGATACATTTTTGATGGGAATGATATAAGCCGCATCCAGTGGGCGAAGCGCATTGATCAGGCTGATCCCATCGTAGCCTGCAATGTCTTGCATCCGGATGCGCCGGATCCGGATGCATCCCCCTGCCAGCAACATCTCCCGGCGCGTACCAGCCAGGAGAGGGGTGTCGGGAGTATAGGCTATTCCCCCCTTCCAGAAGACAAGATTGGCAATGGACGCATCGGTCACCAGGCCTTGCTTCACAATGATGATCTCGTCTGTAGACGCTTTGCCTTTTAATTTCTCCAATTGCTGCCGGTCGGCGAATTTATGAGGATATTCCATAGAGTCATCCTCCACCAGCGACAATGTTTTTATCCGCAAGGGATGATGTGGCACAAAACGGATGCCGAGAATATCTTTCCCATAGTCCACACGGCAACGCCATAACCCATCGCCGGACGGAAGGTTTTCCCGGATGAGGGATTCAAGCCTGATCTGTTTACTTAAGCCAAAAAGCATCCTGCGGCTACGGTCGAAGCGTGCCTGATGCCAGGGAAGGAGTGGGGCTTTTCCATCCCGGATCAGAATGGTTTCAAAGAGCCGGCACATATACTTTGGCTATCATTTCCTGGTATTCTTTCCTGGCGTCGCTGTCCCAGGTGATTCCGCCTCCACTTTTAAAGACCAGGCCTTGTTGGGTGCGTTCAATATAGCGGATCATAACCCCTGAATCGAGGGTGCGGCCATCCGTAATCCCCATAACCCCTGTATAAAAGCCCCGCCTGTATCCTTCAGCTTCCCGGATGATTTCCAAAGTTTTCGGCTTAGGGGCACCGCTGACCGACCCGGCCGGCAACATTTTCATCAGAATATCCCCGATTTTACCAGGATAATCGCCTGGCAAAGATCCGGTGATCCGGGAGCTGCTTTGCAGAAGTCTCCCTCTTTCGGTTTGTATTTCAGTGATATACCTGAACTGCTCCACTCGAACATCCCTGGAAACCATAGAAAGGTCATTGCGGATAAGATCCACTATCGTATAATGCTCTGCCTTTTCCTTGGGATCATCCAGCAGGGCACGGGCCGCATCCGGCAAGGTGGCATCAATGGTGCCTTTCATTGGATGAGATTCGATCAGTCCGTTGTGGATCTTGATAAAAGTCTCGGGGGAAAAAACGAGCAGGTGATCACCAATGCAGAGCTTGTAGAGGGCTTTGCTCCTGTGGTATACCTCCGGCAGACTGTGATTCAGCTCAATGGGAGTGGGGCAGGTGAGATTCAGCAGAAAAGTATTTCCCTGGCGTAGGCCTTCTTTGACCATCTGAAAACGCTGATGGTAGTCCGTGAATTCGATGGGTGAACTTGTTAATAGGATGGGCTTATGGTCCAGGTCTGGCCTGGCATATTCCTGACGAAATTTTCCTACAGCATATTGTAGATTTCCGGGATCAATTTCGTGGAGAGGAATGGCATAGAAGGCATCCAGTTCAAAGCTGATCATAAAGAAGAAGGGCAATCCCTGGCCTCCCCAACGGTTCATCCGCCGGATCATCCAATCCTTATCCCTACTTTTGTGCAGCGCTTCTAACTGTGAAAAAACCATTCCTGCAAAGGTAGCCATACTGAACAACAATGATTCCTTCGTGTGGAATCTGGCCGCCCTCACCGCACGCAGCGGCAGTGTTGAGGTTGAGGTGCTGCACTTTGGTGAATACGGCATTGCTGATCTATGGTCCCGCGATGCGGTACTCATTTCTCCGGGGCCGGGATTGCCTGGAGATTTCCCTATACTCAGAGACGTGATCCTTTCCCTGGGTACCCGATTGCCTATTCTCGGCATATGCCTTGGTCATCAGGCCATTGCAGAGGCCTTTGGTGCTGCTTTGTGTTCTCTGGCCCAGGTTCGCCACGGAAAAGAAGCGCTGCTCCAATGGAAGGAAGGATGTGAGCTCGGAGCAGGATCAGACCATCATAGTGTGGCCGGTTTATACCACTCCTGGGCTGTGTCTCAGGACGCCTTCCCGGAAGAGCTGGAAGTAATCGCCACTGATCAGGAGGGTGTGATTATGGGCATCCGGCACCGCCTATACCCGATCACCGGCCTGCAGTTTCACCCCGAATCCTATATCACAAAGAATGGAGAGGCATTAATGCAGCAATGGCTCAGGGGGATCAAATAATGGATGTTATTTTTGTATGAAATCTGTCGCTTCGATAAACTCATCCCTGTAAAATCTGTATTTTAGGCACTTCATTGCCTTGCAGATTGTGGGAATAATTTTTTCGAAGATGATCAAGTACTATAAGCTTCTTCTGCTCTTTGTCTTTCCCCTGTACGGATATGCTCAACCCCTTAATCCCTGGACGCCCCCGGAGTATTTTCCATCCAAGGCTGTCCTGATAGAATGGGACTTCAATACCTACACCTGGAGCTTGTATGCAGAGCTGATTGCTGAGTGCCGCCTGGCCACAGAGGTTATTCTTGTTGTGAGAGATCAGGCTGAAGAAGACCAGATGCGCTCCCTGCTGACCAGTGAAGGGATCCCTCTTTCGGGGATTTCTTTCGTTCAGGTGCCCTGCGAGCGAATGTGGATCAGAGATCACGGTCCATTGGCTGTGAAGACAGATCAGGGGGTCGCTTTTATGGACTTTGATGATCTGGCGAACAGCGGCCTGGATGAGAATTTGCCTACCAACCTGGCCAACTTATGGGGAATAGATTCCTACTCCCTTCCCTATGTGCTATGCGGCGGTAATTTTATGGTCGACAACCACAACAGATTATTTACCACCACGCGGCTCTATTCCAACAATCCGGGCTATACCCGGGCACATATCAACCAGGTTTTCGAAGATTATATGGGCATCACCGAGATCCTCACCTTCGCTCCCCAGCATAGTGATTACTGGGGGCATATCGATATGCAGATCAAGCTGCTGGACGATACCACTTTTGTCATTTCTGAAGTGAGTCCGGGAAGCGGAGCCAATTATGACAGCCTGGAAGCCAATTATGCCCGTTTGCAAAGCCTGCCCGGTCCGCACGGAAAACCCTACCGCATTGAACGCCTGCAGATGGCCGACGACTGGAAAACTTATGCCAATTCGCTGATCCTGAATGACAGGGTGCTGGTCCCCACCTACAATCACATATTGGATTCAACGGCCTTGGATGCTTATGCCCGACTGCTGCCTGATCACCACATTGTGGGCATCAACTGCAATAAGATCATTGGCTGGGAAGGGGCATTGCATTGCATAACAATGCAGCTTTTTGATGAGGCCCAGCTTACATCGGTGCGAAACCTTTCCATCCGGGATAATGGCATTCATCTCTTTCCCAACCCTTTGATGCAGGGAGAAAATCTCTGTATTCAGTTTACGGGTGAACAATCTCTGCCGGCGACGGTCAGGGTTTTGACACTCCAGGGCCAGGTGCTGCAAAGCTTGTCCTGGTTGAGTGGTGATTCTTTCAGCTTTTCCTGGCCCCATTCTTCCGGAGCATATATCCTTGAGGTAAGCTGCGCCTCCGGCAAATATTCCCAAACGGTATTCACTGAATAAGAAGGCCTGATATCCACCTAAACCCATTTTTTATGAAAAGCAAAAACCTCCTAAAACGAAACCTTTTGCTCATCCTGGTGCTGACTGTCGCTTCCATTCTTTTTACAGCTTGCGCCACACACAGTACTCAGCCCATCGATGATCCTCCCGGATTTTGGTCGGGATTGCTTCACGGCTTTATTATGATGTTCAGTTTTATCGGAAGCCTGTTTACGGATTTCAAAATCTACAGCATTCCCAATGCCGGGGGGTGGTACGACTTCGGATTCCTTCTGGGAGCCAGTATTTTCTTCGGTGGGGGCGGATCCAGGGCTGGATGCCGCTGGTAAGCCAGACTGAACGCATCTGAAAAAAAGGCTGTCTCACGGTATGAAACAGCCCCTTGCATTTTCGGTGTTCAGGGTTTGATTATCCTCTGAAAGCGGTAAACATCCAGAGTAGTTTCTCCTGTTCGCTGATGTAAGCCGTAAATTGATCCGCAGTGGTGAAATCGGCATTTTCTTCAGCAAGCGAAACAATCTTCCTCTCCTGCTCAATGAGCGAGGAAAGACTTTGCATTACTTCAGAGGCAATTTCCGTAGCATCACTCGGACCTTCAGTCTCAGGAATGGCAGATTTCGAAACGAAATCTGACAATTTGTGGCTAGGGCTGCGATGAAGAGAAAGAACCCTTTCTGCTATTTCATCTGCTTTGATAGAAAGATCAGTATACATTTCTTCGAACTTGTCGTGAAGGGTAAAGAACTGCTTTCCACTCACTTTCCAGTGGTATGCCCTGACATTGGCATAAAAGACCTGAACACCCGAAAGCAAAGCGTTCAGCTTCTCTGCGATTGTCACGCTGTATTCTTGGCTCAATCCGGTGGGTCCGGTTCCACCATTATACATCGCTTTTTCAGCGTGTTTCAATGGGTTGGGTTGGGTTACAGTTTCCATATTCTTGTCTGGTTTTAAATTATTATATAAGAATGATTCTTTATAAAGAAACGTTTGATTGGAGGAATTGTTCGAATGCGGTGGACAATGCCAATTATCTCTAATTTTGCATAATGAAAAGAATCCTGCCTGCTTTCCTGGCCGTCTTGTTGTTCGGGATATCTTGTAAGAAAGAAGAGCCAAATCAGGAGCCGGAAGTTCAGTTTGTCCGTCCGCTCTCATCAGATAGCCTGTACAAAGGAGAGCTTGTTGATATTGAACTCGCGGCCAGTGATCCCGATGGGGAGATTGAGAGATTGGTGCTGATGGCAGACGGGCAGCAGCTGGCTGTATTGACCACTAAGCCCTACCGCTTCCGTTGGGATGCCAGGGAGTGGGGAGGAGGCACGATCACGCTGAAGGCGCGAGCCATAGACGATCAGGGAGCAGAAGCAGAAGCTTCCCGCAGCTTTTTCCTGATTGGGAATACGGCACCACAGCCCGGCTTCAGCTTCAGTCCTGATCCCGGTATTGTTCAAGAGCTTGTGTACTTCGATGCTTCACTCAGCAGTGATCAGGAAGATAGTTTAAGTACATTGCTGTTTCGGTGGGATTTTGACGGGGACAGCCTTTTTGAGACAAGCTGGGATGCGAATCCGCTGACCACTCATACTTACAATCAGGAGGGCAATTATGCTGTTGGGTTAGAAGTGAAAGACAGTGAAGGGCTTACGGCTGTTCTGTATCAGTCCATCACTGTGGTGGGGCCAGTGCTTCTGCCTCCGGTGGCTGCTTTCAGCCTGGTTCCGGACAGCGGCAATATGCAGACTACATTTTCTGTCAATGCCGGCGCCAGCTATGATCCGGATGGTGCGGATCACCTGCTCAGCTATCGTTGGGATTGGGATGGGGATGGGACTTTTGATACGCCTTTTCTTTCCGACAGTCTTGCCTTTCAGATTTACCCTGATACTGGCAGGTTCAGGATTATTCTGGAAGTGAAGGATGCAGATGGCTTAACGGATACGGTTTCACGTCCGGTGATCGTATTTGATCCCTTTCCGGGATTACAGCCTTGCCCCGGTATTCCCACTGTTTCTTATGCAGGGCAGACCTACAATACCCTCAAGCTTGGATCCCGTTGCTGGCTCAGGGAAAACCTTAATGTGGGAACGATGGTCAGCACCACAGTCGGCCAGCAACAGAATTCCACCATTGAGAAATTCTGTTTCAACAACAATCCTGTGAACTGTCAGGTGTATGGTGGTCTGTATCAGTGGGATGAAGCAATGGCCTGGGGTTCCCCCGGCCAGGATATCTGCCCGCTGGGATGGCACATTGCTACCGATGAGGATTACAAGCACCTGGAGGGGATGGCAGACACCCAATATGATACCCTGGCCGGAATATGGGACAGCACCGGTTTTCGCGGACTGGATGCAGCTAAGGTGCTCAAATCTGCCAGTGGCTGGTCGCAGGGTGGAAATGGTAGTAATCAGTTGTTTTTTAATGCCTTGCCAGCCGGAGGAACCTATGGTTCCGGTGGCACTTCAGTAGGGCAGGGGAGCAATGCAATGTTCTGGACCTCCCAGTCTGTAGATACCGTAAGTGCAATGGCCCGTTTTCTTGATGCACCCCAGGATGGAGCCTACCGGGGCGCATTTCAGAAAGTCAATGCTTTCTCTGTACGCTGTGTCAAGGATTAACTTCTCAGCCTGGAATGATTTTATACTTTTCACTTTATGAGTAGAATCAGTCGTGTGTTTCAACGCTTTCCCAGGGCTTTCTGGGTTGCCAATACTATGGAGCTGCTGGAGCGCTGGTCCTGGTATGGGATGTTTATGGTTTTGGCTTTATACCTTACCGGTTCCATTGATACCGGAGCACTGGGTTTTACGCAGTCACAGAAGGGAATGCTGATGGGCAGTGTGGTAGCCCTTCTTTATGTATTGCCTGTTTTTACCGGGGCCCTGGCTGATCGCTTCGGCTACCGCTCTACGCTGATCATTGCCTACCTCATCCTTGCCACAGGGTATTACCTGATGGGGCAGGTGAACACATACCTGGCTATGTACCTGGTCTTTGTATGGGTGGCGATTGGTGCGGCCCTGTTTAAGCCCGTGATTGCAGCCACGGTGAGCAAGACCACCGACGACCTGACCTCATCCATCGGGTTTGGGATCTTCTATTTAATGGTTAACCTGGGGGCTTTTATCGGTCCTGTTTTCGCTTCCCGTTTTCGCTTACTGAGTTGGGAATGGGTATTTAATATGTCGGCCCTGGTCATCCTGGTCAATCTGCTTTTGGTGCTTTTCTTTTTCCGGATGCCGGTACTGAAAGTGGAAAAGCGCCCGCTTTTACAGGAGTTACGTACTGTGTTGTTGAATATTTATGAAGCCCTGAGGGACTTCCGCTTTCTGGTCTTTTTGCTTTTGATCATCGGTTTCTGGACGATGTACAACCAGCTTTTCTATACCCTGCCGGTATTTATCGATCAATGGGTTGATACTTCCTCAGTGTACCGGATGATTGCGGGGGTTTCTCCTGCCCTTGCCCGTTCGCTGGGTACCCCTGAAGGCACCATCCCCCCGGAATTGATGACGAATATTGATGCGATGTACATTGTGCTGCTTCAGATACTGGTTTCTTGGTGGGTGATGCGCTTTAAGCCGCTGAATGCGATGATAGGCGGCATCTTCATCAGCTCTATCGGTATCGGTTTGAGCTTTATGTTCAATGATGGCATTTTTCTCTTTGCCACCATTCTCGTCTTTGCCCTGGGTGAGATGGCCAGTTCACCCAAAATCACTGAGTATGTCGGCAAAATTGCACCAGAGGGAAAAACGGCACTCTATATCGGTGCCTCCTTTTTGCCCGTAGCCGGGGGGAATTTTTTTGCAGGCTTGCTTTCAGGGGGGACCTATACACGAATGGCAGACAAAATCCACCTTTTGCAGCTGGAAGTCTCAAAAAGAGGACTGGATATCCAGGCTCCTTCTGAATCCTTCTCCAGCAATGCCTACCTGCAGGCGGCTGCAGATGCGATGGGAATGGATCAGGCCGGACTGACACAATTTCTCTGGGAAAGCTATCAGCCCTATCAGATATGGATGGTGTTTACGGGCATTGGGGTTTCCACTGCTGTCCTGCTCTGGTTGTATGACAGGCTGTGGCTTAGTCGTGCATAAGGCCAGTATTCATCCTTTACGGGTGGGAGAATCTTTCACGATGGGTCTGTATCTTTCCGGTAATAGTACTTCACCCTGATGCCATCATTCAGGTGCGTCTGTTCAGGAGCAGGGGTGGCCTCTTCCGGCTCCTTCACCACACTCTCGGGATGCGCTGTATTGTTTGCGGCCGCCTCCAATTCCTCCAACTCTTCCCATTCCCAGCTGTACCTGGGTTTCTTTGGCCCCTTCTGCCTGTAATATATGGCCAGCACCAAGCCTGCCAGCAAGCCTGCCAGATGGGCTTCCCAACTGATATTCTTCTCCGGGAAGAAGTCGGGGAAGATACCCCAAACCAGACTCCCATAGGCAAATACGACAAAAAGGGAGAGGGCCGATAAACGAGAGTCTCTGCGTACCAACCCACTGACAAATAGGAAGACAGCCAGGCCATACACCAGTCCTGATGCTCCAATATGCCAGGATTCCCGGGCACCCAGCCATACCCATAAGCCGCTAATAAACCAGAGTTGGACAAAAACCTGGGAGGCCAGCTCACGGTAGAAATAGTACAGGGCTGCAAGCAGAACGAAGAGAGACACGGTATTGGCACCCAGATGCGACCAGTCGCTGTGCACCAGGGGAGCCGTGATTATCCCGAGAATGCCTTCCCAATGTCGTGGATAGATACCCAGCGGAATCAGGCTGATGCCACTCAGGATTTCAAAGCTTTCCGCAGCCCACATCAGCACCACCAAAAGGGTGGGAATCAATAAAGCGGCAAACAATCTGGGTTTCTCTTGTTCTATGGTCATCACTCACCGACGGGCTTTCGAATACCGTGCCCTAAATTTCTATATTTGGTCACTTATTTGCGAATCTATGTTAAACAAACGAATCCTGGCTCTTGTTTCGGGCTTTTTGCTCTGCTCCTTGCTTTTTTCCCAGCAGATGACTCCCCGTCAGGGAGCCGACAAATTGGCGGCCCTGCTCTCCTACATCGAGATGGCTTATGTGGACAGCACCGATCTGGATATGCTTACCGAGCAGGCCGTGCTGGGTATCCTGGAAAGCCTCGATCCACATTCATCATACATATCAACGGATGAATTGCAGGAAATGAATGAGGAGCTGAGCGGTAATTTCGAAGGCATTGGAGTACAGTTTCAGGTTTTTAAAGATACCATCCGGGTGATTGCAGCCATCAGTGGAGGGCCGTCGGAAAAGTTGGGTATCCGAGCCGGAGACAGAATTGTGTCCATCGATGGAGAGGATGCCACAGGAAAAAAGGTTGACAATCAATTTGTGATGGACCGTTTGCGGGGCAAGCGGGGAACCAGGGTTGTGGTTGGGATCCGGCGAAACGGGATTTCTGGAATCCGGGATTATGAGATTATCCGTGATAAGATACCAATTACCAGCCTCGATGCGGCTTTTCTTGTGCGCGATGATATTGCCTATATTAAACTGAACCGCTTTGCCCAGAATACCATCAGGGAATATCACACTGCTCTTTCGGATTTGAAGAGCGAGGGAATGAAAAAGCTCATCCTTGATTTGCGCAGCAATGCCGGAGGATATCTTTATGCTGCGGTTGAGTTGGCCGACGACTATCTTGGATCAGGAAAGCTGATCGTCTATACCCAGGGATTGCGCAGTCCGCGCCAGGAAATGAAATCCACCTTTCTGGGACGTTTCGAAAAGGGTGATCTGGTCATCCTCCTGGATGAAGGATCGGCCTCGGCCTCAGAAATCGTGGCCGGAGCGGTTCAGGACTGGGACAGGGGCATTATTGTTGGCCGCCGTTCTTTTGGGAAAGGACTGGTGCAGAAGCAGTACCCGCTTACCGACGGCTCTGCTATCCGCCTGACCACCGCCCGCTATTACACGCCCTCCGGACGCTCCATTCAGAAGCCTTACGAGAATGGCTCTGAAGAGTATTACAATGACTTCTTGCGCCGCTATGAGCACGGAGAACTTCTTAATCCCGACTCCATCCGCTTCCCTGATTCGCTCCGCTACCATACCCAAAACGGCCGTCCGGTGTATGGCGGTGGAGGCATTATGCCCGATGTTTTTGTTCCCTGGGACTCGGCATCCTATTCTGATTATTTTGCAGACCTGGTCAGGGCAGGTGTATTGAATGAATGGGTCTTGCAATATGTGGAAACCCACAGGCCGGACTTGCTGGAACAGTATCCGGGAAAGGAGGCATTTCTCTCCGGATTTCATCTGAACGAAGCAATGCAGGAGGCTTTGCTTAATCTGGCTGAAGAGAAAGACATTGAGCGGGATGAAGGGGCTTGGAAGCATTCCGCCCCTTTTATTCAAACCCGTGTGAAGGCTCTAATCGCACAGAATCTATACGGAACGGATGCATTCTTTTTTGTTTTTATGCAGGATGACCCTGCTTTTGTCAAGTCAGTAGAAATATTGTCCGACAAGGAGTTGCAGCGACAGATCCTTCAGGGAAGGCAGAAACCCTGATTTCGTCTTCTTCAGACAAGTCCCCTCACCGCAATTTAATCTGTCGGATATTTGAAGCAAAAAAACACCCTTATCCCGCTCACAAAGGGCGAACAAACCTTGTCTTCCCCTGCCCTCAGGGTAGGATAATTCAAATGTATGGCTAACTTTGTTTTCTTATCTGAAGAGCCTAATAACCACAAAAAACGAACAGATATGGCCGATCTTTCTACCACCTATATGGGATTGAAGCTAAAAAACCCCATTATCGCCGGCAGCTCGGGTTTAACCAATTCCGTGGCTCATATTCTTGATCTCGAAAAGAATGGGGCGGCTGCCGTGGTGTTGAAATCATTGTTTGAAGAACAAATCCGCTTTGAAATCAGTAAAACCATCAATGAATCTCATAGCGGGAATTATTATCCTGAAGCGGAGGATTATATTCATAATTACTCCAGGGAAAACAAAGTGGATGCATACCTGGAGCTGATCCGCGAGGCCAAGCAGAAAGCCACTATTCCTGTCATTGCCAGTATCAACTGTGTCTCTGCCTCCGAATGGATCTCCTTTGCCCGAAAGATAGAGGATGCCGGTGCGGATGCACTGGAACTGAATATCTTCATCCTTCCCTCCGATCCCTATCAGAGTGGGGAAGAAAATGAAAAGGTGTATTTTGACATTGTGAACAAGGTTAAAAAGCAGCTGAGCATTCCTTTGTCCGTCAAACTCAGTAATTATTTTTCAGGTCTGGCTAAAACGGCCCTTAAACTCTCCTGGACAGGCATAGACGGAATCGTGTTTTTTAATCGCTTCTTCTCTCCGGATATTGATATTGAAAAATTCAAAGTAACCGCAACGAACGTTTTCAGTCATCCTGAAGAGATGGCCCTATCCCTGCGTTGGGTGGCAATGCTATCAGATCGCCTTCATTGCGATATCGCGGCTTCAACCGGTATTCACGATGGTAAAGCCATCATCAAACAGTTGCTGGCAGGAGCCAGGGCCGTGCAGATTGCCTCGGCATTCTATAAGAATGGCTTCGAAATTATTCCGGGGATGCTGAAGGAACTGGAAGACTGGATGGAGCATCAGGGCTTTAAAAAACTGGATGACTTTATGGGTAAGATGAGTGTCAAAAAAGCGGATAACCCTGCTGCCTACGAGCGGGTCCAGTTTATGAAACACTTCGCCGGGATTGAATAAGTGAGCAGGGAGGACTGTTTTCTTCTGCCTGATATTTAATTATTTACTCTGTTTTATGTCACGCATCTCCGCCTTGGCAAAGCGGATGACCAGAACATTCCAGCTTTCTTATTGTTTCTTCCTCAAATCCACCCGAAATGAGAAACAACTGCTTGTTATACATCGCAATGCTCCTTTTCCTGCCCTTGCAGTCTCTGGCGCAAAGCGGCATAGTCAAAGGAAGGGTCGTGGATGCCGAAACCAATGAGCCCCTTCCGTTTACCAACATTGTAGTATGGGAAAAGCCGACCATTGGAAGCACCAGCGACCTGGAAGGAGATTTCAGCTTTACCGGTCTGGAGCCCGGCTTCATTAAGCTCCGCGCCTCTTCCATCGGCCACGAGGATGTGATTACGGAATCCTTTCTGGTAACCAACGCCAAAACCGTTTTTGTAGAGATTAAGATGCAGCCCAGGACAGTTGAGCTGGAGACCGTGGTGGTGAAAGCTTCTCCGTTTCGCCGGCTGGAGGAAAGTCCGGTCTCAATGCGCACCCTGGGAATTGATGAGATAGAGAAAAGTCCGGGATCTAACCGCGATATCTCCAAGGTCATTCAATCCCTTCCCGGTGTATCACAGTCTGTGTCTTTTCGTAATGATGTGATTGTCAGAGGAGGAGGGCCTTCTGAAAATGCTTTTTACCTGGATGGAATCGAGATCCCGTACATCAATCACTTCTCTACCCAGGGAGCCAGCGGGGGACCGGTGGGAATTCTCAATGTCGACTTCATTCGCGAAGTCGATTTCTACTCCGGTGCTTTCCCTGCCTCCCGGGGAGATGCCCTGAGCTCTGTGCTTAGTTTCAGCCAGATTGACGGGAATCCGGATAAGTTCAACTTCAGAACTACATTGGGTGCTACGGATCTGGCTTTGAGTGCCGAAGGTCCCATCAGCGACAACAGCTCCCTGATCTTTTCAGTTCGCCGTTCGTATCTCCAGTTTCTTTTCGACCTGATCGGCCTGCCCTTCCTTCCCACCTATAACGACGCTCAGTTTAAATACAAAATCAGATTCAACCAGAAAAACGAGCTCAGTATCATCGGTTTGGGTGCTTTGGATGACTTCAGCCTGAACACCGGACTCCGGAATCCGGATGAAGGACAGCAGTATATCCTCGACTTTCTGCCTGTTAATAAGCAATGGAGCTACACTTTGGGCGCCCGTTACCGTCATTTTCGGGACAATGGTTTTGATACCTGGGTGCTGAGCCGTTCCCACCTCAATAATGTTGCCTATAAGCACCGCAACAACAATGAATCACTGCCCCGCACCTTCGATTATGTGTCGGAAGAGAGTGAAAATAAACTTCGCTTTGAACGTCTTCAGCGCATTGGTAAATACAAACTGACCTATGGCGCAGGAATGGAGATCGGACGCTATACCAACAATACCCTTCGTCAGCAGTTTTTTCAGGAGATACTGGATACCCTCAGCTACGACACGCGTATCAATGTGCTTGCATACCAGGCCAATGCACAAATGAGCAGAAGCTATCTGGATGAGCGGCTGACGCTGAGTTTGGGGCTCCGTATGGATGGAAGCGATTACAATAAGGAAATGCAGCAGCCTCTGCGGCAGCTTTCGCCGCGCATTTCCGGTAGTTATGCCCTTAATGAGAACTTATACCTGAATGCCAATACGGGTATCTATTATCAGCGTCCTTCTTATACCACATTGGGATACAAAGATATGGAAGGGGTACTGGTGAACAAAACCAATGGCTTGAAATACATTCGTTCGGATCATTATGTCACGGGCATAGAATACCTGCCCTCAGAGGATGCACGACTTACATTGGAAGGTTTTTTTAAGCAGTATTCCGACTATCCTTTCTCTGTGCAGGACAGGGTGGCTCTTGCATCCAAAGGGGGAGATTTTGGTACTTATGGTGATGAGGAAGTGCGCTCGACCGGAATTGGCCGTGCTTATGGAATGGAAGTGTATTTCCGGGAGCGCGACCTTGCCGGTTTCAATGTGATCTTCTCCTATACCCTGGTTCGCAGTGAATTTAAAGATGAAGCCGGATCCTATGTTCCCACCGCCTGGGATAATAAGCACCTGCTGAATATGACCTTGACCCGTACCCTGAAACGCAATTGGGATGTGGGTGCCAAGTGGCGTTTCATTGGCGGGTCACCCTATACGCCTTACGATGAAGTCTTGTCATCCAACCGCCTTGCCTGGGATGCCAGGGGAATGGGGTATCTGGATTACGACCGTTTCAATACCCTGAGACTGGAACCTTTTCACCAACTGGATGTTCGTGTGGATAAGCAATACTTCTTCGACAAATGGTCGCTGATGGTGTATCTCGATATTCAGAATCTGTACAATTTTCAGGCTGACGAGCAGCCCATTATTTTCAACCGTGATGAGAACGGGATACCGCTTATCGTAAATCCTTCGGCTCCTCTGGAGGAGCAGCGTTATCAGCTGCGCTACCTGGAGTCGCGAAGCGGAACCGTATTGCCCACCCTAGGTATAATGATAGAATTTTAAGGAAGATGAAAGCAAGTACACTCATTTTTATCGGTTTATCTTTTCTGCTGTTTTCCTGTAAACCCCCAGCTGAAACGGCAAAGGAACACACAGAAGTATCCTCCCTGCTAAGCAATCCGGAAGGGCAGGGGCAATGGATCAGCCTGGAGTTGCTGACCGGACCATCCCACAATCATCCGCTGATGGCTGTATGGGTAGAGGATATGGATGGAAATTACCTGCAGCCTCTCTATGTGGCTGAGAGCATAGCCACCGGGATTTTCCGTCACGGTAAGGCAAAAGAAGGCAAGTGGGCTCCCGGAGAAAGAAGAAGGCCAGCAGCCTTACCTCGCTGGGGACACCAAAGAGGTATCCGGGCATCCGATGGTTTATATATCCCGGAACCGGAAGCACCCCTGGCGGATGCCTATACCGGAGCCACGCCTGGCGGCAGTTTTCTGCTCAGGGCTAAACTGGATCAGTATTCGGAGGAAGCAATAAAAATATTCGTAGAGGTGAACCAGAGCTGGGACTGGAACCAATACTGGACCAATGTCCGTTATCCCGGCGATGAGGATTACAAAACTTCTGCCCAGCCTGCTGTAGTGTATGTTACCACCCTTGATCCTGCTGAGCCGGAAAAATGGAAGCAGCTGGAAGCAGCAGGGAGAAGTCATCACTCCGGCAAGGACGGTCTTTTATACGATGACCTGGAAAGCCTCACTACCGCATTGCATATCTTTCGGTCGATCAGGGCGACGATCTCCGCTCCTTAATCCTGCGCTTTTTTCTGCAATAGGGGGACGAAGCGGAAGCTTCCGTGCATTTCTTCCGTGAATTGTCCGTCAGCCCCTTTAATAATCCGATACATTTTCTGAATTTCCTCACCCACGGGAATCACCAGGATACCTTCGGGTTTGAGCTGCTCCTTGAGGGCTTCGGGAATGACCGGTGCTCCGGCGGTGACCAGAATGCGGTCGAAGGGAGCAAAAGCGGGCAGTCCTTTGTAGCCATCTCCGTAAAAGGTTTTGATCACATAACCGAGGCGAGGAAGAAAATCCCGGGTGCGGGTGTATAGGTTCTTTTGTCTTTCAATACTGAATACCTTGGCGCCCATCTCTGCCAGAATGCTTGCCTGATAGCCGCTACCTGTGCCTACCTCCAATACTTTCATCCCCGCTTCCAACTGCAGCAATGCTGTCTGAAAAGCTACAGTATAAGGTTGACTGATGGTTTGCCCTGAACCAATGGGGAAGGGCTTGTCTGCATAAGCGAATTCCAGAAAAGAAGAATCAAAAAAATAATGGCGCGGAACCGCATTCATAGCATCCAATACGGCTCTGTCTGTAATTCCCTTGACCGTGATCTGGTCGATAAGCTTGCGTCGCAAACCCCTGTGTCGATATGTGTCTTCTAGTATCTTTTGGTGCATCTGCCGTGATATGGAAGGCACAAAAATACTGTACATTTGCAAAAAACCTTGCAAATGCTGAAGATTGGAGTATTGGGAGCGGGTCATTTGGGCCGGATCCACCTGAAATGCATTCAACTGATCGATAAGTACGAACTCTGTGGTTTTTATGACCCTGACCCGGACGCAGCGGCCAGGGCAGCCCGGGAATACGGCGTCAGTGCTTTCCCGGATATTGACAGCCTGATTGCAGCAGTAGATGTGGTGGATATTGTAACCCCCACGGTAAGCCACTTTGATTGTGCCTCCAAAGCCTTAAAAGCTTTTCGCCACGTGTTTATCGAAAAACCGGTGGTGGCCAGCCCTGAAGAAGCACAAACATTGATGAAAATTGCAGCAGAAGCAGATGTGAAAGTTCAGGTGGGACACGTGGAAAGATTCAATCCGGCTTTTATGGCCGCTTCGCCTTTTCTGCACAAACCAATGTTTATAGAAACACATCGCCTGGCGCAGTTCAACCCCAGGGGAACCGATGTGCCGGTGGTGCTCGACCTGATGATCCACGATCTGGATATCGTGCTGAGTGTGGTGCAGTCCAATGTGCGCCGCGTGCACGCCAGCGGAGTGTCGATCGTGAGCGATACACCGGATATTGCCAATGCACGCATAGAGTTCGAAAACGGCTGTGTGGCCAACCTCACCGCCAGCCGGATATCTCTGAAAAATATGCGCAAATCACGCTTCTTTCAACGCGATGCCTATATCTCCGTCGACTTCCTCGACAAAAAAGTCGAGATCGTGCAAATGGAAGATATGCCAGAAGGAGCAGAGGATCCCTTTGCAATGGTTCTGGATCTGGGCGAAGGAAAAGGGAGCAAGAAAATCAGTATCTCTCAGCCTCAAGTGCATCCCATAAATGCCATCCAAACTGAGCTGGAGACATTCGCAGATGCAGTAATGCTCGATAAGACCCCTATGGTCACCATAGAGGATGGCTACAATGCCCTGAAACTGGCTCATCAGATTCTGGCGAAGATGTAATCTGGTTTTTTTTTTCGATACCGGCAATTTTGCCCTGAGCAGCCCGTTGATGTGCCTTGTTCCAAAACCCAATCCATCCCGCTTTATGAAGCAGGACTACCAATGCAAGTATATTCACATTCTTATCCTTTTCGCCGGGTCACTGCTTTTTTCTTCCTGCGAAATCATTAATCCTGAGGAAGATATCCCTTCCTACCTTCATATTCCTTCCTATTCGCTCATTAGCAATTTCGACCAGGGAACAGCTTCGCACAACATTACCGATGCCTGGGTGTACCTGAACGACGATATCCAGGGGATTTATGAGTTGCCCGTAACTTTTCCTGTGCTGGCCAGTGGCAATCAGAAGCTGACGATCCGTCCGGGGATTAAAATCAATGGCATTGCGAGTACCCGTATCGCTTATCCATTTTATACAGAAACAGTGCTGAATGTTTCCCTCACGCCGGCAGTGGTGGATACCCTTTTGCTGAGCACCACCTATAAGGAAGCAACAAAGTTTGCCTGGATTGAGGATTTCGAACGGCCGGGCTTATCCATCGAATCCCTCAGCTTCAGTGATACTGCCCTGATGAAGACCGATGATCCGGAAAAGGTCTATGAAGGCATTTCTTCCGGCAGAATTGTGCTGGATGAGTCCAGAAAGGCCTATCACGGAATCTCAGTGAATGCCTTTAAACTTCCCGGCGGGCTGACGCCAACTTATCTCGAGCTGGATTTTAAAACAGACCATCCTTTTGTGGTCGGACTGATCGCCAATGCATCAGGTTCGACCAATGTCCTGGAAATACTGGTGTTGAATATTACAGATGAATGGAAGAAGGTATATGTGAATGTGGGTGCAACCGTGAGCAGGCAAAGCGGTGTGAGTAATTACAAGGTGTATTTCAGAGCCAATCTTGAATCAGGATACAGCGAGGCGGAAATTTTAATTGACAATCTTAAACTGGTGCATTTTTAAGAAGGGGCGGGAATGAATAAAACCTTACAAGTGATTAAATATGTGGTAGCCGATTTTCTGGCTGCTGCGATAGCCTGGGCCTTTTTCTTTCTGTATCGTAAATCACTGGTTGAGTATGACCTTCTCCAAAGGCTGGATATTGTTTTCTCCGATCCGAATTTCTATATCGGCGTATTCCTGATTCCGATTTGCTGGTTATTGCTTTACCTTCTTTTAGGTACTTACCGCAAAATCTACCGCAAATCCAGGCTGCGTGAGCTGGGCCAGACGATGCTCACGACCCTGATCGGTGTGACCCTCATCTTTTTTGTGTTGATCCTGGACGACGTGATCATCAGCTACAAGTCGTATTATCATTCCTTCCTCATCCTTTACCTGCTCCATTTTGGGTTGACCTATGCTTTTCGTCTTTACCTGACTTCTGCTATTGTCAGGAAGATTCATCGCAAAGAAATCGGATTTCCCACCATCATCGTGGGAAGCAATGGAAAGGCGGTGAGTGCCTATCAGGAACTTGAAAATCAGGAGAAGCCCAGCGGCAATCTTTTCGTTGGCTTTGTGGATGTAGTGGAAACGGACGAAAACAGCCTGGATGATTATCTGCCTTATCTCGGCAATTCCCGTGATCTGAAGAAGATTGTCGCTGAGCACAATGTGGAGGAGGTGATCATTGCAGTTGAACCATCCGAGCATCGTACCCTGGAAAACATCATTTCAAAACTGGAGGATACCTCGGTTGTCATTAAGATCATTCCGGATATGAAAGACTTTCTGCTGGGATCGGTTAAGATGACCAGTATTTTTCACGCCCCTCTGATTCAGATTTCCCCCGACCTGATGCCGGTTTGGCAACAGCACCTCAAGCGGGGTATCGATGTGGTGGTTTCCATTTTGTGTATGATCATCCTGTTCCCTGCCTATCTGATCGTCGGTATGGCTGTGAAGCTGGGTTCTCCCGGCCCGGTGATCTATGCCCAGAAGAGGGTGGGATACAGGGGAAAGCCCTTTACGATGTACAAATTCCGCTCAATGTATATCGATGCGGAAAAGGACGGAGTGCCCAGGCTTTCCTCCGACTACGATGAGCGCATTACTCCGATCGGAAGATTTCTGAGGAAAGTCAGGTTGGATGAGATCCCGCAGTTCTATTCCGTGCTGAAAGGCGATATGTCGCTGGTAGGCCCGCGACCGGAAAGGGACTTTTTCATCGATCAGATCGTCGAGCGTGCCCCCCACTACCGTCTGCTGCACAAGGTCAAACCGGGAATCACCTCCTGGGGCCAGGTAAAGTACGGCTACGCCTCCAATGTGGATGAGATGATTGAGCGCCTGAAATATGATATTCTCTATATCGAGAATATGTCGCTGGCAATGGATTTCAAGATTCTGATCTATACCGCCCTGATCATCCTGCAGGGTAGGGGAAAGTAGGTTTACAGTACACCGGATTCTATCATCAGTACGATGTTCTCAATGTCTTTGTCCCTTCCGGTGGGATCGTATTTATCTTTGAGGTTGTATCCGAAGAGGCGGGCAAAGTTCTGCCAGAAGAAGGCCAGGAACTTGCCCCTGAGCTCCTCGAGCAGGCTGTAGGTTGAATTGCCTGTTTCCCTGTCCACCAATTTGATGAGAATATGCCCCTGGCTGAAGGTCAGGCGTTTCAGCTCATCACTGTATTCTTCTTTGAGCTCTGCTTCAGCCCGCCGCATAATCCTTCTGCGTTCCGCATCAGACTCTGCAGCAATCAGGATTTCTTCATAATCCCTCAGCATTTTTCCGGCAAGCTTGGCATAGGGGTAAACCCGTTTGACGTTGCGGATCAGGCGGTTGTATTTTCTTTCTTCAGATTTGTTCTTAAACTCAATCGGCCCCCATATCCACACCTCAGGCAGGTTGATCAGGGGCATTGTGTCTCCGTTGTGTACGGTCAGACGCGCAATCGTGGGTTCCGCTTGCTGCGCCAGCAAGGGCAGGCTTGTTGCAAGCCCGACTAATACAAAGAGGAATATGATGAATGATCTGCGCATAGGGCCATTTTAGCAAATGATATGCCAGGCTATGGTGCAAAAATAAGAAATGTATACAGGGAAATCAGGCAACCCTGAGTTGAGACAAATGATCGTTGCTGAGCTTTTTCCGGACGTATTCCAGGCTCAGTCGGAATTTCTTGGTTTTCGGGGATGAGGGCAACTCAAACATTGCGTCCGTCATTAAGGCTTCCATAATGGAGCGCAGGCCGCGTGCCCCCAGCTTGAATTCAATGGCTTTTTCAACCACAAAATCCAGTACCGCATCATCGTAAATCAATTCGATGCCATCCAGCTCAAAGAGCTTCCGGTATTGTTTGGTCAGGGCATTTTTCGGCTCTGTAAGGATCTGCCGCAGGCTGCCCTGATCCAGCGGATTCAGGTGCGTGACTACAGGAAAGCGACCTACGATTTCGGGAATGAGTCCGTAGCTGCGCAAATCCTGGGGAGCCACGTAACGGATCAGGTTTTTGCGGTCGATGCTTTCCCGAATTTTCCCCATTCCGTAGCCAATCATATTGGTATTCATTCGCTGGCCGATTTTCTTCTCTATCCCGTCAAAGGCTCCGCCTGAAATGAAAAGGATGTTTTTGGTATTGATCTGGATCATTTTCTGCTCCGGGTGCTTCCTTCCTCCCTGGGGCGGAACATTCACCACGGTACCCTCCAGCAATTTCAGCAGGGCCTGCTGTACCCCTTCGCCGCTCACATCGCGGGTGATGGAGGGATTGTCGCTCTTGCGGGCAATTTTGTCGATTTCATCAATAAAAACGATGCCCTTTTCAGCGGCAGCCACATTGTAATCCGAAGCCTGCAGCAGGCGGGAAAGGATGCTTTCCACATCTTCGCCCACATATCCTGCTTCCGTGAGCACTGTGGCGTCGGCAATGCAGAATGGCAAGCGGAGCATCCGGGCTATGGTACGAGCCAGCAAGGTCTTACCGGTACCGGTTTCGCCCACGATGATGATGTTGGACTTTTCAATCTCAATCTCATCCTCTTCCTTGCTTTCTGCCTTGTTCCCGCTCTGATTCTCTTTTTTTGCAGACTTTTTATTCTCCTGACCGATGCGTTTGTAATGGTTGTACACCGCCACGCTAAGGATGCGTTTCGCCTCATCCTGGCCGATGACGTACTGGTCGAGATAGTTTTTGATCTCGATGGGTTTCAGGAGTACTAAATCGGAGAAGGCGTCCTCTTTCTTGCTGCCCAGTTCTTCACTCAGTATATGCTGAGCCTGCGATATACAGTGGTCACAGATGTGGGCGTTCAGACCAGCGATCAGCATATTGGTATCCCGCTTGCTGCGACCGCAAAAAGAACACCTTTCTTCCGTTTTAGCCATCTTTAGCTGGTTTTCTTTTTCGTTCCGGAAAGCACCTCGTCAATCATTCCGTATTTCCGGGCTTCCTCCGCAGTCATCCAGTAATCGCGGTCGCTGTCCTTCCAAATTCTCTCATAATCCTGGCTGCTATGCAAGGCGATGATTTCGTAGAGTTCTTTCTTTAGCTTCTGAATTTCCCTTGCGGTGATTTCTATGTCTGAAGCTTGCCCGCTGGCTCCGCCCATTGGTTGATGGATCAGTACCCTTGAATGTTTCAGGGCTGTTCTTTTGCCTTTTTGTCCGGCACACAGTAAAACAGCTCCCATCGAAGCCGCCATTCCGGTACAGATGGTGGCCACGTCCGGAGCCACATACTGCATTGTATCGTAGATGCCCAGGCCGGCATACACCGAGCCACCCGGGGTATTCAGGTATATCTGGATATCCTTGCTCGAATCTACGGAATCAAGGAAGAGCAACTGTGCCTGAATGATATTGGCTACGTAATCATCGATGGGCACACCCAGAAAGATGATGCGGTCCATCATCAAGCGGGAGAAAACATCCATTGTGGCAATATTCAACTGGCGCTCCTCAATAATGGTAGGGGAGATGTAACTGTTGCTGATGGAGACATACTGATCCAGTGCGGTACCACTGATCCCCAGGTGCCGGGTGGCGTATTTTCTGAATTCGTCCTTATTCATCTTTCTTATTGTTTTCGATGATCATTTTCTCTAATTCACTGGCTGTAATCGATTGATGTTCAAATTTCAGTTTTTCCAGGAGTAAGGCGGTGAATTTTTTCTCCACCAGCTGATCTTTAAACTGCTCCACTTCTTCTTTGTTTTTCAAAATGCTGTCGATCAGCGGTTCGAACATCGGATCAAGTTCTTCTTCCGTTTCTTCGCTGCCCATCCCGAACTGCTGGCGCATCAGAGCCTGTATGTGCAGCCGGAGGTCTTTTTCAGTGAGTTCCACCTCATAAAAGTCCATCAGATTGTCCTGGAGTACCTGATACCGCATTGAGCGGAGAAATCCGGGGAATTGCTTCTCCATCTCTTCTTCACTCATTTCGTTCTTGGGTGAACGCATCAGCCATTGTTTCAAAAAATCTTCAGGCAAGGGTACTTTTTCGCTGTTTACAAGCTTGTCGAGCGCTTTAGCAAGCGAGTAGCGCCTGGCCTGGTCCTGAAGCTGTTTTTCAATCTCTTCACGCACCTTTTGCCGAAAGGCCTCTTCGTCCATACTTTCTTCTCCTGGAAAGATTTTCAGGAAGAAAGCTTCATTCATCCCGGCTGTTCCTTTGCGGGCAATTTTGTTGACCGTAAAGCGAAAATCGGAGCTGACTTCCGCGGCTTCTTTGGCAGGCATCCCAATCATCGAACCCAGCTCGTAGATGTTGCCACCGGCGGCTTTGGCAGGATTAAATACAATGGTTTCATCCACTTTCAATCCAATAAAAAGCAGGCGGATATCCTCATCTTTCACCTTTTCCGGAAGAAGAGTGGTGCTGTGGGATATCCCATCTTCTTTGATTTCCCCGGCCTCATTCAATTCTATGATTGTCCCGTAAATAATGTCCTTTTCTTCTGACACTTCCACCTCGATTTCATCTCCGTGTGTATTGCGAAGATTTTCGATGGTTTCTTCCACTTGCTTGCCCTCTGCTTTCACCTCATACATAACGAGGCCCTCAATGCTTCCCAAATCCTGATCGATTTCAGGAGCCAGACCAATGTCAAACCAGAATTCAAAGGCCTTTTCCTCCCAGTTCACCTCCGGTGATTCCTTTTCATTGGAAAGGGGATATCCCAATATATTCAGCTCTTTTTCCCGCAGATAGTCTGAAAGCGTTTCGCTAAGCAACTTATCCACTTCTTCTACCTGCACGCTTTTCTCGTACATACGGCGAATCATTCCCGTTGGAACCTTTCCGGTACGAAAACCGGGCATAGAAGCACTGCGCTTCAGCTCCCTGAGTTTTGCCTCAACCTTTGGCTGAAAATCTTCCTCTTCAATTCTGATCTTAATCCTGGCCGTCAATTGGCCGGTTTCTTCCATCGATGTATGCATACAGTCAGTCTTTCCCGGTATATGATCTTCAATTTGTGCGGATGAAGGGACTCGAACCCCCACGCCTTTCGGCACCAGATCCTAAGTCTGGCGCGGCTACCAATTACGCCACATCCGCATTCAGGGCCACAGCCCCTTTTGGGGCTGCAAATATAGGATTATTTAATGGGAAAGCGCCCCGATGTAGGTGACATTTCTGTTGGTCAATCCATCCGGGCGCTTCACACGTATTTCAGAAACGGGCTTATTTCAAGGCAGCAAGGGCAGCTTCATAGTCAGGTTCCTGGGTAATCTCGTTAACAAGTTCTTTGTGAATGACTTTACCTTCTTTGTCCAACACAAGCACCGCACGGGCAAGCAGCCCGGCAAGTGGCCCATCCATTATGCGCAGCCCGTAATCCTCACCAAATTTCATATCCCTGAGTTCAGAGAGGGAGGTCACATTTTCAATGCCTTCGGTGGTGCAGAAGCGCTGATGGGCGAAGGGAAGGTCGCGCGAGATGCACAATACCACAGCATCAGACTGGGCCGCTGCAATTTCGTTGAACTTGCGCACCGATGCAGCGCAAACCGCGGTATCGAGGCTGGGAAAAACATTCAAAACGAGCTTCTTGCCCGAAAAGGCAGAAAGATCGTGATCAGATAAGCCTGTGCCGGTTAACTTGAAGCCGGGGACCTGGGTTCCGGTTTCCGGCATTGCTCCGGAGACTTGTACCGGATTTCCTTTAAGATGGGTCGTTTGCATTTTCTTGTGTTTTGATGTGACTATAATACCCCTGACCGGAAAATTTGTTCAATCGCTTGCGTGATCCAATGGCTTTGTTTACTTTTAACCGACGCACGTTGATCACATTCGATGAATAAATCTGGTATGATAGAAGTCCTGCATAGGCTCACCTGGATAGCAATACAACTGCTCGCAGCCGGGCTTTTGATGGCCCAGGACTTAACAGGGCTCTCCACCGGAAACTACAATGGCATCGGGATGGCCGACCAGAACCCATCCCTCCTGGTGAATGGAAAATCCTACCTGAACATCCACCTGGGCGCTGCCGGAATGTTTGTGGGGAACAATTACCTCTACCTCAGCAATGAGAAATCGGCCCTCTTTGAGTTTATCAGCCCGAATCCCGCTTTGCAGGAATACGCCCCTGAAGGCTACGATTTCTGGGATGATTACGGTCCGGACTACAATGATTTCGACAAGCGGGCCTTTCTGCACCTTCGTGTGCGCGGGCCTTCGGTTCACCTCGACCTGGGTGAGCACGCCCTGGCGCTGTCCACCGGATACAGAAGCTGGCTTTCGGCCAATAATGTTCCCTCACACCTCGCTAAATTTGCCTACGAAGGCGTTGATTTTGCCCCCCAGCAAGGCATCAATTATTCGGGCACGGATATTCAGGTGGCGGCTGCCGGGGCCGCCGACTTCAGCTTTTCCTATGCAGGTATCCTCTATCAGGAGCGGGATGTATTGCTGAGCATAGGGGCAAGCCTGCACTACCTGGTTCCTTCTTTTGGCTTTTTTGCCAATATCGATGACTTGCAATACATCGTACCCAACGACAGTCTGCTGGTGGCAGAGAATATGACGATGCACTACGGATATGCTTTTCCCATCAATTATACCAACGACGAGTATCTTCCCGAGCTTGGCCTGGACCTGGGCAATGGCTATTCGATGGATCTGGGCTTCACCTACTACCTGCTCGAATCGGCTGCGCGATCGGGAAGACGCGCGGCAACCCGTCCCTGTGCCGCACCCTTCCACGACTATAAGCTCAGAATAGGTTTGAGTATTAATGATTTAGGCTATCTGTCATTCCGGGAGAATGCAATGCTGCACCGAATAGAGAACCAGGATGCCAACTGGCTTTACATCAACCGGGCACGTTTTGGCAGCACCTACGATTTTGCCAATCAGCTTTCCAGCCAGTTCTATGGGGTGCCCAATGCCACCCTCGAGGATTATACCTTTAACCTCTATTTGCCTTCCGTGATCTCCTTTCAGGCGGATGCCAAACTTTCCAGGGCCTTCTATCTGGCTACCCTTGCCTATTACCCCCTGAAAATCAAGGAACCCTGGATTCGCCATCCCATAATGCTCTATGTGGTACCCCGCCTCGAGACCCGCTTTTTCGAGGCCGGGCTTCCGCTTTCCCTCTATGAGTTTGATACACCCCGCCTGGGCTTTTATCTCAGGCTCGCCTGGCTTACTGTGGGGATGGATGACCTGAGTTCACTCTATCAGCCGAAGCACTTCAATTCGGCGGATGTGTACGTGGGAGTCAATATTTCATTGGAGAAGGGGCGTTGTGGAAAAGGGGGAGGGGGGCGATACGGAGCACCTGCTTCGCTGAACAGCGTCGGAAAAAAGAAAAGAAAGAGGCATATCCCCTGCGAGGCCTACGATTAGCGGCTCAGGAGATGGTTTGGGTGCGCACATCCAGGGCATCGCGCAAAGCATTCCCCAGCAGCATAAAAGCCAATACAAGGAGCATAATGCAGGTTCCGGGCAGGATGGCCAGGTAGGCTTTGTCGAGGATGATGTAGGCATAATTCTCCCGGATCATACTGCCCCAGGAGGGCATTGGGGGCTGCACGCCTATGCCGAGAAAGCTCAGGCCCGCTTCGATCAGGATGGCGGAGGCAAAATTGGCCGCAGAGATGACGATGACCGGCGCCATTACATTGGGAAGGATATGTTTGGTGATGATCCGGAAATGGCCGTATCCCAAGGCCCTGCCTGCTTCCACAAATTCTTTCTCCCTAATGCTCAGTACCTGGCCCCTGACCACCCTGGCTACTTCCACCCACATTGTGAGCCCGACGGCCACAAACACCTGCCAGAATCCTTTGCCCAGGGCGAAAGTGATGGCGATCACCAGCAATAGGGTAGGGATGCTCCAGACCACATTGATCAGCCAGAGGATGAGGTCATCGATCCAGCCCCGGAAGTATCCGGCCATTGCCCCAAGGCTGATCCCGATCAGCAGAGAGATGAAGACAGCGATAAATCCTACGGATAAACTCACCCTGGCTCCGATGATCAGGCGGCTGAGCATATCGCGTCCGAAGCGATCGGTGCCGAGAATGAAGCGTTTTTCTTTCACATTTGACTTTATTGCAGCCGATATCTGTGGGTCTGTAATCACTAACTCTCTGCCGTCCATCAAGAGGGCTTCCCATTCCGTTTCGCTGCTTTTTGTGATCTCCTTTACCGGAAGGAAAACTTCAGGGAGCAGGATGCCTTCGGCCGGGGCGCCGGGAAGGGAGGAGAGGACGCGGTAGTAAAGGCTATCGCCCTTAATATAGAAAGTGTCGAGTGGGATGTGTTGATACAATTCCGGAAAACCCTGCCACATTCCCCGGTACCAGGGCGTAGTGCTTTGGGTTGTTTTCTTTCTGATTTGAAGGATATGAGTCTGGAATCCGGGCTGTTTCAGGCTGATTTCCAGGTGCTGTCGGTTGGCCATCGGGCTGGGGTCGGGGGTGATGGCATATCCGAGGATGCCGCCCAGGAGCGCGAGGCCTATGATGCCAAATGCGAGCAATGCGGTGGGATTGCGGCGCAATCGTTGCCAGGCGAGCTGGTTCACCGAGCCTCCGGAAAGCATTGTCTTTTTTGATCGAAAAAGCCTCATTGCAGTGTTTTGCCGGCTGTAAGCCGAAATCGGCCGCAAGGTACGAAACAGCAAGAGCATACAGCAAGAGCATACAGGAATTATCAGCAAGAGTATTGAGCAAGAGCATACAGGAACTGTCAGCAAGAGTACACAGCAAGAGCATACAGGATTTATCTGTTGTGCGTAGGCTGTGTTTGCACACCAAATAAAAAGCTTGGCTATACCTTGTTCATTTCTTTGCTGTCCGTAGCGTCCTCGCTACGGACTTATAAATCTTAGGCTCTGCTGTGCGTTGGCTATGCATTCGCACAAAGACTCCAGCCTTTGTGCCGCCTTCAAATCCATCAAAAATTAAGGAATCTTCATTCGAGGGATCGTCAAGCAACAGTGAATTGCAGTTGTTGTATCTTTGATGAAAAGGAATGCTATGGAAACGCTAAGGATTGACATACTAAATCCAAAAGCCAAAGCACTACTGAAGGCCTTGGCTGAATTGAAACTGATTCGTATTAAGAAGGATCAGGTAAAATCAGAGCTTAGAGAACTGCTTGACAGCTTCAGGAATGATGAAGATAATGTTCCCACTATGGATGAAATAGCATCGGAGGTTGAGGCAGTAAGAAAAGCTCGGTATGAGAAGCATTAGGGTTATCCTTGATACAAACCTTTGGATTAGTTTTTTGATTTCAAAGAAACTAGAACACATTGACAATTATATACTTGAAGGAAGAATTAAACTGATTTTCTCGAAAGAATTAATTGAAGAATTCCTAAGTGTTGCTAAGAAACCCAAATTTGAGAGATATTTTACCGGGGAGAGGATATCTGAATTGTTGAGCCTTTTTGATAGATATGGAAAGCTGGTTGAAGTAACAACAAACAGGGATGAATGCCGCGACAAGAAGGATAATTTCTTACTGAATCTCGCAATTGACGGTAAGATGGATTACTTAGTTACAGGGGATGATGATTTGCTGGTATTAGGTAAGATTAGCAAAACAAAGATTCTCAGCTGGGCAGATTTCATAAGTGAATTGGAATAGGGTGAAGGCGAAAGACAGCAAGAGCATAACAGGATTTATCCGCTATGCGTAGGCTGTGCCTGCGCACAAAGATTGCAGCCATTGTATCGCCTTGAAATCCATCAAAAATCAAGAGTTCTTCCATCGGGGAATCGTCCATCCATCGTGGATTTGAGCACTGTGATTGGTTTTGCGATAAGGTTTTTTTCATAGCTTTACCCGGCGCAAGGATTTGGCAGGGTTTTCGGGAAGAGAGTGTACGTTGATGAATGGGAATGTAAATACCATAGGTCTTACCTGCAGAAAGGCACAAAGGGATAAATAGAAGCCGGAAACTATTCTTTCTGAATGTTTTTAATTATAGCATTATGGCGAACATAAAAATCTTCCAATCCAAACAAATAAGGTCAGCTTGGGCCGAAGAATCGCAGAAATGGTATTTTTCCGTTCAGGATGTAGTCGAAGCTCTCACCGATAGCGCTGATGTTAAACAATACATAAAGAAAATGCGAAGCCGCGATGCCGAGCTGTCCGCCAACTGGGGTACAATTTGTACCCCCATTCAAATGACCGCAGCTGATGGCAAAAAGCGAAGAGTTCAGGCAGCTGATACAGAAGGCCTACTCAGAATTATCCAATCCATTCCCTCACCCAAAGCCGAACCCTTTAAACGCTGGCTCGCAAAAGTGGGTGCCGAACGCCTCGAAGAAATTGAAAACCCCGAACTGGCATCGAAACGTACACGCGAAATTTATAAAGCCAAAGGGTATAGCGATGAGTGGGTTGAAAAACGGATGCGGGGTATTGCCGTCCGCGACGAACTCACCAACGAATGGAAAATCCGTGGCGTAAAGGAAGGCAGGGAATATGCCATCCTTACTGCTGAAATATCCAAAGCAACTTTTGGAATAACGCCTGCACAATACAAAAATCTGAAAGGTCTGGAAAAACCATCCGAGAACCTGCGCGATCATATGACCGACCTCGAACTCATTTTTTCTATGCTGGGCGAAGCTTCCACTACCGAAATAGCACGAAACAAAGATGCTCAGGGTTTTACCGATAACCGAAAAGCAGCCATTGAAGGTGGAAGTGTTGCTGGAAATGCCCGCAAAGAACTCGAGCGCAAAAGCGGCAAAAAAGTGATAAGCGGTAGGAATTTCAAAGAATTAGGAACAGGCGGAAAGTCAGAAGAATAGATGGTGTTTCAGGCACAGATTCAACAGCTTTTTCAGCATACAAACTGTTGCTGTATGCTCTTGCCTGCCCGCCGGCAGGCGGGCTCTTGCATCAAAATAATTAATCTGCAGTGCCTGCGCACCAAGATTCCAGCCTTTATACCGCCTTGAAATCCTTCAAAAACCAAGGAATCTTCCATCGGGGAATCGTCCATCCATCGTGGATTTGACCACTGTGATTGTTTTTGCGATAAGGTATTTTTCATAGCTTTACCCGGCGCAAGGATTTGGCTGGGTTTTCGGAAAAAGCAGGGGGATGTGTATAGGGTTTGAAACGCCAAAGTTTGTTTGCTTAACGTTGTGGAGCATTCCCCAGATTAGCCGTCCAGAATTGAATGAAAGCAAACCTATCAATTTCTCCCAGTGCAAATTAGCTTCCTTGGCTAACCTCAAGACTAACTAAATGCTTAATTTAATTGACGAAAACCGGAATCCATAACACACTGATTACAAAATGCAAAGATTTACATTAGTCAGAATTTATGAAAAAAATAGGATTTGTAATATCCATCGCATTCTTCGCCAATCTGTTTGGTCAAACAGATTCGACAAGCATATACTTTAATGCGTTAATCCAATATAACAGAGTTTTAGACTCAGAAAATTCAAATGATGAAGAGATAATTATTGAAGCTACTGACGAAATCACTACCAAATTGCCAATGTATGTAGGAACCCGGACTGTAACCATCTTAACTTCTAGTAATAGTAGAAAAATCTACAAAAAGCATAACAATAAAATAACCCACGTAAAAATCTTTGCAGCTCGAATTGAAGATGATTTACTTGTCGTAAACATCACCCCATATAGTGGCGAATATTTTGGAAGTAGAAAAGGATATGCTTTGTCAATAGGTAATTGGTTAACAGTGCAGTTCAAATTTGATTGCACAGAGAATAAATTCAAATATTATAATACAAAAACAGCAGGAATTTGAAACGTCCCGCAACAATCTCAGTATGGCTCCCTCTGAAATTAATAACAAAACACTCAACGCTGCATAATGAAGAAAGGGCAACGATTATGGACAAGGAATGAGCTTATCTTGGCAATAAATCTATATTGTAAGTTGCCATTTGGTCGCTTGCACAGTCATAATCCGGAAGTGCTTAAACTTGCTAAGTTTATTAATAGAACACCCGGTTCAGTGGCGTATAAACTGGTAAATTTTGCAAGTCTTGATCCAAGCTTACAGGCTAGAGGAATAAAGGGAGCATCAAATGCCAGTAAATTGGACAAGGAAATCTGGGATGAGTTTTATTCCGATTGGGACACTCTACCTTACGAAAGTGAGCAACTTCTTGCTAAATTTCAAAACTCAACGGTTGAAGAAATTAATGATATTCTTGAATTTGACCTACCCAAGGAAGGAAAAGAAAGAGAGCGCATTGTAAAGGTCCGGGTAAATCAGTCATTCTTTAGAAGCACTATTTTAGCTTCGTATAATAACACGTGCTGTATTACAGGGATAAGCCAAACAGAATTATTGATTGCCGGGCATATTCGTCCTTGGGGAGTGGATGAAAAAAATAGATTAAATCCCCGAAATGGCATTGCAATCAATGCACTGCACGACAAGGCATTTGAATCAGGATATATTACTATCACTCCGGAATACAAAGTAAAGGTGTCGCCTTTACTTCTGAAGGAAAACAAACAAGCGAATTTTGATTTGTTTGGCAAATATGACAATCAAGAGATCATTTTACCCTCAAGGTTTCTCCCTGATACAGAATTTCTGAAGTATCATAATCAGGAGCGTTTTAAAGAATAAAGTATGAATCAAAAACTCTTAGAAGCGGTTGCTGACATTTCCTATTTTGCTGGGCAAAGGGAGTACTATACAGGTGACTCCAGAGCCGATATATTAGATTTTATCTGGTGGGCAAAGGAATTTGAGCATATTCACCGAAATACCAATTGGGATAGCGAAGATTATATGCTTGCTATTGAGTTGTATACAGACGCGAAGCTTTCAAAAGCTGAAATGGTGTGCGAGTTAGGTACGTTGCCATACTCACAATTTAAGCAGTAATCTAATCCCGCTCCAGCATTAAAAGGAAAAGCCTTTCTGCCTCCTGCACCACAAAATCCATAAATTGATAATTTTACCCCAAAACCCAATGAAACACACTTCAACTTTAACAGCAGCCTTTCTGCTCGTGCTGGCAGCCCTGACAAGCTGCGGGAAGGACGATGATGAAACCATCGACAAATTGACGGAAACCGGATTCCTGGGAAAATGGAAGCTGGAATCCATTATGATCGATGGAAACCTGGAGGAAACAAGAGTAAGGAAAGTTTCGCGGTAATCTGTAAACCGATGAAAATGTGATGAAAAAGCCTGGCCTCCTGCTGATATTCATAATGACCGCTTTGTTTTCTGGCATTGCACAGCCCAATGAAAGGATATGGATTGATGATGATATCCAACTGCTTCCTCTGCAGGATTCTGTGTATGTCCATATAAGCTGGCATCAGACAGCCCCTTTCGGTCGCTTCTCCTCCAACGGAATGTTGCTTATCAGAAAGGGTAAGGCGCTGATGATCGATACGCCAATGGACAATGATAAAACCCAAAGCTTGACGGCCTATCTGAAGGATTCGATGTCGGTGGAACTGACTACCTTGATCATTGGCCATTTTCACGATGACTGTATGGGGGGACTGTCCTATTTACAGGAAATAGGGATTGAATCTATTGCAAATGCTATGACCATTGAGAAATGCAAAGAGATCGGACTCCCCCTTCCCTCCAGGTCTTTTTCGGATTCCCTGACCATAGATTTTTTTGGGGAACAAGTTAATTGCCGTTATTTTGGCGCAGGGCATTCCTTCGACAATATTACCGTCTGGTTTCCACAGATGCAGCTGCTTTTTGGGGGCTGCCTGGTGAAATCGATGCATTCAAATGGACTGGGAAATCTGTCGGATGCTGTTGTCGATGATTGGGATACGACACTTATGAAGCTAATGAAAGCCTATCCGGAGATGCATACTGTGATTCCGGGCCACGGGGAGATCGGAGGGATAGAATTGTTGGATCATACGCTGGAGTTGGTGGCGAAAGAAAAGCGTAAATAAAGCCTCGAAAGCCAGATGCCTTCGATGATGTTCAATGAATAAGCGCCGGGCGTTGCAGCTCATTTTGGAAGAAAATACGGCTCATTTCTGCGGTTATTTGAGCCACAATGACTATGTTTGTGAGCCGTAAATTGAGACTCTATGATTGATAAAAGAGAATTAGAATTAATTGAGCTCATAAAGAAGAACCAGGAAATTTCTTCAAGAGAAATATTTGAAAGTCTTTCAACATCGATAAGTTATGCTACTGTAAAAAGGATACTTTCCAAGCTAGTCGATGAAAATCTCTTAACAAAAAGGGGGCAGGGAAAATCAACCAGGTATTTGATTTCACCAAGCTATGAAATTCTTTATCCTGTTGACATTGAAAAATATTATGAGAAGGAAATTGATGAAAGAGATATCAAGGAAAGTTTTAATTTTCGACTCATACCTGAAACACTTAAAGAGTGTAGCATATTTACAGTCGATGAATTAGAACAACTAGGTTTACTTCAGAAGAAATTCGAAAACAATATATCTCAACTATCTGAAACAGAATACAAAAAGGAATTGGAGAGATTGGCAATAGATCTAAGTTGGAAATCGTCTCAGATTGAAGGGAATACTTATTCTTTATTGGAAACGGAAAGGCTTCTTAAGGAAAAGGAAACCGCATCCGGAAAAACTAAAGAAGAAGCAATTATGCTTCTAAATCACAAAGATGCCATAGACTTTATAATTGAAAACCCAGCTTACCTGATTCCATTAAGCGTTCCGAAAATTGAAGACATACATAGTTTACTGATAAAGGAACTCGGGCTGGATAAAAATATTAGAAAGCGAAGAGTGGGTATTTCGGGAACAAATTATCGACCCTTGGATAATGAATTTCAGATTTTGGAAGCCCTTTCGAAAATGTGCGAATTGGTTAACAGCAAAGAAAACATCTTCGAAAAGGCATTGCTTCTATTGGTGCTAATCTCATACATCCAACCTTTTGTGGATGGGAATAAAAGGACGGCAAGAATTGTAAGTAATGCCATCTTAATGAGTCATAAGTATTGCCCTATTTCATTTAGAACGGTTGACGCTGTTGAATATAAGAAGGCAATGCTTTTATTTTATGAACAGAATAATGTTTCCAGTTTTAAGGAAATTTTTATTGACCAGTTTAAATTTGCTGTGAATACGTACTTTTAAAGAAACAATAATGCCGCCCCGCGCGGACAAACCACACTTAATCTCGCCTATGCGGGAAGGCTTGTATCTGTGCCGGGCTGCATCTATACAAAACCCTGCAAAAATGAAGATTAACACAGAATTAAGAGAACCCAAAGAACCCTTTGAATAGATATCCGGGAAGATGTGCCTGATGGAAAGTTCATCCCTCATTTTCCTAAGACTGGAAGAACAATGAGAATAGAGAGAATCAGCACGGATAAAAAGCGCTTCCTCGACTTACTGCTGCTGGCGGATGAGCAGGAGGATATGATTGACAAATATTTGCCGGAAGGGGAGCTGTTCGCCTTGTATGACGGTGACCTGAAAAGTGTTTGCGTGGTATTGCCCCTGGACAGGGAAAGCTGTGAACTGAAGAACATTGCAACCTATCCGCAGTATCAGGGCCTTGGGTATGGCAGTGCATTGATCCGCTTTATTTCAGATTACTACCAGGCATCCTATAAAACGATGCTTGTCGGAACAGGAGAAACGCCTGCCATCCTGTCCTTTTACAAAAGCTGCGGTTTTGAAATCTCACACCGCATAAAGAATTTTTTTACAGACCATTACGACCACCCTATGTTCGAGGGCGATATTCAACTGGTGGATATGATCTATCTTAAAAAGGATTTGCAGGAATATCAGGAAACCAGACCGCATACGAAACAGTCCGGGAGTGATGGGAATGGGTGATGCTTTCAGTATTCTTTTGTGAAGCATCGTACGGACTGCGGCTCATAAATGAAAAGACAGTGAATAGCTTCCCTATAAATTCGTATCTTTCGGCAGTAAATGATTGGCAATGAAAACTAAGGAACTTATAAAAGAAATACAGAAACTTTCTGTCAGAAAACGGATTTATGTCATTGAACGCTCAATGCACCTGATGCGTAAGCAGGAAGAAGAAGACCAGCTAAAAAAGGCAGCAGACGAATTGTATGATGACTACCTCACAGACAAAGAACTGACGGCATTTACCAATCTTGATTTTGAGAACTTCTATGAAGCAAGGTGAAATCTGGTTGATAAATCTTGACCCGACCGTTGGCGCTGAGATTAAAAAGACAAGACCCGCGATTATATTGAACGACAATGCATTGGGGAAATTACCGCTGAAAATCATAGTGCCGATAACTGACTGGAAAGAGAGATACGAAATTGCCCTTTGGATGACTCGGATTGACCCAGACAGGGAAAACGGATTAACAAAGATCTCCGCGGCGGATAGTTTTCAAATCCGTTCGGTTTCGCAGGAGAGATTTGTGAAGCTGATAGGGACTGTTCACGATACAATTATGGATGAAATCAGGATTGGACTTGCTAAAGTCTTATCCATAGACAGTGAATAAGTACGCAGCACAATTATTAAGTCCTTCCGCCCCGACGAGACGAGTTATATAGCGGCTGCCGTTCAGGTGTTTTTTTCGTTCTCAGACTGTGCTTTCTGTGCGCAGACACAGCTTTACCCGCCGCTCAGGCGGGCAGCGGATAACTGGGAAAGTCCCCCCTTGAGGGGGGATTAAGGGGGGTGTTTATGTGCGCAGGCACAGGTTTACCCGCCGATCAGGCGAGTAGCACACAAGGGCGACGATCCGGAAATGCTGGCCTTCTTCTCTCCCTAATTTTTTTCCGTGGAATATGCACTTCAAAAGAAAGCGTGTATATTTGCAGCCTCTTACACACGGTGGATGTAGCTCAGCTGGTTAGAGCACTGGATTGTGGTTCCAGGGGTCGTGGGTTCAAGTCCCATCTTCCACCCAAAGAAAAAGCCCCGCAGAAATGTGGGGCTCTCTTTTTTGCGGGAGGGTTCCCGCCTTTATTCCTCCTCCAAATCAAATAGTATTTTATCCCATAAACCATCGGTACTGGCATCCCAAAGACCATCCGGGTGCTGTGAGCTGCGCAACAGGCGCGTCAGGCTGTCTGGGGTGAAGATGTCCAGCTGTGCCGCCGACATATTCTCTCCCTCCAGCTTCAGGGAGTAGGAAGCCACTCCCGGCTCATCTTCCGGAGCGTTAACGAAATGGGTACTTCTGAGGCTGGAAATCTGATTGAGATAGTCGGCTACTTTCATCGAATCTGCCGGCATCCCATTGTAAGCCCATCCTTCCTCCATTTTCTGCAGGGTCCAGGATGGATAATGCTCATCTCCCCGGAAGTGGATCTGTCTCAGATCACCAGCTGCCAGGTCCAGGATGCGTTTATCTCTGTATGTACTGATGTCAGGGGAGAAGAGCATTTTATACATCCCCTCTACTTTATGCACTTCATCCCTGCCTTCAAGCCTGATATAGCTGTATGGTGTCCTGCTCTGCTGATCGAAGGTGAAATTGCCCAGGATCAGGCTTCCCAGGAGCTCGCCCTGCTGATAGAGGCTGAGTTTTACGCCATTGGTGTCATCCACCTGGTACTGATCCCATTTCTCCGGATCCATCGCCACGATTCGCTCAGACTCAAGGGTGCTAAGCTGTTCCAGGGCACGGGCAAGGAATGCCTCGTCGGTTTGATAGCTTCGGCTGTCATCAGAAACAAGCCATTGGCGGCCTTCTTTCCGCAAGACACTTTTTCGGCTATCGGGGGAGCTTGCGCTCACTTCGATACGATCGAGCAGGGTGGTATCCGCATTCAATAAGGTGCGGTCAAAGCTGCGTTCCCGGCCTTCATCGCCCCACATTTCGAGTGTGAGTACTATTGCCAGGAGGGCGAGAAGGATAAGAAAGAGACTGCGGGAAAACTTTTTTCTATACATAACCTTCTGTCATTCTTTTGGTTCTGAGATTCCTTCGCATTTGCGCCCTGACGATACCGTAAATAATAATCAGCGCCAGGGGCAGCAGGAAGTTCAATAATTTCAGGGTGGTCTTTTTGCCATCCTCAAGCTGGTCGAGGGGCCGATTGGTCACGCCCTTGGTACGCAGGTCAATCAGGCCGGTATCGTCAGAAAGATAATCAATGCTGTTCACCAGCAAACTGATATTGTCAGGCTGCAACTGCTGCATATTTCTGCCTTCTCCGCTGACGGCAAAGCCCCCGTCGGAAATGAGGATGATGCGGGCAGGATTGGTTCCGCCCATCTTCCCTCTCAAAATGCCCCCTAAAGTAATTTCAGATTGAGGGAAATCCTGATCGGTCCAGGCGCGCTGTACATTGAATGTCAGGGGTGCCGTACGGCTTCCCGACTTATTCGAGGAGCGCAGCAGGGGGGTAAATTGCATCGTGGTATCGCCCGTAAAAAGCACAGGGCTTGCGAATTGCATCACCACTGCTTCCAGTCCCTGGGTGATAGGATGTTCTTCAAAGCTGCCCACAATGGGGATGTAGGGGAAGGGAACCTGCTGGGCATAGGTGAAGTTTCCGGATTGCTGGCGCACGGTGATATTGCCACAGCTTGCATCCACCACAAAGCTGCTCTCCACGGTCAATCCCTTTTGCTGCAACCAGGTTTCCAGTCCTGTATAAAGCGCCGTTCCCTGCACCGTTTGGAAGTTGCCTTCCACCCGGTCGATGCCGATGAATAAATCCCCGCCTTCCTGCAGATAGCGATCAAGCATTGCAAGGTGGGCAGGAGGGATGGTGTCTTTCGGGGCCAGCAGCGCAATGGCCTGGTAGCCGCCGAGGGTATAGACCGAATCATTAATCTCCACCGGAGCCACTTCATAGAGTACGGACAATTCACTGACTACCTGGCTGATTTCCTGCAGCCTGGGTTCTCCGTGTCCCTGGATGAAGCCAATGGCCGGCTTTTCACTTACGCTGAGCTTCTTGATGGCAGAAGAAAGGGTGTACTCCATCGGTGCACCGGGCTGAATGAAGGGGATGGCTTCCATCTGATCCCCCAGTTCAATGGTAGTACCAAGAAAAACCTTTTGCTGTTTCACCTGGTCTTTCTCCCGCACATTGACCACCAGGGGCTGAACGCCCTTCTGGACGGCTTCGTTCTCTATTTCAATGTCTTCCGATGGATCGATAAACTCGAAGATCACCCGCCCTCTGGACACATTATTGTATTCCACCAGCAACTCCTGGAAATCACGGCGTGTTTTGGCGATATCCTGGGGCAGGTCTTTGGTAAACCAGGCCCTGACAGTGACAGGATCATCCAGGTTTCGCAGGATGTCTTTGGTGGCCTTGCTCAGGGTGTATTGTTTCCCTTCCGTCAGGTCGAGGCGGAGAAAGAAACGGTCGCTCAGGATGTTCACCAGAATCAGAATCCCGGCGATCAGGAGCAGGTAGGTGGTATAGGATGCGCTTCTTTTCATAAGGATGCCTTTTTCGGATTAGGAATGCCTTCTGGCTTGCAGTGTACTTTCGGTGGCGGCGATCCCCAGCAGGGCGATCGAAAGGAAATAGATAATGTCTTTGGTATCAATCACGCCCCGGGTGATGGATTCAAAATGGGTGGAAACACTCAGGAAATGAAAGAGGCGGGCAGGAAAACCACTCAGGCTGGATCCCAGCACACTGAATATGATGTGGAAGAGGATGCCAATGAAGAGGGCGAGCAGAAATCCCACGATCTGGTTGCTGGAGATGGCGCTGGTAAAGAGGCCGATGCCGATGTAGGCCGCACTCATCAGCAATAATCCGAAGTATCCTGAAATCACCGCACCGTGGTCGATATTGCCGATGCTGCTGACGGTGACATAATAGGGGAGGGTCAATGCCAGGGCGATGAGGATCAGAATGAGGGCTGAAAGAAACTTGCCCCACACCACCTGGCTGTCGCTCACCGGACGGGTGAGCAGGAGCTCCAGGGTTCCGCTCCGGTTTTCTTCTGCCAGCAGGCGCATCGTCAGGGCCGGAATGAAGAAAAAGAGGGTCCAGTAGGCGATGGAGAAGAAGGCCTGCAGGCTGGCCTGTCCTATGAAAAAGACATCAGACCCGTAGAGCCAGGTAAAGAAACCGCTGAAGCCGAGAAAGGCGATCAGCATAATATAGGCGATCAGCGAATCGAAAAATGTGCTGAGTTCCCGTTTGGCAATGATCCAGGTTTGTCGCATTGTATTTTGATTTTCCGGGTGAGCAATGATTAACGCATTGTTAATTCACGGAAGACATCTTCGAGTTTGGTCTCGAAAGGGGTCATCTCCGTCAGTATCCATTTGTTTTGCACACAGCTGTGGAATACATCCTTTCGAATGCTTTGTCCGGGCTTGCTATGCAGTTCGAAGAGGCTTTCGTCATTCGGATCGAAATCCACACTGCTCAGGTTCGGGATGGACTGCAATGCCTGGAAGATGGCATTTTTTTCTCCCTCCTCGATTCTCACTTTCAGGATTTCTTTTCCCTGGGCTGTGTTGCGGAGTTGAGCCGGGGTGCCGTCGGCCACAATCTTGCCTTTATTGATGATCATAATGCGGTCGCAGGTGGCTTCCACTTCGGCCAGGATATGGGAACTGAGGATGACGGTTTTCTCCCTCCCGATTTTTCGGATCAGTTCTCTGATCTCGATGATCTGGTTGGGATCCAGGCCGGAGGTAGGCTCGTCGAGCACCAGCACTTCCGGGTCGTGGATAAGGGCCTGTGCCAGGCCCACACGTTGTTTGTATCCTTTGGAGAGTTCGCCGATCTTTTTGTGCTTTTCTCCTTCCAGTCCGCAGGTGACAACCATTTGATAGATTCTTTCTTTCACCAGGCGGGGCGGGATATGCTGTAATTCGGCGACAAAGCGCAGGTATTCGATCACGGGCATATCCTGGTAGAGGGGATTGTTTTCGGGGAGATATCCGATATGGCGTTTCACCTGCATCGGATTTTCATCCACCCGGTAATTGCCCAGGTAGATTTTTCCCTCATCCGGACTGAGGTAGGTGGTGATGGCTTTCATTGTGGTGGTTTTGCCTGCGCCATTGGGTCCCAGGAATCCCAGAATCTCACCTGTGAACACTTGAAATGAAATGTTGTCCACGGCTTTTTGCGGCCCGTAGGACTTGCTAAGGTTTTCAACCCTGATATCCATACGCCTTAATTTTCCTGCAAAAAAAGCAGCTTACAAAAAACAGGTCAAGCCATTTGACTGGCTTTTAACACTTTTTAACACTAACTGAAGTGGCCTGCCAAAGGCGGGCCACTTCAGTTATGAATAAAGAAATAGGAAGACGCGCGCAAGCCAAGAGATGGCTTACTCGAAGGAAGATGTTTCAGGATTTCGCTGCTGTGCGTAGCCTCCAGGCTACGCACGAAATTCAGGCAGTTGGATTAGAATTGTTTTCGTAGGCTGGAAACTGCGTTCCGGGAGGTCCGTAGCGTGGACGATTTCCTGCCGACAGGTATGGCTACGGACAGCTGAGAAGACGCGCGGGAGCTAAGAGAAGGCTTACTTCGAAGGAAGATGTTTTAGTATTTCTTTCACACTCGCCCTGTCTTTATAATCCGGATTGAAATGCTTCCAAAGGATTTTTCCATCCTTGCCGATGATGTAGGTAGCCGGAACCGGAAGTCGTTTGCTTTCGTCCGAATGGGCATTCTTCAAATCCGCACCCAGGGCGATATTGTACATCGCCACTTGTCCTGAACCGGGTTTAAAAGCTACATCATAGGCTTCGGAGATTTTGTATCCTTCATCATACAGCAAATGAAAAGAGGCACTCGTTTTTTGTTCTGTTTTTTCAAGCAGTTCCGGTTTTTCCGGAGAAACCGCTACCAGGGTAGCTCCGTGCTGGCTGATGATTGCCAGGCTGTCCTGTAGTGCTGAAAGATGACGATTACACACGGGGCACCAATGTCCACGGTAGAACACGATCACCACCGCTTGATTATTGAGCTGGTCGGCCAGATTGAAAACCTTGCCGTGCTGGTCTTTTGCGCTAAAGAGCGGGGCTACTTGTCCCGGCTGAAGGCCCTTAGGTTCAGGCTCGTTTTTTTGTATTGTGTGGAATGACATTATGGTCAGTAGTAAGATAAATAACTTGATCATTGTTGAAATGTGTTGGTTTATGCGAATGGTCGGGGAAGACAGGAAACCTGACAGTGCGCTTCACATTAGACTCTTTTACTGTGTTCGCGCGCGCTATGGCTATTTCGGCCCAAACTGGCCCAAACTATGCCACACTTTTCGACGAAGCTGTGCCAGTTTTCGGATGAAACTGTGCCAAAATTGCTGCTGTGCCTAGCCTCCAGGCTATGCACGAAATTCAGGCAGTTGGGTTAGCATTGTTTTCTTAGGCTGGAAACTGCGTTCCTGGAGGTCCGTAGCGTGGACGATTTCCTGCCGACAGGCATTGCAACGGGCAGCCGAGTTGCACTAACGAGATGTCGTCACAGACGACAGCCCTTTCCGCACGCGCTGCAAGCGCGCGCGAACACAAAAAAGGCCAACCTTTCGGTCAGCCTTTGGCTTGTGGGACATACTGGATTCGAACCAGTGACTTCTACCCTGTCAAGGTAGCGCTCTAAACCAACTGAGCTAATGCCCCATTCAGGATGGCTTCTGTGTAAGCCGATGCAAAAATAGTAAAATGTATGTGGATGAGAAATGAAAAATGTGACCGGCAGACGCTTGCTGCCAAACTCGGGAGTAAATCCTGACATTGATGCGGCGTGATGAATGCGGACTGCTTATGTCTATGCTTTGGTCTCTATAATATAGTGATAGCCAGGTCGATAAGCTGTATTGGGATTAGGATATGCCTTACATACTATGCTATCCCTGAATGACTTCCGCTCACGCAAGGCTATTCTAACTTAGACTCAATAAAAATAAAAAGCCTATATTTGGCTAATTTGAAGAATGTTCAATAAAAAAAGGAGTGCCAATGAGATTTGTGACTTACAATTCAAGAAATTTTCGAAACATCGAGTATATGAAGGGGATTCCTGAATCGCTGAAACAAGAAATCGATATTGTTTCAAGTGTTATTCCCTTCAAAACTAATAACTACGTAACTGACTACCTGATAGATTGGGAGAATTATGCTGATGATCCGATTTATACCCTGAACTTTCCCAAAAAAGAAATGCTGACAGAATTACAGTTTCAGAGAGTAAAAAGGGCCTTACACAAAGGAAATGATCTCGAACTGCAACAGGCTGTTTACGGAATAAGAATGGAGATGAATCCACATCCAGCGCAGCAAATGAGTAACGTTCCGGTGCTGGACGGAATAGAGCTGAAAGGAGCGCAGCATAAATACCGTGATATTGTTCTTTTTTTCCCAAGTCAGGGGCAGACCTGCCACGCCCATTGTACCTTTTGTTTCAGATGGCCGCAGTTTGTCAAGGATATGGACCTGAAATTCTCTCTGAATGAAATCAACAGCATTGTTGAGTATATCCGTCGAAATAAGCATATTAATGAGATACTGTTTACCGGTGGAGACCCAATGGTGATGAGCCCTTTGGAGCTGTCAAAATATATTGACGTGCTGTTGAATGCCGGATTAAGCAATTTGGAGAACATCCGATTTGGAACAAAATCCATCAGTTACTGGCCCTTTACCTACCTGCCCGAATTCAATGATGAAGCCGTTGATATATTAAAGCTATTCAAACGCATAACAGAGCAGGGATTCCATCTGTCTATTATGGCGCACTTTAACCATCCCAATGAGCTTGATAATGCTATTGTAAAGGAAGCGATCCACAATATCAGGGAGACTGGTGCAGCAATCCGAACCCAGTCGCCCATCATCAAGCACATTAATGATAACAGCATAGACTGGGCACGGATGTGGAAAATGCAGGTTAAGCTCGGGATGATTCCCTATTATATGTTTGTAGAGCGTGAAACGGGCCCCTACGATTACTTCAGTATTCCCCTGGCGGAGGTATACCGGATTTATAAAGAGGCAATCAGGCATTCAGGTAGTTTTGCCAAAACGCTTACTGGTCCTGTTATGTCGGCAGATATGGGGAAAGTTCAGATACTGGGACTGCTTGATAACCCTGCAGATGGCAAAAAGTATTTTATGATGCAGTATGTGCGTCATCGCGATTATCGTAAGACCTTTTCTCCTTTCCTGATGCATTATGATCCTTCCGCCACCTGGGTTGATCAGTTGAACAGGGTGGAAGCCAGGGTTCCCCTCAAGCAGTATCAAAACTAAATCCGATCTTTATGCATATCCAGCGCAACAAAGACAAGGTGCCCGAACGGGCACACGATATTCGCAATACAAGCAAATCCATACCAGAGTTTAAGGAAACACTTCATATCCTCTTCGGCAGCCGCACCGGTAATGCTGAATCTGCCGCAAAGCTGGCAAGTCGCTATGCAACTTATCTGGGCATACGTAATATTCTATTGGATATGAAGAACTTGAGCCTGGAGCAGTTTGCAGGGTTCAGGAATGTGCTGCTGGCTGTCAGTACCCACGGCGAAGGAGACCCCCCGGCCGCGGCGGCCGCTTTCTATAATGCCATTCTGGGAGATCGGGCCCCGGATCTGAGTATGCTCAGCTTCGGCATCCTGGCTTTGGGTGACAGCAGTTACAAAGACTTCTGTAAGACAGGGAATGATTTTCGGGAACGCTTCCTTGCATTAAATGCCAGAGAGATGTGTCCGATTGCAGAATGCGACATTGATTATGAAGAAAGGGCGAGCGCCTGGGCCAAAGATGCGGTGGACGCCTTCGCTGGCTTACTTCCGGCCAACTTTGAAAGGCAAGAAAAGGTCTTTTCATTCCAGATAAACAAGAGAGAATCCGAACGAGAGAATGTGTACTACGCCAAAGTGCTGCAAAAGAAATGGATTACCCATAGCAAGGCTGAGAAAAAGGTAATGCATCTTGTACTGTCTCTCGACAACTTCCATCATCCATACTCCCCCGGTGATACTTTTGGGGTCTTCGTGAACAATTCACGACTGCTGACCGATAAGCTGATCAAGCAGCTAAACTTTGACCGGTCCTTTGTGGTGAAAAGAAATGGAGGTATCAAATTGCTTAAGGATGCCCTCCTTACTGATTATGAAATCACTCAGCTCACACCTGCTGTACTTCGAAAGTACGTCTTACTTACAGGAAATGATGCACTTAAACGTTTGTTATCAGAGCAGAAAGCAGTGGAGGAGTACTGCAGAACAAGAGATGTGATAGATCTTGTCAGCGATTTTCCCGGAGTGCTCCTGCCTGATGCATTCCTTTCCTTGCTCAGAAAGCTCACTCCCAGGCATTATTCTGTTGCCTCCAGCCCACTGATGTATCCCGGTGAGCTCCACCTGACCGTGAGCCTGATTGATTATCCCTTCAACAAGCGGGTGCATAAAGGGGTTTGTTCAGGCTACCTTTCCGACAGGATCGAAATTGGAGATACTGTTCCCATTGCCCTGGAGAGGAATGAATCCTTCAGGCTTACGGAGGATGATTCGGTACCCCTGATAATGATAGGCACCAGCACTGGAATCGCTCCCTTCAGAGCCTTCCTGCAGGAAAGGGAGTACAGGGCCGCCACCGGTGAAAACTGGTTGTTTTTTGGAGACAGGCACCGGGAGAGCGATTTTCTGTATGAGGAGGAAATACAGACTTATGTTGAATCCGGATTGCTGAGCAGACTGAATACCGCATTTTCGCGCGATGGTGATCAAAAGGAATATGTTCAGCATCATATGCTTAAGCACAGCAAAGCGCTTTTTGAGTGGATGGATAAGCGAAATGCGGTGGTATATCTCTGCGGGAGTAAGAGGACGGTAGGGAAGGGTGTGAAAGATTGCCTCGAGAAGATCATTGCTATGGAGGGAAGACTTTCGCACAGTGCAGCGAGGACTTATCTGCAGAGAATGAAAACGGAGAGGCGCTTCCAATCGGACATCTACTGAAAATGGCCAGGTATACAAACATTTTAATTCAGTCATATTCAAAAAATGCAAATAATGAGTCAAGAAAGCCATACGCTGAGAATCAAGGATAAACAAGCGAATAACTTGATTTTTTTAGGTATTTTTCTTTTTTTTCTCGGTTTACTGATCGGCCTGTTTGTTCAGAATATGGCCAACCCCAGAATGGCACTGTCGGCCCATCTGGAAGGGATAATGAACGGAATATTTCTGATGGTTTTAGGATTGATCTGGAATAAACTCATCCTGTCGCCGAGATGGCTCAGACTGACTTTTTGGCTCACAGTCTATGGAACCTTTGCGAACATTATCGCAGTGACCATTGCGGCTGCAAGCGGTTTCGGAAAAATGATGCCTTTAGCGGGCGGACAGGAAGGTCCTCCAGTGGTAGAAGGAATGATATCTTTTTTGCTTATTACACTGGGATTCTGTATGTTGGCTATCTGTGTGCTTGTGATGCTGGGCTTTGCCAGATACCTTAAGAGCTACCCTGACAATGAGGTGGTTTAGCGATTGATGAAGAAGGATGAAAAGTATTTCTGATACATTCAGCCAGGCAGCAGCTGAGATGAGAATGCACGTCGCTTCCCGCTCCACTCCTTTTCCTACCTTTGTGTCTTGAAATAGCGAAAGGTGGAATTAATAAAACTGCACGGCCTAAGCGCAGGTTATGAAAGTAAGCCTGTGTTGAAAGGGATTACCCTGGATGTTCATCAGGGAGATTTTATCGGCGTCATCGGACCAAACGGCGGCGGCAAAACCACCTTGCTGAAAGTCATCCTGGGTTTGCTGCCCCCCTGGTCGGGAAGCCTTTGGTATGCCCAGGATCTCACCCACAAAGGACACAAAAGAATAGGTTACCTGCCCCAGGATCCGGGACTGGATATGCAATTCCCGGTAAGGGTGAAGGATGTAGTGCTCACTGGCCTGATGCAGCGCAACCGCTCTTTGTTCTGGCAGGGTAAAGAAAGCAAAGCAATGCAAGCCCTTACCCGGGTGGGAATGCAGGAATGGGCCACCCGCAGCTTCGGTTCACTTTCGGGGGGGCAAAGACAGAAAGTCCTCCTTGCCAGGGCCATTGCAGACCGTCCAGCCCTGCTCATCCTCGATGAGCCGGATACTTTCACCGACCAGAGATTTGAACAGGATCTGTATTCTTTGCTCCGCGAATTGAATGAAGAAATGGCTATTATTATGGTGTCCCACGACCTGGGGATGATCTCTTCTCACGTGAAAACCATTGCCTGTGTGAATGGTGGTCTGCATTATCACCATTCCAATCTGATCAGCCAGGAGATGTTGGAAGCCTACGAATGTCCTATTGATATCATTACCCACGGCCACTTGCCGCATCGCGTTCTGGGAGAGCATTGATATGGATTACCTGAGCCCCTTTCTCGAGTACGCCTTTTTACGCAACGCCATCCTGTCGGCAAGTCTGGCCGGCATAGCCTGTGGCTTGTCCGGATCCTATGTGGTTTCGCGCCGACTGGTATTTCTGAGCGGAGGGGTCTCTCACGCTTCTTTCGGGGGCATCGGCCTGGCCTTTTTTCTGGGAATGCATCCGCCCCTCGGGGCAATGGTGTTTGCAGTCCTTTCAGCCATCCTGGTTCAATACCTCGGAGAGCGTCACGCAATAAGGAAGGATTCTGCCATTGGTGTGATCTGGTCGCTGGGAATGGCCACCGGGATTATTTTTGTGTACCTCACCCCGGGCTATGTCCCCAACCTGATGTCTTACCTCTTCGGAAATATTCTTACGGTCAATTCCACAGATTTATGGTTGCTGGGTGGTGCCAGCGCTCTGAACCTTTTGGCATTCGTCCTCTTTTATCCCCTGGTGCTCAGCCTGGCCTTCGACGAAAACTATGCCCGGGTGCGCCAGCTTCCTGTGAACTTCCTGAACTACCTGTTGATGGCCCTGGTGGCCATCACCATCGTCACCACCATCCGGATAGCAGGGGTTATTCTGGTCATTTCTTTCCTGACCCTGCCCCAGGCCATAGCCGGGATATTCACACGAAGCCTGGCTGGAATGATGCGCTGGTCGGTAGTGCTGGCCGTGCTTGGTTCCTATGCCGGCATTATCCTTTCATACCATCTGGATATCCCTTCCGGAGCCAGTATTATCTTTACTTTCGCTTTGATGTTTTTAATCATCAGGCTGTTTTTTATGGTCAGAGAATTTGCCGGCCGTGCAAGGTCGAAAGAACAAATCCGATCCTGATCTTGTTTTTCTGTGAGAAATTAATCACTATGAAGAAGCTTTTCTTTTTTCCATCTTTTCTGGCCCTGTGCTTTGCTGCGATTTCAGTAGCGCAATCCAACGGTTATTACCGTGTCAGTTTTACGGATAAAAACAATAGTCCGTACAGCATTGCCAATCCCTCGGATTATCTTTCAGCCAGAGCCATTGCCAGGAGAGCTCAGCAAGGCATTGCCATTACCGCAGCCGACCTGCCGGTGAATCCGGCCTATCTGTCTGCGGTTTCCACTACCGGTGCCACCCTGATCAATACCAGTAAGTGGTTCAATTCAGCGGTGGTCTCCATTCATAACGCAAGCCAATACAACCAGCTTTCTGCGCTTTCCTTTGTAGATACACTGGAGTGGCTTGCTCCCCCCACGATTAAGTCGGCCGGGGCAGATAAGTTTGAAATGGAAATGATTCCGCGGGCATTGCCGTCGTTGATGGGAGAGAGCATCAGTGCGATCGATTATGGTTTTGGAATGAACCAGGCTACGATGATTTCTGTGGATTATCTTCACGATTTGGGATACCAGGGACAGGGTGTCCATATCGCCGTGATCGATGCTGGTTTTAATGGCACCGATGTGAGTCCGATTTTTGATAGTGTCTGGACATCCGGCCGCCTGTTGGGCTATCGCGATTTTGCAAACCCAGGTGGCAATGTCTTTTCTGCTCACAACCACGGAACGATGGTTTTCTCCATTATGGGAGGCAATATTCCCGGACAGCTGGTGGGAACCGCTCCGCAGGCATCCTATTGGCTGTTGCGCAGTGAGGTGGGTGCCACTGAATACATCGTGGAGGAGGATCATTGGATTGCCGCAGCCGAGTTTGCCGACAGTGCTGGAGTGGACATCATCAATTCTTCCCTGGGTTACACTGAGTTCTATGATATGAGCCAGAACCATACCTACGAGGATATGGACGGCAATACTACCCGCATCACCCGCGGTGCTGATTTTGCGGCCTCCCGTGGAATTCTGGTGGTAAACAGTGCCGGAAACAGCGGAAATGCTGCCTGGAATTATATCGGTGCTCCTGCAGATGGAGACAGCGTATTTAGCATTGGAGCAGTGGATGCCTTTGGTAATTATGCTTCTTTTTCCTCAAAAGGGCCAAGCTGGGATGGACGCATTAAGCCGGATGTTTCGGCTCAGGGCCAGGGTACAGCCTACGGGGATCCCTGGGGCAGTGTAGGTATCGGAAACGGAACCTCTTTCTCCTCGCCCGTTATTGCCGGTGCAGCTGCCTGCCTCTGGCAGGCTTTTCCTGCATTTAATAATGTCCAGATAATGGATGCCATCCGCCAGAGTGCCAGTCAGTATGCCAATCCTGACACCCTTCTGGGATATGGTATTCCCGACTTTGCTGCTGCCGCTACCATCCTGGGCGCCATTCCTCCGAAGCAGCATCCAGATCAGGCAGAAATGCTTGTGAGGCAGGAAGGGCGCGAAGTACTGCATATCCGGCTTACAGGCTTGGCTGGAAATCTGCAGCTTTCCCTGCTGGATGTGCAGGGGCGGACACTCAGAACAGCCGCGTATGCAAGCACAGGTGAGCCACTGGAGACTTCTTTTTCCGTGCAAAACCTTCCTGAAGGGGTCTATCTGATTCGTGCAGTCTCCTCCAAAGGCAGAGCCATAGCCAGAAAAATACTGCGATAGCCGGGTTTTGACCCTATTTGATTTCTGAAACTTATTTCTGCTTTTTACGAATAAAGTACTTGCGTTCGCAAAAAGCGTGGAAACCTTTATGGCCGAAACAGGCATTTCTGTCCTCTTTGTGGAAGATGACCCCACAATGCAAACCCTTTTCAGGATTATGGCTAGCCCTAAGGCTGGCCGGATTTATTTGGCAAAGGATGGGCTGGAAGGTTGGGCGCTCTTCCGGAAACACCGTCCTGAGCTTGTGATCACGGATATCCAGATGCCGGGTATGTCAGGGATGCAACTGCTGGCCAAGATCCGCGATATGGATACCCGGGTTTTTTGTGTCATTCTCTCTGCCTACAGCGAACCGGAGTATTTCATTGAAGCCATCGATCTGGGTGTTCAGGGTTTTCTGCTTAAACCCCTGGAAAAAGAAAAGCTGCACCGATTGCTGGATCAATTGCGGGAGAATATTCTTCTGGAAAGAAGGATGCGGGAACAGGAGAAGAAACGCCTCGAAGCTGAGGAGAACCTGAGAAAACTCAATGAAGAACTCGAGTTGCGTGTTGCTGAACGCACCCGTGAGCTGGAAAGTGAAATTCACGACAGGGAGGAGGCGCAGTCACGACTGCGTGAGTTAAACCGTGACCTGGAGAAAAGGGTTGAACAGGAATTGATCAAAAGAGAAGAGCAGCGCAGGTTTCTTATTCAGAAATCCAAGCTGGAGTCTATCGGCGAACTGGCTGCAGGAATGGCCCACGAACTGAATCAGCCGCTGGCAGGCATCTCTATGAGTCTGGATAATATCGATTTTCAGATCAAAGAAAAGAACCTGAAGCTGGAATACCTGGAATCTAAGATTACCGCAATGTTTCGCGATATCGAGCGCATCCGGCATATCATAAACCACGTTCGTACCTTTTCCAGAGACCAGGAAAAGGAAAAACCGGAAAGGGTGGATGTAGGCAGGGTGATCCGTAATGCGGTTTCGCTGGTGGATCAGCAATACAGAAACCATAACATAGCGCTGGTATTGGAGCTGCCTCCGGAACCCCTTTGCGTTTCCGGCAACCCATTCCGCCTGGAGCAGGTACTGCTGAACCTGATGTCGAATGCAAAATACGCCGTGGAGAGCAAGGCGCGAAGCAGCAGGGAAGACGCTTATGTGAAAGAAATCAAACTCCGTGCATACCGCAACGCCTCCCGGGTATGCATTGAGGTTAATGACAATGGGACTGGCATCGCAAAGGACCATATTGACCGGATATTTGATCCATTCTTTACCACCAAAGAAAAAGAGTCCGGCACTGGCCTTGGTCTCTCCATCGTCTATGGTATTGTTAAAGACAGCGATGGGGATATTGCTGTGGAATCAGACCCGGGTCATTATACTTTGTTTATGATTCACTTACCCGTATTGGAGGATGAATAATGGAAGAGAAAGTACTTAAAATACTCATCCTGGATGATGAAGCCCGCGTTCGGGCAGAGCTGCAGGAGTTTCTGGAAAATCGGGGCTTTGATGTGGCTGTGGCAGGACTTCCCTCCGAAGGTCTTGCTTTTCTTGAAAAACAGGCCGTGGACATCCTGGTTCTGGATATCAAAATGCCTGAAATGGATGGTTTGCAAGTCCTTCAAAAAGTGAAACCGGAATTCCCTGAAATGGAGGTGATTATGGTCAGCGGACACGGGGATATGCAAACCGTGATCGAAGCAATGAGATACGGAGCCACGGATTATTTCACAAAACCTTTCCGACTTGCTGAAGTGATGGGGGCCATCGAACGCACCCGTCGCTATATGCACTTAAGCCGTAAGGTGGCTGAACTGGAACAAGGTTTTCAATTGATCTCAACTGAACTGAGAGAAAGGGTAGGTCACAACATCATCGGAAGAAGCAAGGCGATGTAGGAGGTGGTAATGATGATGAAGAAAGTGGCTCAGACAAATAATACTTCTGTTTTGATCACAGGAGAGAGTGGAACAGGAAAGGAGATCGTAGCCAGAGGAATCCACCACCTGAGTAAACGGCGTGATCATTACTTCCACTCCGTGAATTGCAGTGCTATTCCCAAAGAACTATTTGAGAGTGAATTCTTTGGACATACCAAAGGAGCCTATACCGGAGCCACAGAAACCAAGGCGGGCTGGTTTGAGATTGCGGATAAGGGAACCCTTTTCCTCGACGAAATTGTCGATATGGACCCTTCCCTTCAATCCAAGTTTCTCAGGGTACTGGAAGAGAAGCGCGTTACCCGGGTCGGATCAACCAAAGAACTGATGATTGATGTCCGGATTATCGCTGCCACCAATCAGGAAATTGAATCTATGATCGACAAAGGGAAATTCAGGATGGATCTCTATCACCGCCTGAATATCTTCCATATTCATATTCCCCCCCTTCGTGAGCGAAAAGACGACATCAGACCGCTTTTTGATTTCTTTCTTAAACGCTTTCAGCAGGAAACAGGCTTCGTAAAACAAAAACTTGCCCCTGAAGTTTATGATGTGCTGATGGAATATGATTATCCCGGTAATGTCAGAGAATTGCGCAACATCATTGAAAGGGCGGTCATCCTTGCCGGTGATAAAAGCATAGGCGCTGAACACCTGACAATGCCCGGCAAAAGCGGCATCGCTGCAGCGCCCGTGAGCGATGGGCTACCAGGCTTCGACCTGGAGAAAATGGAGGAGGTCCTTATTCGAAAAGCATTGAAAGCCTCCCATAACAATAAGTCCAAAGCTGCAAAATTGCTGAATATCAGTTGGCAGGCCCTCGACAGGAGGATGAAGAAATTGAATATTGATCAGGAATCATCCGAAGATGAGGGAGAGGACTAAAACCTGAATATTGTATCCGTTATTGGAGTTAGTATGGATTAAATTGATTTAAAGCGTTGATATACAGTGTTATGTCGCTTGTGCTATGGCAGTGAGAACGATAAGCCCATACATTTCTCCGGACGATTTGTCCATTTTTGGAGAGTTTATACATATATATATTGAGCGTAAGAGTTTGGTAATTAGTTGTGTATGGTGATTGGTACGTGGCTTGCTTTGGCAGCCACGTCCAGTACTAAACATATCCATTAGCAGGGATTCAGTCTGGAATAATGCAGTGTCAGACAGAAATGAAGTAATAATCGGAAAAGCGTTCGGATGAATTTGGAACACTTATACACAAAAAGCAGAAGTATCGCCCTGGTTCTTGGAGGGATACTCCTGTTTTCTTTTGTGCCTGTGCAAGCCTGCAATCTGAATGCTTCCTTTACTGCTACCCCCGATTGTACACCTTACACCCTTGTTTTTTCTGACCAGTCTGTTTCGAATACCTCTCTTATTTCCTGGGTATGGCTATTCGGTGACGGGGCAACGCAATCAGGTACTCCCAATCCTACCCATACATACACCGGGGCTGGCAATTACCTTGTTAAACTGTTGGTGGTGGATCAGGCGGGCTGTCTGGACAGTATGGTTCAAGTGGTCAATGTGCCCGAAATACCAACGCTTGCAGTAGTGGCCGACAGCTTTGTGTGCCTGGGTGATCAGATCGATTTCATTAATCAGACGGTGAGCAACGGTGCCCAGATTACATCCTGGCAGTGGAACACCGGAGATGGTACCACCTACAATACTGAACACATTTCCCACACATTTCAGAATTCCGGAATCTACAATGTATTGCTCACCCTCACTTATGGCAATGCCTGCCAGCTTTCGCTCACAACTCCCCTGAATGTGCTGCCGCTGCCGGTACCGCAACCGGCCTGGTCCATCCAGTGTGCCACCAATATTGTCCACTTTACCGATACCGGAAACTATGCTTTTCCGGTAAGTAGCTGTTATTGGGATTTTGGGGATAATTCCTCCAGTACGGCGCTTAGTCCGGTTCACTATTACCCGAATAACGGTACATACAATGTACAGCTGTCGGTTACCGATGTAATGGGTTGTACAGGTGAAGTAAGCCGGCCGCTTACCCTGGGTGAGCCCCTGTCAGTCAGTTTCCAGCCCGTCAGTGTATGCAAAGGGGATACTGTAACACTGAATGGCCAATTGCTTTCCGGAACTGTCCCGGTCAGTGACTGGCACTGGGATTTTGGCGATGGCACCAACTGCAATGGTCAATCGGTTTCGCATTTGTATGCTCTTCCCGGAACATATATGGTGAGTGTGATTGCTACTGATACCAACGGATGTACAGCTCAGGCCAGCCAAAGCATTGTGGTTGTGCCTGCTCCGCAAGCGCAATTCAGTGCCAACCCTGCCTTCTTCGGTACCCCCTCTGAATTGATCAGTCAGATCCAAATTGGTGCTGCACCCATCACCCATCGCCGTTGGGAATTCGGTGACGGTAGTCCTCCTCTGATCGTCACCCAGGATACAGTGCATCATATTTATCCTTCGCCCGGTCAATTTGATGCAAGCCTGTATATAAGCGATAGCCTTGGATGCCAGGATACTGCCACTGGTCTCCTTGAAGTTTGGTCAAACTACCTTAAGGCAGAATGGGTGGCTGATACGGTCTGCAGCGGCCGCCTTACACGTTTCTTCGACCAGAGTATGGTTGGTTCAGGAGCGATTGTTTCCTGGAAATGGGAATTTGGCGACAATGCCGTTAGCTATGAGCAGAACCCTGTTCATTCTTACGATTCTGCAGGCATATACCAGGTGGTTCTTGTTATTACCACGGATCTTGGAATCACTGACAGTGCTAAAGCAAATGTCCTGGTGTATGACTCGCCAATCGCAGCATTTGACTATACCGCAACCTGTGAGATGGATGAAAAGGTATTCTACAATCTCAGCACAATCCCTGCAGGCGGCGGCATTGTCGCTTTTCAATGGAACCTGGGCGACGGATCAACTTCCGCACTCTTCCAACCCAAACGTACCTATAATGCTTCCGGTGATTATCCGGTCAGCCTGGTGGTGACCTCAGACCAGGGTTGTACAGATACCGCAGTACATACATTGCAAGTGGGGGCCAAGCCGGAAGTGGTTTTTGTAGCAGATAATTATATGGGATGTGGTCAGACCAATGTAACCTTTACCGACTCCGTCAGCGTCAGCAGCGGCCTGATCCAATCCTGGTTGTGGGATTTTGGTGATGGCGTCATTTCCACAATGCCTCATCGCGTCAAGCATACCTATAATGACATTGGCCTGTACAGTGTAATGTTGACTGTTGGTAGCGATAAAGGTTGTTATACGACGAAAATGGTTCCATCAATGATCCACGTCCGTCCAAAACCTGTGGCCGCCTTCGACTTTGATCCTGTGGAAGCGGACATCCACCGTCCAAGCGTTTTCTTCCGGAATAACTCCCTGGGAGGATATAAGTATTTCTGGAATTTCGGAGACGGAAACTCGACCACTGTTTTTGAGCCCGTACATAATTATGTAAGGGAAGGAGAGTATCAGATCACACTTAAAGTAGAGACTGAATACGGTTGCGTTGATTATAAATACCGGAATATCAAGGTAAAGTCCGAGCCGGTCTTCTTTGTACCCAATGCCTTTACACCCAATGGGGATGGAAAGAATGATTATTTCAAGCCGGTTGGGACAGCATTTTCCGATGAAGGGGCGGTGACCTGGGAGTTCCAGATCTACGACCGCGCCGGCAATCTGATCTTTGATTCGCCCGGTGATTTACGCGGCTGGGATGGAAGCGTACGGGATCAATATCCCGCACCCGAAGGCGTTTATGTCTGCCGCATTATTCAACAGGATCCGGATGGCAGGATGCACAGCCATATCAGCCACGTTACCCTTCTCCGGTAAATTCCTACTGCTCCATCTTTCTCCACCATTCCCAGGACAGCCAAGCTTGTTTTCTGAGCATATCCATTCCGTTGCAGCAGGGAATCCCCCGGCGCTCTGCTTCCTTCAAAAAGGGGGTTAGGGGGGGATTATAGACCAGGTCATACAAAAACTGATCAGTCCGCAGGCCTTCGTAAGGAATTTCCGGTTTATCCAGGTCTGCAGGAAATGTCCCCACCGGAGTAGCATTCACGATAAGATCGTATTGTCGGATCATAGATGCATCCATCGCTTCCCAGGCAATATCTGTGGGTTCTGCCGGTCTTCGGCAAAGCCTGTGATAGGGCAGTTTTTTGTCCCGGAATACTTTTGCTATGGCTTTGGAAGCGCCTCCGCAACCGAGAATGAGGGCGATATCCGTTTTTATTTCAAGGGAATCAAGGGAGGAGGAAAAACCGCCCGTGTCCGTATTGTGTCCGTAAAGAAGGAAACCTTTATCAGTACGCCGGACAAAGACGGCATTAACCGCAGCCGTTTCAAGGGCTTCCTCGCTCAAATGAAACAGCAGGGGAAGTATGGCCTCTTTGTAGGGATGGGTAACATTAAACCCAATCAGTCTGTACTCCGCTTTGATCATTCCTTCCAATGCATTTAAAGAGGGCAGGGGAATGGCATCATAGCAGGCTTCTATGCCCTGGTCAGCAAAAAAGCTGCGAAAAAACTCCGGACTGAAGCTATGATCCAGGGGGTATCCGATCAGCGCATAGCGCTTCATCCTGCCGTCTTCTTTGTTGCCGAAGCAATTCGACCGGCACTGATTTCCAGGGCTGCAATGGAAAGGATTCCCGCTCCCATTAGGATTAGGGCAAACAGGACTTCACCCGAGAGCGTGGTGGGGAGGAAATTCTCATACGCAGTGATGATCATTTCCCCGTCTTTCAATACAAACTGTCCGCTGGCATCCTTCAAATACAGGGTGTGTTTCCAGGGCCACAATATACTGAGTGATCCGAATATGAATCCGGTAAGCAGAGCTATGGTCTGGTCTCTGAACTTTTTGAATATCCACGACAAGAGGTGCGAAAAGGCCACCAACCCGACGAGGGCACCGAGGGCTACCGGCAATAAAATGTCGAGGCGAAGATCGTTGACCGCTTCAATCATCACCAACTGATAGTTTCCCATCAGAATCAGAATAAAGGAACCGGAGAGCCCGGGCAGGATCATACTGCACATTGCTGCCACGCCGCAAAGCATCAGATAAATGAAACCATCGTTTTCTGTAGCCGGATTCAAAAATGTGAGGGTCAGGGCCAAGGCGCTTCCCAGGACAAGAAAGAGCACTCCCGACCATCGCCAATCTTTGATGGTCTTCCCTACAAAAAACACCGAAGCCAGGATCAGGCCGAAGAAGTATGCCCAGATATGCACGGGATAGTGTGCAAACAGATGCTCAAACAGCCTGGCTATGCTCACAATGGCCAGTCCGATCCCTGCGAATATGGCAATCAGGAAATAGAGGTCGGTATGCTTGATGAAGGAGCGGATGCGGCCTGAAAGGAGTAGCCGGAAGGCCTGAATATCGAAGGATTTTACTGCGTGGATGAGCCGTTCAAAAATATTGGTGATCAAGGCTATGGTTCCACCGGATACTCCCGGAATCACATTGGCTACACCCATTGCCGCCCCCTTGAGCAGGACTGAAAAGTATTCGCGCATTTTACTTGGTCTTATTGCCCGGACGGGTTTGGATGCTCGGTCGGTAAGTGTCGATCAAATGAAGGATGTCAGCATTCAGCCTGAGTTCAGGCTTGTACTCAAATATCTCGGCGTGGCCGTCAAAGTCCATCTTCAATGCTTCACCAAAAGTCTTAAAAGCCTGCTGCTGCCTTCCGCTCAGCATATAATATGCTCCCAGTCGATAGAACAGGTCGGGTTTGGCAGGAAGGTTTTCAATGCCCTTCAATAAGATGGCAATGGCTTCTTCCATTTTTCCAAACCTGCTGGACAAAAGGTCTGAGTATTCCAGCCAGATCTCCGGATTATCCGGTTCAATCTCAGTGACCCGCTGATAAGCTGTCAGGGCTTCTTCCAATTCATTGTTCATTACCAGCGTATCCCCCAGCAGGAACCAATACTCTGCATTGGTTTTGTCCAACTCACAGGCCTTGCGCATATAGCGCAGGGCTTCCTTGTATTCATTCAGGGCTTCAGAGGCAGCTCCGGCTCCCATCCAGGCATCCGCCATTTTTTTATCGATCTCAATGGCTTTGATAAAGAAGAGACGGGCGTGATGAAAATCCTCCAGGCGCTCATAGCACTCCCCGATGTAATAGTGCGTCACAGCCTCGGGTGTTTCACAGCGGAAGGTTTCCTTGTATGCTGCAATGGCCTGGTGATAAAACCCTATGTTGGCCAAAGCATTAGCCTTGTTAAAATAAGCAGCGGCAAAGGTGTCATCAATAGCCAGGGCATAATCGAAAGCCTGTACAGCCTTTTCGTATAATTCAGCAGAGTTGTAAGCAACCCCAAGGCTGAACCAGGCGATGGCAGAGTATGGATTCCGGTCGATAAAAGCACTGAAGTATCCCACACTCTCTTCAAGCTTGTCCACAATCTCAAAACAGAAGGAAAGCTCGTAAATCACGGATTCATTCTCAGGGTTCTCCTCCAGGGCGAGCTTAAAGTATTTTAGCGCCAGCTCAAAGTTGCCAATGTTCTCGTATTCAAAAGCGATCTCGCTGAGCAGCTCATCCCTGTCATCCCTTGCGTGTTCAAGCAGTTGCAAATAGATTGCAATCGCTTTTTCGAATTCTCCCAAAATGCTGTACACATTTGCCCTATTCCGTTCGATTTCAGGATCTCCCGGATTCATTTCATCCAACTCATCCAGGATTTTCAAGGCTTTTTCAAATCGCCTTTTTCCCACCAGGATTTGTGCTTCTTTCAGACGCAACAGGACTTCAGCCGGATGTTGAACTCTGGCCGCCTCAAGCACTCGCGAAGCTTGACTGATTTCATTGTGCATCAGATAATGATCGATGATCATCTCGAATTCGTCCACATCGAAAAAGAGATTTTGCCCCTGTTCCAGTGCAGTTTCATATCTTGACACCAGCTCCCTAATATCTTCAAAATCCTCTTCGTGCATTCTATCAAAAATATGCAGCAAAAGTAGGGAAAATCGGAACACAGCCGTGAACATACCCATAGACAACACCGCCGCAGAGTCCCTGCCTGCTTTTTTAGTACTTTCGCAAAAAACCTCGATATGCCTTTGATTTCATCTATTTCCGGTATTCGCGGAACCATTGGCGGGCTTGCCGGTGATAACCTCAACCCTGAAGCCCTCATTCAATACTGCGGAGCCTACGCCGCCCTCATCCGTGAGCAAGCCGGACGAAGCAGGGGAACCATTATCCTGGGCCGCGATGCACGCACTTCAGGAGAGATGCTCTCGCGGGCAGTCAGCAGCAACCTGATGGCGGTCGGACTGGATGTGATGGATATTGGATTGGCCCCCACGCCTACCGTAGCTCTGGCAACCCGCCACAGCGATGCCATTGGAGGCATTGTTCTCACCGCCAGCCATAATCCGGCAGAATGGAATGCACTGAAACTGCTCGATGCACAGGGAGCCTTCCTGAGCGCCCGGGATGGAGAAAAACTCCATCAGTTCCTGAAGCATCCCGTATGTTATGCCCCCCATTCATTCCTGGGTAGTTATTCGCTCGACCACACCTGGATAGAACGTCATATTGCTCTGATCCTGAAGCACCCCCTGGTGGATGTGCCGGCTATCCGTAATGCCGGATTCCGTCTGGGCGCCGATGTGGTCAATTCGGTTGGGGCAATCGCCTTACCCGCACTTTTTGAAGCCCTGGGTGTGCGTGATTATCATCTGATCAATGGCACTCCTGATGGACATTTTGCCCATAATCCTGAACCCTTGCCTGCTCACCTCACCGAATTAAGTGAAATGTGCAGGCGGGAGTCACGCATCGGCATTGCCGTTGATCCCGATGTGGATCGCCTGGCCCTGGTTTGTGAAGACGGCAGCTTCTTCGGAGAGGAATATACCCTGGTGGCGGCAGCCGATTATGTGCTCGGCAGGAGAGGGGGGGATGTGGTTTCCAATCTCAGCTCTACCCGTGCCTTGAATGATATTGCAGAAAAGTACGGGGGCAAGCGATACACCTCCGCAGTGGGTGAAGTTAATGTGGTCAGTGAGATGCAAAGGGTGAAGGCCATCATTGGAGGAGAGGGTAACGGAGGGGTGATTTTTCCCGAAATTCATTCCGGAAGAGATGCATTAAGCGGCATTGCCCTGATTTTGAGTTCACTTGCCCATAAAAGGCAATCACTTGTTCAGTTGCGCCGCAGCCTGCCTGATTATGCGATTGCCAAATTGAAGATGGAACTCCCTTCCGACATTTCTCCTTCCGCATTGCTTGAACGCTTTTCCGGGCAGCTGGATGCGGATACCCTGGATCGCAGAGATGGCTTATGGATTCAGCTTGACGCAGAATGGGTGCACCTGCGTCAGTCGAATACTGAGCCCATCATCCGGATCTACGCTGAGAGCCATAATCAGGAAACGGCACTACGCCTGGCCGAGGTTTTCCGCGAGCGGCTCAAAAAGTGCGTGGATGACGCAGAGGTAAATTAAATCAACACTCAAGCGTGAATATCTTTTGGCACTTTATGCATCCTGCCATTTCTCTCCCCTTTAGTTTTATGCATATTATTTTGGCTTATGGCTGCACATCCTCGCAAGCGCAAAACTAAGTTCCGACACATTCGCTTCAAGCTCTCAGTCCTGCAATACGGTGAAATGTTGAAGCTGTGTCGCGCAATGGGGCTTACACCCAATAAAATGTTCAAAAAAGCCCTGAAGGAGTTTATGCATCGCAACGCCCACCTGATCCCGGATGATCCTGAGCCGGTCAGCAGGAACCAACTCAAACTCTTCGATGAGTCTTATAAGCCGGTACAGCTCAGTATCTTGGACGGATTACCGGAAGAATCAGGTGCTTAGTGTCTCTGCTGCAGGGTATCTTCGAAAAGCATCCTTTGCAGAATAGATCTTCCCAGGGTAAGTTCGTCGGTAAATTCCAGCTCATCACCCACAGCAAGTCCCCTGGACAAGGCGGTAATCCGAATGTTTTTTTCTTTGAGTTGACGGAAAAGGAAGAAGGCGGTGGTGTCGCCTTCAACGGTGGTTGGGAGTGCCAGCAAGACCTCACGGATATCTTCTGTATCCATTCTGGCAAAAAGAGAAGCAGAGTGGAGATCTTGTGGTCCTATCCCATCCATAGGAGATATCAGTCCTCCGAGGATATGGTAACGTCCCCTGAACTGCCGGGTTTGCTCAATGGCCATCATATCCCTGACATCCTCCAGTACGCATATCATAGCGGGATCTCTTCCGGCATCATTGCAAATATGGCAGCGGCTGGTATCAGATATGTTATGGCAGAGCTCACACTCCTTGATTTCCTCCCTCATCCGGATAATGGACTCACCCAGGGCTCTGGCTTCAGCAGGCGGCTTTCTCAAGAGGTGGAGCGCCATTCTGAGGGCTGTCTTTTTTCCGATTCCGGGAAGCCGGGATATTTCATTCACAGCATTTTCCAGGAGTTTTGAGGGAATATCAATCATTCTAAATTCATTGCTTCTTTGCAAAAGTAGGGGATATTGGTTTAATTTTGGCCAGTTCTTACCTTCCGGGGGAAGGGTTTTCCCGGGGATGGCATCATAGCTGCTTGCGTTTAATATATGAGAAGAGATTTTTTTAAAAGAAACATTTTCCCCTCCATCCTCCCACTTCTGCTGGGACTGTGCTTGTCGCTCAACCTTAATGCACAGGCAGAATGGAACCAGACTGATGAGCAGGGGCGGAAAGAAGGTCCGTGGAGAAAACTGGATGGACGAAGCCTGGTATATGAGGGCCAGTTCAAAGCGGATAAACCTTATGGTACCTTTCAGTATTATTATCCTGACGGTAAACTCAAAGCCGTAAGTGTGTTTTCGGAGGCGGGAAAGTATGCAGACAGCCGCCTGTATCACCCCAATGGCAGATTGATGGCCGAGGGTCGCTATATCGACCAGAAGAAGGATGGACAGTGGAACTATTACAATGAAAATGAAGTGATGGTGGCCACTGAAACATACAAGGAAGGGGTAAAACACGGGAGTTGGATCACCTATTATGAGAATGGGCAGGCGAGCGAAGAAATTCCCTGGGAAAACGACCGGAGAGAAGGGATTTGGAGGCAGTACTATCCGGATGGACAGCTGAAGTCCCGTGCTATCTACCAGGATGATCGCCTGGAAGGACTGGCTCAGTTCTATTATCCTTCCGGCAGGTCAATGATGTCCGGAACATACCAGAATTCATTGAAAGAAGGGGTCTGGATCGTTTTTGATGAAGAGGGCACTGCTTCCAAGAAGGAGACCTGGGCCAAAGGTTTTCTGATTGACACGGACTCTGTCAAGGAAGGAGAGAGAATAAAGGTTTTGCGCGAAGATGAAGAAGGGAATCAGTTTATGCCGGGACGCAAACCAAAATATGAACTAAGCGATCCCGAGTAGGGCTTATTCTTTGAGTTGTCCCTTCATTCCCGGGTGACTGAAGAGGCTGATAAAAAAGTCTTCCGGCAAATCGGGATGAGCATCTCTAAGCAGGTCGCGCAGTTCTTCGCGCCGCTTGTCCGCTGCAATATCTGCTTGCAGAATGCGGGCGATGTTCCGGTACGTGGAGATTTTTACGTGCTCTTCCAGCGAAGCCCTGATGGCATCCAGCACAGGTGATGATCCGGCTTCGTCCGGTACTCCGAATTGTTCCAGCTCGGTGAGGGCTGCCTCCAAAAGGTCTCTGGCGCTTTGTTTGGCCGCTTCCAGAGGAGAGGATTTGCCGCGTGTATCCCGCAAAGCCCAACTACTGTAATCATAGTGAAGATTGCGAATTCGCTCGGTCTTGTATGATCTTTCCCCGAATATCCTGCCCAGCAAGACTATGGTCTGGCTCTTCCATCCTTCCAGATCAAAATCAGGGTGATCCAGGCGGAGAAGCTGCTGGCGCAGGATCTCTATGGCTTTGTCTTTCATATTGCGATCAGATTTGTTGGATAAGATTTGGCTTAGCCCGTATAAAAGTACAGAACTTCTGCTAATCCTTCTTCTCTCTTCCCGGCCTATTTCTTTTCGCAGTGAAGAAGCGGCCGATCTTCTTGAAAAACCGGATCTCATAATCCAGGAAGAAGCGGAATCGACCGAAAAACCAACCATATAGCAATACCAGTGCCTGATGGATAGGCAGGGTGATCAGGATGAAATACAGGATGCTGATCCACAATGGGGTACCCTTACCCAAGCCCAGGTAGGGCTTGAGCCAGGCTCCGATGAAAGCGGTACTGGGGCCGGCCAGGCTAAAGACAGTGAAAAAAATAATGCGGTCCACCCACGCACGGCGTTTCGCTGCCCGGCTGTCAACGGAAGGTTCACGGAGTTGTTTAGTCAAGGGGCATTGAGTTGGGTAGCCTAACGCATATCAATGATGTCGGCCTCAGGAAATTCAGATTTCTGAAAGCGGAACAGGCTGGGTTCTGCTTTTACATTGGGCGTAAATTCCTTGATCTGATAGGTGAATATGCTGCCATTGCGCTCGTAAATTGCAAAGCTGCTGATGTGTTTCTTCTGTTTTTCCACAATGACCCTGACTTTGAAAAATGATTTCCCCGTATTGGGAATCAGATCAATAACATAGGATGGCTTTCCGTTTTCCAAGCCTTCGCGGATAAGTTTGGAGCGATAATCCTCGTGATATGAGGTGAATAAATTAGACGGAGTGATGGCTTCGCTGTGGTCTTCCGCACTGTGGATCTGAACCTCTTCCGCATCCCGGATATATGTCCATATCGTCTTTCCATCAGTGATCACCAGCTGGCCGCCTACTTCCAGGCGATACATATCTCCGCGAATCAGCAGTTTGCCATCGTACTTCTCGTGAATGCCCGCATCCGCATTATCCATATTATAAGAGAACTTCACCTGTATGGTCTCATAACTGCGGGTCAGGTCGGCTACCTCACGAAGGATTTCTCCTGCCTGCCTTTCCTGCCCAAGCGCAGGTATCAAAACAATCAGGAAGAGAATATGGGTGATCAATGTTTTTTTCATAAGAAGAGGCTTAAAGAAGATTACGTTCACTGAGATCTTTCAAATACTGTTCCAGAGTGGCTTCGTCTTTAATTTTAACCTCTCTGGCCTTGGAGCCTTCAAAGGGACCCACGATTCCGGCAGCTTCCAACTGGTCGATGATGCGACCTGCCCTGTTGTATCCGAGCTTAAGTTTTCGTTGCAGAAGGGAGGTAGATCCGTGCTGATGCTGCACAATCACACGGGCAGCCTCATCAAACATATCATCCCTGTCGTTGGGGTCGAGGTCTTTGTTGGCTTCATCCTGTTCATCGAGGTACTCAGGCAAATGGTGTGCATCGGGATATCCGCGTTGAGAACCGATAAAGTCGGTTACCTTCTCTACTTCAGGTGTATCCACAAAGGCGCATTGCAAGCGGATCAGGTCGCTTCCTGTGCTGAGCAGCATATCTCCCCGGCCAATCAGATGGTTGGCCCCGGTAGAGTCAAGGATAGTGCGGCTGTCAATTTGAGAGATGACACGGAAAGCGATGCGGGCCGGGAAATTCGCCTTGATTGTTCCGGTGATGATATTGGTGGAAGGCCTTTGGGTAGCGATCACCAGGTGAATCCCAATTGCCCGGGCCAGCTGAGCCAGACGGGTCAGGGGTAACTCCACTTCTTTTCCGGCGGTCATAATCAGATCGGCAAACTCATCAATGATGACCACCAGGTAGGGGAGAAAGCGGTGCCCATCGTTGGGACTGAGGGTGCGGCCCAGAAACTTCTGGTTGTATTCTTTGATGTTGCGCACCTGGGCGTGGTTCAGCAGATCGTATCGCCGGTCCATCTCAATGCCCAAGGAATTCAGGGTGCGTACCACAGAGCGGGTATCCGTGATGATCGCTTCATCGCTGTCTGGCAGCTTAGCCAGAAAATGACGCTCAATTTTGTTGAACAGGGTGAGCTCTACTTTTTTGGGATCTACCATCACAAATTTGAGTTCGGCCGGATGCTTACGATAGAGCAGGCTGGCAATGATGGCATTCAATCCAACGGATTTTCCCTGTCCTGTGGCACCTGCTATAAGCAGGTGGGGCATTCTTGTGAGGTCGGCAATATAACTCTCATTGGAGATGGTCTTGCCCAGGGCGATAGGCAGCTCCATTTTCGCCTGAATAAAGCGCTCTGAACCCAGGACAGATTTGATCGATACGATTTCAGGTTTCTGGTTTGGAACCTCAATGCCAATGGTCCCCTTTCCGGGTAAAGGCGCGATAATACGGATACCGATGGCCGAAAGACTCAATGCAATATCATCGGCCAGATTTTTAATTTTTGAAATCCGGATGCCCGGAGCAGGGACAATTTCGTAGAGGGTAATGGTGGGCCCTATGGTTGCTTTGATCTTGTCGATCTGTATCCCATAGCTCTGAAGGGTCTTTACGATTCTTTCCTTATTGGCTTTCAGCTCTTGTTCATTAACCCCGCCTTCCCGGGCCGGGTAGTCGCTGAGCAGTTCGAGGGCAGGCCTTTGATACGTGGACAGGTCGAGGGTTGGGTCAAAAGGATCTTCCAGGCCATAATGTTCCTTGAGGGCCACGGGCTCCTCTGTTGCCTTTGCTTCTTCCCTGGTTTCTTCGATCGTCATTTCAATCTCATCCTCATTGCCAGGGGATTCGGCAGCAGTGGCTTGCTCCTCCACATCCAGATCGATCACCCTGGACGGATGATTTGCATTTTGATCCGATCTTGTTGGTGCCTCTTCCTGGCTGTCTTCTGCTTCCTGCATCAGGGGATTGTGATATTGAGGGTTTGCATCCTGCCCCTTGTCTTCTTTCAAGGTGGGGGGGGGCTCTGCTTCATTCCTGCGTGCAAACCATTTCCTGAAGGAGATGTTCCAGGATGTCATCAGATAGGTGCCGAGGGTGAATAGCAGCAATAGAGCGGTGCCGGGTATTCCGAGCAGACTGTTGAACCAAGTATTCATCTGTGTTCCGGTATTCCCGCCCAGTATGGCATACTTGCCTGAAGAGAGCAGAAAAGCAAGGGCAAAGGATATCCAAAGCAGTCCTGCCAAAGTATGCCAGGTGGTTCGGGCCAGGGGAAGCAGGCGAATACCTGTGGATATTTTTACTCCGTATATAAAGAAGAGGGGAGGGAGGAGCAGTGCAGCGATGCCAAATCCCTGCTTGATGGAGAGGTAAGCCAGGGCGTGTCCAAGGCGGCCACCCAGATTTCTTGCCTCAACCGTCTTTTCCGAGAAAATCTCCGCAAGGGAAAGCCGCAAACTGTCGTCCAGCTTCCAGGAAAAAAGATAGCTGATGTATGCAATGAGCAGGTAAGCCGAAAAAATGAGCAGAAAGAGCCCGAAACTGCGACGCGTTCGGTCACTCTTTATGGCTTGAACGAGACCCGGTTTTCCCGCTGCTTTATTCTTTCGCTTGCGGGTTGTATCGCCATTTTTCAGGGTATTGTTTCTTGGCTTGTTTGCTTTGACGGCCATCCGGGGGTTTCTTTAGGGGCAAAAGTACGCAAAAAGGTAAAAGTGCTGTGATTCCTCAGAGATGACGGTAGAGCAGGATGAGAGCCACAACAAGCGCGGTAAAGGCGCTCACCAGCACAGCAGCAGCACCCAGGTCTTTGATTTTTCCTGCCCCGGGGTGCTGCTCCGGATGAACCAGGTCTGTCAGCTTTTCCAGGGCAGTATTGCCCAATTCGGCTGCCATCACCATTCCGCTGCACAAGGCTACTGACAGCCATTCCAGGCTACTTAGACCCAGGAGTAATCCGCCCGGGATCACTCCTGCCAATGCCAGGAGGTGGAGGCGAAAATTGCGTTCCTGCCATCCGAAGCGAAAACCCCGCAGGGCATAATGTATACTCTTCAGGAATCCTTTCATATCAGAAAACACTACTTGGCCGGCCTGATCTCATCCGGAGAAGGCAGCCTGAACCATTCTCTTACCCACACAGTCTTGTCTTCCGGTTCAGAACGATGCCTGAACTCATTTGTCCGATTATTATAAATGTAATCCTCAGCCCACTTTTTCCCATTCCGGCTGGTCTGATGTATGGCATCGGCAATAAAAGCCAATTCCTCATTGGTCATAGTGGGATGCAGGGAAATCCTGACCCAGCCCGGTTTTTCACTCAGATCGCCGTGGGTGATCCGTTCTGTGATCTGCCTCGAACGGTCGTATGAAACATCCAGCAGAAAATGGCCGTATGTGCCCGCACAGGCACATCCACCCCGTGATTGAATGCCAAAACGGTCATTCAGTATCTTGACCACCAGATTGTAATGCAGCTTGTCCAGGTAAAAGGAGAAAATGCCCAGGCGCTCTTCTGTATGATCTGCCAAAAGGTGCAAAGCGGGAATGCTTCGGAAAAGAGGGAATGCCATTTCAACCATCTCCCGCTCTCTCTCCCTGATATTTCTGACACCCATTTGCAGCTTCAGCTCGATGGCCAGGGCGGTCTTGATGGCTTGCAGAAATCCGGGGGTACCGCCATCTTCCCGGGCTTCAATGTCATCAATGTATTTGTATTCACCCCAGGGATTGGTCCAGTCAACAGTACCTCCACCCGGCTGGTCGGGAGTGGCATTTTGATATAAGGAGGCGTCGAAGATGAGAACCCCCGATGAACCCGGCCCACCCAGAAACTTATGTGGAGAGAAAAAGATGGCATCCAATTTCTGCATAGGGTCTTCCGGATGCATATCTATATTAACATAAGGTGCCGATGCGGCAAAATCCACAAAGCATAGCCCGCCATATTCGTGCATTATGGCTGCCATCTGATGATAAGGGGTTTCGATGCCGGTCACATTTGAACAGGCCGTGAAAGCACCGATCTTCAGTTTTCGATTCTTGTGCTTCTCCAACTCTTCCCTCAGATTATCCAAATCCACCAGCAAATCTTTGTCGGGCTTTAGCTGTACCACATCGGCAATGGTTTCGAACCAGGAAGTGTGATTGGAGTGATGCTCCATATGGGTGACGAAGACCACGGGCTTGTCTTCTTTTGGAATGCAATCTTTAGCAATGGTTCGATGGCAGGACTTGAGTCCGAGAATGCGTTGAAATTTATTGACCACGCCGGTCATCCCAAACCCGGAAGTGATGATCACATCGTTTGGCCCTGCGTTCACGTGCTCTTTGATCTTCCTGTGCGCCAGATGGTAAGATTTTGTCATCAAGGTGCCGGTTTCACTGGTTTCCGTATGGGTATTGCCCAGAAATGGACCGAAAGTATGGATAAGCTTTTCTTCGATGGGACGGTAAAGGCGTCCGCTGGCAATCCAGTCGGCATAAAGAAGGGGCTGATCACCATAAGGAGTGGGAAAGCGAAGATGTTGTCCAATGATATGATCCCGGAAGGGACTGAAGTGTTTTTCCATTGATCAGGGAATGAGTTCGCAAAGATAAGAATGTGCAGGCACATCGGCCTGCCCGAAAAAGCCTTTCCTTAATGATAGGGAAAGGGGTATGTGATGCGGATGCCCGGGCCCAGGTCGCTGTAGCGCATCTCTTGCTGTTGCCGCCATAGCAGGGCGAAGAAGGGAGAGATGGAAAGAGTGCGATGATGCCAGGTGAAGCCTGCTTTCGCCCAGATTCCCGGGCCAGAAGAAAAGGTCTTCTCTCTGATCCTTTTTTCAATAATCTTTCCACCCGATTGCGGATCCAGATAGAAAGAATACAGGTATGTCCGGCTGAAGTTAAAATAGGCCAGTGCAAGATCAGTGAATCCACTAATCTTCCCCCTCCTTTTGCCTACACTAAGCCCCGCATAAAGGCCTCCCCCGTTCGAGACCATCTCTGTTCCTGAAAAAACATAGGGTGGCTGGTAGAATATCTCGCTGTATGCGACGGCTGTTTCGCCACGGTAAAGGGCACCCAAAAGGATTTGAATTCCATTCCGGGGGATGGGAATGTGGTATTCCAGTATGAAAAGGTGACCATCCACAAAGTTTTCCCAGTAGGTGGCCGAGGCAATCAGATCTTCGGTCACCCCAGCATTGTATCCCATCAATGTTATTCCATTGGTGATCAGGGAAGGGGTTTGAAAGAAAGACGGCCCCGCCAATGAGAATACATAAGCCCCGCTCAGGCCCGACTTTTCTCTTTCTGAAGCCCTTGATCCTTGAGAGGGTATCATTCCTGTGAGGAACATTGTGAAAAAAATCACATATTTAAACTTCATACAATCAGGCAGCTAGATTAAAAATATCAACCGAAAACTGAATTTTCCATACCGTAGGCTTGAAGCGAGCATATATTTTTTTTACATTTACACCTCGTTCTTAAGAAATCAAGACCCTCCAACCCCCCTCCAGACAAGGCTGCAGGGCAGCCCATTCAACCCCCACGAATGGCTGCCCTGCACCCAAGCCTTGTACATCATTCTTTTGCTTTCATTTCACTGACAATGATCTCCTCCAGTATTTTTGTTCTTTCATTCATTATGAAATGCCCTGCATCTTCCAATTGCAGAATCCTGGTGTGCGGAAAAAGATTGTAATAATCCATAATCACTGTTTCAGGCAAATAGTCGCAGCGTCCGCGCAGAATAAGTACCGGAAAAACGGATGAAGTGTCGGATATGCTTACCCGGCTCGTATCTCCCCTTTCGTTGCGGGCCGTCCACAGGCTGCTCCAGAATCCGGCCCGGCCCGCCGGATAATCTGTGCGCAGGCTGTCACAGAATCCACCCGGGGTCATTTTCAGAAAAAGCCGGCTGAACCAGGCATCCGCTTCTTCATCAGGAAGAAACTGCCGGGCTGTCTGCGGGTTTCGCTGACTCATTAGCGAGGCGGTCCACACCCTGAACTGAGCGCGCATTCCGGTAACAGTCTTCTTCTCGGCCATAGGCAGACGGCTGTATAGATTGGTACTCTCACGGCTGAAGCGATTGTATAATGGTCCGGGAGAAAGCAGGATCAACCCGGCGATCTGCGAAGGATAGCTTGCAGCGTAACGGGCTGCCAATACGGCTCCATAGGATTCCCCTAACAAGAAAACCTGCTCAGGAAGCATATCATTTTGCAGAATCTGATGCAGGTATTCGATCTGTCTTTCCCTGGAATAGAGGGCCGGGTTTTCCAGCCTGTCAGATAAGCCGGAACCCGGACGATCAAAGGCAAAGGATGCAATCCCTTGCCCAGCCAAAGTGGAAAGCAAATCCGTAAGTGCTTCATTTTCCAATCCGTATGCTCCAGGGCCAGGATGCAGGTAAACCAGGGGAATGGGTAAGGCAAGACTATCCGGAGAATACTGAAGATAAGCTATCTTGCTTCCATCTTCCGCAGTGAAAGTGGATGTCAGGCTGCGCAGAATATGTGATTCAGCCATCGGGCTGCCCGGCAACTTCCTCTGGATACCAAAAGAATAAAGGATTATCCAGCAACAGAGGAATAGGCCGATCATTACGGTGCCCCGCCTTCTGGCAGAAGGAAATCGAAAACTGCCCATAAGAATGCGGGTAAAGAGTGAACTCATCCCAACATTCAACAAGATAGAAAATGACAGCATTAGTCCGGGAGAAGAAAACCACGCGGCTGAAAGCACAAACAATACATAGGTGGTTCCGGTGATAACCAAAAGCAATATAAAGAGGGTAGTGATCTGTGTAATGAATTTCATCAGCCTGTGCTAAATAATGTTTAAATATGCCATTGATTGATGCTTCCCGTGGTGATGTCAGGTTTGCTGTTTATTCACGACAACACTTTTAATGGGCGAATTGCTGAACCAAAAATGCATATTATTTGTTTAACTGAACCAAAACCAAAGTATGATGCTGAAATCCAGGAGATTCTGGGTCATTTTGATCCTTGTTGGAGCTGCCGCCGCATTGTTGGTGGCCTACCTGATGTACAATAAGCCACATCCTGACTACACTGCGATGAAAGCGGAGTTTCAGGTTTCCGTTGCCGAACTCTATGCTGACTATGTTCAGGATCTCAACTCAGCCAATGAGCGCTATACCGGTAAAGTACTTGAAGTTGAGGGGGAGTTGCACAGTGTGGAACCCCTGGATTCAACCCTGGTGGCGGTTTTTGTGCTGGAAGAGGGAATGTTTGGAGACCAGGGAGTGCGTTGTACTTTTCATCCTGCCCACGTCCCTGATGAAAGCCTGCTTCAGCCGGGAAACCTTTTGGCCATCAAGGGTTATTGTACCGGCTTCAACGAAGTGGATGTTATTCTTGAGAAATGTATATTAATTCAATAACCCTGATTTTATGAAAGCAACAATCATCACCTTTGTGCTGGCAGCGATGCTGGCATTACCCGGTCAGGCACAACGCTATCTGACCAAAAACGGAAACATCAGCTTCTTCTCCGAAACACCGATTGAAAATATCGAAGCCCATAATAAGCAGGTCAATGCAGCCCTGGATATCACCAGCGGGAAAATGGTCTTCAAGGTCTTGATGAAGTCATTTGAATTCGAGAAAGCCCTGATGCAGGAGCATTTTAATGAGAACTATGTGGAATCAGACAAGTATCCCAGTGCAACATTTGACGGCCTTATCAAAGAGATAGATGTTTTTGGCAAAGAGAAGCCCGAAACAATGGAAGTCTCCATAGAAGGCAAGTTGACCATTCACGGGGTCACCAGGGAGATTTCTGAAAAAGGAAGCTTGCAATGGAAAGAGGATGGCATTAAAGGGGATGCCCGTTTTATGGTTGCTCCGGCCGATTATGATATCAAGATTCCGAATGCTGTAATGAACAATATTGCCAAAGAGATTGAGGTGGTGGTAGATGTAGATCTGAAGCAATTCTGATCAGCGCAGTCTGGAATCCGCAATTCAGCCCTGGCAAAACCTTGTTTGAAGGTTAAGCCGGGGCGTTTTGCATTATTGGTCTTGCAGGTTTTCGTAAACTGCCTCCAGTATCCGGGTGCGGATATTCATTCTAGCCAGTTTGTTTTCCCCTCCATAGGGCCAGGTACGGTTTGAAAGGAAGACATATACGATGCCACTTTCTGCATCTGCCCATATGTACGTTCCGGTAAACCCGCTATGTCCGAAGCTGTTGAGAGATCCCGAGGCTGCACCGGGGCCGTTCTTTCTGTCATTCGGATCTGGTTTGTCGAAGCCCAAACCCCTGCGGTTTTTATTCAGCGGGAACTGTTGGCGCGTGAATTCCCTTATGGTTACTGGTTCAAGGTAGCGCTTGCCGCCGTATATACCATCATTCAGAAGCATCTGCATCACCACGGCCATATCCGAGGCATTGGAGAACAAACCGGCGTGTCCGCCCACGCCTCCCAACATCGCAGCCCCCGGATCGTGAACATCACCCCTGAGGATCATTTTCCGGAACGCCGTGTCGTCTTCACTTGGAACAATATTGTTCAAACAGAACACCGTGGCAGGCAGGAAGGCAGTATGGGACAAACCAAGCGGTTTGTAGAAGTGCTGATCCAGATAATCCTGTATCTTAAGCTCACTCACCCGCTCAATGATCTCCTTCAGGTAATAAAAGCCCAGGTCGCTGTATTTGTATTTTTTTTCCCTAAGGAGTTCAGAATCCCGGATATCAGCCCAGAGCGTATCCAGATAGGCTTTGTGCATATACTTTCCCTGGCTGACAGTAATGCTGAAGTCTTCATCCGGGTAATCGGAGAAGATCTTTCTGTGCTTATGCTCTGCATCCTGCAATCTTTTATAAAAAGGAATCCAGGGCTTCAGTCCGGCCTGGTGGGCCAATACATCGCGCAAACGCAGTGAGGCTTTATTGGAGCCTTTCAGATCAGGAAGATAGTCGGCCAAAGTAGCGTTCAGGTCAATGCGGCCCTCATCGTAGAGCTTCATCAGCGCCAGGGTGGTAGCCATCGTTTTTGTCAGGGATGCCAGGTCGTAAATATCGCTGGTGCTGACTGGCATAATGGAATCGTAAGTTTGGTATCCCAATGCTTTATGATAAAAGATTTTGCCGTCTTTGGCCAGCAATATCTGACAGGAGGGATAGGCTTTCTTTTGAATGCCTTCCAGGGCGATGGCATCAATCACCGATTCGATCTCAGGACGGAAGCCGGCACGCACAGGGCTTGTGATCGATAGCAGGTTGATTGCCTGCGTTTGAAGGCTGGTACCAGCCGTAAAGCCCCGTATGCTTACAGGAAGCTTGCCCTTGTGGTCCTTGGCTCCTGCCAGGGCCTGTGCAGCAGCTGTTTCTGCAAAATCACTTTCTTCATAAGCTATCTGTATTCCTGAAAGCTGATCTTTTTCTTCCAGTAGGTTCAGGGCGTAAGGGTTTCCAAAAACAGTAAGGATGACCTGCTTATCCCTGGCAAGCTGACGGATAAATGAAAGCGTCGCCTCATCGAGACCATAATTGCGTTGAGGCCATTGGGAGAGGCCATAGAGACCGACAATGATGGTACTGTAATTTTTCAGGGATTCCGCCACACCCTCTTTCTCAAAAACGGCAGGCTTAGGAGAAAGGTTAAAATGGTCAAAGGGGGCGTATATCTCAAGGGTTCGCTGAAAAAGGCTTGTCTCTTTCCGATTGATAGCAAGACTTGCGTAATTGCTCCGCGGGGCAGGAGCAAGGGGGATGATATCGCGCTGGTTTGAGATCAGGGTAATGGCATCTTTCAGGATGCGATAATGGATGTCGGCGCACTGATTTCCCTTGAGGGTTTGATCCCAATCTGTAGCAGCCGGGTCGAGGGGAGGAGCGATACGGGCCTTTTTCTTCGCCAGCAGTACCTTGCGACAAGCCTGGTCGATCATCTTTTCGCTGATTCGTCCTTCCAGTACTGCAGCTTCCAATGAGTCAAGCGCCCTGAGTGGATCAAGGGGCATCAACAGTATGTCATTGCCGGCTTGAAAAGCCCTGACCTCAATGGCACCGGGATTGCCGTACTCTGTCACGCCTTTCATTTCCAGGGCATCTGTAATGACCAAGCCCCTGTAGCGGAGTTTCTGCTTTAAAAGCTTGCTCACCCCCTTATGACTCAGGGTAAAAGGCAATCCCTTTTCCTCTTCCAGCGCTACCACATCAAGGTGGGCGGTCATCACCGCATCCACTTCATTTTTTCGGAGTGCTTTGAAAGGGATCAGGTCTGTCATTTCCAGGCTTTCCATTTTGCGCTGAATAACAGGTAAAGTATGATGGGAATCTTTGTCTGTATCTCCGTGTCCGGGAAAGTGTTTTGCTGTGCTGAGCACGCCGGCCTGCCGCAGTCCATCCACGTAAGCATTGCCTCTCAGGGCCACAGATTCCGGGTCTTCTCCAAAAGAGCGGGAATTGATCACCGGGTTTTGCGGATTGCTGTTTACATCCACTACGGGGGCAAAGTTGAGCTGTATGCCCAGTGCCCGGCACTGCCTCCCCGTCTCGGCCGCCATCTCGCGAATAAGATCAAGGTTCTGAACGGCACCCAGGGTCATTTGCCGGGGGAAATTCCAGGCACTGTCTACCCGCATTCCAACTCCCCATTCTGCATCCATACAAACCAATAAGGGTATGCTCGATACTTGCTGCAAACGGGTGGTGTGGCGGGCAATATCCGTCGGATTACCTTTGAACCAAACGATACCACCCATTCCGTACTTCTCAACCAGGCTGTCCACCTCTGGAAGCAACAGCCCGTTCAGGTTGGCACGGATGAAGATTAACTGGGCAATCTTCTCCCGCAGCCCCATCGATCTAATCTGCTGTTCCACCCAAGGGTCTTTGGGCAAATCAGCCACCTCGCTTTCATATAAGCCCGGAGGGGCAGAAGCGCGCAAGGCAGGAAACAAGAGGATGAAAAGAAGAAGCGGGACTTTATATCTAAACATCAGAGTACAGGCTTTGGTCGACAAAAATAGTATTCTGCCCCTTCAAAGCCTTCCGGATAGGAGGAATTTGCTAACAGAAAAAGGTTAATTTAATGTTCAATGGATCAGTTTTGAATGTCCATCTCAATGATAATATGAAAGGAGTTAATGGGCAAGTCCGCTTGACTTGGACTTAGTATCTTGTGTCAGATGGGGATGCAGGCTCTGTTCGGAAATGTGCACCCAAATGAAGCAATGCGGACAATCTGTCATCAATAAAAATGCAGATGTGTTTGGCAATGTGTAAGATGTGCTTCGCTGGAACAGTCTTTGCAAATCCTGGGAACCCAATGAAAAATGCCTGTACTATGCATCGAAGTCGTACATCTTTGTTTCTGATACTGCTATTCCTCTCCGCAGCAGCCTTCCCCCAGGAGCTCACCCAGACTTTGCGTGGCCGGGTTAGGGATGCTTATACCAATATGCCTTTGCCCGGCGCCAATGTGATTGTACCGGGATCGGTGCCACTCAAGGGAACCGTCACCAATATCGATGGGTACTTCCGTCTTGAGGATTTGCCGGTAGGCCGCGTCGATATAGAAATCAGTATGCTGGGATACCAAAGTCAGCGCCTGAATCATCTGCTGCTTACAAGCGGGAAGGAATTGGTGATAGAAGTGAGCCTGGAAGAGAAGGTGTATGAGCTGACATCGGTGGAAATAGTGCCTGAGGTTCGTAAAGATCAGGCGGTGAATGAGATGGCAATGGTGAGCGCCCGCTCTTTCAGCATAGAGGAAACCGAGCGCTATGCCGGAAGCCTGGGGGATCCCTCCAGAATGGCAGCCAATTTCGCAGGGGTGACTTCTGTGTCAGATCAGCGCAATGATATCATTATCCGGGGAAATTCCCCCTTGGGTCTGCTTTGGCGGTTGGAAGGCGTGGATATCCCCAACCCCAACCATTTTGGTTCCCTGGGTTCTACAGGTGGACCCATCAGTATGCTCAACAACAACCTCCTGGCCAATTCCGATTTCTATACCGGCGCCTTTCCGGCTTCCTACGGAAATGCACTGGCGGGTGCTTTCGATCTGCGGATGCGCAATGGGAACAATCAGAAACGGGAGTTTATGGGCCAGGTGGGTTTCAATGGTTTTGAGGCCGGCGCAGAAGGCCCTTTTTCCCCATCCTCACAGGCATCTTACCTCATCAGTTTTCGCTATAGCACCCTGGAAGCACTGCGCGCCCTGGGGATGAGCTTTGGCACAGGCGCAGCCATTCCCAAATACAAAGATCTTTCCTTTAAACTGAATTTCCCCCTGAAGAAAGGGAACCTCTCCCTTTTCGGACTGGGAGGCAACAACCAGATTTCGATGCTCGACAGCCAGGAGGACGATGCCCAATACGGCTTCGCCGGAACAGATCTGTACTATAAAAACAAGATGGGGGTGCTGGGGCTCCGGCATCAGCATTACCTGAGCGAGGATACCCGGATTGTCACCGCCTTGTCTGTTTCCGGAATTGATGGGGAAACAGAGATTTACGACCTGAGCTTCAGCCTGGATACGGCAGACATCACCGAGCGCTTGTGGGAAGGAAAATATACCTTGAGTACATCTATATATCACCGTTTTAACCGCCGGAACCTTCTGAACGCAGGGCTGGTCTATGATTATTACGAGGTACATTATGTTGGGGAGGCCTGGAACGGAAAGCTGGGCAGGGGCTTGTTTTATCTGAACAATACCGGGACGATGGGTTTTGGCAGGGCATTTCTCCAATGGAAACACCGCTTCTCGGATGCGCTCTCCCTGAACGCCGGATTGCACGCAGCACGCCTGTTTTTAAATGCAAGCCAGAGCCTGGAACCGCGCCTGGCTGTGAAATGGGACTTCCGGCCCGCCCAATCATTGAACTTCGGCTTCGGAATGCACAGTCAATCGCAGATGCGTGCGGCCTATTTCAGTCAGCGACTGACAGACACAGTGGCCGGACATTACGAAACCACCAACCGCCACCTGGACTTCACCCGGGCCCTGCACCTTGTGACGGGCTACGAGCGCTTATTGGGAGAGGGGCACCGCCTGAAAGCAGAAGCCTATTTTCAGTACCTCTATGATGTGCCTGTAGCCTGGCGCAGGCCTGAGTTCTCCCTGATCAGTCAGGGCGGCGCATACTCCTTTATGACTTACGATAATATGGAGAACAGTGGAATCGGACGCAATGTGGGCATAGAGCTGACCCTTGAAAAATTCCTACAAAAGGGTTTCTACTATCTATTAACCACTTCCCTTTTTGATGCACGATACCGGGGATATGATGGAGAATGGCGGCATTCGGCATTCAGCAATAACTTTGTATTCAATGTTTTGGGAGGATATGAGTGGAAAACCGGAAAGCGGGGAATGCTGGCCTTTGACCTGAAAGGGGTGTATGCAGGCGGCAGCCGCTATTTGCCGGTGGATGAAGAAGCTTCAAGGGAGGATGAGGCTACTCGATACGACTGGGACCAGGCCTATGCCTCAAGATTTCCGGACTACTTCAGATTAAATGCCCGCCTCACCTATCGCCTGAACAGCCAGTCGCTGAACCAGGAATGGGCTGTGGATATGCAAAACCTGACCAACCATCAGAATGTCTTTACACAAAGCTGGGACAAACATAAGGAAGAAGTAAGCACCGCCTACCAAATGGGGTTTATGCCGATGTTGACCTATCGCATTCATTTTTAGCGAGAAAAGCGACCCTTCGGCTGCACTTCGGCTACCCTTCGGCTGCACTTCGGCTACACTTCGGCTACCCTTCGGCTGCACTTCGGCTACCCTTCGGCTACCCTTCGGCTACCCTCCGGCTACCCTTCGGCTATGCTCAGGGCAAGCGCTCAGGGCAAGCGCTCAGGGTAAAAGCTCAGAGCAAGAGTTCGACAAGTGGTTTGTTTTCGCTTCGCTCACCAAACCACAGTCTCTCTTCAACTGACCACTGATCACTGATCACTGATCACTGCCCTCCCGATTCACTTCGTTCATCGGGATGAGTTCGACTAAGCATTCTGCTGCGCTACGCTTGCAGAACGCAAGTCTCACTTCAACTGCCCACTGCCCACTGCCCACTGACCACTGATCACTGATCACTGACCACTGACCACTGACCACTGTTCATTCTTCCTTCAAAGCGCGATTGTACTTCCGGCCAAAACTGTAACTGACGTAGAAATTCAGGAAATAATACTCTTTGTCGTTGAAAGCCATAATCTCCACCGGGGTCACAGGGAAAACATCCAGCACCGCACCCACCTCCAGCATCCTGATTTTCTCATAGTCAGGGCTATATTCAAAATTAAAGCCGAAGCGGGCATAGCCCCCGGGATGGACGCTTACCTTATCAAAACCCAGCAGGAAGCTGGCCCTGCCGTGGATATTGTCCAGGAAATGTTCTTCGGGATCATACTTCTCAGTGCTAATGGAGAATTCGTAAAATGAACTGGTAAACTGAATGATATGCAGATAAATGGGCTTGGCAATGGCCACGGAGGCTCCCAATCCGTAGAAATACCTTACCTCCACTCCGCCTTCATAAGGTTTGCGATTCAGTTGCCGATGATGGCTGTATCCTGCCCGGGCAAGCCAAACCGAGTTCATTTTGCCGTAGGCGTAGCTTTTTGAATTGTTGAAATAGGGATTGACCGTCCTGATCTCTTTCGGGGAGCGCATCGTGAGCAATTCAAACTCCATCAGGTTCTTACGGAAAACATTGTTGCTGCTGCCCCTCCGGAAATGTGCGCCGTACCCCAGGGTATGCAGGTGCAATCCTCCGTGGATCTCTTTCCTGAGCAGTACCTCACCCCCTTCTTCTTCTGCGAGAAGATCATCGCCCAATTCCTGTGCAGGAAGGGTGAAAAAAAAGAGGGGTAATATGAGCAGCAGGAGGATGCGCATCGGGAATACTAATAAGCAATTTCTTTCTGATATCTCTTGCTCTCCCCATAGGCAGGGCACTTCTCCGTGGATTTGCAGCTGGAAACCAGGAGTACGAGTCCGGAAAGCAGGATGAATGCGATTGCCAGTTTTTTCATACGAGCGGATTATTTTAGACAAATGTACACATTTTACTATGTCGGGTGCAATCGAGGTGGTGTTCAGCCTTCATTCTAACATCAATGCTGACAGAATGTTTAGCTTTGTATCTTTAGCCAATGAAAGCGGCCGTCAATCCCCAAATCAGCCCTGGCTGGAAAAAGGCACTGGAAGAAGAATTCAGGCAGCCCTATTTTGCGGCCCTTAAATCTTTTCTGGTGGAGGAGCGCACGAAATATACGGTCTATCCTCCCGGCCATCAGATTTTTTCAGCTTTCAATGCCACCGATTTTGAGGATGTGAAGGTGGTGATACTGGGACAGGATCCTTACCACGGCCCCGGACAGGCCCACGGGCTGTGCTTCTCCGTTCCTGACGGGATTCGAAAACCGCCTTCTTTGCAAAACATTTTGAAAGAGTTTCAAGAAGACCTTGGAATAGCTGTTCCGGAACACGGAAGCCTTGTACCCTGGGCTACGCAGGGGGTGCTGCTGCTGAATGCCACCCTCACCGTCAGGGCCAATACGGCAGGATCACATCAAAAAAAAGGATAGGAACGTTTTACCGATAAAGCGATTTATAAACTTTCAAGGGAGCGGGAAAACCTGGTCTTTATGTTGTGGGGACGATTTGCGCAGGCAAAGAAAGGGCTCATCGATCCTGAGAAGCACTGCATTCTTGAAGCAGCGCACCCCTCGCCATTGTCGGCTCACAATGGCTTCTTCGGCTGCCGCCACTTCTCCCAGGCAAATGCCTACCTGAAACGTGCCGGCAAAGAAGCGGTAAACTGGCAATTGTAGAAACAAGGAAAGCAGGCCATTCTGCAACACAAAACTTTGCGGTGGATTTCATATCTAAAATAATCCCTATCTTTTCCGACTAATTTCAAAAAACCAAGTATGAAAAAACGACTATCCACTTTGATCTGTGTGATGGCAATCAGCAGTTTTGCCTTTGCAGGATCATTTCAGGTTGGACTTCAGGGGCAGAAACAAACCGGGATGGGCCTCATCGGTACAGGCTTTACGGTCGGTCCAAGTTCCGTATTCTTTAACCCCGGGTCTCTTGTCTTCCTTGAGGGCAATCTACAGCTTTCTGCAGGAATCAGTCCGATCTTTTCTTCTGTCGCTTTCCGCAAGGAAGCACCTTCTGTGTATCACGCAGCTACGGATAACCCGATGGGAACGCCCTTCTCACTCTACGCCGCCGGTAAGCTTAACGATAAGTTGAGCCTCGGACTGGGTGTATATACCCCCTTTGGAAGTTCCACGGTTTGGGAAGATGACTGGGCAGGACGATACCTGATCCAGAATATCTCCCTGATGTCGGTGTATGTCCAGCCAAGCCTTTCCTATAAAATCTCCGATAAATGGGGATTCGGAGTAGGCCTGGTGTATGCTTATGGCAAGGTAGAGCTGGAAAAAGCCATCCCTGTCAGTGGCCAGGATGGTACAGAAGGACAGGCAAGTCTGGAAGGCAGTACAACAGCTTTGGGTTTCAATGCGGGCCTATCATTCAGGCCGAGTGAAAAGCTGGAATTGGGCTTGACCTATCGTTCGACGGTAACAATGGAGATGGAAGAAGGGGATGCTAAATTCACCGTGCCTGCCTCGCTTGAAGGCAATTTTCCGCCGGAAAATACCTTCAATGCCTCCCTGCCATTGCCGGGTTCCGTGAACCTGGGTGCTTCTTACCAAATCACAGAAAAGTTCCGCGCAGGATTTGATTTTCATTATGTTTTCTGGAGCGAGTACGATTCCCTGAATCTTGACTTCACCCAAAATACCCCCGCTTTGGACGATTCCAGAAATCCCCGTTTGTTGAAGGACAATTTCATTATCCGGGTAGGAGGGGAGTACACCTTATCCGATAAGTTGATTGTCAGGGCCGGAGCGTATTATGATTCGCCGGCGGTGGAGGATGACTATTACTCGCCCGAGACACCGGATGCCATCAAGATAGGGCTGACCACCGGCTTGACCTACCGTCCGATGGAGAAGCTGGATGTAGATCTTTCCTTCTTGTATGTGCTTGGAGTAGAAAGGGATGTTACCTATGCTCCCGCTGATTTCGGAGGTACATATAAATATAATGCGGTAATCCCGGGAATCGGCTTTAGCTATCGCTTCTAAACTTAAAACAAGAAAGCAATGAAATCACTCAAATATATTTTGCTCTCGCTGCTGGGAATACTAATGTTTTCCTGTGAAGCAGAACTGGAAGAATTTGAACCGAAAGCGGGCTCAGCTGATTTTTCCGTCTTTGTGACCCTCGGTAATTCTCTTACCGCCGGATTTGCAGATGGGGCTTTGTACAAATCGGCTCAGGAAGTATCGGCCGCCTCCATTTTGGCGGGACAGCTTGAATGGGTGGGTGGTGGAACTTTTCGCCAACCTTTGATGATCGATGATTATGGTTTGGGCGGACGCCGCATCCTTGGCTTTGCAACCAATTGCCTTGGGGTGACTGAGCTGGGACCCATTATGTATCCCGGAACCTTTGATCCCGGCAATATGGCGTCTATTGCCGCTGAGGGCCCCTATCAGAACCTGGGCGTTCCGGGCGCAAAGGTCTCCCACCTTCTGGCACCCGGATATGGTAGCCTGAACCCTTACTTTGGCCGCTTTGCCACTGATCCTGCCACTAACAGTATTCTGCAGTATGCAATGGAACAGGTTCCCACATTTTTCACCCTTTGGATCGGTGCCAATGATGCCCTGGGCTATGCCCTGAAAGGGGGGGAGAATCCTGATCCCACCCAAACAGAGCCCATCACAGATGTGGGTGAGTTTACCACCTATTATACAATGCTTGTGGACAACCTCACGGCCAATGGGGCCAAAGGTTTGTTGGTCAACCTGGGAGACATCACCTCCATTCCGTTCTTCAATACCGTGCCTTACAATGCTTTAGCCCTGACAGACCAAACTCTGGTGGATATGCTGAATGCAGCTTATGCTACCCTGGGCTTTACTTTCCAGCTTGGCCCCAATCCACTCATTATTCAGGATTTGAATCACCCGGCCGGAATGCGGCAGGCCACTGCGAAGGACAAGATACTGCTGAGCATTCCACAGGATTCCATCCGCTGTGCCGGCTGGGGAAGCCTCAAGCCTGTTCCCCACAATTATGTGTTGGACGAACTGGAAGTGAATAATGTCCGCAATGCAATTAATGCCTATAACCTGGCTATTGAAGCGGCTGCGAACAACAATGGACTTGCTTATGCAGATATGAATGCAGCCTTGCGCGATGCAGAAAGCGGACTGCTGTTCGATGGTGTAAACTTCTCCACCACTTTTGTGACCGGAGGCATTTTCTCGCTGGATGGAGTACATTTGAATGGAAAGGGAAATGCCATTGTGGCCAATTATTTCATTGAGGCCATCAATGCGGAATACGGGGCCACCATCCCTAAAGTGGTGGTGAACGACTATCCCGGGGTGCTCTTCCCTTAAAAAAAAAAGGGGCTGACCCGGAAATTGGGGCAGCCTCTTTTTTTTTTGATACTATGCTAAACTCTGGTTTTTCTATACATCTATAATCCAGCAATCTTCAATAGAGTAACCTGCAATCCATTGGGATTAAACTATTTCTTGCCGTTGCGGTAAGCTTCCCAATCCTGACTTAAATAGGCATTGCTACCAAAATACGTAACGACAGGCATAAAATCCTCAAGCTTAAGGTAACCCTTTACTACCGTGAGTTTCTCATTCTTCTCATTCAGGAAAACATAAGAAGGATAAGACATCTTCCCGTCGAGCAAGGCCGCAGCCAGCTGGTGACTCGATCTCCTGCCTTCCGGATTGGGGTTCACATATTTTTGGTTTCCAAGTGTGATCTCCTTAGTGGTCTCCGCGTTCAACTTCACGGCATAGAAATGCTTATTCAGGTAGGCTATGGCTTCTGCTTCATTGAAGGTGGTGGCATCCATTCGTTTACACCATCCACACCAATTGGTGTAAATATCGATGAAAATCTTTTTAGGTTCCCGGGCATTCAGTGCAAGGGCTTCTTCGATGCTATACCAATGGATGGACGCTTTCTCTCCTCCTTCCGCGGGCGCCGGCTGCGCAGGCAGCAGGGAGGAAAGAAGAAAGCTTAAGAATGTGAAGGTGATCAGATATTTCATCATTATCTCGGGTTTGCTAAGGATGCAAAAATATCAATAATTGCTACTATCAACCGAAAGGAAGGATAATTGTTTGAATGGACGGGAAATCAATCCATTCTGATGTTGCGGTTTCTGTCCATTTCCCGCTTCAGATCTTTGTCTTTCAGGCTGTCCCGCTTGTCGTAATAGTGCTTTCCTTTGGCCAGGGCAATGTCGAGTTTGGCGAGTCCTTTCTCATTCACAAAAAGCATCACCGGGATAATGGTAAATCCTTTCTCCTGAACTCTGGACTCCAGCTTACGCAGTTCACGCCTGGAGAGGAGCAGTTTCCGATCGCGCTTGGGTTCGTGATTATAATGAGCGGCCATTTGATACTCTGCGATGTGCAGATTGATCACGAATAGTTCGCCTTCCCTGAAGGCACAATAGGCATCGGTCAGATTGGCTTTCCCGCTTCGGATCGATTTGATCTCTGTACCTGTCAGCACTATGCCGGCGGTAAAGGTCTCCGTCAGGAAGTAGGCAAAGGAAGCCTTTTTGTTTTTTATTTGAATCTGATTGTTTGCCATCGGGCGGCAAATGTACGAAATCCTTTGCCTACCTTGGGGGAAGGGGAAGGCCGGAAGACAGTAGTTTCTTTCCTAAGGCAGCGGCCATCTTTACTTTCTCTTCGTCGAGGGGATGTGCGATGCCTTTCTCTCTGCAAAAAGAAAGCAGGTGCAGGGTATTCAGGTTTCCCACGAGCTCATAACCGCTCATCGGGCAGCCTCCGAGGGCGTTCAAAACACTGTCAAAGTGCCGGCCCCCTCCATCCCAGGCAGCCTCTACCCTGGGATGCCACATCATTTCGCTGGTATGCAGATGAAAACCCGGAATGGCTTCCGGGAATTCTTTCTTTATGTCTTTTAAGCTCAAGTAAATATCTTCAGGGTCGGACACCCCTATCGTATCCGAAAGAGAGATGTGGCGTACCCCTGCTTCCCATAATTGACCAAATCCTTCCAGCAAGGCCTGCCTGCTCCAGGATTCCCCGTATGGGTTTCCATAAGCCATAGAAATGTACACCAGAAGCTCCTTTTTGTTTTCGTAGCATATATCAAGCAAGCGATGAATCAGCGAAAAAGCCTTCCGTTTGTCAGAGCGGATATTGTGACGCAAGAACGCGCTGGAGATGCTCCAGGGGAAGCCGAGAAAATCAACCACAGGATGCTGTGCCGCCCGGAGGGCTCCTGACTCATTGGCGATGATCACCAGGAAAGACTGGTCTTGTTTGGCTGATGCCAGAGAGGAGAGGACTGCTGCGGTGTCGGATAACTGCGGGATTGTTCTGGATGAAACGAAACTGCCTATATCGATGCTGCTGAAGCCTGCTTCAAGCAAACTTAAAAGGTATTCTTCCTTCACCGTCGTGGGAATGAAATAGGGGAGGCCTTGCATCGCATCCCGCGGACATTCTCGGATATTCATCTGATTCATCCCTGCAAAATTCAGGAATATTTCTTTTCCTGTGACAGGATTTCTTTGCTTACATATGTAATTACAAATGTAAACAGGAGGGAGGATTCCGAAGTGATTAGGAGCTAATCCGGCATCTGATGGGCATTGAAGGAATCAGGCATTATAATGATAGTGAAAATACACATAACCAGAAAGATAAGTATCTATAGATGAATTATAAGTACAACAAACCCTACTCTTTTAAGGAACTGATTGCCAGTTGTCATAATTGTTACAAATGTAAGCAAGCAAAAGTTACAAGTGTAAAGTGGTGCCGCACAATTATTTGTTACATTTGTGATTATGCACAAGAGACTTTCTTCTTTGATCAAAGCATTGGGATTGAGTGCGGCCCAGTTTGCCGATGAGATCGGTGTACAGCGCTCCAGTATATCACACGTGATTTCCGGAAGGAATAAGCCCAGTATGGATTTTATTGAAAAAATCCTTCAGCGCTTTCCCAGGGTGAATGCCGATTGGTTGATTATGGGAAGTGGGTCGGTATTCAGGGATGAGGATTTGTTTTCCACACAGGAAAAGAGCATTCTTCGTCCTTCGCACCCTGAAAAATCGGATCAGGAAGAAGCGCAGCCAGAGGAAAAAGCAGTAAGGAAGAATAATGGAGCAGATATTCCAGAAAAGGAGAGGGCGACAAATCCCGCGGAAAGCAACGCGCCTGCAGTTGATGCAGGCGATGGGCATAGGCAGATCAAGGAGTTGATTATAGTGTATAGCGATAGCACTTTCAAGCTGTTAAAGCCTGAAAAACCAATCCTGTAAAGCTTATAGTTTTATGCTAAAAGCGCTCCAGTTCAGAGAAGAAGAAGGCAGCTTCGCGCCTGGCGTTCTCGTCGCTGTCGGACCCGTGAACGGCATTTTCCTGAACGTTTTTACCGAAGATCCGTCTCACTGTTCCTTCTCCCGCTTCATCCGGATTGGTGGCCCCGATCAAAGCCCTGAAGTCTTCAACGGCATTGTCCTTTTCCAGCAAAGCCGCAATGATGGGTCCTGAGGTCATAAACTGCACCAAGCCTTGAAAGAATGGGCGTGAAGCGTGGATTGCGTAAAATTTCTTTGCCTGATCTTCAGTTAATTGCAACATTCTCAGCGCTGCAATCCGGAATCCGGCATCCTGGATCATCTTCAAAATACTGCCTCCATTGCCATTTCCCAGCGCGGTAGGCTTAATCATTGTGAGGGTAATATTGCCAGCCATTGTTTGGATGAATATGTTGGTTAGAGACTTGCAAATGTATATTAAAATGCCTTGTTAAGTCTGACCTCACCATAATTTGGTATTTTTGCCCACATCAAAAAAAACGGAAAGCTTTGGATCAGGAGACCATCGCACAGATACAATCCTACACTGTTGATTACCAGGATATCGTCCTGGTTTCCCACAGCAATCCGGATGGGGATGCCCTGGGATCTTCCCTGGCTTTATCACGCTTTCTATCCAAAGCCGGGCACAAAGTCAACGTAATGGTTCCCAATGCTTATCCGGCATTCCTGGCCTGGATGCCGGGGAGCCGGGATATTCTGAACTGGGAAACCGATGAAGACCGATGTCGCGCACTGATCACACAGGCCAAGCTGGTCTTCTGCCTTGATTTTAATGCCTTGCACCGGCTCGATGGACTGGGTACAGCGATTCAGCGCAGCAGTGCGATCCGTATACTCATCGATCACCACATCGATCCTTCCGACGAATTTCATCTATCCCTATCCGACACAAAGTATTCCTCCACTTCCGAAATGGTTTACGAAGTGATTCGCCACCTGGGCGGCCTGGACAGGATGGATCCCGATATTGCAGTGAATATTTTTGTAGGCATTATGACAGATACGGGTTCCTTCAGCTATGCTTGTAACCGCCCTGAAACCTTCAGTATTGCAGCAGAACTCATCCGATATGGAGTCAATCCGGAAAAAGTACACCGCCTGGTGTACGATACCTATTCCGAACACAGGATGCGCCTGTTGGGGCATAGCCTGGGCGACAGGCTCAAAGTTTTCCCGCAATGGCATACTGCGTATATCTATCTGACGGCCAAAGATCTGGAGGATTATCATTTCCAGAAAGGGGATACAGAAGGCCTGGTGAATTATCCGCTTTCCATTCAGGATATCCATCTTTCCGTCATCTTTATTGAGAAAGAGGGCCACATCCGGCTTTCATTGCGGTCTAAAGGCAACTTTTCGGTTAATAATTTTGTACGCAAACATTTTGAAGGAGGAGGCCATCGCAATGCGGCGGGTGGAAATGCCTATCTTTCAATGAATGAAACACTCCGGCTTTTCGAATCCCTGCTTCCACTATACAGCAAAGAATTAAAAAAGGCGTTGGTTTGATTTATGATTTTTTAACCAAGACGGTTTTTTTACTTATCCTGATCCTGACTGTTTTTTCTTGTGGAAATGACAGCGAGCAGCAGGATAAACCAGGCAATCCTGCAGAGGCAAAGCAACCCCTGATTTCCGCCAATAAATACCTTAGGGAATCGGAGGATGCCCAGATTGAAGATTTTGTTTCACGCTATGCCTGGAATATGAAGAAAACCGGGACGGGCTTGAGGTATAGTATATATAAAGAAGGGGAAGGCCCAAAAGCACAAGCCGGAAATCACTTGAGGATCGGGTACGAAATCAGCCTGTTGAACGGACAGGTCATCTATCACTCCGATACAGAGGGAGAGCTGGCTTTCAGGCAGGGTAGTTCGGATATCATCCGGGGATTGAACGAGGCAGCCCTCTTTTTGAGAGAAGGGGATCAAGCCAAAATAATTATACCTTCGCACCTTGCTTACGGGCTGGCGGGAGATCAACGCAATATCCCTCCGCGGGCCACCCTGATATACGACCTGAAGGTATTGAAAGTTATCACGAACAAGGATAAACAGTAACTTCTTCTTCGTAGACCAATGTGATTGAACATAACCCAAAAACAAGATCAATTTATGAAAACAATGAAGTGCTTTACGATTATTGGCCTGGTGTTGGCTTTCATCCTGACAACGGCCGCCTGTGGTGACGGGAGTACCGGTGCCAAGGAGGTTAAGTTTCAAAAGACAGAGTCGGGGCTGGAATACGCCTTCCACAAGCAGAATCCCGATGGAAAGAAGCCGATGGAATCGGATTTTGTTACCGGAACCGGCATCTACAAAGTGGGAGATACCGTTTTCTTTGACAGCCGCGAAAACCCCAACCCTTTCTCTTTTCCGATTATGCCTGAAACCCATAAGGGTGATATTTTCGAAGGATTGAAAATGATGGGAGAAGGGGACAGTGCCACTTTCCGTATTCCAGCAGATTCATTGTTCCCCAAGACTTTTCGCTCACAGCAGCTGCCTCCTTTCGTGCAGCCTGGCGATATGGTTTACCTGAGCTTTAGGGTGGATAAAGTGCAGAGCCGTGAGGATTTTGAAGCTGAGTTTCAGGCCAGGATGGAAGCCCAGAACCCTGACGCTGCCGTGGCCCGTGAACAGGAAATCATTGAGCGCGAAGCCTGGCTGCAGGAAAACAACATCACTGCAGAAGCGCGTCCCTCCGGCCTCATCTATATTGAAAATATTGCCGGCAGCGGTGCACAGCCCCAGGCCGGGGAAAGAGTGAAGGTACATTATACAGGAACCTTGCTGGATGGAACCAAATTCGACTCCTCCGTGGATCGCGGGGAGCCCTTTGAGTTTACACTCGGTCAGGGACAGGTGATCCAGGGTTGGGATGAAGGCATCGCCCTGATGAAAGAAGGCGGCAAGGCCCGTCTTGTTATTCCTTCCGCGATCGGTTATGGCAGCAGAGATATGGGCCAGATCCCACCCTATAGCACCCTGGTGTTTGAAGTGGAATTGATTGAAGTTGTGAAGTAAAACAGGTTTTTTTATGATTTATATCCGAAACACAATCAGCTTATTCCTTCTTGCATTGATCAGCCTCAGTGCTTCTTTTGCGCAGGAAGGCTTCACCGTGAGTGAATCAGGACTACAGTACCGCTTTCACAGGCAGAACGAGCAGGCTCTCAAACCAGCAATGGGGGATATGCTCTCATTGCATATGCTCTATAAGATCAACGGAACCACCCTGTTCTACGATAGCCGCTCAAATCCTTCGCCAAGCCTGATGGAGCTTCGCGCACCGGAATACCCCGGCGACATCAATGAGGCGATGGGAATGCTGCGCAAGGGAGACAGCGCTACTTTTATCATCGATGCCAATGACTTTTTCAAGAAAACAGTCAGGGTAGAGCAGCTCCCGGATCCTTTCAAAGAAGGAGATAAACTCCATTTTGAATTGGTACTGAATGACTTTATGACCCGCGATGAATTTATCATAGAACAACAGAAAGCATTGATGGAAAAAGAAGCCAACAAGATTGCAGCACGTGAAGAGGAGCAAAAGGGAATTCAGGCTTATATTGATAGCCTCGCCCTGCCTGTCAAAGAACTCCCCGGAGGGATGTATATCGTTCACCTTGAGGACGGAGATGGTGCGCAAGCGGAAAAAGGAAAAAAAGTGAGCGTCCATTATACCGGAAAACTGCTTAATGGAGAAATCTTTGACTCTTCCCTAAACCGTGGACAGCCCATTCAGGTCACCCTCGGTGCCAACCAGGTCATTCAGGGCTGGGAAACCGGTATCCCTGAACTGAAAGTGGGGGGTAAAGCCTTGCTGATCATTCCTTTTGATATGGGTTACGGCGACCGTCCTGCGGGCACCATCCCCCCTTATTCAACCTTGCTTTTTGAAGTGGAACTGATGGAAGTGATGGACTAATGCTTTGATCTTTCAATATCTTTATACCCAAAGGCAGAAGCGCGTTCTTCTGCCTTTTTTTTATCCCCTCTTTTTTATGTTCCCCGGATTCATTAGATTTGCTCCTGTCTCCTGCAAGGGAAAGCATAATCAGGCATTACTTGTTTAACTAATCTTACGCATTCATTCAATTTGCAATGGATATGAAATCGATGAAATTGCCACTCTGCCAATTCCAGCGAAGGTTCTTGTTTGTATTTGAAGTTTTCAGTTAGAAGCTCAGGCTATATGGAATTCGTACTCAGTTCCTTTCCTGTCCTTGTTTTTCTTGCAGTGCTTTTTCTGCTCGATAGCTTCAGGCTGATACGCAAACAATGGTTGGCATTCAGCCTGATGGGCGGCATCCTGCTTGCCCTGGCCGCCTATTTTGTGAATACATTCCTGGCCTCATCGCTCGAACTTAATCATCAGGTACTTTCACGCTTTGTCGCTCCGCTCACCGAAGAAAGCCTGAAAGCACTCCCCATCCTCTTTCTCCTATATCGTCGGGCTGCCGGTTTTCTTATTGATGCTGCCACCTATGGATTTGCCGTTGGAACCGGATTTGCGCTCACGGAGAATCTCTTTTATATTAGCTCGATTGGGAAGGAAACATCCTTATACCTATGGGTGCTGCGGGGATTTGGCGCCGCTGTGATGCACGGGGGAACGGCTTTCCTGTTTGCCGGAATAATGATGGCGGGAATCCAGAAAGGTAAGAACACGGCGCTTCACCTCTTCCCGGCCTTTATCATAGCTGTGTTCCTGCACAGCCTGTTCAACCATTTTCTGATTCATATTCTTCTGCAAACGGTATTGATCCTCCTCCTGGTTCCCCTCTTGATGATGCTGATGATTCGCCTGACCCAAAAGGATGTACATCAATGGCTGGAGATCGGATTCTCAGATGAGATCGAGATGCTTCGTATGATACGCCGGGGAAAGTTCACAGAAAGCAAGGCAGGGCGATATCTATACAGCTTGCGGGAGTATTTCAGCCCGGAAGTCATCCTTGACATATACTGCTATATCGAAATTTGGCTTGAGCTCTCGGTGAAAGCCAAAAGAAATCTGATGCTCCGGGAAATGGGAATGGAGGGACTGGGCGAAGATGGATTGGAAGAGAAGTTGAAAGAATGGGAACACCTGCGCCAACGCATTGGGAAAATGGGGGAGATGGCCATCAGGCCTTTGTTGCCAAGCCAGGAAAGAGATCTATGGAAAATGCAACTTCTGAAACAAAAAGCAAGTCTTGTATAGTCTGAAAAAATACATCTAACTCTCTTATTTCTAACAAACCCAAAACCCAACAAGATGAAAAAGTCGAACAAAACCAACACTGTTCTTTTGATCCTGCTTGCCCTCGTTGTAGGCTTCTTTGCAGGTACAATGGTGGATTTCCCGGCACTGGACAAGGAGGATCTCAGTGGCACCATTGGCAAAGTCAGCAAGTACAGAAATGTAAAAATGACGCAGGAAGATGTGCAACTCAGAAATGAATTGCTTACGGATACCCTTCGTCTTGCACAATACGAAAAGTATCTGATGTACCATTATTATCATTCTCTCAAGACCTCGGATGATGTGGAGAAAGTGCTGGAAAGGACCACAAGTGAGGAATCATTCCATCAGACCTATTATCCTTACGCCGATGCCCTGAAAAATCTCTCTGCATATCTTGAAAAGTCGCGGCTCGACATCCTGAATGCGGTGCAGGCCCTTTCCGCCCTCAATGCAGAAGAAGATGCCCCGGTAATCAGCCTTCTGAATGATGCCCAGAATGCCATTGCCCGCATCCGGAACCACAATACCATTCTGATGGATTATATGGGAGCCATAGAGCGCTATCTGTCCGAAAACCCAAACGGGGAATACCCCTTACTGGCTGAAGCCCACGACATCATTATGATGAACCGGATGCAGGCTGCCATCCTCACCCAGGATAAGCCTTCACTGCAATACCTGAACAAGAAGAAGTACGCCAGCGGGACGGAAGAACTGGCCAGCCTCAATGCCCCGGAAAAACTGCGTCAGTCGCTCCAGGACCATACCCGGCAGGATATGGAAAAACTGGGGCTTTTCAATAGCGCAAACTCCGAGCTGCAATCGGTAGCGCTTCAGGATCTGGAAAGCCTGGAGGGAATATGGTACTGGGACGCTGAACAACTGGGCGGGATTATCTTTTTGGATCAGAGCCAATTGCAGAGCCTTATGTTAGATCAGGAGAACCTGGGCTTGTTATTTGACGCTGATAGGCTTTCATTGGTCTTCTAGCAGATGTAATCTTTCCTTATGCCTGGAATCATTCTCCGCAGAGGGGTAGCGCTGGTCTTATGCTTAATCCTTGCGCTGCCCTTCATCTCTGCCCAACGCATCAGTCAATACCGAACAGATGAAATGACCCTGCTGTATTTTGGCAAGCGGTATTCCTATCTGATGCCCCACGCTACCCGCACTTTCCACAATTCACTGCGGTTTCATAAAGCGCATTGGGATTATTCACACCCCGGAACCGTCATCATTTTGAATGATTTTGATGATGACGGACACGGTGGTGCCATTGTGATGCCAGAGAATATGATCATCCTGGGTATAGCTCCATTTAATTATGCCTTCAGTATCATCCCTTCCAGTGAGCGCTTTCAATGGCTTTTCAGCCACGAACTGACTCATATCACCCTCGCGGATAAACCAAACAGCCGTGATGCTTTCTGGAGAAGCGTTTTATTGGGAAAAGTGAGAAGGGATGAAATGTATCCGCTTTCTGCTTTCTGGAGTTACCGGACGGTCCCCCGCTGGTATGCGCCCAGGTGGTATCACGAAGGCATCGCCTGTTACCTCGAAACCTGGATGTCGGGCGGACTGGGGCGGGCCCTGGGCTCCTACGATGAGATGTATTTCCGCAGCATCATCAATGAAAACCAAAGGATATACTCTGCCGTGGGCCTCGAAACGGAAGGCAGTACCATTGATTTTCAGGTGGGTGCCAATGCCTATCTCTACGGAACCAGGTTTGTCACCTGGCTCTCCCAGGAGTATGGTGATCAAAAACTGAAAGCCTGGTACGCACGCACCGACACCGGAAAGGCCTTTTATGGCTCCAGGTTCAGAGAGGTGTATGGAATATCGCTCAGGGATGCCTGGAATGACTGGAGGCAGTTCGAAATAGAATTTCAAAAGGAAAACCTGGAACGCATACGCGCTTTCCCACCGACTGCCTTCCACCCTCTGCAGTCTTCGCTGGGGAGTGTATCCAATGTGGTGATTGACAGGGAGGTAGATATGCTTTATGCCGCGGTGAATCACCCGGGCAAAACGGCCTATCTGGCCGAAATGGATATGAAAAATGGGAAGATCAGGCGTATAGGTCCTGTCAGGAGTCCTTTGCTCTATTCGGTTACCTATCTGGCCTATGATGCCCGGGAAAAGCGATTATTCCTGAGCGAGCAGAATAATAAGATGCGGAGCCTCGTCTCAGTTTCCGTGGAAACGGGTCGGAGAAAAACACTTATTCCATACTCCCGTACCGGAAACCTTGTCTTTAACCAACGGGATGCTGTTTTGTGGGGCGTGCGCCACGATAATGGCTATGCCAGCCTGGTGAAAATCCCGCCGCCTTACAATGCTGTCGTTCCAATGTTTACAACGGAATTCGGGCGTTCACTCCTGGATTTATCCATTTCCAATGATGGCCAAATGATGAGTGCCTCTTTAACGGGCATACGCGGGGAACAAGCCATTATTCTCTTCCATCTCGATTCTCTCGAAGCAGGAATACATTCTTTTGATACCGTCTATCAGCTTGAAGACAACACCCTTACCCAGTTTTCATTCAGCCTCGACGATCGCTACCTCATAGGAACTTCTTATTATACCGGAGTATCCAATATTTGGCGTATCTCTTTGGAGACCGGGGCGTTTGAGTTGTTATCCAATGATGAAATTGGCTTGTTTATGCCGCGACAGACAGGGCCTGACTCTCTGTTTGTGCTGCGTTTTACCAGGGATGGGATGCAACCCGGGATGATTCCGATGCGCGTATTGGATGAGGCCAATGCCATAGAATATCTTGGAAACAAGGCGGTAGAAAGAAACCCGGAGCTTGTGGGCTATTCCCTGCCTCCGCTGACGGATATCTCTCTCGATTCGCTGAATGTTACGGAAAACGCTTATCATCCTTTGAAGGAACTCAAGTTGCAGAATGCTTTCCCCGACATAAGCGCATTCAAGAAAACCCTTGCCCTGGGCTACCGCGTGCATTGGTCGGACAGGATAGGGGTTTCGCGCTTGAGCTTGTTCCTGGGGACTTCGGCCTGGAGTACACTGCCGGATAAACAAAAACTGCACGCCGAGCTCAGCGCCAGTCATTTCTTCTGGCATTTCAATGCATCCCTGAACAAGACGGATTTCTATGACTTCTTTGGTCCCTTTATGCGCAGCAGGGCAGGGTATAGTATGAGCCTGGGATATCGCCGTGATTATGCACGCAAATCTCCCCTGAAGTCTTTCTTTGCCTTTGGATTGCAGCACTATGGCGACCTTGAGGTATTGCCTGAATTTCAGGAAATCAGCACGCCGGTAAGAAGCTTTCAGCGAGCTTATGCGGAAGGAGGGGCCTCCCTCTTGCGCAAGAGTCTGGGCGCCATTGAGTATGAAGCAGGATGGCAATGGCAGGGGAGGGCAAGCACTTATCTTTCCGGAGAGCAATGGTACCCGGCCCTGGTATCCGAACAATCCTTTGGCTGGCTGGTGCCTGGAATACGCAATACGAGTTTCTGGCTGCAAAACAGCCTTGGACACGCCTTCGGAGAAGGCGAGAGTGCTTTTGGCGCATTTTATTTCGGAGGATTTCGCAATAATTATGTCGACTGGCAGGAGCCGGCACAATACCGGAAGTATCTGTCCTTTCCGGGAGCCCCCATCGATGAGATCAAAGGCAAAACTTTCATAAAAACCCTGGGAGAGCTGAACCTGAAACCCATTCGGATCAGAGAAGCCGGAACCACCTGGTTCTATCCCACATACCTGAGACCAAGTTTTTTTGGAATGCACTTTGCGGCGCAGCCGCTACCCGACGCCTGGTATAGACATATTTTTAATGCAGGCGTCCAACTCGACCTGGAGCTGGTGCTTTTCTCCTACCTGAAAACCACCTGGTCGGCAGGATATGCAAGAAGATTTGAAACAGGCAGGGCCTATGGAGAGGAATGGATGTTCTCACTGAAATTGCTTGGAAACTAAGATATAACTACCTTATGCGCTTCAAAGTAACAGAAATGACTCCTTCCATACGGCTTTTTGCGATCCTGCTTTGCTGCTGTTGTATCGGGGGCAGCCAGGTTCGTGCCGACAGCCTGGTCTTCTCAACCCATTGGTTGCCCCAGGCTCAGTTTGCGGGTTATTATATGGCCCAGGAGAAAGGGTTTTATAAAGAGGCCGGCATTGAACTGGAACTGATTCATCCCCCTGCAAATGTGAATGCCCTTACCTATCTATCGGAGGGAAAAGCAGACATTGTATCTCTCTTTCTGGTTACCGCCCTGGATGCACGCTTGCAGGGGCTTCCCCTGGTTCAGATCGCACAAATGTCGGAGCATTCTGCCATCCTGTTTGTAGCAAAGAGGGGGGGAAGGGTGCAGACAATCGATGATTTTGGAGGCAGTAAGATCGGGGTGTGGAAAAGCGGTTTTGCCGAAGTCCCCAAAGCAATGGTACAAGCACGGGGCATCCGGGCCGAATGGGTTCCGGTGCTTTCGAGTGTGAACCTCTTCCTGATGGACGGGATAGATCTGATGACGGTGATGTGGTACAATGAATACAACGCCATATACCTTAGTGGTGTAAATGAAGAAGAACTGCATACTTTTTTCCTTTCTGATTATGGGTATGACATTCCGGAGGATGGCTTATATGTGAGCGCACAAACCCTCAGGGAAAAGAAGGAAGCGCTCACTGCATTTACTGCCGCTTCCTTAAAAGGCTGGCAATATGCGGCTGCGCATCCTGATGAAACCATTGCCGTAGTCCTTGAAAGAATGCGCCAGGCCAAAGTACCGGCAAGTGAAGCCCACCAAGCCTGGATGCTGGAAAAAATCATTGAGCTTCAAGGATTCCGGGAGAGCAGCGACAAGGATATCTCATTGCCCAAAGAGGTTTATGACAAAACCCTCCGTATCCTGCTTCCTGATCCCGAAGGTTCATCCCCTCCTGCCTTTGATGATTTCGTGAAAACCCTCTCACTGCCAAGCAAATAGGGATATGTTACATAAGAACACCCTCTCTTTCAGAATTGTCACGCGGGTCCTTGGGATTACCGCCTTGCTCTTTGTTCTGACCATATCAGGGTATTATTACTACACCCGTCAACTCATTCGTCAGGCAGCCAGGGAGAATGCCATTCAGCTGGCCGGAAATATTGCCGGAAAGGTGGCCCAGCAGCTGCAACCGATGGAGAAAATTCCGCAAATGGTGAGTGCATCCCTCGAAATGGGTTTCTTTCAACCCGATTCGCTCAAATCCATTACAAAAAAGATTTTGCAGGAAAACCCGGCTATTTTCGGTGCCGGTGTGGCTTTTGAACCCAATATCCTGCCCGGCAGAGGCCGCTTCTTTATGCCTTTTGCTTTCAGAGTAGGAGATAACATACAGACCGCTTACCTGGGTGGATTGGATTACGAATATTTTTTGATGGATTGGTACCAGATTCCTGCTCTTACAGGACAGGCCTATTGGTCGGAACCCTATTTTGATGAAGGAGGAGGCAATGCTCTGATGATCACCTATGCTGTTCCTTTCTACCTGCCGAATGATACGGGTAGGCAATTGGGAGGTGTCGCCACCGTGGATGTGAACCTCGAATGGCTCACCAACATCGTATCAGAAGTAAAAATCTTTGAAAGCGGATATGCTTTTGTGCTCTCCCGGAACGGAATGGCGCTGACCCATCCGGACAAAGCAATGATAATGAACGAAAGCATATTCAGCAATGCGGAAAACTGGAACGAACCCCTGCTCCGTGAAATCGGACGTGATCTTCAGCAGGGCAACAGCCAGTTCAGGGCCTATAACCTGAAAGACCGCGGCCAGCGCTGGATATACTACCAGCCGCTTCCATCCGGGAATTTGTCGCTTGCCGTTGTTTATCCGGATGCCGAGATGTTCGCTCCCTTGAAAAGAGTGAATACCCTGCTTGTTTTTCTGATCCTGCTCGGCTTACTGGTGATGATTATAGGTGTACACAATATGGTCAGTCGAACCGCCAGGCCACTGGTTCATATTGCCCAGTCCGCCAGAGAAATAGCTTCAGGAAACTTCCAGACACCCCTGCCGGATATCCGTTCAAAAGATGAATTGCTGCAACTGCGCAACGCTTTTGAATATATGCAGCAGCAACTTGAGCTCTATATTGCCCGGATTACAGAAACTACGGCGGCTAAAGAAAAAATTGAGAGTGAACTTCGCATTGCCAGGGAAATTCAAATGTCGATGATTCCCCACAGCTTTCCGCCTTTCCCCGATCTGCCCCAGATAGACCTCTATGCCGTCCTGGAGTCTGCAAAGGAAGTGGGAGGGGACCTCTACGACTTCTTCCAGCTTGGTGAAGATAAGTTCTGCTTTGCCATTGGCGATGTTTCCGGAAAAGGCGTACCGGCTTCCCTTTTTATGGCTGTAACCCGAACCCTACTCAGATCCATTGCAGATAAATACCCCCGCCCCGCTGCGATTATGTCGGAGCTCAATAAGTCCCTCTCGCTCAACAATGACTCCTGTATGTTTGTCACCTTTTTTCTTGGAATCCTCGATCTGAAAACGGGAGAACTTGCATACAGCAATGCAGGACATAATCCGCCTTTGATCATCACGCAAAGTGGCACGGTTTCATTTTTTCCAAAAGCCACCGCTATTCCGCTCGGCCTGATGGAGGATTTTGTTTATCCGGAGTCCATCCTGACAATGCAGGATGGAGATAAGATATTCGCTTATACAGATGGCGTGAGCGAAGCAGAGAATGCAAAACAGGAGCTTTTCGGGGAGGAAGCAATTATGTCGCTGGTGCAGAAATCCACTACGGGTGATCCACGCCAGCTTATTCAAACAGTGAAAAAAGCCCTGGAGAAGCACGTGGAAGATTTTGAGCAGTCGGATGACATTACAATGTTGAGCGTACTTTATGACCGCAGATCAAAATAATCGCCGGCAATTAATATTGCCCGGAGAGATCGCAGCTTTGCCGCAAATCACGCATTTCCTTGAGAGGCTGGCATCCGACTGGGGCTTTCCGGGGAGCCTTGTATTGAACCTGAATCTTGTGCTTGAAGAGGCCTTCACCAATGTTGTGAAGTATGGCCTTGAAAACGCAGAAGATCAGGAGGTAATCCTGGATTTTGAAAAAAATCCGGACAAACTTATCATTAGCATTACAGACAAAGGCAAAGCATTCGACCCAACCGGCAGGGAGGAACCCGATATTTCCCTTCCGGCAGAAGACCGACAGATAGGAGGGCTTGGTATTTTCCTGATTCGTAAAATGATGGATAAGGTGACTTATGAAAGAAAAGAGGGAAAGAACATCTTTCGTCTTGAAAAGCAATGGTGATGATTTAATAATTGTGTATCAGTCATATAGAGATGAAGTATTACATCAAACATCTTTGGCTCGCGCTTTCACTTCCGGCAGGGGCGATCCTGCTTTTGCTGGGAACAGACCTGGATCAGCGCCAGGGTGCAAAGGAAGACACCTATACCTCGTTCGACTTTGCGGCCAGCCATCAGGACGATAAGGATAGCCTGACTGCCAGGCTGCTTCGCAGTGATAGGATACTGAACCTGGGTCAGGCATTAGGCCGGCCGGCGCGGCTTGCCCTGGTGACCCTGGTTGAGAATCCGGCGCTGGAAGAAGCCATTCGCGGGGCAATAGATGGCTTGCAGGAAAGGGGCCTGGTGAAGGATCAGGATTTTGTGGTGGACGCCTATTCGGCGCAAGGCGAATTGGGCCAATTGCCACAAATCCTGGATGCGGTGCTGGCAAGCAAGCCGGATGCGATGCTGAGCGTAACCACGCCGGCTTTAATGGCTGCCGCTGCAAAAGTGAAGCATATTCCATTGATCTTCACCGTTGCCAGTGACCCTAAAGCCCTGGGTATCTTCCCCTCGGGAATACCGGACAATGTCTGCGGAGTACACGATGACCCTCCCCTGGGGGACTTGCTGGATATGATACTGGAGAAAATGCCTGCCCTCTCCAAGGTGGGCATTGTGTATGATGCTGCCCAACTCAATGCAATGATTTCTGTAAAAAAGCTGCGCTCGGCTGCAAAAGACAGGAATATCGCAGTGCTGGAGGCTACCGCATCGGTAGTATCCGACCTGCCGCTGGCTGCAATGTCGCTGGTTCAGCGGGGAGCACAGGCCTTTGTCCTTTCAGCCGACAACCTGGCTTATACCGGTTTCCCTTCCATCCTGAAAGTGGCAAATGCACATCAGCTCCCCATTTATGTGACGGAAATGGAACTTGTGAATCAGGGAGCGACCGCAGGGATTGGGGATGATTTTTATGCCTGGGGGAAGCAATCCGGGGAGATGGCGGCTTATGCCTTAGCCGGGGTACCTCCCAGTCAACTCGGGGTCAAGCCTACTCAAACCAGGTATCGCCTTGAAGCCGGAAAAGAAAAGCAGGTGTTGAGCATAGGCAAAAAATTCAAACTGCGTATTGTGCAATACAGTGAGACTGAATTTGCGGAGCGATGCTATGAAGGCCTAATTGATGGCATAAAGGATGCCGGTCTTGTGGAAGGAAGAGATTATGAACTCAAGACCTACAATGCCCAGGGGGATATGTCTACCCTCTCCAGCATTATGAGCAATATCAAGGCCGACAGGGTGGACCTGCTGATGGTTATCTCTACGCCCACACTCCAGGCCGCCATCAGACAGGCAGGATCGGATGTGAGGATTGTTTTCACCGGAGTAGGGGATGGCGTGAAGGCAGGCGCCGGAACCTCTGAAACGGATCATCTTCCCAATGTCACCGGGATCAGCACCCGATCGCCTTTCGAAGGGATGGCACGCCTGATCTCCGAACATCTTCCGGAAACGAAAAGGGTGGGCACCCTTTTTACGCCGGCTGAGATTAACAGTGTACTCTACAAAGATGGGTTTGCGGAAGCCTTGACAAGCTATGGCATTGAGCTCGTAGCTGTTCCTGTAACTTCCAGCGCCGAGATTGCACAATCGGCGGCCGAATTATGCCGGCAGGATATTGGCCTGGTTGCCCAGGTGGTAGATAATCTGACCCGGCCGGGATTTGCCCTGATCGCCCGAAAAGCGACGGAAAACAAAATTCCGGTTTTTGCTTTCGACAGCGACCAGATGCGGGATGGCGCCACACTCTGCCTTGCCCGGGATTATTATGATGCCGGTTGGGAAGCCGCAGAAAAGGCCGTAAAAGTGCTTCAGGGTACCTCGCCGGGGGACATCCCCTTCAGCAATACAAAATCAGAGAAACTCGTGGTGAATAGCGCGCTCCTCAGGCAATTTGGAATCAGTTTGCTTCCTGCCTGGCAAGCCAAAGCAACCCTGTATGAACCCTAATCCTTGCGCGATGGAATTGCTTGCTGAGAAGAGATCCTCTTACTTATACATTGTCCTGCGTGGCCGGCTGGATGCCTCCTGGGCAGACTATTTCACGGAAAACGTGCTTGACTGGATCAGGAAAGGGGAACATATCTTGCTTTTTGATGCCAGCCAGCTTGACTTTCTCAGTTCCGCAGGAATCAGGGCCTTGTTCCGGGTGGATAAGGAACTATCCGGAGTGTCAGGATCATTCGGCCTGGTGAATGCCACTGAATTTGTAGCCGGCACATTACAGACCACCGGACTGGGAAGCTGGCTCACAGTAATTCCGGATGAAATCCAGGCTGCGGATGAAGAAAAGCAAAAGGAGGTGGCAGGGAATACGGATCGCTTTCTGCTGCATCCCGATGCTGTGATACGCGTCCGCCTGATCAGTCACTGGGACCCCTGGAGCGTTTCACCCCGGCAAAATGCAGAGGTACTGGATTTCGAAAGAGATATGTTTGCGCTGGGCCTGGGTGAGCCAAGTACGGGTCAGAACCCAGACCACAATCTTGGGCAAACAGGGGAATTTCTGGCTGTGGCAGGGAATGTCATCTATCAGGCTCCGCAGCCCAAAGCACATCCGGATTATCTACTTCCACGCAATGATTACCTGCCTCGGATGAATGCCGTACAAGCGATCTGTTGTCAGGGAGCGATGAAGTACCTGGAGCGCTTTGATCCCGGGGAAGAAGGGCAGCCCCTTTCTCTGGGCTCACTGGCCCAAAAGGCCCTGGCAGATTGTGCTTCCGATGCGGCTGCCATCGTCATCCTTGCAGAGAGTGGGGGTCTGGTGGGGGCCTGCCTGAGTGGAAAACCTCAGGATACCACTGAAAACCAAATAGATGCTAATACAATGCGCCAATGGTTGAGTTTTAGCGGAGAGAAGGTGCATTTTGGCGCCCTGGTGCTGGCATTCGGGATTGTCAGTAAAAAGAATATGGCTGGAGCGCTAAGGCCACTGGAACCCGGATTGCAGGAGGGGGCGGAAGTGCATTACGGCCATTTCCACGCCACCGTATTTGCCTACCAACCCTTGCCAAATGGAAAAATTGATCTTGAGAAGGAGCTTGAAAAACGATTTGCAGGCCCTCAGCCTGAGGCACTTTACCATCTACTCTATGATGATCGTCCCGGCGCCGGACTGGGTGGTTCATCTTTCGTTCGTGGTGCACTCTGGTCAGCGCCCATCATTCAATAATGCGATGTTATGAGTCTAGTAATCGGAGCCTTAACAATTGGACTGATCCTTTCTCTGCTATCCCTGGGGATGTTGATCAGTTTTCGGATGGTGCGATTCACGGATATCACGGTGGATGGTTCCATTACCCTGGGAGCCAGTATTGCTGCAGTAATGCTCGCAGCAGGGTGGTCCCCCTGGACGGTGACCCTGGCGGCTTTTCTGGCCGGGATGCTGGCCGGAATGGTGACCGGATTGCTTTACACCCGCTTCGGAATACAGGAAATCCTGGCCGGGATTCTGGTTATGACGGCCCTGTATTCTGTAAATCTGCGCATTATGGGACGTTCCAATATTCCTTTGCTCGATACCCCAACCATAATGCATCTGCCGGAACAATGGCTTCAGCTCACCACTGAGGGGGGGCAGGGACTGATTATCTTAGGCTGGAATGTAGGCGGACCGGATATCTCCGCCCTCATCGGCAGTGCAGCTATTTGCCTACTGCTTTCCTGGCTTCTATATCGATTCCTGCTCACCCATTTCGGAACTGCCTTGCGGGCTACCGGGAACAATACCCGGATGGTGCGTGCCCAGGGGATTAATAATAAATCGATGACGGTTTTTGCCCTGGCGCTGTCCAATGGGCTGGTAGGACTTTCCGGCGCATTGCTTGCACAATATCAGGGTTTTGCAGATGTGCAGATGGGGATTGGAATGATGGTATGGGGCCTTGCCAGCATCATTATCGGGGAGGCATTGGTAGGGAAGGGAGGAATCGGTATTACCATCACAGGGGTGGTGCTCGGAACCATTTTCTTCCGCTTGATGATTGCCATCGCCTTGCGCTGGGGCTTGAATCCCAACGACCTGAAACTGATAACCGCCTTCTTTGTTTTTGTGGCCCTGGTTTCGCCTTTAGTCTTAAAATCACTGCGGAAGAAATTCAAAAAAACGATGCCCTATGCTTAACATCAGCGGCCTCTCCCTGACCTTTGCACCCGGCACGGTGAATGAGGTCAGGGCTTTGAGAAACATTCACCTGCATATTCCCGAAGGAAGCTTTACCTGCATCATCGGTACCAATGGTTCGGGCAAGAGTACGCTTTTAAATACGGTGGCAGGCAGCTTTTTACCTGACCAGGGTTCGCTTATTCTGGATGGAAAGGACATCACCCATTGGCCTGAATTCCGGCGCGCCGGCCTGATAGGAAGGGTGTTTCAGGATCCCTTTGCAGGGACTGCCGCCCAAATGAGCATTGCCGAGAATATCGTGCTCGCAATGCGCCGGGGAAAGCCTCATCCGCTTACCCGGGCCATCAGTAAACATACAAAAGAGGAAATGGCAGAACGGGTAGCGATGCTGCGGATGGGACTGGAAGATCGCCTCGACAATCCGATCGGCAGCCTTTCAGGAGGGCAGAGACAGGCCCTGACCCTGTTGATGGCTACCTGGCTAAAACCCCGCTTGCTGCTATTGGATGAACATACCGCCGCCCTCGACCCCGGCAGTGCAGCCAAGGTGGCAGCGCTGACGCAAGAGATTATCGCCGACCATCATCTTACCGCAATGATGGTAACCCATTCAATGCAGCAGGCAGTAGATCTTCCCGACAGGATTATTATGATGCACAAAGGACAAATCGTAGAGGATTATGCCGGGACAGAAAAGAAAAGAGTGCGTGTCCCGGATCTCTTGGATACCTTTAGCCGTGTCCGCAAACTGGAGCTCTTTGACCAAAGCGTGGCGCTCCTGATGCAGGAACAATATTGCTGAAGCTTATTGCTCGCTCGTTTTTAGGAAGCTTCTCAAAACACTGTGATAGGCATCGGCTTCTTCGATATGATGCTGATGGGCCGATTGGTTAAACACTTCCAGCCTTGCATCAGGGATCAAGCCCTGAAAAATGGCCATCGTTTCCGGCCTTGCCTCATCGTATAAACCACAGGTAATCAGACAGGGAATATCTATCAGATGCAATTGTCCACTAATATCCGCATCCTTCAGTGTTCCTGTGACGGTAAACTCACTTGGCCCCCACATATAATTGTACACCTCCAGGCCCATTTCATCCATTGTCTGAAATAAGCAATCCGGCCAGGGATCCATCCGGCAAAGATGCCTGCGGTAAAACTCCATCATCGCCTCCTGGTAGGCCGGAGATGCAAAATCACCCCGGGCTTCGCAATCCCTTATTGTATCCTGCATAGCCTGTGGAAGTTCGGAAATCCAGTATTGCTGGTCTGAAAGCCAGAGGGCTGTGCTGAGCAAGGGGGCAGATAAGGTCAGGGATTGGATTTCCCTTTCGGGATGTGCCAGCAAGTATGTGGTGGCAAGATAGCCACCCCAGGATTGGCCGAGAAGGTGAAACTGCTTTAAATCCAATGCATTAACAAGTGCCTCAAGTTCATCGGTGAAACGATCTACTGTCCAGAGTAGGGTATCCGAAGGGCGTTCCGATTTACCACAGCCCAGCTGGTCGTATAGGATTACTGGCCTTGTATCTGCCAGTTCTTCGAGGGAAGAAAGATAGTAATGCGGCGCACCCGGCCCGCCGTGCACTACCAGCAGGGGTATTCCTTCCTTATCCGCCCCGCTGATCCTGTACCATATTTTACCGCCCATCACATCAACATAGGCTTCTCTTATCTCAGGTAATTGCTCCTCATTTGACGTTTTGCATCCCATAATAGTAAGAGTTAGGAATAAGAGTAAAACTGTGCTCAGTCTTTTGTTTTGATTATTCATATCTGTTCCGATAAATAAGATCATTGTCCTGCTTAATGAAAGCTACCATCAACCCAATTCAAAGCTGGTGATTCCGAAGATTTTATGCCAGGGAAGGGCAGGGGCTGCGCCGTAATACATCCGGGCACATTCGAATACGGCATCTGCCTTGTATTCTTCCACAAGCTTTTTGGCTGCCGGATTCGAATCGGGCACATCCAAAAAGACATCCGCTCCTGATGCTTCTGTCAGACAGGCCCGGTAAAGCACCTCACCCACATCGAAGCGGGATGCGAACAAGGGACCAATCTTATAACCAGAGCCTGTCTTTCGCAATACAGCATACCCTTCCAGCTGTTGCTTGTCGCGATAGACAAACGCCTTCGCATTCGGCATCGAAAGCCATTGATGAAGAAAGGCATCGCGTGGATACCCAAAACACGCTTTGTCTAAAGAGAATACCGCTTGCATATCTGCTGAATCCAAGGGACGGATTTGGGCAGCCACAGGAAAGGCTTCCCCTTTTCTGCGATAGCGGATATCTTTAAAAGCCAGGCTGAAACCACCCTGGCTGTAGAACTCCTGCATCGCTACAACGCCATCCATTCCAATGGGTGCTCCGCCTTTCAGGCGGGAAAGGAGGAGGTTACGGCGGGCAAACCAGATTTCTTTGCCAATTCCTTGCGCCCGGTATTGGGGCAAGACAATGAAGAAGCCCATAAAGCCGAAATCCCCCTGGTAGGAGACCAAGGAGCCTCCGCCAATCATTTCATCCCCGAGAAAATATCCATAAAAGCCTTCGGGATCAGTATGATAGAAGACCTCCGCATCGAATAATCCGGGATCCCATCCTTCTGCTGCGGCCCAGGATACAAGGGTTTTCACCCCTTCAGCATCCAGCAAGCGCAATGTCCTCTGGTTTGTATCAAAGACCTGCATCATCCGGCAAAATCTGAAATATCCCGGTAAAACCGGAAATCTCAAACACCTCAAAAATATTCGGACGCAGACAGCACAATTGGAGCTTTCCACCTGCAGCCATCATTTTCTTCTGCGCCAGCAGAAAAACCCGCAATCCGGAACTGCTAATGTATTCCAGGTCGGAACAACGAAGGATCAGTAAACGCGCTTCCTTCTCCAGCACTTCCAGCACACTGGCTTCAAAAGCAGCTGCTGTTACGGTATCCAGTCGCCCTTCAATGTCCATCAGGGTGTAATTCTCCGTTTTTTTGACTTTCGTATTCATTGAAATCTCTTTTTATGATGATTTAATCGTAAGTGTAAGCTTGTTTATTCCTTCTTCAAAAACATAATCCACATTTTGGCAACGGGCCCTGATGATCCGGATGCCCAGCTCATCTTCCGCCAGAGATTCGTTGAGGGGATGAAAGGCTTCTCCCTGCCTCGATATGAGAAGCTTGATGTTGCCCGCCTTTTCTTCGTAGGATACACGAATTTGGATGTTTTCGTAATCGGGCTGAAGCAGCAGCACCTCTTCCAATACAGACTGCGTGCGTTCTGCAGACCGAAGGGGAATAAAATGCTTCTCACAGAATTGCAGCACTTTCGCCTGCAGAGCATAGAGGTCATAGTCCTTTGAATGAATCGCCAGATCGAGGCTGCGGATGCGGTGTATAAATGCTTTTGTTTTTTCTTTCTGCGGATGATGGAAGATTTGATCGGGAGGGCCTTCTTCGTAGATAACTCCTTCATCCATATAAAAAACACGGGATGAAATATTGCGGGCAAATTCCATTTCGTGGGTCACGATGAGCATTGTCATTCCCTGCTGCGAAAGCCTGCGGATCACTGCCAGAACTTCACTTACCATAGTAGGGTCCAACGCTGAGGTTGGCTCATCAAACAGCAGAATATCCGGATCCATCGCCATACATCGGGCGATGGCCACACGCTGTTTCTGTCCGCCGGATAGCGCCTCCGGCAGGCTGTATGCTTTCTCTGCCAGTCCGACCAGTTTGAGCAATTCCATTGCCCTTGCTTCTGCCTTGGGCCTGGATATTTTCTTGAGCTTAATGGGGGCAATGCTTATGTTTTCCAAGACATTAAGATGCGCATAAAGGTTGAATGATTGAAAGACCATTCCCATTTTTTGCCGCACCAGGGCGATATCCGTTTGTTTGTTGAGGATAGAGAGACCATCAATAATGATTTTGCCCGAAGTAGGTTGTTCCAGAAGATTCAGGCATCTGAGCAAGGTACTCTTACCCGTGCCTGATGGCCCGATGATGGAAACGATTTCTCCGCGCCGGATCTCTGCATCAATCTGCTTCAGCACTTCCAGGCTGCCGAAATGCTTTGAAAGTTTTTCTATCCGGATCATACAGCTGCTTTTTTAAGTCTCTTCTGAGTCCTTTTCAGGGGATTCACACTGATTTCCATACGATCCAGCATAAGGGCAAGAACCCAGGCAAGGATGATATAAATGGCTGCGGCCAGCAAAAGCGGGAAGAAGGCGTCGAAGGTCCGGCTGCGTATGATATCGCTGGCTTTGGTAAGGTCTTCCACGGCAATATAGCCCACCACGGAGGTCATCTTCAGCAAGGAGATGAATTCCCCTTTATACACCGGAAGAATGCGGCGCAGGGCTTGCGGTGCAATTATGTGGATGAATGTCTGGACGGGAGAGAAGCCCGAGGCGATGCCGGCCTCCTTTTGTCCGTGATCCACGCTCTCAATGCCACTGCGGAACATTTCCGAAACGTAGGCGGCAAAGTTGATCCCGAAAGCGATCACAGCGACCAGGACCGCATTAATATTCACGGAAGAAAAAATCACATAATAGATGATCATCAGCAATACCAGCACAGGGGTGCCCCGGATCAGGGAGATGAAGCTCCTGGCAGGATTACTCAGCCATTTTTTCTCCGACATTCGCATAAAGCATACCCCGCCTCCCAGCAGGGTACCGCTGAAGGCGGCCAGAATAGTGATGAGCAGGGTGACCCATAAGCCTTTCAGGATCATCAGGTAGCGTTTCTCCTTCAGCAGATTGCGTTCCACGCCATCCACAAGGGATGCCCAGAAACCTGAACCGACAGGATCTTCAGTATCTCCGATTACCGCATAAGCAGCCAGGTCCGCTTTCTTTGCGATAACCGCAGTTCTGAAGCGCACATATTCATCCGAAAACGCAATCTTTTCTGCCCTTTCCTCTGTAATGGCCATCCCGTCGGCAATCATATCCACCTTGCCTGAGGAGAGGGCGGCAATCAGGCTTGAAAATTCAAGGGTGTGAAAGCGGGGCGTATATCCTGCAAAGGCCGCAAAACCGCTGATCAATTCAATATCGAATCCTACATAGCGTCCTTCTTTCACAGCCACATAGGGAAGGTCATTCACCGAGACTCCCACATTCAGGACCTTTCCATCTTCAGGATATGTAAATTCCGGCATTTCAGCCATTTCGGCATCCTCTTCAAACCATTTTTGATAGAGGGCATCGTAGACGCCATTCTCCCTGACAACGACCAGATACTGATTGAAAGTTATTCTCAAATCAGGGTTTTGCTTGTGAAATCCAATTCCCAGGGGCAATTCCAGCACATCATCGCTAAAGAGCCCCAGATTGTCATTCTTTCCGAGGATGAGCATTGCGGTGCTGCGGTCCAGCATTATCGCATCTGCCTTTCCGCTTTGCAGGGAGAGGATCATATCGGGAATATTCGAGAAGCGCAATACAATCGCCTGCGGGTGATGCTCCTGCAGCCAGGCATCGTGCACGGTTCCCGTTAAGACGCCCACTTTTCTGCCTTGCATATCCTCCAGGACAGCCATATGCTGAGGATGAGCGGGAAGCTCCACCATTGCTTCCTCTTCGAGCGAGGCCGGTGCAGACGAGGCTTTCACCAGGGCTGCCAAGCCGCCGGCATAATAGCTTTCTGAGAAAAGCACCTGTTTGGCGCGTTCTTCTGTAATGGACAGACCGGCTCCGATCATATCCACTTTTCCGGAGATGAGGGCGGGAAGCATCGCCCCGAATTCCATATTCACCACCTTGAGCGGTCTTTTCAGGTGGGCAGCAATCCGCATTGCAAATTCAATGTCAAAGCCTGTGATCTCGCCTCCTGTCCTGACGAATGCCATTGGTTCTGTGACGGCTGCCGTTCCGAATACCAGCGGCTCACCTTCCTCTGCCACAGTGATTTCCGGCATTTCACCCGGCGGGCCGTCCTCCGGCAACCAGCGCTTCAGCATTTCATCGTACAATCCATCCTCCCTGAGCGATTGCAGGGTTTCGTCAATGGCCAGTTTTAAGGCGGTTTCTCCTTTGCCTACGGCAAAACCGTAATGATCAGGCACAAGTATTTCATTGATGACGTATAGTCCGGGATCTTTTCCGGCAATGTTCTTTAACACTGGAAGGTCGTACACTGCGGCATCTGCTTTTCCGGCAGTTACAGCGAGCGCACAATCATACACACTGTTGAAATAGGCAAAGTGTGCATCGGAGAATCTTTGCAAAACAAACTGATCGGCCACTGTTCCTGAAGGAACGGCAAAGGTTTTCCCACCCGTAAGGGAGGTGAGGTCTTTGAATTCCTCCTTCGATGTATGGCAGGCAATTAAAAACAAGAAGAGGGAGAAGAGGAGGGTTCTTGCGTATCGGGCAGTGGTCATTCTTGTGTGGGTTTAGCAGTAGAGTAGCAGGAAATGTATCCCTGGCAAGGCATTGACGGTCCATTTCAAGAAACCAAATGTAGGGGATTTCTGTGATCTGGGCTATGCAGAAATGCATTAATCAATGGGTATTTCCTTCCCTCGGAAGCATCATTAGCCGGGCCGGAATAGGATAGGGGCGCATCTTGCTGCGGAAGGCCTTGATGCGGGATGGGCTGAAAGCCCGGAAAGGAATATTCATCTCCAGCAAATCGATGTTCTTGACCATACTGAGCTTGGAAGCATTCCATTTTTTTATTTCGCCATCCACTATTGCCTCCCTGGGAGAAGTAAAGCATTCCTGCAAATTACAGACAATGAAGCCCGAATCAAAAGGGGTGGAACTATCCCAAAACACCAGTCTTTTGAAGCCTGCCCAGTAAAGAAATACTTCTGCTTCGGTCAGCCTGAGCTGCCTGGCTGTCTCCTGATGGGTTTTCCGTATATACTTACCCTGCCCGTGCGTCCAACCGTATTCCTCCCTGTTTACCGAAAAGCGCTCAGCTTCGAAGGGAAGCACCCATAGCAGATATATCCGTAATTGTCTGTATGCTTTGAAGCGCCGGGTCATCTCATCCACCGTGATATCACTCACCTGTACTTCAATGGCGATGCGTGTTCCTTTCCGGGTTACCAGAAAAATATCCGGGCGCAATTCCGGTCCCAGGCCCCGATACTCTGCTTCCAGCAGCCTGAAAGCATTGCTGTGTTCCCTGCGCAGGTACTCCAGTATTTGTGCTTTGGTTTGAAGGTGCAGCAGGCTTTCTCCCGCCCGGTAACAGCCTGTCGTCCCAGACTTGTGCTTGAAGTGTCCTATGACTACACCAGCCGCAGATTTATGGTGGATCACTTCTGCACCGCATTCCGGACAATAGTATTTTTCTTCCGTTCGCTTGCGGATCGACTGGCCTGCCACCAGTTTCTGGTCTGTTGCACGGATGGCTGTCAACATCTTTGATGCTTCCTGAAAAAGAACAATTATACGCATTCATAAGAAAGGGTTACAAGGGACGCCCGCTTTTCTAGGGGGGATGCTGCGTGGAAAATGTATTTTTGCCCGCAGAATGAAGAAGGTCTTGTTCATATTCCTTGGGATGCTTTCCCTGTTTTTAGGTGCTTTGGGTGTGGTGCTTCCCGGTTTACCCACGACCCCTTTCGTGTTGCTGACAGCCTACCTTTTCGCTCAGGTTTCGCCACGTCTGCATCGTTGGCTGCTCACTCGGGCCTACCTCGGAAAATATATCCGGGATTATCAGGAAAAGGGAGGCATAAACAGACGCACCCGATTTTATTCTGTTATAATAATGTGGACGATGATCCTGATATCAGCCTGGTTTTATATGCCTTCTCCGGAAGGACAAATGATTTTCACTGTATTGGGGGTCACCGGTACTGCCTTTATGGGGTTCATTGTGCCTGGCCAGAAATAGGTCAGGCTTAATGCTTTGCCTTGAGTTTTTCCTGCAGCCGCAGCATTTCATCCCTGAGCCGGGCTGCTTCCACAAAATCCAGGTTCTTCACTACGCCTTCCATATCCTTTTTGATCTTCTGGATGGCGGCCTCCAGGGCTTCTCGGCTCATATATGCTTCTACAGGGTCTGCGGCAATCTGTCCCGGGCTGGCACCGATGTATGCTTTCTGCCCGCTTCGCGCATCTGCCACAGCCGTCTGTCCCATTATGGATTCAATCGATTTGATAATCTGTCGCGGAGTAATACCGTGCTTCTCGTTGTATGCCAGCTGCTTCTCTCTTCGTCGCAAAGTTTCGTCCATTGTCCTTCGCATCGAATCCGTGATCTTATCGGCATACATAATCACCTTGCTGTTCAGGTTGCGCGCGGCACGTCCCGCCGTCTGGGTAAGGGAGCGTTCAGAACGCAGGAAGCCTTCTTTGTCTGCATCCAGGATGGCGACCAGAGAAACTTCCGGCAGGTCAAGGCCCTCACGAAGGAGGTTGACACCAACAAGCACGTCATACACGCCCATTCTCAGATCCCGCATAATCTCCACCCTTTCCAGGGTATCCACGTCAGAATGGATGTAACTGGCCTTAATGCTTATGTTGTGCAGATAGCGTGTCAGTTCTTCCGCCATTCTTTTTGTCAGGGTGGTCACCAATACCCTTTCCCCCCTTTTGATCACGATTTCCACTTCCTCCAGAAGGTCGTCGATCTGGTTCAGGCTGGGCCTTACCTCAATAAGGGGATCAGGAAGTCCGGTAGGGCGAATCACCTGTTCCACCACCACGCCTTCACACTTCTGGAGTTCATATTCTGCCGGGGTTGCACTCACAAAAATGAGCTGGTTCACCATCGCTTCAAACTCGTCGAATTTCAAGGGGCGGTTGTCCAGGGCAGAAGGAAGTCGAAAACCGTACTCCACCAGGGTCTGCTTCCGCGAGCGATCTCCGCCGTACATTGCCCTGACCTGGGGAATAGTCACGTGGCTTTCATCGATGACCATCAGATAATCATCCGGAAAGTAATCCAGCAGGCAGAAAGGGCGGGAACCCTGGCTGCGTCCGTCAAAATAGCGTGAATAGTTCTCAATGCCGCTGCAATAACCCAACTCGCGAAGCATCTCCAGGTCATAGCTGACCCTGTCCTCCAGCCGTTTGGCTTCCAGATGCTTTCCGATTTCTCTGAAGTAGGCCACCTGTTTCACCATATCGTCCTGAATCTGGTAAATGCTCTCCTGCATCTTGTCTTTGGAGGTCACAAAAATGTTGGCGGGGAAAATGCGGATTTGCTCGTGGGCTTCCAGTTTGGATCCACTCAGGGGGTCGATGGTTTCCAGAGCCTCAATCTCATCTCCCCAGAAAACAATACGGTATGCGAAATCGGCATAGGCTGGAAAGATATCCACCGTATCTCCCTGCACCCGAAAGCTGCCCCTGCCAAAATCTGCTGCAGTGCGGTTATAGAGGCTTTGCACGAAACGATGCAGAAGTTGGTTACGGGAAACAATGTCTCCCTTCTTCAGGTACACCACATTATTGGTAAAATCATCAGGATTGCCGATGCCGTAGATGCAGCTTACCGAGGAAACCACAATCACATCTTCCCGGCCCGAGAGCAGGGCTGAGGTAGCACTCAGGCGAAGCTTTTCAATTTCTTCATTGATAGAGAGGTCCTTTTCAATATAGGTATTGCTTACCGGAAGAAAGGCCTCAGGCTGATAGTAGTCATAGTAAGAAACAAAGTACTCCACGGCATTCTCCGGAAAGAACTGTTTGAACTCCCCATACAGCTGTGCTGCCAGTGTTTTATTGTGGCTCAATACCAGGGTAGGGCGTTGCACCTCTTGAATCACATTGGCTATGGAGAAAGTCTTTCCACTTCCGGTCACACCCAGAAGGGTCTGGGCCACATCGCCCCGTTCAATTCCTTCCACCAGTTGCCGGATGGCTTCCGGCTGGTCGCCTGTAGGATGATACTCAGAAGTCAGTTTGAATTTCAAAACGCTGGATTATTGTTTCTGCAATATACTCAGAATGGATTTGTGGTCACTTCCGGCTGAACCCTGTGTTGTAAAGTTGGATGCCTTAAAATCAGGACTATAAAGAACAAAGTCAATCCGATAGGAAGGAAAGGTTCCTTTATAGGTTCTGCCCATTCCCTGTCCTGATTCCATAAATGCATCTTTCATTCCCCGGCTTAGTACGCGGTAGGCGTAGCTGGCAGGAGTATCATTGAAGTCACCGCAAATCAGGACGGGATAAGGTGAGGCATCAATGTATTTTCGGAGGGTGTGTGCCTGCCTGGCGCGAATAATAAAGCCTTTTTTCAGCTTGGATAGAAGATTGCGGGTAGCCCGCTTGAAATCTCTTGTATCTTGCTCAGAAACAAGCCTTTGAAAAAAGAAGTAATCGTCCTGGGCAAAATAATACGAAACAAGATGCAGATTAAAGATGCGCAGTGTGTCCTGGCCATATAGCACATCGGTAAGCAGGGCAGGGGGGGATGGGGCAGGGAGTATGATCTCCTCTTTATGGAGTACAGGCAATCTGGTGAAGGTGGCAATGCCGTATGCGTGTTCCCTTCTTTCCGTTTGATAAGCAATGTGGTCTTCGCTAAACCCCCCTTTTGCCCTTACTTCTTTGCGGAGATTGTCTGGGTTCTGGTGATTATTGTAAAACTCCTGCAAACAGAGAATGTCGGGAGCAGCTGCTTCAATTTTTTCCAGCATTTCCTGCTTATTCTGTTGATCTCCCTTCCAGTCAAAAAAATCAAACATCCTGACATTGAAGGTCATAACGCTCAATGCTTTCGTCTCAGCTGTGGAAGCTTCTGGAAGCCGGACCTGGAAATGCCGTAAGAACTGACCATAACCCAGGATCAAGGTACAGAGGGAAATCAGGAAGTACAGACGGAATAGGATCAGCCAGATAAGTACAAAGGTCAAATTAATCAGGGCAATGAAGGGATAGGCAAGGCCCAGTAAAGCGGGAACGATACTCCATTCTGGGGAAATGCGGGAGGAAAGCAGAGAAGTCAGCAGCAGCAATACAAAGCCCAGGTTTATGATCAGCAAAACTCTGGTCAAAAAGGAATTCTTTCTGCGGCCGGATGCCGATTTCTTCGACTTTCGTTTTTTGGGCATCACTTAATCATTCTGCCCGGAGCGAAACAGGAAGGCTTTTTCATCCTCTGTTAAGCGGGCATATCCGTACTTCGATATTTTATCCAGAATCGCGTCCATCCTTTCTTTGTGTGCTGCCCTTTGCGCATTGTATTCTTCATCACTCAGGGGTCTTCCAGCCTCCCGGGACGGGTTATGGTGCACTTTCCATTTTTTTCGTTGTCTGCTTTTTCTCTCCTGACTACTGAAGGCAGGGATGAGCATTGAGAAGTCCAAACCACGGCGCATCAGCCAAACAGAAACGAATCCCCATACGGCGCCTCCGAGATGTGCAATGTGCCCTCCCGGATTTCCCTGTCGAATGCTCAGCAAGTCAATCACGACCAGGACAATAGCGATGTGCTTCAGTTTCACATTCCCGAAAAGGATCAGCGGCACCCTGTATTCAGGCACATAGCTTGCTGCCGCCACCAGAATGGCCAGCACAGAGGCGGAAGCCCCCAGGGCGAGTGCCATTGGAAGGGCAGCTTCAAACACAGGGAAGAAATTATAGGCGAAGATGAAGAAGAGTGCTCCGGCAATCCCTCCGAACAGATAGGTTGCCGTGAGTCGCTTGTCTCCGAGAAACTCCTGGAAAATCCTGCCTCCAAAATATAAAACAATCAGGTTGAAGAGGATATGAAAGAAATCCTCCTGATAAAACATATAAGTGAGGATGGTCCACGGTTTTTGAACCAGGGCAGAAAGGTCGGCAGGGACAGCTAAGAATTCCAGTAGGGGGCTCTTTCCCTCAAAGGCAAAAAGCCAATAGAACAAGCCTACGACATTGGCAAGCAGGAAAACTGCTGCATTGATCAGGATAAGCCGTGAGAGGGTACTTCCGCCCGCGAAAAAGGATTGGATGCGGTTTCGCCCAGTCTGATATGGTGATTGTTCAAACATTATCTTTTTCTATACCAGTATTTTATCAAAATAAACCCGAATAGCATTCCGCCAAGATGGGCAAAGTGGGCAACATTGCTGTGTGCCTGATTTGAAATGCCCAGATAGAGTTCCAGTGCACCGTAAAGAATTACAAACCACTTGGCTTTGATCGGTATGGCAAAGTACAGATAGATGCGTGTATTGGGGAAGAGCATTCCGAAGGCGAGCAGTATGCCGAAAACAGCTCCGGAGGCTCCCACGACATTGGGCAGGTTGAGGAAGTGTTTTTTATAGGCAGCGATAAAATCCACTGCCGACTGCAGTGCTTCCAGGTTATTTGGTGTGTTTTGCAACACCTCAACAGCGCGGCTGAACTGCTGGAAGCTGATCCAAATTTCACCTGACCCGGGGGATACCCTGAACTTGTGGATAGCCAGAACAGCATCGAGGGATTCCACTCCCGGATTTGCCAGAAATGCATTCAATGCCTGTATCACAGGATGAATTTCAAAGTACATCACCCCGTAATGGATGAGGGCAGCTCCGATTCCTGTGAAAAAGTAATAGGTCAGAAAACGCCGACCACCCCATACCTGCTCCAGCACATTGCCAAACATCCACAGGGCGAACATATTGAAAAAGAGATGCATCAGTCCGCCGTGCATAAACATATAGGTGACGAACTGGTATGGGGCAAAAGCATCAGCGGCCGGATATCTCAAACCAAGCAGGGAGTAGAGGTCAATTCCCCTGGAACCTCCCAGAGAATAGGTAGCAAGAAAAAAGAGTCCGTTCAGGATTAACAGGTTCAACACTACGGGCATCACTCCACCGAATCCACCGGGTCTGTATTGTTGAAAATTCATCATAAACTACTGATTATCATACTTTAAAAGGATTCAGGCAAATCTTTGGTTAAGGTCTTCTTCTTTCAGAATCTTCAGACAGGCTTTTCCATCCAGACCCTGTTCGGGAAGTGGGCAGGCAAAAAGGTCATCAATGATGGCATACATTTCTTCAGGAAGAAGTTTTTCTCCGCTTTGTAAGGCCAGGCTTTTTGCCATTGCTCTGGCAGCTGAAACATCCTTATCCCGCTTTTGTTCCATTCCTTCCTTGTATGATTCCATCAGGCTTTCCAGAATATTCTGGATGTTGCTGATCCGCATATCTGCCGGCACTCCGTCCACGATAAAGCTGCCACCACCCATATCTCGTATATCAAAACCGGGCAGGCCGGGATCCTGAATAAGATCCAGCAGGAGGGCTGCTTCATTGGGAGAGAATTGGATGGTGATGGGAAACAGTTGTTGTTGACTATAGCGTTGTGCTTCTCTGATCGACCGCAAAAAGCGCTCGTACAGTATTTTCTGGTGTGCCCGGGCCTGATGCACCAAAAGGAGTCCTGATTTCAAGGGTGCTGCAATATAGGTATTGAAAAGCTGGAACACTTTTTCCTGATCCGGATTTGCCACCGAATTCGCTGCCTCCGCTTTTACTTGAGGTTCAGGCGTGGTGCCTGTAGGCGAATGAGGCGGAGTGAGCTCCTGGGCTTGCCCGGTGGAAAACAACTCCGTCCAACGCTCTCTGTTGTGCCGTTCCCTTTCAGGTATCTGCTTTCCTGAAGGTCGGAATGGATTGTAGTCTGGATCGATTTTGATTTGCGGAACTTTGACTGCCTGATTACGCATTTCCGGCGGGAGCTCGAAACTGCGTTCTGCATCAAAATCGAGGCTGGGCATTGCTGTAGACTTGCCGAGGGCTTCCCTGACGGATGAGCGCATCATTCCGTATATCATCTTCTCATCCTGGAATTTTATCTCTGTTTTGGTCGGATGAATATTCACATCAATGCTGGCCGGATCTACTTCGAGGAAGAGAAAATAGGTAGGAAAGGTGCTGTCCGGAATCAGATCCTGGTAGGCATTCATTACGGCGTGATGCAGGTATGGGTGCCTTATAAACCTTTGATTTGCAAAGAAATACTGTTCTCCTTTGGTCTTTCTGACGTTTTCCGGTTTTCCAATATAGCCTTGTATTTTCAGCAAATCGGTATCCAGTTTCACCGGAAGCAGTCTTTCCCGAAGCACATCGCCAAACAGGCTGGTGATTCTCTGGAGGGTATTGGAGGCAATGACTTTATGCAGGGGACGATCATTGTGATATACGCTAAAGGCAATGCCGGGGCGAACGAGTGCCACACGATAGAATTCTTCCAGGATATGGCGTAATTCCGCGGTGTTTGATTTCAGGAACTTCCTTCGGGCCGGAACGTTATAAAAAAGGTTTTTTACGGCCACACTGGTTCCTTCAGGAGTTGCTGTTTCCTGCAGGTGACGCATTTCGGATCCTTCGACCTCCAGGCTGAATCCCGTGATATCATCATACCGGCGACTTCTTATCTCGAGGTGGGCAATGGAAGCGATGCTGGCCAGGGCCTCGCCCCGAAAACCCAGCGTCCGGATGGCAAAAAGATCGGCTGCCTGATGAATTTTTGAGGTGGCGTGACGCAGGATACAGCGGCGCAGGTCGCCTTCGCTCATTCCGCATCCGTTGTCAATAACCTGGATCAGTCCCTTCCCGGCATCCTTTATGATCAGGTCGATACGATTGGCGCCACTGTCCACCGCATTTTCCAGCAATTCCTTGACTGCGGAAGCAGGTCTTTGAATGACCTCACCGGCTGCAATTTGATTTGCAACGTTTTCCGGTAAAAGATGTATGATATCAACCATCCCCCTAAACAAAGAAGATAAACCAAACCAACAGGGCAATGATCAACAGATAGATGAGCAGGGTGAGGGTGGAGGATTTTTTTCTTGTTTTCTGATCCATCCGGCGTCCCCACCGCATCGCGATTCTTTCTTTCACTTTTTCGGCACTATCCTTTTCCTCCCTGCCCGAATAGCGGGCCCGGATCTGGTTCAGTTGTTCCTTTCGCTCATCGTAATAGCGCGGTCTGAAACTAAATTGCCTGGGTGTCGGTGTCCGGAAAAATGAAATTTTCATACCCTGTCTTTCTGCAAAAATACCGATTATTGCCTGATATGAAATGCAGCCACTAAAAGCCAATGCCTTTTTGCGAATATTGATGCTATGAATGATTTTAGTCAGAACGGAGGATTAAGAAATTTGCTGGTTGTGGGCGACCGTCTTCTGATCAAACCCAGAAAGCTGTCCGATAAAAGCAAAGGAGGACTATACCTGCCCCCGGGATATAAAGAAAAGGAAGAAGTCTTGTCTGGCTATGTAGTTAAAGCCGGTCCGGGTTATCCCGTTCCCGCCGCCATTGAGGAAGATGAACCCTGGAAGTCAGGGGAGGACAAAGTGAAATACATCCCGCTTCAGGCCAGGGAGGGCGACCTGGCCTTATTTCTTCAGAAAGGGGCCATTGAAATTGTGTACGATGGAGAAAAGTATTACATCGTACCGCAGAATTCAATCCTGCTGCTGGAACGCGACGAGATGATCTGAGGAAGACGCTACCTGAAAAACTTATGAAATCCTGATTTCCTGCAGAATGGGATAGCGCTGACGGATGAAATAGAAGCTGCCAAACAAAACTCCACTATAGAAAAGGTCGCCGGCCAGGCTGTTCCAGAGAAATGGAATACCGGCGGCATAGCTCATCATCAATCCACTGAAGGTCTGGGGGTAGAACGGGCTGCCGATCCAGGCCGCTAAGTTGGTCAGCAGATAAAACAAGACCGAGGATGCAACTACGGTGCCCAAAACAGGCAATACTGCGGTTTTTCCTTTGATCCCCATCCCGAGTGCCACAGTGAAGATGAAGCCAAGATACACGGCCCACATCGTTCCGTGAAAGCCCAGAATGAGATCCGACAGAAAGAGTGCTGCCAGCGGGATCATAAACGCAATGGCTTTACGGCTGAAATGCGCTCCGCCAAACAATGCAATGGCAGCCACAGGCGTGAAATTAGGCCAATGTGGAAGAAGACGGAACAAAGCGGCAATCAGAATGACTCCTGTAAGAACCAGGAAGCGTGGAGACAATGTGTATTTTGTTTTCATCATTCAGTTTCTTAAGTGCTGCAAAAGTAATAATTCAACCCGAAACTAATCCATTCACTTATGCACGGATAAATGTTCAAAACACCCCTGCTCGGAGGGTGTTTATATCTTTGCAGGAAATTATGCCGATGAAAAGATTGTTTTGGACGGGGCTGATGCTCCTGATGCTGTCTTCCTGCTCTAATAAAAAACAAATGGATGCACTCTTTTTTAATGCCGGAATATATGCCATAGATGAAGCTTTTTCCACTGCGGAAGCAATGGTGGTAGATAAGGGGAAAATCGTCGCCCTCGGGGATGAAGCAGACTTGAGGAGTCGCTATGATTTCGTCAGGGAAACAGACCTCCAGGGTGCCTATGTATATCCGGGCTTTATCGATGCCCATTGCCACTTCTATGGTTATGGTATGCTTGCAAACACCCGTGTGAACCTCTCAGGAACCCAATCCTTTGAAGAAGTAATAGAGCGTTTGCTCATCTTCCGCGAAGCACATCAACCCAAATGGATTGAAGGAAGAGGGTGGGACCAGAATGACTGGCAGGAGGCGCGCTTTCCTGAAAAAGAAGCCCTCGACGCCCTCTTTCCGGATATCCCCGTGCTGCTTACCCGTATTGATGGGCACGCGATGCTGGTGAATTCCAGGGCTTTGGAAATGGGGGAAATCCATTCAGGGCTCAGTGTGGATGGAGGGGAAATCCTCCTCCGGGATGGAGAGCCTACCGGAATACTGATCGACAATGCAATGAAACTCGTGGATGGTGTGGTCCCGCCACCGGATCAGAAAATGATACGTCAGGCACTGTTGCGTGCCCAGAAGGATTGCTTCGCCTGGGGTTTAACCACCGTGGCGGATGCAGGCCTGGAGAAAGCGCAGTTGGATATTATTCGTGAAATGCACGGAGACACATCCCTGAAGATGCGCATCTATGCTATGCTTACGCCTGAGGCGGAGACCCTCGAAGCCTATGCCATTGCTCCTTTGCAGGAAAATGACAGGCTCATCATCCGCTCCCTTAAACTCTATGCCGATGGCGCCCTGGGATCAAGGGGGGCTTACCTGCTTGCACCTTATGCCGATGCCCCGCAAACATCCGGACTGATCCTGGACGGGCCGGATAGGATCAGAGAAATGGCCACACTCGCCAAAGAAATTGGTTTTCAGGTCAATATCCATTGTATCGGCGATGCTGCCGTTCGGATGGTGTTGGATACTTACGCAGAATTTCTGGAAGAAGGGAATGATCTGAGATGGCGCATCGAGCACGCACAGATTGTACACCCCGATGACATACCTCGCTTCGCCTACCTGGGAGTGGTGCCCAGCATCCAGGCCACCCACGCAACCTCTGATATGTATTGGGCTGAGGGAAGGCTGGGTCCGGAGCGGATCAAAACAGCTTATGCTTATCGGGATCTTGTGAATGCTTGCGGATGGATCCCGAATGGCACCGACTTCCCCATTGAAGGGATCAGCCCTGTGCATACCTTCTTTTCCTCTGTATTTCGTAAAGATTATCAGTTCTGGCCCCGGGAAGGGTTCCAGCCGGAGAATGCCCTCAGCCGGGAAGATGCCTTGCGCTCAATGACCATCTGGGCTGCCAAAGCCTGCTTTATGGAATCCTTTACCGGGAGCCTGGAAGCAGGTAAGCAAGCTGATTTTGTGATCACAGACCTTGACCTGATGACAGCCGATGAAAAGGATCTTCCTTCGACCCGTATTCTGCAAACCTGGATTGGCGGAGAAAGGGTATTCTGATGTATGCCAGGCTGCAATCGCTGAAAACCATTCTTGAAAAAGGCCTGCACGAGGAGCTAACTGCCGAGCTGGATGGAATTCTGCTGGAGAACAAGGGTACACAGGGGCTGGAATCATTGCTCACTCAACTGAAGAAAGGGGATAAGGCTGCGGCACTGCTTGAATTACGCCTGCTGATGGCGGCCAAACAAGCTCCGGTCAGAAAAGCGGATGCCGACCTCAGAGGCTTGAAAACAACCCTGATGTTACATCAAACCAGGCTATCGGCCCAGACCTACAGGAAGCAGGAGCTGCTTCGCGTGATCAATCAGTTTCGGGTGAAGCACAATCAGCAGCTTGGAGGGCTGATGACCCGGATTCTCTTTCTGAGAAAAGAGTTGCTTTATCTGGAAATGAATGAAAACAAGAAGAAAAGGGCAGACTTCGATGAAGCCAGCCGGGAGTATGAGGCCTTTGAACACGAATACCAGCGGAAGGGATCAACAAATCATCCTCCCATCAATGAGGAAGAGCAGAAACAACTCTCCCTGTGGTATCGCCAGGCAAGCAAACTTTGCCATCCGGATATGGTTTCCGAAGAAATGAGAACGGAAGCGGAAGGCGTTTTTAACCAGCTGAATGCCGCCTATGTGGGAAATGATGTTGCAGAAGTGAAGAGAATTTGGGATATGTTAAAAGGGGGAGGAATTCGCTTTGCTGCCAAATCGGAGGAAGTAAAGGAAGAAGACAGGCTCCGGGTGCAGATCCATAAGGTGGAGAAGGAAATTGCCCGGGTCTTGAGTGAGATTAAGCACATTGAAGAATCCACGGCTTATCAAACGATCCGTTCCCTGGAAGACCAGGATCAGTATTTTGCAGGGATCAGGGAAAGACTGGAGAAAGAGTTGCTGGATTTGGAAGCCAGTTATGAAGAGAAAAAAGGCACTGGAAAAGTTTGATACATCTCTTGAACTGAAAGGGGTGGATTTGCTGATTACCAGCACGGAGCGGATGCTGGCCAGATTGGATGATGGGGACTATCCTTCGCAAGCCTTGTTCAGGAACAGCCTGAACCGAACGGGATGTGAGCGGGAAAAGGGAGTGTATTCCCATCCACAGCCTGCCTGGAAGTACCATCAGCTCATCAATGTGGATGCCAGTCCGATCATTCATCAAAACCTGATCATTGCCGGATCAGATACCCGGAGCCTTTATGCCCTGGATGCACAGAGGGGTGAATTGCTCTGGGAATTCAAAACTGGCGGACGAATAAGATCCACGGTTGCGATTAGCGGAAATGTACTGTATGTTGGAAGTTTTGATAAAAAACTCTATGCCCTGAATGTGCACAAAGGTTCTGAGAAGTGGCATTTTGAAACCGGCGACTGGATTTTTTCTTCCCCCCTGGTGCATAAGCAAAGGGTCTATTTCGGGAGTATGGATCATCATCTTTACTGTCTGGATGCGATCAATGGAAAACTGAGGTGGAAGTATGCCACAGATGGCTGGGTTATCAGCAGTCCTGCGCTGTTTGATGATCATCTGGTTTTTGGAAGCCGGGATCACTGCCTGTATGCTTTGAATGCCCTTAATGGATCGCTGATCTGGAAGTACCAGGCTCAAAGTGGTCTTCACGCCAGTCCGGCTATTTACAGGGGCAGGGTGTATATCGCCTCTTTGGATGGAAGAATGCATTGTGTGGATATGAAAAGCGGTGAAGCAATCTGGAGAAGCGAACCCGGTCCGGCCGTATTCTCATCCGCTGCGGTATCGGGGCAGGGTGTCTATTTCGGAAACAAAGGGGGAGTAATGATGGCACTGCATCCCGAAGAGGGCAGGTTCTTGTGGTCTTTTGAGGCTGGAGGCAGTATTCACTCCAGTCCACTTGCCTCAGCAAACGCGCTATTTTTTGGCGCTGATGACACCTATCTTTACTGCCTGAATCGCTCAGACGGGGCGCTCAAATGGAAATACAAGACGGAAGACCGGATCCGCTCCTCGCCCAGTATCTCAGGGAATAGGCTCTATTGCGGAGGTTATTACATATATGCCTTTGATCTTGTCACGGCAGATGAACAAGCCTGACACATAAGCTGTTTATGGGCTATGTTCAGAAATATATTTGCTTTCATACTTTGGACTGCTTTCCTCCTGTCGCATTCTCCAACGCAGGCACAGGAGAAGGTTTCCACCCCTGCGATGTCAGTCATCCTTACTGATTTTGAAGGGCTGAAGGAAATATTTAGCTATAAAGACGATACCCTCAGGGTGATCAACTTCTGGGCAACCTGGTGCGTGCCCTGCGTGAAAGAGCTTCCTGATTTTGAGAAAGTTTCAAAGGAACATCTGGGAGAAGCTGTACAGTTTATTTATGTCAGCCTGGATATGGATACCCATCTCGAAAAGCGCGTGATTCCTTTCCTGAATGCCAGGGACCTGCCGGGCAAGCATTATCTCCTTGATGATCCTGATGCCAATACCTGGATTCCGGATGTTTCAGAGAAATGGACAGGCGCCATTCCCGCTACGCTGATCTACAAAAACAAAGAAAGGTACTTCCACGAGGGTATGATGGATTATGAGATGCTGAAAGCCAAGGTGCTTGCGATGATGTAATTTTCGTTTAACCTAAATACATAAAAATGAAAGTGTTAAAATCAATCACAATGATGATGGCCCTGCTGGCCTCTATGGTGGTAATGGCCCAGGAAGGCTATAAGGTAGGTGATGTGGCTGCCGACTTCAAGCTCAAGAATATCGATGGGAAGTATTATTCCCTGGCCGATATGGATGGCGCGAAGGGCTATATCGTAATATTCACCTGTAATCACTGTCCTTATTCCATTGCTTACGAAGACCGTATCATTGATCTACACAACACCTACGCCCCGATGGGTTACCCTGTGGTAGCGGTGAATCCCAATGATTCTATCGTGCAGCCAGCTGATTCCTGGAGCAAGATGAAGGTCAGGGCAGAAGAAAAGAAATTCCCTTTCCTCTACCTACTGGATGAAGAACAGGAGGTTTTCCCTGTCTATGGAGCCACCCGGACCCCGCACGTTTTCCTGTTGAAGAAGGAATCTGATGCATCCCTGCGCGTGGCCTATATTGGTGCTATTGATGATAATTACAAGGATGCAGCTGCGGTGGAGAAACCCTATCTCGCGGATGCAATTATGGCTGTGGATAAGGGGAAGGCTGCCCCGGTGGATTATACCCGTGCCATCGGGTGCACCATTAAAGTGCAGAAATAATTTCAAGCAACTTTCTTTCGTACTGCCCGGTGGATGCATTCCTCCGGGTTTTTTTGTCAAAAGAACCAGGTATGTGATACGTGGTGCATCAGCCAGGCATGGGCCGTAAACCTGAGGAAACGAAAGGCAGCATATGCCAGGAACTTCCTGAAGGGGAACTCAATCGCCCCCACAAGCATACAAATCGCTGAGAAAGGAAGGGGTGTGAGAGAAGCCACAATGATCAGAAAGCCCCCGTAACGTCGGAGAACCTCAGGATACCTCCTGAGGGTCTTTACTGCAAGCTTTCGATAGGCCCTGGTCTTATGGAATCTTTGCCCTAAAAAATAACCTATGATACCTGCCGAATAGGAAATAATTGCCAGCAGCACCATCAGGAAAGGGTAGGAGGCAATGCCAGAGGATCCAGCGGCCCAAATCATAAAAACTTCAGGCGGAATAATGCCGAATATTACTTCTGAAGCCAAAAAAATAAGAAAAACCATCAAAGGCTTATCGGCGTATTTTTCAATCAGATGGACAAAGTCCACATCGAAGAATGCCTGTATAAGAAAAAAGAAAAGGATGATCATAGCGAGCCAGGCAAAACCGCTCAGCAGATTGCGCAGAAGAAAGCCAGATTTACCCGGATGCGTTTTCATAAAAATGTCGCCGTGAAATTAAATAATCTTACTACAGCTTCGCCTGCTATCCTGTAATATCGTCAGGGCATAAACCCTGCTTCCGGATTGATGAAAGACAGTATTATTATTAACACTTGTTGATAAATCCTGTTTAGTGATTGTTCGCATCATACTGGCTGAAAACTTGCTTTGGTTCATCTTTTCGCAGTACATTTGGTGAACCAAGTAGCGATACTGGGTCTGCCGGAAGCACCGGCGCGAAAGAAACTTACGGGTGGAAAACGAGCGGGTGCGAAAGCTGGGAACCTGAAAAGGGAAACAGTTTACCGGACATCCGAAAGGATGAAAGGAAGATGGAGTTCTGAAAGGGAATCCATCTGGCGGCAACCCGAAAGGGTAGCCTCCCCACCGGAAAGCTTGCAAAGGCTGAAAGGTGAGTCCGGCAGCGGGTCTGAGGGAAGATCGTTAAACATCCCCGAAGTCCCGGGTTCTTTGAAGGCCTGTGAAAGTACCGTATCCTGCGCGCCCCGAGTGCGGAACGCTATGTCTGAATAACCGGAAGGTGAGTAAAGGCTAAGGTGTGGATAAGGAAAACTGCACGGAAACCGCAAAGCACAGCCGAAACAGTGCACTTGGCACGGGCCGGAAGCTACGGCTGAAGGCGCGTGAAGGGAGAACTTACCGTCAAGGAAGGTTCTCCCTTCTTCATTTACGACTTTGGCTTCCCGTGACTGCATATTCCTATTTTTGCAGCGCAAAGATCTAGCAATGGAAGCGGAGCATCTGAAATATTCGGGGTTTGAACAACTGCTGGAGGAAATTCCTAGCCTGAGTGGGGCAGCCCTCAGCAGAGTCCGGGGCTGTATCAAAGCGCTGAATGAATGCCTGGAGCGCAACAGTGAACCAAAAACCGAGGATATCCTTGCAGCCGCTTTGGGGATAGCCCGGATTGCCTCCATCGAAATAGGACTGGGCCATCACACCTTAATGGCAGCCATTCTCCTCGCCCTGCCTGAAGCAGAACTCAGTGATAAGAAATTAAATTCCATCCTTACCAAAGAGGCAAAAAGTATCCTGACAGGCTATCGGAAAATCCAGGCAATCAGAACGGAACGAACAGAATACCAGTCGGAGAACTTTATCAAATTATTGCTGACGGTCGCCGATGACATTCGCTCTATCCTGCTTCAGCTTTCTTCTAAACTATTTCACTTAAGACATTGTCAGTCCCTTTCCAGGGAAAAATCCCAACTCCTCGCCAGGGAAGTTGCTTTTCTGTATGCCCCCGTAGCCCATCGACTTGGGCTTTACCGCATCAAGGCAGAATTGGAGGACAAGGCAATGCAAATTATGGAGCCGGAAGCCTACCAGCATATAGCCAAGCAGTTGTCCGACTCTGCCACAAAGCAAAAGGCCTACATCCAGGATTTTCTCAGGCCTATTGACAAGGTATTGATTGCCAATGAGTTTTCCTATGAGACCAAATGGAGAGCGAAGTCCATCCCTTCGATATGGGATAAGATGAAAAAGCAGGGTGTGGACTTTGAGCAGGTCTATGATGTTTTTGCGATCCGGATTATCCTTGATAAAACCCTGGAATCGGAAAAGGCGGATTGCTGGAAGGTCTATTCCCTGGTGACAGATATCTATCCTCCTGAACCTGACCGGCTCAGAGACTGGGTAAGCAGTCCCAGGCCAAATGGTTATGAGTCGCTGCATACCACCGTTTTCGGCCCGGGCAAGCGCTGGGTGGAAGTGCAGATCCGAACGCGCAGGATGGATGATATTGCAGAGAAAGGACACGCAGCGCATTGGCAGTACAAAGACAAAAAGGCTGACCTGGCCTCTGCTGCCTGGCTGAAATCCATCCGCGAAATGTTGGCGCATCCGCAAGCGGATGCTTTTCAACGCGCACGCCTGGCGAAAACGGACCTCTATTCAGACAAGATTTTTGTATTTACCCCCAATGGAGATCTACGGAAGCTTCCTGCCGGCGCCAGTGTACTCGATTTCGCCTTTGAGATTCACACACGTATCGGATCAGAATGCACCGGTGCCAAAGTGAACGGAAAGAATGTGAGCATTCGGCACAAGCTTCAGAACGGGGATGTGGTTGAGATACAGACTTCCAAAAACCAGCGTCCCAAATCCGATTGGCTTGGTTTTGTCGTGAGTACCAAAGCCCGCATCCGAATCCGCAGGGCAATGAAGGAAGCGCAGCATCAGGAAGCCGCTACAGGCAGGGAGATGCTGGAGCGTAAACTGAAAAGCTGGAAATGCCAATTCAATGATGAAAACATTTCCAAAATCATCAAGCATCTCAAATACAAAGACTCCATAGAATTGTATGCGGCCGTAGCTGCCGAAAAAGTGGATTTAAAAGCCATTAAACTCCTCCTAACGGAAGCGCCTAAAGATACCAATGGGGGCAATGGAACACAACCCGCTATGGAGGCGCTGCTGCGCCCTGTCGCCGATTCCGGGGAAACAGGAGGAGACGTGCTTGAGGTAGATAAGGATATCAGGAAGCTAAACTTCTCACTGGCATCCTGTTGCAATCCTATTTTTGGGGACGATATTTTTGGATTCGTCACCGTGAGCAAAGGCATTACCATTCACAGGGTTTCCTGCCCCAATGCTGCCGATCTCACCGAGCGCTATCCTTACCGCATTATCAAAGCCAGGTGGAAAAATACTTCTGAAAATTCCTCTTACATTGCCACCATCCGGATCAGTGGAAAAGACAAAATGGGTATCGTGAATACCATCTCTGAGGTGATCAGCAATGAAATGAAAGTGAATATGCGATCCCTTTCCTTTGAGTCGGAAGGAGGAAGGTTTAGCGGTATCATTTCTGTAAATGTGCTGGATACCCGGCACCTTGAAGCCCTGCTCAGGAAGCTGCAAAAGATAGACGGGATATCCAAAGCAAGCCGTGCCGACTAAAAAGGCCGCCTGCTTATGCGACAGTCCTTTCTTTCAACAATAAATTAATCCATTATTGAACAATGATTCTCTGCAGCTTATCCTGCTTTCCAACTTCTTGCAGGTAGTATAAACCCGGCTTTAGTTCGTTGATGCTCAATAAGGAATTGCCTTTCCCTAAGGTGCTTTCCCTCACCATTCTACCATCCTGGTTATATAGTCTGATTACAGTATTCTCCGAAAATCCCTCCAGGTGCAAAACATCCGTTGCAGGGTTAGGATAGATATTGGGGCTTAGCGGCTTGATCATATCCATTCCTGTGCCCACCGATTCCTGCACACCGAGCGTACTTGTATAGATCACATCCCCGGAGGTTGCGCCATTGCCGTTCGCAGCATTGAAAGCAGCATAGAAAGTTACATCCCCGCTACCCGCAGCAGGTGCCATCCAATCAAAAGTCCAGCTGCGACTGTTTCCGGAAGCAACAGTTCCTGCTGCCGTATGGGTGATGGCATTTCCGTTGCCCAGCAGTTGATTCTCTGAAGAATTCGTAGCAATCAGGCCACCCACCTTGCCGGCAGTAGCACTTTCGGCAGTAAGTTCAAAGCCGAAAAGGGATGCCCCTGTATGGGTCGCTGTTGCCGTGATGGTATAGCTTTGCCCCGGCACGTATCCTGCAGAGGGGATATTGGAAGAAATCCAGCCGGCCTGCATCGTGGCTGTACCACCGTGGCATTGCGTACAGCTAACGCCATCCAATGGAGAACCGGTTTTACCCCCAGGTGAGGCAGAGGATGATTTTAACTCCGAGGTGAGGAGAACAAAGGAAAGAATCCCGAGAGATAGGACAATCAATGCGGAAAGGTGTTTCATCATTGTGCGGTTTTGGTTGGTTGAAAATGTGGTTCCTGGAATAATGTCAATGCTGGAACATATATATATCACCTTTTGTTTACTCCACGCCCCTGAAAGATTTCTTTTATCTTTGGACGCCCCGGGGATATCGTATGAACTTTCTGTATCCCGGCTTGTTTCCTGCAACATTGCTTAAACACCCCATTTTATACCAATTCAATGAGAAAACGTCAGTGGTTGATTGTGCTTGGAGTTGTTGCCGTATTGGCTGTTTCTCTGGGCCTGCAGCGATTTTTTTCGTCCCAGAAGACACTGCCTCAACAAATAGCCCGTCAGAAGCAGGATGTGTTTGTTAAAGCAGAGAAAGTGATTTATGATGCCGTTTTGACATCGATCGTTGCCTCCGGGAGAGTCAATTCCCAGGCCGAGGTGGATCTCAGCAGTGAGGTTCAAGGAAGGCTGTTGCAGGGTGATATTCTTTTCAAAAAAGGACAGTCATTCAGAAAAGGGCAAATCCTGCTTAAGGTTTTCAGTGAGGATATTTCATTGCAACTCAAAGCACGAAAGAGTGGGTTTCTCACTTCCCTGGCCAATGTGCTGCCCGACCTGAGAATCGACTATCCCGGGGCTTACCCGGTCTGGATTTCTTTTTTTAATGAAATCAATATAAACAGAATGCTGCCCGAATTGCCTTCAATCCAGAACGACAAGGAAAAAGTATTCCTGGCCAGCAGGGGCATCCTCGCTGAGTATTATGCCATCAGGGCAGAAGAGAGCAGATTGGGGAGATATACCATTAGGGCGCCTTTTGATGGGGTGTTAACGCAGGTATTTATGGAAGTAGGTGCAGTTACCAATCCCGGAAGCAGGTTGGCGTCAATGATTCGCACCGATATGCTGGAAGTGGAAGTGCCTGTGGATTTCCGGGAAGCGGCTTATATCTCAATGGGCAGTCCGGTAGTACTCAAAATGAAAGAAACCGGCACTGAATGGACTGGGATGGTTGGCAGAAAATCCGCTTTCGTGGATCCGACCACGCAATCCGTTCCCCTGTTCATCAATCTTGTTTCAGATCACAGGCAACCCGTTTACCAGGGACAATTTCTTGAAGTAGAGTTCTTAGATGTAGTTTTTGAGAATGCTTTTCTGATTGACAGAAAGGCTGTCTTTAATAAGGATCAGGTATATATCATTGAGGACAGTGTTTTGCGTGTGCTAAAAGCCGAAGTCTTGCACACCGGAGCATCTGAGATGGTTATCCGGGGTCTGCCTGATTCAATATGGGTAGTGACGGAACCCCTGATCAATGTTACTGAGAACTCAGTGGTTAAAATTCTCGAGTAAGATGCGGAAACTGATCCTGCTTTTCATAGACAACCCTATTTATGCCAATATTCTGATTGGCATTATCGTGATTGGCGGCTTGATGGGGCTGTTGAATATGAACCGCTCATTTTTTCCCGAAGGAAAGCCCAGAGATATTACCGTGAGCGTCTTTTATCCCGGCGCTTCTCCCAAGGAAATGGAGGAAGGTATCACAATGCGGGTGGAAGAGGCCCTGCGCAGTGTTGTGGGGATCAAGGAGATAAACTCTACCTCTGCCGAAAACATCAGTAGGGTCAGGATTACCACCACCGGGGAGTATGATCTTGATGAAACCCTGATGGAAGTGAAGAATGCTGTGGATGGCATCAGTTCATTTCCGGTGGATGCAGAACGGCCGGTGGTTTTCAAACAACGCAGCATCACTTTCGCACTTTTCCTGGGCATTTCCGGAGACGTGGATCGCCTCACACTGAAACGTTTTGCGGATCAGATTGAGAACGAACTCTATATGTCGGGGATCATTTCGCAGATCAATGTAGAAGGCCTTCCGGAACTGGAAATCAGTGTGGAGATCAGCGAGGCCAACCTGCTGCGGTATGGACTCACTTTTGAGGAAATCAGCAGGGCGATTGCCGCCAACAATGTAGACCTGTCCGCCGGACTGATCCGTTCTGAGTCGGAGGAAATTCTCATCCGTTCGCGCAGCCGCACGGTGGATCCCAATGAGATCGGGAGTATCATTCTGAGGGGGAACCCGGATGGCAGCTACATTTATCTCCGTGATGTGGCCAGTATCCGCAAGCAATTCTCCGAGCTGCCTCAGTCTTCCCTGATGAATGGAAAAACAGCCATCACCTTCAGAATAAACAAATTACCGGAAGAGGACCTGGGGCAGATTGCTGCTTTTGTACGAAATTATGTAGAGGAATTCAATGAAAAACATCAGAATGTCCGGCTTGAGATTACCTATGATTTCCTGAACCTACTGGGAGGCCGCTTGAAACTACTGTATAAGAATGGGGGGGTAGGACTCTTGCTTGTCCTTCTGTCTCTTGGATTATTCCTCAGCTTTCGATTGTCGGTATGGGTGGCCTGGGGCATTCCGGCCTCCTTTCTGTCTATGTTTATCCTGGCCAGTATGTACGGCATCACCATCAATATGATCTCTTTATTCGGGATGATCCTGGTGATCGGGATCCTGGTTGACGACGGCATTGTGATCGCCGAAAACATTTATAGCCATTTTGAGATGGGCAAAAGTCCGCGGAGGGCTGCCATCGATGGCACAATGGAAGTGATGCCGGCAGTACTAACCTCCATCACCACCACTATCCTGGCCTTTTCACCTCTTTTCTTTATTGAAGGGCGCTTACAGTTTATGTATGAAATGGCCTTTGTGGTTGTCTTTAGCTTGCTTTTCTCTCTGGTTGAAGCTTTTCTGATCCTTCCTGCTCATATTGGTAACCCTCAGGTATTGAGGCCACTCAATCGAAAATCATTCGGTCCACGGATGAGGAATAAACTGGATCGTGCGATCATCTGGATGCGCGACAAGATATATGGAGGAACCCTGCGCCTTTTTATACGCTGGAAATGGATTGTGGCAAGTATTCCTATCGGATTGATTGTCATCACTGCAGGCTTGTTTGAGGGAGGACAGATCAGGGCAACCTTCTTTCCATCTATTCCATTCGACCAGTTTAATATTGACATTGCTTTTACCCCTGGCTCGGGCGAGGGGCAAACCCTTCAATACCTCAGTCAATTTGATGCTGCGATATGGGAAGTCAATGCTGCATTGAAAGAAGAGTTTGGGGATACTTCAGACTTCATCAAATATACTTTTGTCAACACAGGATCTGCCTTCAACGGTCAGGAATCAGGTGCACACGCAGGAAATATTTTTGTCCTGCTGCGCGATATGGAGGGGGCCCCGGTTTCGAGTTTTGATGTGGTCAATCGCGTCAGGGAACGCATCGGGCCAGTAAAAGAGGCCGAAAAGTTCACCTTGGCCGGAAGAAATACCTTTGGCAATCCTGTGGCGATCAGTCTGCTTGGCCGTGATTTCGATGAGCTGGAAGCGGCCAAGGCAGCTCTGATCAGCGGAATGAGGGAAATTCCGGCCATCAACAATGTATTGGATAACAATGCTGCTGGCAAGCGGGAGATCCAACTGACGCTCAAGCCGACGGCCTACTTTCTGGGGCTGAACCAGGTCGCTGTGGCCTCACAGGTGAGGCAGGGATTTTTCGGAGGACAGGCCCAGCGTTTGCAGGATGGTAAAGACGAGCTCAGGGTTTGGGTACGCTATCCAAGAGAAGACCGGGAAGTCCTCGGACAGCTTGAAAATATGAAAATCAAGACACAGTCCGGAGATTATCCCTTACGTGAAATCGCAGAGTATCAGATAAAGAGAGGGCCTGTGAATATTCAAAGGTTTAACCTTTCCAGAGAGGTACGGGTGACGGCTGATCTGGTGGATCCCTATGAGCCTGTACCCCCAATCCTTGAGAAGATTCGACAGGATATCCTGCCTGATATTCTGACCCGGTATCCGGGGGTGCGTGTGGAATTTCAGGGACAATCCAGAGACAGCGATGAAACTCAGAGCGAAATGCGTAAGTATTTTGGTCTGGCCTTCCTGCTGATGTTCCTGGTATTGCTGATTAACTTCAGATCAGTAACCCAGGCTTTTCTGGTCATATTTATGATTCCGCTGGCCTGGCTTGGATCTGTCTGGGGTCACGGCATCGAAGGCTATCCCGTTTCAATGCTGAGCGCCTGGGGAATGGTTGCCTTGTCAGGGGTCATCATCAACGATGCGGTGGTCTTCCTGGCCAAGTACAACCTTTTTCTTTCTGAAGGGCAAACAGTAAAAGATGCCGTGTACAATGCCGGAAAAGCCCGTTTCCGGGCCATCGTGCTTACCTCCATCACTACGGTGGTTGGACTGTACCCCCTCATACTGGAGACAAGTTTTCAGGCGCAGTTTCTCATTCCTATGGCTATTTCGCTGGCCTATGGTGTACTGATCGGGACGGCCTTTATTCTTGTTTTCTTCCCGGTAATCATATTGATCGTGAATGATATACGTGTTTGGTTGGGATGGGTATGGACTGGAATCAGACCTGCCCCAGAGGATATGGAAGTAGCTGTGCGCAACCTGCGCCGGGCAGAGCGGATCGCAGAAGAGGAATACAATGAAGAAAAAACATCCCGCTTATGAAAAACATCACCTGGACGATCATCCTTTGCACCTTCCTTTCTCAAAGCCTGTTTTCCCAGCAGGATTTGAGCCTGGAGCAAGCAATCCAGACTGCCCTGAGCGGGAATTTTGATGTATCGGTAAGTACCAGGCAACTGTCGCAGGCACAAATATATAAGCATCCGGGGGCAGCCGGAATGTTGCCCACCGTCACGGCCAATGCTGCGAACGTGAACCGTTTCGACAAGAACCAGCAAGGTGCATATTCCACCCATTCTGTGCTGCCCGGCGCCCAGCTCAGCTACCGCATCTTCGGCGGATATTCTGCAAGGGTGAACCTTGAAAGACTTGGTCTTTTGGAAGATATCTCGGAAGGAAACGTCGACCTGGTGCTTGAAAATACCATTCAGGCAGTAATCCTCGCCTATAATCAGGTACTGGTGGAGCAGGAAAAAAAGGAGGTCTTTGCCCGCATCCTGGAGCTCTCGCGCGATCGCTACCGTTATGAAGTCAACCGACAGGAGTTGGGCTTATCTGTTAGCTTCGAAGTGCTGCAGGCCAGCAATGCCTACCTGAATGACTCCAGCCATTTTCTTTTGCAGGAGCTGAGCCATAAAAATGCCTTGCGAAACCTAAACCTGATTATGAATCAGGACCTGGACAGGGAGTACAGCTTTACCGACGATTTATCGGTTCCTGAGGAACGGCTCGACAGAGAGGGGGTGATTCAGGCCATCCTGAATAATAGCACTGCCCTGAGAAGGCAGAGCCTGAACCTGGATCTCTCTCAAAAACAGATTCGTTTACAAAAGAGCGCACTCTTTCCCACCCTCGACTTCCGGGCAGGGGGGGATTACGGATGGGGGAGGATAAAATTTGACGGACAGGATGCCGTGAGCGGGACAAGCTTTGACTACTACGCGAACTTCACCCTGAGCTATACTCTTTTCAACGGGGGCAATGTGCGGCGTGCCATTCGGGATGCCACCCTGGATTATCAGATCAATGAATTGCAGACCGCTTCCCTTCAGCAGAACATTTTAAACCAGGGCCTTGCTCTCAGTGATATGTATGTGGTCCAACTGAACCAGCTTTCTTTGGCAGCCGAACAATTGAAAGCAGCGGCTCTGAATATGGATATTGCTGCGGAAAGGTTCCGCAACGGAAGCATTAGTTCATTTAATTACCGTGATATCCAACTCAGCTACCTGAATGCCGCTTTGAACCAGATCAGCGTGAAGTACCAGGTGGTCGCGTCGCATACCCAGTTGCTCCGCCTGAGGGGATTGCTGCTCCAGCAGGAGTAATCAGAGCATTTTTTCAAAAACAATGGCTGTCCTGTTAGGATTGTATATTCGCAGCAGGTGCAACTGTCTTTCCTCGTCGAAACGGCTGGGATAGCTTATGCTGTGATCCAAACGCTTGTGACCGCCAAAACGGGCTTCATCCGAATCCATAATGATACTGAAAACACCGGGGCCACTGAGGGGAATCTCATAATCAGGGAAGCTTTGACTTACGTGAAAATTAAAGACGAAAACGAGGCCGGCCTTCTCGAAGACCAATGTCTTAGCATTTTCATCCACCAGCTTCTTTTCTCCGTATCCTGACAGGAGGAGGTCTTTTCTCCTGCTGAGTGCAAGCATCTCACGGTCGAATCGTCCCAGGAAATGATAGCGAAGATTAGGGTCATCTGCCAACGACCACTGCCTCCGGGCATAGTGATAGCTCCAGTTATTCCCCTCCCGCGGGAAGTCAATCCATTCAGGGTGCCCGAACTCATTGCCCATAAAATTCAACCAGGCTTGTCCACCCAGAGCGTGGGTGATCAAACGGATCATCTTGTGCAGGGCGATGCCCCGGTCAACGACCATATTCTCATCATCCACCTGCATATGGAAATACATTTCCTTGTCCATCAGCCAGAAGGCAATGGTTTTGTCTCCCACCAATGCCTGGTCGTGTGATTCGCAATACGCCACTGTCTTTACATCCGGTCTGCGGTTGGTCATCACCCCCCAAAGCTGCTCCAGGCTCCAGTCTTCGTCCCTTTTCTTTTCCAGGGTTTCTTTCCAATAATCCGGGAGTCCCATTCCCAAACGATAATCAAACCCAATCCCCCCTTCGGCAATAGGACGGCACAAGCCAGGCATTCCGGTCACATCCTCTGCGATACTCAACGCATCCGGACGGATTTGATGGACAAGGGTATTGGCCAGTTGGAGATAGGTAATGGCATCCCATTCCACGCCCTGGCTGAAATACTTTTCAGGGCTGTCGAACACTTCATTCCCGTGGTGGAAATACATCATCGAGCCAACCCCATCGAAGCGGAAGCCGTCAAAACGGAACTCTTCCAGCCAATAACGGATATTGGAAAGCAGAAAACGCTGCACTTCTTCCTTGCCATAGTCAAAGAGCCTTGAATCCCAGGCAGGATGGATGCCCCTCTCGCCAGGGTGAAAATAGAGGCTCTCTGATCCGTCAAATTCATTGATCCCTTCCAGGATGTTTCTGACCGTATGACTGTGTACCAAATCCATCACCACTGCAATGCCTTGCTGGTGTGCTTCCCGGATCAGGAGCTTGAGCGACTCAGGCGTCCCGAAACGGGAAGAGGGAGCAAAGAAATTGGAAACGTGATATCCGAAGGAACCATAGTAGGGATGTTCTGCCACAGCCATCATTTGAATGACATTATACCCCGCCTCCCTGACCCGTGGGAGGATATTTTCCCTGAATTCATCCCAGCTTCCCACCTTTTCTTCTTCCTGGGCCATTCCGGGATGTGCCTCATAGATGAAGAGAGGGGTGGAAGGAGAAATCCTGAAATGATCGTTTTTCCAGTCAAAATCCCGGGGAAACCAGAACTGGCCGGAGAAATCCTTGGTATCAGGGTCTTGCACAACGCGCCTGATCCAGGCCGGAATGCGTGGCTGAAAACCTTTACTGCTTCTGACCCATACTTTTACTTTACTGCCGTGAAGCTGGAAGCCCTTCAGTTTGTCTTCGGGAATGCTTAGGTGCCAAATCCCATCGGGCCCTTTTTCAAGCGGATATTCCTCCGTATTCCAGTTGTTGAAGTCTCCGGCGAGGTATAAAGCTTCTGCCGCAGGGGCCCACTCCCTGTATTCCAGGGAGCGACGCTCTTCATCCCAATGGAAACCGAAATAATGATGCCCTCCGGCAAAATCATAAATGCTGCCGTGTGCCTGCTTGATCTGCCCCAGTCGCTTTCCATAGCGCTGGTGTCTGTCGTTGACCTCCCCGGCACTGCTATGCAGCCAAGGGTCATTCTTAACGAGTTCAAACTCGTGATTATCTTTGATTTCCATAATTGCGAAAGTAAGGGGCAGCCGTGGAGGACAAAGCTAATCAAAAGGCATTAAAAGCCAAATCTAATCGTCGATGTGCAGGCGGTAACCACTGCCGTGTACATTGATGAGCGAAATGGCAGGATCTCCTTCCAGGTGCTTTCTCAGCCGAGCCATAAAAACATCCATACTCCTTTTAGTGAAGTAGTTATCTTCCTTCCAAATCCGTTTCAGGGCAAGCTCACGTGGCATCAGGGCATTTCTGTATTCACAGAGCAGTCGCAGCAGGTCGGCTTCTCGTGGCGACAAGCTTGTCCGGTATCCCCCTCCTTCCAATATCCTTGTAGAATAGGTGAAAGTAAAGGATGCAAGCTGCTGAACATCTTCCTCGCCCTTTCCATTACTCCGCCGGAGCATTGCCCTCAGTTTGCACAGCAGGACTTCGGTGTCGAAAGGTTTGGTAATGTAGTTGGGTGGCCATTATTTATGCAGACTCTTTTTCCAGCAATGGCAATTCTTTATCCAGCGCATTTTGAATAGGCTTGAATTCCGCACGGATCAGGGGCCATTTTTCAGGATGCCGTGCCAGGAGCCTCACAATTCTCTTGCGGTGGTTGCGGATACTGTCGGTGATGGCAGGGGCACTGATGGGGGAGGGGCACATCCTTCCCACATTGGTGCTGGTGAGTTTTAACTGCTTGTTGCTGGCTTCTCGTGCTGCTGTTTCCAGTTTATCGAGCAATTCAAAGGTACGGCTCAATCCCCCGCGGGACTCCAGTGGCTTCTTTCTTATTTCTTGTATATCAGCATTTTGCCGGAGCATCTTGCTGTCGGTATCCTGAAAATACCAATCTTCCAGGATAATATGCGCCGGCAATTGATCCTGCATCAGGATATGGGCGTAGGCTGCGGCATTCTCAATCCTTTTATTCAGTCCCGACAAATCCCCCTGGTAATCCTTTATCCATTCCCTTGCTTTTTCACCTAGGCTGAAGGTGAGCCCATAGCGTTCAGCCAGTTTCCCCAATGCTGATTCGGCCAGTTTCAGTAAGCTCTCCTGGTACCTTTCCTGCATATCGGCAAAGGCTTCCCTTTCCCGCTTCAGCAGTCCAAAGGCAGCCCTGGTTTGCGATACAAAGTGTTGACTCGCTTCCTGGCGCTTTTCCCATTCCCCAATCCAATGGGAGAAGAGGCTATGCAGCAGCAGACCGATATACTCCCTTGCGGGTATATCCAATCCTTTCCGGATACCTTTCACGCCGGGGGATTCGGCGATCTCTGTAAAACGAAGGAAAACAAAATCATAGCCTTCCAAAGAAGAAGCACGCAGCCTCATAAACAGGACTTCCTTTTTCAAACCCGAGAAGAGATCAATCTGGCCTGCTTTGGGTGCTACATCGAAAAAGGGGACTTCCTCATCTTCCAGCCATTCGAATGCTTTGGATCTATTGCCCAGTTTGGTCCATTCCTGACTTTCAATATCCACCTCCAGCTCCTCTGGCTCTGAAATTTCTTTTCCGTATTGAAAATGCCATCCATTCATCCTTTCCTCTGAAGAGGGCAGGGCATAAGTCACAAGATACACATCCTTGAGTCCGGGGAGCCACAGACCAAGAGAAGGCAAAATTTCACCCAAATAAAGCGGATATGGTATTGCAGCAGTATCCATTGATCAGCAAAACTAAAGGAATTAAGTATTTAAGTCAAGACAATTCTATACTTAAGCTTAACAAAACTTAAGATTAAACAAACTGAATTAAGTGTCTTAATTCAGCCTAAAGCAATACACTAAAGTCTTAATATGTTAATATTCTGCTTTATATGACTATACCTTTGATCAATAATTTCAAAATACTTAAGTGATGAAAGAAGTTAAGAGAGCAGAAAGAATTCCGCAATTTTCACCGCAAGCAGAGGCCTTGATACGCAGTCGTCAGCATAATCCTACCTATATGAAGCTTCGTGCCTTGCTGGAGCAGGAAGAATTTATGCGGGGGGAAAGCTTGGAGAAAGAGGTGGAACAGGATGATGTACGCTACCCCAGTGAAAGCCTGATTCAATATCTGGCCAGGCTTTTCTCTTGATTAACAGAATCTTAATCCTGAAGCCTTGTGTGTAGCCCGTGAAGTATTGTATATTGTGCTGCGAAAACCAAAACCATCCTTCCATTATGAAAGCACTGAAAATCATTGGAATCATCCTCTTGATTCTGCTTGCGGCCTTTCTCATCATCGGGCTGTTTCTCCCCAAATCTTCTTATACTGAGCGTTCTCAACAAATAAACGCACCGGCGGAATTGATTTTTGAGCAGATCGTCAACCTGCGAAACTGGGAGGCCTGGTCTCCTTTTGCCGAGGCCGATACGGCTATGCAAATTGATTATGGTGATCAAGTCAGCGGAGTCGGGGCTTCTTATACCTGGACGGGCGCTATGGGAACAGGGGAATTGAGCATTACCGGAGTAGAGGAGTTTACCAGCATAGATTATGCGATCCTTTTTGATGCTGAGAAGGAGGCAAAAGGGCAGTGGCTTATAGAGGAAACAGGAGAGGGCTTTAAACTGACCTGGACTTTTGGGGTTCCGGAGCTGGATTATCCTCTGGGCAGGTATTACGGACTGTTCCTGGATGCCGCTATGGATCCTTTTATGGTGAGCGGATTAAACAAGATCAAAGAAATTGCGGAAGCCGCTGCCCTGCAGCCTGTTTCAAGCCTGGGTGAGATATCCCTGGAAGAGGTAGCGCCTATGCCCATCCTGGCCATCCGGGATTCGATCACAGTTGAAGAGATGGAAGCTTTTTATGGTCAGTCCTATGGGGCATTGATGGCCTTTGCCCAGGCAAACCAAATAATGATTTCCGGTGCCCCTTTGTCTGTGGCACTAATGTGGAATGAAACGGGTACTTCGCTGATGGAAGCCGCTCTCCCCATTATGGAAATGATGGAAGTGTCTGAAAATGAATATGCCATATACAGTAGAATACTGGAAGGCGGACAGATGGCCGTAGTGACGCATTACGGCCCCTACGATGCGATAGGGAATGCATACGAAGCCATTGAAGCCTTTATGGCAGCGGAAGGATATGCGCCCGCCGGAGCTCCTTTTGAAGTTTATGTGATTGACCCATCTACTGAACCGGATGCATCTAAATGGGAGACAAAGGTTTACTGGCCAATCATCCCGGCGGAATAAGCCTGCTGCATATACAATCTTCCAGCCTCTTTCCTTCGGGAAGGAGGCTTTTTAATTAGCAGGAACATAGGGAATCCGCAAAGTGAAGCGGCTGCCTTTGCCTGGCATTGACTCGGCCCGGATATCGCCGCCCAGGAGTTCTGCGAATGATTTGCAGATAGACAAGCCAAGCCCTGAGCCTTCGTAGGGTCTGGCAAGACTGGTATCCGCCTGCACAAATGCTTGAAAAATGCGCTCCAACTGATCGGCAGCTATGCCTATTCCGCTGTCTTGCACGTAAACAAACAAATCGCTTTCCTCAAGGTAGCTGCCCAATTCTATGCTGCCTTCGTCAGTAAACTTGATGGCATTCTTAAGCAGGTTCATAAGAATACTGTGCAGCTTGCTCTTATCACTCACTACCCAGGCATCCCTGCTTTCCAGCATAGTTCCTGTTAGCATCTGCAAACCTTTGGCATTGATTTGTGGCTTAAAGAAATCAAGGAGGAAACAGATCAAATCATTCAGGTTCAACTTTTCCTGGTGAATCTCAGCCTGACCCGTATCCAGTCTGCTGATCTCGATGATATCATTAATGGTAGCCAGCAAACGCTCACCGCTTTTCTGAACGATGCTGATGTACTGCTGCTTTGTGTCTTCCAGGAGGTTCGCATCAGAGAGCAGGTCGAGAAATCCCAAAATCCCATTCATTGGGGTGCGTATCTCGTGACTAACATTGGCCAGAAAGGCGGATTTCAAGCGATCGCTTTCCTCTGCTTTTTCTCTGGCCTTTACCAGGTGCTCGATCATTTCCGAACGTTGGATGATGACCGAAAGGTCATTGGCTATCATCTCCAGAACCTTTGCATCCTCATCATTAAAAGCATTTTCATCCGAATAGTGCTGGATGATGATGATGCCAAAGACAGTTTCATTCAGGTTGATGGGCACACCCAGCCAGCAGGCAGCCGGATTTCCCACGAGATCAGCCTTATGTTCCTTTGCCAGAAGGGAAATGTCCTCCTTTCTAAGCAACAGCGTCTTCCCAGACTCCACAACCCTTCCTGAAAGAGAGTTTTCCGCTTTCCAGGATTCAAAGTCCTCTTTTTCATCCTCATACATAATTTTACTGAAAACATTCCCATCGCTGTGGTAGCGGGCCACGATGAAATTGGATGTATCAAGAACATTGCCAAGTTGTTTTCTGACGGTATGAAGGATTTCCTCCAGTGTTTTCGCCTTTAGCGATGAGCGTGAAATTTCATAAAGGACATCCCTCACCTTTTGGTCGCGCTTTCTCTTGGTGATGTCCTCTACCAAAACAGCAAAGTGCAGATGCTGGGGTTGATAGGCTACTACATTATAGTACTTGTTCAACTCCCGGGAATAATCTTCAAAAGTGATGGATTCACCTGTCAGCGCAACCTTTCCAAAATTCTGTATCCAGATATCTTCGGTCTTGGGCAGTATCTCCAGCACCCTTTTCCCAATCACGTCTTCCTTTTTGAGTCCGGTAAACCTTTCAAATGCCGGATTAATATCGAGAAAGATATAATCCACGGGAGTACCGTTGTCATCCAGGATGATTTTATGCACCGCAAGCCCCAGTTGCATCCGTGTGATAAGATTCCGGTGATCTTCCTCACTCTTTCTTATTTGATCCTGAATGCGTTTTGATTCTGTGATATCGCGGCTGACGGTGGAAATGTGCGTGATCTCACCCGTGTGCGGGTCTATGGATCGGAATAAGTCATAGTCTACATCGATGGCTTGTTTTGTTTGAAAATGCCTGAAACGGAATTCCCCAGTCCAGCGGCCTTTGGATGTTAGTTCAGGGAATATTTCGGAATGGATGAAGGGAAGGTCTTCAGGCATAAAATATTCCTGAATATTGGTTTTCCGCGCTTCTTCCTCAGACCCTATTCCCAGCATTTCCCTCCCTGCAGGGTTCACGTACAAAACATTCTTTGCGGCATCGGCGATCCCGATAAAATCAATACTACGATCAATAATCCCTGCAAGAAGTTGATTATGCTCCAGGCTGGCTTTTCTTTTCGTGATATTGATGGCCGCTGCCAGTACCCTTTCGATGCCATTAAGTATAATCGGGGTAAGGTAGATTTCTTCCCAGAGCAAGCTACCATCCTTTTTTCTACTCAACCATTCGTAGGGGGGCAGTTTTTCACCCAAGCTTGTTTTTCTGATCAGCTCCAATGCATCCCGGGCGGAATAGGGGGGAGGCATCCAGAAACCCTCTTTTTTTAATTCTTCCAGAGATCGACAACCATTGGCTTTCCAGGCGGCCTCATTCGCTTCGATGATCTCCCCGCTTTCTTTATCGTGAATAAACAGGGAAATGGGTGAATTCATAAACAGGGAGCGAAAAATCAACTCCCGCTCCCGCAGGGCCTGCTCTTTCTTTACCCTGTCGGTAATATCCTTGGCATACACCGCTACTTTGTGAATCGTACCGGAACTGTCCAGGACTGGGTATATCGCTACATCGTGCCATTTATCTTCACGGTGATCCGTGCCGAAATAGGGAAGTCCTGAAGTAAAAACCTTTTCCACATAACGCTTGCGTCGCTGGGCCGCATCATCCGGGAGAAAATCGAAGATACTTTTCCCGATCATTTCCTCCCTGGACAAGCCAAATCGCTCTGCGTGAAGTTCATTGGTATCCAGCACCTTCAGTTGATGATCCAGCAGGATAACCACATCGGCTGTGGTGTAGTGAGGCAGTTGTTGCGGAGACTCCATTGTGCTTGTATCGCTTATCTGAATAAACTCCATTATTGCAGCCTCCGGCACGGCAAGCGGTAAAGATAGAAAATTCTGCCATCGGCATTCATTCAGGCTATTTCATAAGCACGATGATTTATGTGTAAATTGCCACACAAAACAAGAGGTATGCAAAGATATGTTTTGCTCTTTATGTCTTTTCTATGCTGGGCAATCGTGTTGAAGGCACAGGAAGAAGAAATGTATAGAGATTTCCAAGGACAACATCATATGCTGGATGCATCCGAGATGGACCGCATTCAGGAGAGTCGTAAGGGTTTTATCCCCAGTCAGGCGCCCGTCGGACCCCTACGCAACATCGCGGAATTCAACAGGATGGAAGGGGTTTTGGTAAGCTATAGCAGTGGATTTGGGATACCCCTGAGCCTCATTGCAGAAATGTCGCAGGATGCCGTGGTATGGACCATTGTTTCCGGAAACAGTCAGCAGAATTATGTGACCACACAATACCAGAACAATGGGGTGAATCTCAGCAATTGCTTCTTCTTGCAGAAACCCATAAACTCTTATTGGACAAGGGACTATGGCCCCTGGTTTATTTTGGATGGCAATGGGGAAGTGGGCATTGTGGACTTTCCTTATAACCGCCCCCGACCCTATGATAATGCCATACCCGGGCATATTGCAACGGAAAAGGGCTTGAACCTGTTTAGTATGAACCTATTGCATACTGGTGGCAACTATATGACAGATGGAATGGGGGTAGCGGCCAGTACTGATCTGGTGTTGTCGGAGAATGCAAGCCTCAGTCTCGCACAGATCGATCAGCTGGTAAACGACTACCTGGGTATTCATACCTATCATTTAAATGATGATCCCTTAGGTCTTTATATCGAGCACATTGACTGTTGGGGGAAATTCCTGGATGTAGACAAGATACTGATAGGGGAGGTACCAATGAGTGATCCCCGCTATGCAGATTATGAAGCGGTGGCGGCTTACTATGCTTCTCACCTGAGCTCCTATGGAAATCCTTACCAGGTTTTCAGGGTATATGCTCCCAATGGCCAGCCGTACACCAATTCATTGATTCTAAACGAGAAAGTTTTTGTTCCTGTCGTGAATGGGGCTGGAGCAGTATGGAACGATAGTGCGATTGCACGCTATGAACAAGCGATGCCAGGATATCAGGTTATTCCGGTAACACAGTATAATTCAGCCCCCTGGCAAACCACCGATGCCTTGCATTGCCGCACCAAGGGATTGGCAGACACAGAAATATTGGATATCTGGCATCAGCCACTCTCTGGTCAGCTTTCGCCTCTGCCGCAGTATGTCCTTAGTGCGCGTATCACTGCCGCTTCAGGCCAAGGACTCATCCCGGATTCACTGTATTGCGATTTTCGTCTGAACGGTGGAGGATGGAGCAGGCTACTGCTATCCCCGGATACTGCAAATCAATGGCATTGCACCATTCCTGCACAAGTACCCGGAACCACGGTTGAGTATGTGCTGCACGCCAGCGACAGCAGCGGTCGGAACGAATCCCATCCATTTATTGGATATGCTGATCCTCATTCGTTTAGCGTTCAGAATATCCTTAACAGGACAGAAGAAAAGGGCGGATCATATCTCCATATTCTTCCAAATCCTTCTATGGATTGGTCTTTCATCAATTTCAGCAGTACACGGGCTGGAAAAGTAAGTGTGCACATTTTTACATCGGGAGGCAAGCTTGTTTACCAGGAGTCTTGGCCAAATATTCCGGCCGGAAAGCATCAGAAACGCCTGAATATCAGCACCTGGAAATCCGGAATGTATTTTATTGTGCTGGAAGTCCCGGGCAGAACGCTACGGGCAAAACTCATACGCAGCTAAGAATGCATATTACTTCGCGCCTTAGCGCGATGATAATTTGTAATTTCGGAACCATAAACCAACATCATTCAACCAAAATCATTTAAAATGAAAAGAATTGGCTTATTAGTATTTGTCGGATTCATCGGCCTGGGCATCGGCCTAACATCTTGCGATAAACCTGTAAAGGGATGTATGGATGCGATGGCAAAGAATTTTAATGCGAATGCGGAAGAAGATGACGGTTCCTGCATTTTTACCGCCGATCTTGTTTTCTGGTACAATTTTCCAACATCCAACTTTCTTGAAGTTTTTGGTCACACCGAGCTGCATTATTATCTGGATGAAAAGATTATTGGCGAAGGAGGAATCAAGGAGCCGTTTATTCACGCACCGGATTGTTTTGCGGATAGTACCATCAGTACCAGCGTGGATTTGGCTAATGTCAAATCCAAATCATTCAGCTACAGGGTCCTAAATCAGAATGACGATGAGGTTTGGAGTGGCAATGTGACTTTACAGGCCGACAGTTGTACCCAGGTACGTTTGATTTTGAATTAGTTTACATACTTTGATCTTGATGGCGCCACAGAATAATCTGTGGCGTCATTTTCTTTATTTATAATGCCGATAATTTATATTAGAGTTACATTGATATAACTTATAGACAGTCTTTATGCCCATTTTCGACAACATCTATACACTATCATCTTGGCCGGCAGAATAACCCGAAATACCCCCGGATCCTGACATTTCTCTCTGGTAAGCAGACTTCACAACACTTAGTTGAGCCTCAAGAGCCTCTATCTCAAGCTCTAATAACTTTGTCATATTCTGAGTTCCCAGAACGTCTGCAATGTTCAAACCACAAAAATTTAAAATATCAAGAAAGACGCTAACTTTCATATCCCCAATCCGAAACATCTTTGAATACCCTGATTCGGTAACTCCGATACTTTTTAGCATTTCTTTCGTTGTGGTCTGTTGCTTTTTTAGCTGACTGTTTATTAACAGTTTAAATCGCTCATAATCAACCGAATAATTGCTTTTTGACATAGCTATAAGGATTATTAACACCCACAAATAACAACTAAAGTAGCCTTGTGTTACTTTTTGTGTTATTTTTGGACAGAGCAAAGATATAAAAAGCATTTGACAATGAAACAAAATGAGCCTTATCAACATCAATCTCAGAGCGTTATATTAAGACAGGAACGCAACCGAAAGATTGCTGCATATTACAGGCAGCGAACAGCTGAAAAGATCAAGGGAGGAGCAATCATAGAAGAAATTCAAAGTGGTGCAACCGGTGTTTCAGTTCCGCTGTCTAGATATCATATCTACAAAATAATCAGGGAAACTTCCGAGTGAGATCTTCTACTCACTTATAATGATGAATCTTAAATTCGCCTAATAATCAAATTCTTAAAACCCCAAGTTATGCTACACACAGAAATGGATTCACAAAACAATGTAACAGAAGCTATGCAGCCCATAGAGAAGATAATGGACACTCTCCATCAATTCTTTGATTGGGAACCCGCAAAGACCCACAATAGCAAACTCTGGAATCTGCTAGTCCTTGCTATAAGCAGCAAGGACGTCGATAGCTATACAGCGCAGGATCGGAGTGATTTGTTATTCTCATACCAGTTGATTACAGAACTTCTCACTGATCTGGAAGAGATATACAAAGGCCTTGAAAATCAATTAACCCCAGAGAATGGACAATAAGTCATTGTTATCTCAGATACAGGATAGATTAGACGATCTTGATTCAAGAAACAAGAAAATCGAAAGAGTCCTTGGTATGGTGCAGAAAGAGCTCACAAAACAGTATGAGATTCCGCTTACTATTTCAAAGGAAGATATTGAACTCTTAACTCACCCTTCCTTTGTCATATTTGCAGATGAGTTTTTTAATGGTAAGCCATTTGAATTGTAAGCCTCCGGCCAAGTGCATCTTGCGGAGCTAAAATGACAGCCTGATCTTT